>NZ_JBSHAF010000034.1:0-95702 GCF_053611365.1 Streptomyces sp. NPDC054813 | reverse complement strand
CCCGTAAAGCTTCTAGCGGGGCGCAGCCCCGTCTTTTCCAGGGGCGCGGGGAACTGCGCGAACGGCCACGAGCCACCCGCGGTCGCCGTACGACCGCAACCACCCCGCCCCTCGGGCGAGCCGAACGGTCAGGCGAAGACGACCGTTCGCCGGCCGTTGAGCAGGATGCGGCGCTCCGCGTGCCACTTCACCGCCCGCGCCAGCGCCTGGCACTCCACGTCCCGCCCGATCGCGACCAGCTGGTCCGGGGTGACGCCGTGCCCCACCCGCTCGACCTCCTGCTCGATGATCGGCCCCTCGTCGAGGTCCGCCGTGACGTAGTGCGCCGTCGCCCCGATCAGCTTGACGCCCCGCGCATGCGCCTGGTGGTAGGGCTTGGCGCCCTTGAAGCTCGGCAGGAACGAGTGGTGGATGTTGATGATCCGGCCGCTGAGCTGCTTGCACAGGTCGTCCGAGAGGACCTGCATGTACCGGGCCAGGACGACCAGCTCGACGTTCTCCTCGCGGACCAGCTCGAGGAGCTGGGCCTCCGCGTCGGCCTTGGTCTCCTTCGTCACCGGGATGTGGCGGAAGGGGACGTGGTACGACTCCACGAGCTCCGCGAATTCGGTGTGGTTGGAGACCACCGCGGCGATCTCCACCGGCAGCGCGCCGATCCGCGCACGGAAGAGCAGGTCGTTCAGGCAGTGCCCGAACTTGCTGACCATGAGGACGACGCGCATCCGCTCGTCGGCCCGGTTGATCTGCCAGTCCATGTGGAAGGAGTCACCGACCGCCGCGAAGCTGGCCCGCAGCTTGTCGACCGTCACCGGCGCCTCGGCCGAGAAGTGCACGCGCATGAAGAACAGACCCGTGTCGTGGTCCCCGAACTGCTGGCTGTCCTCGATGTTGCAGCCGGTCATGAACAGGTAGCTCGACACGGCGTGCACGATGCCCTGCTTGTCCGGGCAGGAGAGGGTGAGGACGTACTGGTCGGCCAGGGCGGCCTGGGCTCGGGTGGACTGATCCGTCATGCACCACAGAATCTCATGCCCGGCCGCCCCGGGCGGTCAGCGTCCGCTTCGCGGACTCACGCCGCCCGCGTCATGATCCGCAGCACCTCGAGGCTGCGCGGCGGGATGTCCGGGTCGTCGCCGTCACTCGCCGCCAGGCGCGTGTGCGCGTCCCGGGCCGCCCGGACCGCGTCCGGCCACGCCTGGTGGTCGAGGTACGCGGAGACCGGCGCGTCCGGCCCGACCTGGTGCATGATCCGCAGCACCCGCAGGACGGCGGTGTCGACGAGCGCCGCCTCCTGCGAGTCGCGGAATATCGTCCCGACGTATTTCTCCGCAGACCAGTTGTCCAGCCAGGTGTCCTCGACCAGCCGGTAGACCGCGTCGGTCACGTCGCCGTATCCCTCCTGGCCGGCCAGCCAGACGTTCCGCTGGAACTCCGGGTCGGAGAGCATGTGCAGCGCGGAGCGCACATTGCTGCGCCAGCGCCACCACGGCATGTCATTGAGTGGCATGCCGCCCATGGTGGAGGAGCGACGGCCGCGACGGGAAGAGTTCTCCGAACCTTGCACGGTCATCGATCGTACGTTCCTCGTCACACTCCCGTCACCGGCCCCCGCAATTCACCTGCGCGTCACCTCTCATTGACCATGGGTCACTCGGAGGTTAGTGATGTGACGGAATCGTGCGTGTCCATGACCGGCAGGCGTCCCACACTCAGCACCGTCCTCCCCACGACCCACCGGCGCGTCAGAGCCATCGCGCTGTCCGCGGTGGCCATGACGGCCTGTGCGTCACTCGCCGCCGGCTGCGGGGTCGTCCCGGGATTCTCGGGCTCGGGGGACGACGAGATCAAGGTGATGACCTGGGCGCCGCAGAAGACCGGCGCCACCAACAAGCCCGGCATGCCCGCCATGGCGTCGGCCATCGTCCACTGGGTCAACTCCCAGGGCGGCGTCGACGGCCACAAGCTCAAGCTGATCACCTGCAACGACCACAACTCCAGCGTGGGCGCCGCGAACTGCGCTCAGAAGGCGGCCGACGAGAACGTCGTCGCCGTCGTCGGCTCCTACAGCCAGTTCGGCGACTCCTACTTCGCCGCGCTGGAAGGCGCCGCCATCCCCTACATAGGCGGCTACGGGGCGTCGAACGAGGAGTTCACCAGCCCCGTCTCCTACCCGGTCAACGGCGGCCAGCTCACCCTGCTGTCCGGACTCGGGGAGGCGCTGGCCGACAAGTGCGGCCCGGTCACCCTGGTCCGCCCGGACACCATCGCCGGCGACCAGCTGCCCCAGCTGCTCGACTCGGGCCTGCAGGCCGGCAGCCACGCCAAGTCGAACGACCAGCTGGCGGCCGAGGACCTCACCGAGTACGACAAGCAGTCGCAGAAGGCGCTGGAGAGCGCCACCTCGGACTCGCTGAAGACGGGCTGTGTGGTTCCCGAGCTCGGTGACCGCACGGCCACCTTCATGGACAACTTCCAGCGCGCCCGCCAGGACTACCCGAAGGTGAAGACGGCCGCCGAGGTCGGCAGCGTCGACCAGACGGTGATCAACTCCACCGGCGGTGCGTCCGGCCCGTACGAGGGGTCGTACATCACCGGCTGGTACCCGGTGGCCTCGGACGCGCGCTGGGACCCGATGAAGAAGGTCATCAGCAAGGAGGCCTTCGGCGACAACCGGATCGACCCGGCCGACGCCGGGGTGCAGACGACCTGGATCGCCTACCAGGTCCTGATCGCCGCGCTGAAGAAGATCGGCACCGGCGACGTCAGCGCCGACAGTGTGCGCCGCACCCTCAACGACGGCCTGAAGGTCTCCACCGGCGGCCTCACCCCGTCGCTGTCCTGGCCCTACCAGGGCAAGCTGTCCGCGGCCGGCTTCTCCCGGCTGGTCAACACCGACGTGAACGTCCAGACGGTCAGGGGCGGCCTGCTCCAGTCGGCGAACAAGAACGCGCTGGACATGACCAAGATCCTGGAGAACGCGAACCTCACCTGACCGGCCGGGCCGGCCGGCTGACCCGGCCGACCCGCTGACCGGCTCTTACCGCCGGCCCGCTCTCACAGCTGGGTGGGCTGCCGCTGGGTCAGCCCGTACTTGCTCGCGATCGTGTTCCACAGCGCGGCCGCCTTCACCTTCTGGGAGCTGGCGGTGATGCTCTCCTGGTTGCCGGCCGCGGTCTGGCCGGTGGCGCGGGCCTGGCCCTTGTGGCAGCCGTGTTTGCCCTTGGCCTGGTCGGCCCAGGCCGCGTAGTGGTTGTCCGCGTTCGCGGAGGCCTGCCAGGCCTTGGTGAGGGCGCTGGTCAGCTCGGCGTTGCCCGGCAGCTTGTCGACGGACAGCTTCGACAGCCGGGTGACCAGCGCGGCCCGCTGCGTGGCGGCATTGCGCAGGTCGGAGGCGGAGCCGTCCAGGTCCTTGCACTGCTTCACATTGGCTACGGCACTGATCACCGCGGCCCGGCTGCTGCCGCTGTCGGCGAGCAGCTTGTCCAGGGCGGCGGCCTGCGCCTTCCCCTCGTCGGCCGCGGCCGACGAGGACCCGTCGCCGGCGGGCGCGGACGCGGCGACCGTCTTGCTGTCGTCGCCCGAGTCCCCGCCGCCCCCGCTGAACAGGGCACCGGCCCCGATCCCGAGGACGGCGATCCCGATCCCGACGGCTGCGATCACCGGCACCTTCGACCGGCCACGACCGCCCCGGCCACCGCCGTCACCGTCCCGGTCGTGGTCGTGGTCGTGGTCGTACGACGACGGGGGCGGGGTGTACGCCGGCTGCTGCTGGAAGCTCGGCGGCGGCTGCTGGAAGCGCGGCAGCTGAGCCGTGGACGCGGCCGGGGGCTCGCCGCCCGGCCCGCTGCGGAAGAGGTTGTCGAACTCGGCGGGCGGCTGCCGGTCGCCGCCCTGCTCGGCACCGGCCTGGTACGGCGGGATGTACTGCGTGGCCTCGGCGTCGGAGTGCGCGGCGGGCGCGGACTGCCGGCCCAGGAAGGTGGTCTGCTCGTGGGACCTCTCCGGCGGCAGCACACCCGGGCCGATCGGCGGTATCAGCTGGGTGGCCCCCTCGGGAGCCGCCGCCACCGGCGGTATGTACTGCGTGGCCCCCTCGCCCACCGGCGCGGCGGGCACCGGCGGGATGTACTGGGTCGCGCCCTCGTCGGCGGACGGCAGGGCACCGGGGTACCCGCCGTGGCCTCCGTGCGGGACGGCGGGCGGCAGCGCGGCACCCGGGGCGCCGTAGGGGTCCTGGCCGCCGGCCTGGGGCAGCGGGGCGCCGTACGGCTGCTGGGGCTGTGCGCCGTAGCCGTACGACTGCTCGTAGCCGCCGCCGTACGACGGGGCGGGCGCCCCCTCCGGCGGGAGCGGGCCGGCGCCGGAGCCGGGGGACCCGTACCGGTCGGCCTGGTTCTGCGCGGCCTGGGACTGCGCGGCGTGCGACTGGGCGTTCCAGGCGGGCGGCAGCTCGGGCGCCGGCTCCTGGGTGTTCCACTCCTGGCCGGCCGCCTGCGGCCAGCCCTGCTCGGGCTGCGGCGCGCCCTGCTGGTGACCGGGCCCCCACGGCTGTCCCCAGGCCTGACCCTCGGAGGGCGCGGTGGTCGGCGCCGGTGCGGGGGCGGGCGGCTGTGATAGGGGGGCGGGAACGCCCGTCATGCCCGGCAGCAGCGGCTCGCCACCGTCGGAGGGCAGCACGATGCCTTCGCGCGCGGGCTCGCCCTGTCCACTCTGCGTCACCGGGACTCCTACTAATGGGGGACCTTGTGAATCGTCGGCTCACGCTACCGGGTCCCCTCAGCAAGGTGCCACGCAGCCAAGGGCGCGATCTTCTTCCCTGCCACAGCAGTAACAAAACCGCCCCGCGGTGCGCTGTATATGCCGCCTCTCGCACGGCAAGGTGTGGTTTCCCACACGTTCACGCATCCGCGGGGCATGAATTCATGCGGCCGCCTGCAGATCCAGCCGGGCGCCGAACTCCCTGACGACCGGTTCGTCCCGGAACGGCTCCAGGCGCTGCTGGAAGTCCTCCAGGTACTCGGCGCCCCGGTTGGAGCGGACCGTCTCAAGGAGTTCCACCGCCTTCAGCCCGGTGGCACAGGCCTGTTCGATCTCGCGCTGCTGCACCTGCGCCGTGGCGAGGAGCACATAGCCGATCGCGCGGCGCCGCGCCCGCGTCGGCGGGTGCCCGGCCAGGGACTGCTCCGCGCTCCTCGCGGCCGCCTCGGCCTGGCCCAGGTCGCGGTGGCAGTGCGCCAACTCGTCGGCGAGATAGGCCTCGTCGAAGTGCGCGATCCACGCCGGGTCGTCCCCGGAGGACGGATCGGCGGCCTCCATCGCCGACACCGCACGCCCGGACGCCAGCTGCGCCGACCGCGCGTCGCCCAGCAGCGCGTGCCCGCGGGCCTCGGCCGCGTAGAACATGGCCTCCGCGCGCGGAGTCACGCGCCCGCGCGCCCCCTCCTGCGCCGCCCGCGCCAACTGAGCGATCTCCCGCGGGTTTCCGAGCTGCGCCGCGAGGTGGCTCATGGAGGCGGCGAGCACGTAGCCGCCGTAACCGCGGTCACCGGCGGCCTGCGCCAGGCGCAGCGACTGGATGTAGTACCGCTGGGCGAGCCCGGCTTGCCCGGTGTCGACGGCCATGTACCCGGCGAGCTCGGTGAGCCGGGCGACGGCCGCGAACAACTCCCGCCCCACGGACTCCCGGTAGGACCCGGCGAGCAGTCCGGAGACCACGCTGTTGAGGTAGTGCACGACGACCGGGCGCACATGCCCGCTGCCGTACTGGTGGTCCAGGTCGGTGAGCGCCTGTGTCATGGCCTTCACGGCCGCGACGTCCGACGGCCCGACCCGCGGCCCGGCCTGCCGCGCCACCTGCGCGTCCGGCGCCGAGATCAGCCAGTCCCGGCTGGGCTCGACCAGCGCGGACGCGGCGACCGAGGAACCGGAGAGGAAGTCCCGGCGGCCCACGTCACTGCGCCACAGCTCGCAGACCTGTTCGATGGCCCCCAGGACCGTCGGCGAGAACTGGAGGCCGACGCCCGACGCGAGGTTCTTGCCGTTGGCCATGCCGATCTCGTCGATCGTGACCGTACGGCCCAGCTTGCGCCCCAGCGCCTCGGCGATGATCGCGGGCGCGCGGCCCCGCGGCTGCTGTCCGCGCAGCCAGCGGGCCACGGACGTCTTGTCGTACCGGAGGTCGAGACCGTGCTCCGCGCCGCACATGTTGACCCGGCGGGCGAGCCCGGCGTTCGAGCACCCCGCCTCCTGGATGAGCGCCTGCAACCGTTCGTTCGGCTGCCGCGCGACAAGCGGCCTTGCGGCCATGGCGTACCCCCTGCGAACTCCCTGTAGGGAAAAGATCCGGCCTTGACGATCACTGCCCAGCGGACATGCCGAAAATGCGGGACATGCGAGGATTGCCGGGTAAAAGCAGCGGAATTGCGGGTAGGACCGCCGCCAACCCCCCACACGTGACTACCCGCTCACGCCCCGGTTCCTCCTGCGCGCCCCCACACGTGCATCCATGCGCCCCAGTTGCGGAAAGGATGCTCCTCCCCCGCGCGCGCTACGCCCGTAACTCCAGGTGGGTGCGGGAGTTGTGATGAACGTGGAAGAGACGATCGTCGGCACCGAAGCCGCTCAGATTCCGAAGCAGCGCGGGGAATCGCTGCTGGAGACCGCCGTACGCTACGCCGAGGAGCGCCACTGGGACGTCTTCCCCGGCACCTGGCTGGAAGCGGTCGAGGGGGTGCAGTGCTGTTCCTGCGGGGAGGTCGCGTGCGCGGCGCCCGGCGCGCACGCGGCGCGCCCGGACTGGGCGTCGCAGGCGACCGGTAGTGCGACGGTGGCGCGCCGGATGTGGCAGAAGCAGCCGACGGCGTCGATCCTGCTGCCGACGGGGCGGACCTTCGACGCGTTGTCCGTCCCGGAGACGGCCGGGTTCCTGGCGCTGGCCCGGATGGAGCGGATGGAGCTGACGCTCGGGCCGGTGACGCTCACGCCCGACCGCTTGATGCAGTTCTTCGTGCTGCCGGGCGGGTCGGTGAAGGTGCCGGAGCTGGTACGGAAGCTGGGCTGGGCGCCGGCGTCGCTGGACCTCACGGCGCTGGGTGAGGGCGCGTACGTGCCGGCGCCGCCGACGCGGTTGGGCTCCCGGGGCGCGGTGCAGTGGGCCTGCCGGCCGACACCGGCGAACCGGTGGCTGCCGGACGCGGAGGAGCTGATCTCGGCGCTGGCCTATGCGTGCGGGCGGGACCGGTAGCGCCTACAGGGTTGCCGGGTGCGGTGGGTGCGCGAGTTCAGGTCGCGTGTGGTTGCTCGCGCAGTTCCCCGCGCCCCTTACGGGGCGCTGCCCAGCCGCGTCCTACTCAGCTGCGGGCAATCGTGCCTCCCCCAGTGCCTTAAGAGCCTGGGAGGTGCCCCCCAGGCGGCACGGGTGGGCGCAGCGGCATCCTGTCGGCGCCGGTAAGCGAAACCTCCCATCCCCAGCCCCCCGTCCACCCGCACTCTCGTAGACCCGACTCCCCCGTAGGGTTCTGGCATGACCGATGCCGTTCGTGTTCGTGGGCTCTGGAAGCGGTTTGGGCAGCAGGTGGCCGTCGGCGGGATCGATCTGTCGCTGCCCGCCGGGAAGTTCGTCGGGCTGGTCGGGCCCAACGGGGCCGGAAAGACCACCACCCTCTCCATGGTGACCGGGCTGCTCCGGCCTGACCAGGGAAGTGCCGAGGTGGTCGGGCACGACGTGTGGCAGGACCCGGTGGCGGTGAAGGCCCGTATCGGCGTGCTGCCCGAAGGGCTGCGGCTCTTCGAGCGGCTCTCCGGACGCGAACTGCTCGGCTACACCGGCCGGCTGCGCGGACTGCCCGGCGCCGAGGTCGACAAGCGGGCCACCCAGCTCCTGGACGTACTCGATCTCGCCGGCTCCCAGCACAAGCTCGTCGTCGACTACTCGACCGGCATGCGCAAGAAGATCGGGCTCGCGGCGGCTCTCCTCCACAACCCCGAAGTCCTCTTCCTGGACGAGCCGTTCGAGGGCGTCGACCCGGTGTCCGCGCAGACCATCCGGGGCGTCCTGGAGCGCTACACGGCCTCCGGCGCGACCGTCGTCTTCTCCTCCCACGTCATGGAACTCGTGGAGTCGCTGTGCGACTGGGTGGCGGTGATGGCGGCCGGGCGGATCCGTGCGACGGGCACCCTGGCGGACGTGCGCGGGGCGCACGGCACCCTCCAGGCCGCCTTCCTGGAACTGGTCGGGGCGAGCGGACGGGACGCCGGGGCCGACCTGGACTGGCTGGGCGGCGGGGCGGCCCGATGACGGACGTGACCGCCACCGTCGTACGGCTGAAGCTGTCGCTGTTGCGCAACGGGCTGCGGCAGTCCGGTGGCCGACGGGCCGCGTTCGTCGTGTCGGCCGTGCTCGCGCTGCTGTTCGGGGCGGTGCAGCTGCTGGGCCTGATCATGCTGCGCGGCCATGCGCACGCGGATGCCGTGGCCGTGCCGGGGGCGGCCGTGCTGGCGCTCGGATGGGCGGTGATGCCGCTGTTCTTCCCGAGCGGCGACGAGACCCTGGACCCGACCCGCCTGGTGATGCTCCCGCTGCGGCCACGACCGCTGGTACGGGCCCTGCTGGCCGCCTCCCTGGTCGGCATCGGCCCGCTGTTCTCACTGTTGCTGCTGGTGGGCTGTGCGGCGGCCGTGGCGCACGGGGCGGCCGGGTACGGCGTCGCGGTCGTCGCCGTCGCCCTCGCGCTGCTGGTCTGCGTGGCCCTCGCACGGGCCGTGGCCGCCGCGAACGTACGGCTGCTCAGCAGCCGCAAGGGCCGTGACCTGGCCGTACTGAGCGGCCTGGTCATCGCCATCGGGGCGCAGCTGGTCAACTTCGGGGCCCGGAGCCTCGGTTCGGCAGGGCTCGGGGAGCTCGCGCCGGTGGCCGACGTGGTGCGCTGGCTGCCGCCGGCGTCGGCGATCGGCGCGGTGCACTCGGCGAGCGAAGGGGCGTACGGCACGGCCGCCGCGCAGCTGGGCCTGTCCGTGGCCGCGCTGGCGTTGCTGGTCGGCGCCTGGGCGCGGACCCTGACCCGGTTGATGACCGCACCGGACGGCTCGACGCTCCAGGCGCCCGGCTCGGCCGTCCGGAGCCGTTCCTCCGACGGCGCGGGCCTGGGGCACCTGCTCCCCTCCGGCCGTACCGGAACGGTCATGGCGCGCAGCCTGCGCTACGTCTGGCGCGACCCCAAGACCAAGGCCGCCTGGGTGACCTCGCTGGCCATCGGCCTGATCGTGCCCGTCTTCAACGCCCTCCAGGGCACCGGGTCGATCTACTTCGCGTGCTTCGCCGCCGGGATGCTCGGCATCCAGATGTACAACCAGTTCGGGCAGGACACCTCCGCCTTCTGGATGGTCGCGATGACCATCTCGTCCCCGCGGGACGCCTATGTCGAACTGCGCGGGCGCGCGCTGGCCCTGCTGGTGATCACCCTGCCGTACGCGACGCTGGTGACCGTCCTGACCACGGCCATGCTGGGCGACTGGCCCCGGCTGCCCGAGGTGCTCGGCCTGTCCTTCGCCCTGCTCGGCGCGATGCTGGCGACCGGCGCCTGGACCTCGGCCCGCTTCCCGTACTCCATCCCCCAGGAGGGCCACAAGAACGTCGCCGCCGGTCAGGCCGGCCTGGCCTGGATCGCGATCTTCGGCGGCATGGTCTCGGCGGCCCTCCTGTGCGCCCCCGTCATCGCCCTGACGATCACGCTGAACGTGAGCGCGGGAGGCGGGGAGTGGACATGGGTGTTGCTGCCGGTGGGCGCGGCCTACGGGGCGGCGATCACCTGGGCGGGCCTGCGCCTGGCGGCACCGCGCACGGCGGCGAGCCTGCCGGAGATCCTGACGGCTGTCAGCAGGGGGTGACCCCAGCGCCCCGTAACGGGCGCGGGGCTGTATCGATGTGCGGCTACCGCCGCGCGGAGCAACCACGATGTACCCGCAGCCGCGAGACAACATCGCCGCCCCTCCGGTCCGCGCCCCTCACTCCCCCACTCGATCAAGAAACGGCTCCACAGCCGCCCGCCAGGCCTCCGGCCGGTCATACGGCAGCAGATGCCCCGCCTCGGCCACCTCGGCGTACTCCCCCTTGGAGAGGACCCGCACCATCTCCTGCGCCTCCGCCCGCCCCAGCTCCCCGTCCACCCCGCGCACCACCAGCGCGGGACACGGCACCTGGGCCAGTTCCTCCCAGTGCGCGTCGTACACCCAGGTCTCCCGGGACTTCAGCATCTGGTCGGGGTCGAAGACGGGCCGCCACCCGTCGGTGCCCTCGTGCATCACCTCGGCGTAGAACTCCCCGCGCGCCGGGTTCGGCCGCTCCACCCAGGGATCGTCCTCGCCGAACCACTTGCGTACGTCGGCGAGCGTGGCGAAGGGGACGGGCCAGGACTTGAACCAGTCGGCCCACTCGCGCTGCGAGGCCGCGCCCAGCGCGGAGGCCCGCATATCGCAGATGATCAGGCCCCGGACCAGTTCGGGGCGCTTCGCGGCGAGCTGCCAGGCGGTCAGCGCGCCCATGGCGTGGCCGATGAGCACGGCCGGGCCGAGGTCCAGCTGCTCGATGGCGGCCGCGGCGTCCTCGACGTACGCCTCACGCGTGTACGCGGCCTGCGGGGGCTTGTCGCTCTGGCCGTGGCCGCGCTGGTCGAGGGCGACGGCGCGGTGCCGGTCGGAGAGCCAGCGGGCGGTGGAGGCCCAGTGCGAGGCGCGGCCCATCAGGCCGTGCAGTAACAGCACGCCGGGGAACGAACGGTCCGGGTCGGGACGGTCAGCGTGCGGCCGCGCCGGATCCTCCGCCTTGGGCGGGTCCGCGAACTCCCAGGCGGCGAGGTGTACGCCGCCGGCTCCTGTCACGTCGATGCGTCGTGCCATGAGCCTGGCACCCCCCTTGCTCCGCGTGCCTAGTGTCGCCTCGTATCGCTTCGTGCTGCTTCGGTACCGCTGCAGACTATCGAATATCTATTCGAAAATCGGGGTCCTGCGGGCAACACCCCTCGTTCGAGTGACCCCTCCCCAGGCATGATCGGCGCCACCAGGGGGATTCCTTCTGCGGGGGGCGGACCGCTCGGGGAAGACGGTCCGAGGGGATGACCCTGAGAGCTCGGGGCTCCGGGTCAGCACTGGGGAGGACAGGCCCCGGCACCGAAGGGTGCCGGGGCCAACCCCCGGTCCGTCTTCACGCCTTCGGCACATCCTCCCCGCCCCCTCAGGTCATATGCCTCTCGCGACAGCCTCGCACGCGAAACGTTCGAGCGCTGCGATTCGGAGCACTGAATCTCGGATTCGACGCGTTCGACAGACCCCGCGGCGACGCCGAGAGAGGGCGTCAACTACCCCACGAACAGCGGAAGTTGAGAGACGCTCCGGTCTACCGGCGCTCAGCGCTTGGCGACGAACACATGGGAGGCGACGTCCGCCTCCAGCTCGGCCGCCTCGCCGCCGCTGCCCACCAGCACCCCGCCGGCCGCCTCCGTCACGCTCACCACCGAACCGGGCTGCACACCCGCCCGCCGCAGCGTGTACATCAGCTGCGCGTCGGTCTGGATGGGCTCACCGATCCGGCGTACGACCACGGTCTTGCCGTCCGCACCCGGATCCAGGTCGGCCAGCGAGACCATGCCCTCGTCGAGGAACGGGTCCGCGCCGTCCTTCTCGCCCAGCTCCTCCAGGCCCGGGATCGGGTTGCCGTACGGCGACTCGGTCGGGTGGCGCAGCAGCTCCAGCACCCGCCGCTCCACCGCCTCGCTCATCACGTGCTCCCAGCGACACGCCTCGGCGTGCACCTGCTCCCACTCCAGGCCGATCACGTCGACCAGCAGGCACTCGGCGAGCCGGTGCTTGCGCATCACGCGCGTCGCCAGCCGGCGGCCCTCGTCGGTCAGCTCCAGATGGCGGTCGCTGGCGACGGACACCAGGCCGTCCCGCTCCATCCGCGCCACCGTCTGGCTCACCGTCGGCCCGCTCTGGTCGAGCCGCTCCGCGATGCGGGCGCGCATGGGGACCACGCCTTCCTCTTCAAGCTCGAGGATGGTGCGGAGATACATCTCCGTGGTGTCGATCAGTCCGGACATACGTGCCCCTCGATTACCTCTGCCGGAAGCCCGGCCGCGTGCGTGCGCTGGCCCTGTCACCAATTCTGCCGGATCCCACTGACAAGCGGGGGACGCGGGGAAAACAGGAGCCCGGCGGCTCGGGCCCGCCGCTGCCACCCCCGGCCGTATTGACACCGAGATGGTCCAGACCGGAGGGTGATCCGCGACACAGACTTCCGTGCCACGGACCTCCGCGCCACGGACCACGGCGTCGACCGCGCAAAGGGGCACCGCATGAGCGACGGCACACCCGCCGACCTGTTCTTCGACGCCGCGATCGGGCTCCTGCAACGCGTCCGCGACGAGGAGGCCGAGGCCATCACCGCCGCCGGCACCCTCCTCGCCGACACCGTCGCCGCCGGCGGCCGACTGTTCGCCTTCGGCGCCGGGCACTCCTCCCTCGCCGCCCAGGACGTCGTCTACCGCGCGGGCGGCCTCGCCCTCATGAACCTCCTGGCCGCCCCCGGCCTCGTCGGCGTCGACGTGATGCCCGCGACCCTCGGCTCCCGCCTGGAACGCGTCGACGGACTCGCCACCGCCGTCCTGGACACCTCGCCCCTACGCGCCGGCGACACCCTCGTGATCATCTCTCTGTCCGGCCGCAACGCCCTGCCCGTCGAGATGGCCGTCACCGCCCGCACCCGCGGCGCCAAGGTCATCGGCGTGACCTCCGTGGCCTACGCCGCCGAGACCGCCTCCCGGCACTCCTCCGGCACGTACCTCAAGGACCACTGCGACGTCGTACTCGACTCGAAGATCGCCATCGGCGACGCCGAACTCACCCTCGACACCATCCCGGCCCCCTTCGCCCCCGCCTCCACGGTCGTCACCAGCGCCCTGCTCCAAGCGGTCCTCGCCACCACCGCGGCCACCCTCGCCGACCGCGGCATCGAGCCCCCGCTGCTGCGCTCCGGCAACGTCGACGGCGGCCACGAATGGAACGCCCGCGTGTTCGAGGAGTACCGCGACCGGATCTTCTACCAGCACTGAGGCCCGGCGCCGAGCGGCCGCTACTGCTGCCGTTCCTTCGCCAGCTGGGCCAGATCCAGCGCCGTGGCGATCCGCACCGCCACGTCCTCCGCGTACGTCGCGTCCACGCGCTCGAAGCGGCTGCGCCCCGACCCGCGCAGGAACGTCAGCACGCCCAGCGTCCGCCCCCGGCTGCGCAGCACCGCGCACAACGCGTGCACCGCGTCCCCCGGCCACTGCCGCTCCAGCGCCCACGCCCGCGCACGATCCGCCGGCACACTCCCGGCGTCCGCCCGCACACTCCCGGCGCGCGCCACGCACTGCAACGCCGGATGCCCCTCCTCGTAGCGCACCGGCAGCCCCGCCGCGCCCGTCAGCAGGCTCGGCCCCGGCGACCCGGACGGCGTGGCCGCGATCCGCACCAGCCGTACCGGACCCACGTCCCCGTCCGCCCGGGCACCGCCCACCACCCGGTCGACCACCGCGTGATCGGCGAAACCCGCCAGCGCGAAGTCCAGATGGACGGTGGCCGCCTCCACCGGGTCCTCGCACTCGGAGGCCGCGCGGCCCGCACGATGCAGCTGGTTCGCACGGAAGCGCAGCATGGCCGCCTCCTGCTCGGCCTGCTTGGCCTCCGTGACGTCCTGGAACAGCCAGCCGACCCCGAGCGGCACCGGCTCCTCCGCGAGCGGCGACGCCAGCCGCACGAACCCGGACCGCCAGCAGCGACGCTCCTCGCCCTCCGCCGTCCGCACGCTCACCCACATCTCGGCCGGCGCGGGCGGCGCACCCTCGGCCAGCACATGCGTGAGCGCGCCCTCCAGATCCTCCACGCCCTGCGCCAGCAGCTCCCCGAGCGGGCGCCCCAGCGCCGACGTGCGCCCCGTCCCGAGCGCCCGCGCGGCATGCGCGTTGACGACGGCGGGCCGCAGATCCGCGTCCACGAGGACGACACCCCAGGCCGCGTCCTCGAACAGCGCCTCGCTCAGCGCGATCGACCGCTCCAGGTCGATCTGCGTATGCACCTCGCTGAACGCGCAGTACACACCCGCCGGCTTCCCGTCCGGCCCGCGCACGGCCGCCGACTGCGTCCGCACCAGCACCCGCCCGCCGTCCTTGGTGAGCAGCGCGAACTCGTGCACCTGGCGCCCCGTGGCGTGCATGGCCGACAGCAGCCGCCCCTCGACCTCGTCGGCGTCCGCCGCACGCACCGCCCACCCGGCGAACCCGTGCCGGCCCACCGCCTCGGCCGCCGTCCACCCCAGGATCCGCTCGGCCTCACGGTTCCAGTGCGTGACGAAGCCGTCCGCGTCGAACGCGCACAGGGCCGCGTCCATGCCGTCAAGGAGCGCGGCGAGCAGGTCCGAGCCGCCCGAGTCCTCCGGACCGTCCCGCTCCGGTTCCGGCTCGGGCTCGTCGGGCCCCAGCTCGTCGGTGGTCCCACTACGCCGGGAAGCACTCACCTGGACCCCCATCAGGCTGCGTCCGCACGCACGGCGCGCCGGTTCCTCGCTGCCCTTCATTCAACTCGAACGTGACGCAGCCCACACTGTGTTCCCGCAAGATTGAAGGAATCGTTGCAAGCCGACGCTCACAACCCGAGCCGAAGATCCACCCACTCATCGTCCCCTCCGTCGAGCACATACCGCTCCACCTCGACGAACCCGCACCGCCCGGCGAACCGCAGCCCGTCCTCGTTGACCGCCAGCACACACGTCTCGACGGCCTCTGCACCCTGCACGCGCGCGTGCGCGAGCCCACGCTCGTACAACGCCTTGCCGAACCCCCGCCGCCGAAACCCCGGCAGCACCCGCGCGATCACGGTCACCGCCCCGTCGACCGCGGGCCGCACGGTCGAACACCCCACGAGAACGTCCCCGAGATACGCGTTCTCCAGCCGATATCCCCGCGCCAGCCGCTCCCGCGCCTCGGCAGCCGACATCGCGGCCGGCGGTACGACGACGTTGTGCACGTACCGCCACTCCTCCAGCGCCTCGTCCCCGCCCACGCCCACGACCCTCAGCACACCGCTCACGCGTCCCCCGCCTCTCCTGCAGCCCGCCGGGCGTACACCTCGATCTCGATCTTCATCCGCGGATCCGCCAGCCCGCACACCATCATCGTCGCGGCCGGCCGCACATCCCCGAACACCCGCCGCAACGCCGGCCAGCACGGCTCGAAGTCCTCCCGCACGGGCAGCAGGTACCGCACCCGCACCACGTCCTTGAACCCGCAGCGGGCCTCGGCCAGCGCCGCCCCGATGTTCCGCAGGCACTGCTCGGCCTGCTCCACCACGTCCTCGGAGATGGTCATCTCCGCATAGTCGAACCCCGTGGTCCCGGACACATGCACCCAGTCCCCGTCCACCACGGCCCGCGCATACCCGATCTGCTCCTCGAACACAGACCCACCGAGAATCACCTGCCGCTTTGTCATGTACGAAACGCTAGACGACCGCCGCTGGAAACCGCGGCCGCAAACATCCCGAAAAAGCAGTTGAACCGGCCCCCGGGGCTTCTTAATGTGTGGGGTACACGAGAAGGGAGGTGGTTCGGCAGATGTATGACAACCGGACGCGTGAGGTGACTGCGGGCTAGCGCCCGTCACCACACCGAGTGCGGTGCCGGACCGGCACGTGACAGACGCGTGCAGCCGGCCCAATCCCAGGCAGTCACCCGACCCGCGAACTCGCCGGTACGTCCGGCCGGCTTCTCCGTCGTCAGACGGAGGGACCTCGAGTTCGCGGGTCGTCTGCGTCCGCGTGGGATTTCGCGGGGCTCAGAGGAGACTCAGGGGCTGAGGCGCTCCACGTGCCAGGTGCCGTCGGGGGCGATGACGTAGCAGAGGCGGTCGTGGAGGCGGTTGTGGCGGCCCTGCCAGAACTCGACCGCACGGGGTTCGATGCGGAAGCCGCCCCAGTGCGGGGGGACCGGGACCTGTTCGCCCTCGGGGTAGCGGGCGCTCAGGTCGGCGTAGGCGGTGTCGAGTTCGGTGCGGGAGTGAATGACCGAGGACTGGGCGCTGGCCCAGGCTCCGAGCTGGGAGCCGTGCGGGCGGGTGCGGAAGTAGGCGGCGGTCTCGTCGCGGCCGGTGCGGCGGGCGGTGCCGGTGACGATGACCTGACGGGCGATCGCGTGCCAGGGGAAGAGCAACGAGATGTGGGGGTTCGCGGCGAGGTCCTGGGCTTTGCGGGAGTCGTAGTTGGTGTAGAAGACGAAGCCCTGGGTGTCGTACTGCTTCATCAGGACCGTGCGTGAGCTGGGGCGGCCCTCGGCGTCGGCGGTGGAGACGATCATCGCGTTGGGTTCGTAGATCATGCCGTCGGCGGCCGCCCGCGCGGCTTGTTCGAACCAACGGGTGAACTGGTCCATGGGGTGTGCGACGAGGTCGTGCTCGTCGAGGCCCTCGGCCTGGTAGTGCTTGCGCATCAGCGCGGGGTTGAGGATGGGGTCGGCGGCGGCGGCGTCGGGGTCGGTCACGCGGTCATCCTGCCGTATGCACATATGGGTGGGGGCCACATGTGACGCAGAGCCAACCTGGCACTGAGTGCCGCTGGACTCCCCAATGCTGGCACTCGGGGTTATGGTGCAGATGCCTCCGCCGTACACCTCACCGAGGAGCCGCCCCATGTCCGACTTCGTACCTGGGCTCGAAGGAGTCGTCGCGTTCGAGACGGAGATCGCCGAACCGGACAAGGAGGGGGGCGCCCTGCGGTACCGGGGCGTCGACATCGAGGATCTGGTCGGGCACGTCTCGTTCGGGAACGTCTGGGGGCTGCTGGTCGACGGTGCCTTCAATCCCGGTCTGCCGCCCGCCGAGCCGTTCCCGATCCCGGTCCATTCGGGTGACATCCGGGTGGACGTCCAGTCCGCGCTCGCCATGCTCGCCCCGGTGTGGGGGCTGAAGCCGCTCCTCGACATCGACGCGGAGCAGGCTAGGGACGACCTGGCGCGGGCCGCGGTCATGGCGCTGTCGTACGTCGCCCAGTCCGCGCGCGGGCAGGGGCTGGCCATGGTGCCGCAGCGGGAGATCGACAAGGCGAACTCGGTCGTGGAGCGGTTCATGATCCGGTGGCGCGGGGAGCCGGATCCCAAGCATGTGGCGGCGGTGGACGCGTACTGGACGTCGGCCGCCGAGCACGGGATGAACGCGTCGACCTTCACCGCGCGGGTCATCGCGTCCACGGGTGCGGATGTCGCCGCCGCACTGTCGGGTGCGGTGGGCGCGATGTCGGGGCCGTTGCACGGGGGTGCGCCGTCCCGGGTGCTGGGGATGATCGAGGAGATCGAGCGGACCGGGGACGCCGAGGCCTACGTCAAGGGTGCGCTGGACCGGGGTGAGCGGCTGATGGGGTTCGGGCACCGGGTGTACCGGGCGGAGGATCCGCGGGCGCGGGTGCTGCGGCGGACGGCTCGGGAGCTGGGGGCGCCGCGGTTCGAGATCGCGGAGGCGTTGGAGAAGGCGGCGCTGGAGGAGCTCCACAACCGTCGGCCGGATCGTGTGCTCGCCACCAATGTGGAGTTCTGGGCGGCGATCATGCTGGACTTCGCGGAGGTGCCGGCCCACATGTTCACGTCGATGTTCACGTGTGCGCGCACCGCTGGGTGGTCGGCGCACATTCTTGAGCAGAAGCGGACGGGGCGGTTGGTGCGGCCGTCGGCGGAGTATGTGGGGCCGGGGGTGCGGAAGCCTCAGGACATCGAGGGGTACGGGGACATCGCCCACTAGTCCGGGGCGTCGGCCTGGCGTCGTCGGCCCCCAGGAGCGGCATGGCCCGGTTCGCGCCGGCGGGCCGGTGGTCGGGCTCGGCGGGTGATGCGCGGCCGGTGGCGCCGGGCATCACCCGCCGGGTGAGCGGTCAGTGCTTGTTGACGGCCGAGGCCCAGTCGAAGTCCACGCCCATGTCGTGGTACATCTTCGAGTATCCGACGAAGCAGTTGAACGCCGTGACCTTGCCGTTCTTCAGGTACCAGAAGTCGGCGGTCGGCGCGTCGACCTGGTGGCCGTTGCCCTTGACGACGCCGCCCGTCGGAGCCTGGAGCTGTCCGTCGAACGTGCCCTGGATCGACAGCTCGATGCTGATCACGTCGCCGTTCACGGTGATGCGCTTGAGGTCACGGTGAACGTTGGAGAAGAGGCCCTTCATGTAGGGCAGCACGTTGCCGAGCGCGTCCCCCCGGTAGGCCTGGCCGGCGACCATGTCGTTGAAGACGCCGTCCTTGGTGAAGCTGTTGACGAACGTCGGGACGTCGATGTGGCTGCCTTCCGCCACGTAGTAGTCGCGCAGGACGACCGCGAGGTTGGCCTTCTCGTGCTTGGTCAGGTGGCGGTCGGTGAGCGGCAGCTTCGCCAGCTGGCGCGCGGTGAGGGTCGGGGCGGCCGTGCCGCTGTGGACCGCTGCTCCGTTGTGGGCGGGGCTTGCGGCCTGTGACGGCACGGCCGCGATGGAAAGACCACCCAGGACAGCTACCGCGGTCGCGGCGGTGATCGACTTCCGGCTGAGCAGCTTCATGTCGTGTTCCTCCAGATTGGTACGCAGGATTCGAGATCCGTCGCAACGGTGTCTGCCGCGTCCTTAGTAATTCAAACGCTCGCTTGACCTTATGAAGGGCAGTGCAGGCTGTCAAGCTGTTGCTTGAATTCCGTGGTCACGCTGTTGACGTGTACTCAAACGTATGATTGATTACATTGCATGACACAGGTGGCGAAGACGGACCTGCGCCGGGAGGCCGGGCAGCGCACGCGGGACGGCCTGCAGACGGCCGCCCTGGAGTTGCTCTCACAACGAGGCCAGGAGGGCGTGACACTCCGCGAGATCACCGATCGCGCCGGAGCCAACGTCGCCGCGGTGAGTTACCACTACGGGTCGCTGAAGGCGCTGTGCGACTCAGCGATAGAGCACGCGCTGGAACGGTATCTGGACGAAAAGATCCTGGAACTGGACTCCCTCGCCTCCACTGCGACGCTCCATGAGGTGGCGACAGCGTTCACCCGGCCGATGGTGCGCGCGCTGGCGGCCGGTGGACAGGACCTGGCCGTGATGCGGACCGTGGCGCGGGTCGGCATCGATCCGCCCCAGGGGTGGGAGCGGCTGAACGGCAAGTTCGACCGGAGCCGCCGGGGGGCCGTTCGGGTGCTGGCACCGAACCTTCACGGAGTGGACGAGCAGGAGCTGGTCTTCCGCACGCGCTGCGCGGCCGGCCTGTTGAACTGGCTCGCGCTGGCACCCATCGGCACCGAGCTGGCCGCCATGTCCGCCGAGCAGATCGAAGGGCAGCTGGTCCCCGTGGTGACCGGGGCGTTCCGCGGGGACGACGCCGTCGACAGCTGACCAGTCCACAGGCCGGTGGAGTCGCCGCCGCCCGGAGGGGCGCTCAGAGGGGCGCTCAGCCCAGGGTCTCGTCCAGCAGTGCCGCCCATTGCGCCACCACCCGCTCCCTCCTCGCCGCGTCGTCCGTCAGGAGGTTGGCCAGACCCAGGCCCCTGGCCATGTCGAGGAGGCCCTGGACGGTTTCCCGGGTGCCGGGGCGGGATTCGTCGGCGGACAGGAGGTCCACGGCGATGCGGTGGGTCTCGCGGCCCACTCGGGCTTCGAGTTCGGTGACGCGGAGACGGAGCTGGTCCTCGTTGGACGCGGCGACCCAGAGGTGGAGGGCGGCGCGGAAGAGGGGGCCGGTGTAGAGGTCGACGAGGGCGCGGACCACGGCCCGGCGGTCGTCGGCGTTGCCCTGCGGGAACAGGTCGCGCAGGGCTGTGGAGCGTTCTTCGGCGACGTATTCGACGGCGGCGGTGAAGAGGTCCTCGCGGGTGGGGAAGTGGTGCTGGGCGGCGCCGCGGGAGACGCCGGCGCGTTCGGCGACGACGGCGACGGTGGAGCCTGCCCAGCCGTGTTCGGCGAGGCAGGCCACGGCGGCTTCCAGGAGCCGTTGCCGAGTGGCCCGGCTGCGGTCCTGTTTGGGGGCGCGGTCCTGTTGAGGTCCGCGCGCGTGTTCCGCCGTGTTCGCGCCGGCCGTACTCACACCACCCACGCCGCATCCCGTCGTTCGAGGAAGGCCGTCATCCCCTCGCGGGCCTGGTCGGAGGAGAACAGCCGGGCCGAGAGCGCGGTCAGGTCGGCCGCGTCTCGGTCGAATGTTTCCAGCACCCTAGCTGTGAGCAGCTGTTTCGTCTCGGTCAGGGCCTGGGGGGCGGAGCGGCGGAGGCCGTCGAGGATGGGTTCGAGGGCGGTGTCGACGTCGTCGGCGGTGGTGGTGAGGAGGCCGAGGCGTACGGCTTCGGGAGCGTCGAAACGTTCGCCGGTGAGGTAGTAGCGGGCCAGGGCGCGGGGGTCGGTGCGCGGGAGCAGGGTCAGGGAGATGACGGCGGGGGCGACGCCGATGCGTACCTCGGTGAAGGCGAAGGTGGCGTCGGGGCCGGCGGCGGCGATGTCGCAGGCGGCGAGGAGGCCGAGGCCGCCGGCGCGGACGTGGCCGGTGATGCGGGCGACGACCGGTTTGGGCAGTTCGACGATCTGGCGCAGGAGGCCGACGAGGGCGTCGGGGTGGGGCGGGTCGCGCAGGTCGGCGCCGGCGCAGAAGGTCGTACCGGTGTGGGTGAGGACGACCGCGCGGATGTCGGGGTCCTTGGCGCAGTCGGTGAGGGCCTCGACGAGTTCGGCGATGAGGGCGGCGGACAGGGCGTTGCGGGTGGGGGCGGAGTCGAGGCTGAGGGTGGCGACGGCACGCGCGCGTGTCTGTCCGATCAACGTCATGGCCGCTCCCCTGGTTCCCCGTGTGCTGCGGTCCGCCCGAGCGCGCGCAGTTCGCGGCGGAGTATTTTCCCGGAGGCCGCGCGGGGCACGCCGGCGATGAAGGTGACCTTGCGGACGCGTTTGTAGGGTGCGACGCGTTCGGCGACGTAGAGCATGGTCTCGTTCTCGGTGAGGTCGGCGGCGGTGGGCTGGCGGACGACGAAGGCGTGCGGGATCTCGTTGCCGTCCTCGTTGTAGGCGCCGACGACGGCGGCGTCGGCGATGCCGGGGTGGGTGAGCAGGAATGCCTCCAGTTCGGCGGGGGCCACCTGGAAGCCCTTGTACTTGATGAGTTCCTTGACCCGGTCGACGACGAACAGCCAGCCGTCGGCGTCGGCGTGGCCGACGTCCCCGGTGTGCAGCCAGCCATCGGTGTCGATCATCTCGGCGGTGGCGTCGGGTTGGCCGAGGTAGCCCTTCATGACCTGCGGGCCGCGGATGAGGATCTCGCCGGGTTCGTCGGTGTCGAGGTCCTTGTGCGGGTCGTCGAGGGAGACGATCCGCATCTGGGTGCCGGCGATGAGTTTGCCGACGGTGCCGGGCGGTGCGTGGTGCATGGCGTCGAGCGGGACGACGTGAGTGCCGGGCGAGAGTTCCGTCATGCCGTAGGCCTGTGCGAGGGGCGGCAGGCCGAGGCGCTCGGAGCAGGCGGCGGCGAGGCGGGCGTCCAGGGGTGCGGCGGCACTCATGACGTACTTCAGGGAGGACAGGTCGTACTGCTCGACCAGCGGGTGCTTGGCGAGAGCGAGGACGATCGGCGGGGCGACGTACAGGCCGGTGATGCGGTGGTTCTGGATGGCCGCGAGGAAGGTCTCCAGGTCGAAGCGGGGCAGTACGACGACGGTGGCGCCCATCCGCAGGGGCGCGTTCATGAGCGCGGTGAGGCCGTAGATGTGGAAGAGGGGGAGTACGGCGAGGATGCGGTCGCCGGGGCCGGTGGGGACGGCGGGTTCCAGTTGGGCGAGGTTGGTGGCGATCTGCCGGTGGGTGAGCATCACGCCCTTGGGGATGCCGGTGGTGCCGGAGGAGTACGGCAGCGCGGCGACGTCCTCGGCGGGGTCGATGTCGACGTGGGGTTCGGGGGCGTCGCCGGCGAGCATGTCGATCAGCGAGCGGTGCCCGGGCGCGCTGTCGCAGACGAATATCTCCGCTACGCCGCCGGCGAGTTCGGCGGCCCGGCGGGCGGCCTCCAGCAGGGGTGAGACGGTGATGATCCAGCGGGCCGCGGAGTCCCTGAGCTGTTTGGCGAACTCCTCGGGGGTGGCGAGGGGGTGCACGGTGGTGACGGAGGCACCCGCGCGCGTGGCCGCGTAGAACGCCGTCGGGAAGGCGACCGTGTTCGGGCTGTGCAGGGCGAGCACATCGCCTTTGCGGACGCCGGCGTCGGCGAGTGCGGCGGCGATCCTGCGGTGGAACCGGTCCAGCTGTTCGTAGGTGAGGGTGGTGCCGTCGGTGCCGTCGATCAGGGCGGGCGCGTCGCCGAACGCGGCGGCCCGGCCCAGCACCGCCTCGTGGATGGGGAGTTCTACGGGCGGGACGTCTGCGTACTCGCTGCGGAACACGGTTCCTCCAAGGCGGCCTAGTACGACTTGGGCAGGCCCAGGGTCTGGTGGGAGACGTAGTTGAGAATCATCTCCCTGCTCACCGGAGCAATACGAGCCACGCGCGCCGCTGTTATCAACGAAGCGAGCCCGAATTCGCGGGTGAGTCCGTTGCCGCCGAGGGTGTGCACGGCCTGGTCGACGGCGCGCACGCACGCCTCGCCCGCCGCGTACTTGGCCATGTTGGCCGCCTCGCCTGCGCCGATGTCGTCCCCGGCGTCGTAGAGGTGTGCCGCTTTCTGCATCATCAGGCGGGCGAGTTCGAGGTCGATGTGCGCCTGGGCGAGGGGGTGTGCGATGGCCTGGTGGGCGCCGATGGGGGTTTTCCAGACGGTGCGGTCGCGCGCGTACTCGATCGCCTTGGACAGTGCGTAGCGCCCCATGCCGATCGCGAAGGCGGCCGTCATGATCCGCTCGGGGTTGAGTCCGGCGAAGAGCTGCAGGAGGCCGGCGTCCTCGTCGCCGACGAGTGCGTCGGCCGGCAGCCGCACGTCGTCGAGGACCAGCTCGAACTGTTTCTCGGCGGCGTTGAGTTCCATGTCGATGGGGTGCTTGTGGAAGCCCTCGGCGTCGGTCGGGACGATGAACAGGCAGGGCTTGAGGCGTCCGGTGCGGGCGTCCTCGGTGCGGCCGACGATCAGGACGGCGTCGGCCATGTCGACGCCGGAGATGAAGACCTTGCGGCCGGTGAGCAGCCAGTCGCCGGTGTCGGGGTCGCGGCGGGCAGTGGTGGTGATGCGGTGGGAGTTGGAGCCGGCGTCGGGTTCGGTGATACCGAAGGCCATCAGGCGTGAGCCGTCGGAGAGTGCGGGCAGCCAGGCCCGCTTCTGTTCCTCGGTGCCGAAGCGGGCGATCACCGTGCCGCAGATCGCCGGTGAGACCACCAGCATGAGGAGTGGGGAGCCCGCGGCGCCCAGTTCCTCCAGGACGATGGAGAGTTCGGCGATGCCGCCGCCTCCGCCGCCGTACTCCTCCGGGAGGTTGACGCCGAGGTAGCCGAGTTTTCCGGCCTCTTGCCAGAGTTCGGTGGGGGCGCGGCCCTCTGCGATGGTTCGGGTGATGTAGGCGCGGCCGTACTTCTTGCCGAGGGTGGCCACCGCTTCGCGGAGTGCCTTGTGCTCGTCTGTTTCGATTTGAGGGGTCAACGTGGCTCCTTCGCGTGCGGGTTGTCTGTGGTTGCTCGCGCTCACGCGGCGGTAGCCGCATATCGAATGCAGCCCCGCGCCCCTAGAGGGGAGCTTGCACTACCGCCAGTAGCGAGCCGGGCTCGACCTGCTGGCCGACCACCACCCGCAGTTCGCTCAGCGTGCCGGTGACCGGGGCGGTGATCTGGTGCTGCATCTTCATGGCTTCGAGCCACATCAGTGGCTGTCCGGCCGCCACCTGGGCTCCCTCTGCCAGCCCCTCGGCGATCCGGACGACCGTCCCCGGCATCGGCGCCACAAGCGAACCGGGCGCCAGCTGGGCCTTCGGGTCGGGGAAGCGGGACAACGCGGTGAGCCTCGTGTTGTTGACGTGGACCTGGTCGCCGTACGTCGACACCTCGAACCGTCGGCGTATGCCGTCGATGTCGAGTACGACCAGGTGCGCGCCCGCGTGCACGACCCGTACGTCCGCTGCCGTGAGGCCCTCGCGCGTGTGCCGGTAGTGGACCTCGTGCTCCTCGCCCGCCATCAGGTAGCGCTTGGTCTGCGGCTGGGAGGAGACGTTGCGCCAGCCGCCGAAGCGGGAGCGGCCGTGGGCGTCGGCCAGGGCGGCCGCGAGGGGGGCGTGCCGGTCGGCGGCGGGCGCTGTGAGGGTGGTGAGGTGGCGGTCGTAGAAGCCGGTGTCCATGCGGGCCGCGGTGAACTCCTCGTGGCGCAGGGAGCGGACGAGGAGGTCGCGGTTGGTGGTGGGGCCGTGCAGGGTGGTGTTGTCGAGCGCGTGCGCCAGCTTGCGCAGCGCTTCCGCGCGCGTGGGGGCGTGCGCGACCGCTTTGGCGAGCATCGCGTCGTAGTGCACGCCGATCTCGTCGCCGTCGGTGTAGCCGGTGTCCAGGCGGACGCTGCCGGGAACGGCGAGACGGTGCAGGGTGCCGGTCTGCGGGGCCCAGTCGCGGGCGGGGTCCTCGGCGTAGAGGCGGGCCTCGATCGCGTGGCCGTGCGCCTGTGGGGCTTCGAGCGGGAGGGCGTGGCCCTCGGCGACGCGGATCTGTTCGGCGACCAGGTCGAGGCCGAAGACGGCCTCGGTGACGGGGTGTTCCACCTGGAGGCGGGTGTTCATCTCCAGGAAGTGGGCCTTGCCGTCGGCGACGAGGAACTCGACGGTGCCCGCGCCGATGTAGGAGACGGCGCGCGCGGCGCGCACGGCCAGCGCGTACAGCTCCTTCGTGAGCCCTTCGGGGAGCCCGGGCGCCGGCGCCTCCTCGATCACCTTCTGGTGTCTGCGCTGGAGTGAGCAGTCGCGGGTGCCCAGCGGCCACACCGTGCCGTGCGCGTCGCCGAGGATCTGCACCTCCACATGGCGGCCGCGCTCGATGTAGGGCTCGACGAAGACCTCGCCGTCACCGAAGGCGCTCGCGGCCTCGGCGCGTGCGCCCTCCAGCGCGTCGCCCAGCTCCTCGAGGCGGCGCACGATACGCATCCCGCGCCCGCCGCCGCCCGCGGCCGCCTTCACCAGCACCGGCAGGTCGGACTCGGTGACCTCGCCGAGCGGCGCGATCCCCATCAGCTCCTTGGCGCGCGTCTTGGACGCCATCGCCTCGATCGCCTCCGGGGGCGGCCCGATCCAGACCAGGCCGGCGTCGAGGACGGCGCGGGCGAAGTCGGCGTTCTCGGAGAGGAAGCCGTACCCGGGGTGCACGGCGTCCGCGCCGGCGCTCACGGCGGCCTTCACCACCAGGTCGCCGCGCAGGTAGGTGTCCGCGGGCGTGGCGCCCGGCAGTCGTACCGCGGTGTCGGCCACGCGCGCGTGGAGCGCGTTCTCGTCGGCGTCCGAGTGCACGGCGACGGTCCTGATGCCGAGTTCGGCGCAGGTGCGGAAGATCCGGCAGGCGATCTCGCCGCGGTTGGCGACCAGCAGGGTCGAAATCATGTGATCCCTCACATCCGGAAGACGCCGAAGCCGCCCCGCGCGCCCTCGTAGGGGGCGGTGTGGATGGCGGACAGGCACAGGCCGAGGACGGTGCGGGTGTCGCGCGGGTCGATGACGCCGTCGTCGTACAGCCGCCCGGACAGGAACATGGGCAGCGACTCGGACTCGATCTGCTGCTCGACCATGGCGCGCAGGGCCGCGTCGCCGTCCTCGTCGTACGGCTGTCCCTTCGCGGCGGCCGACTGGCGGGCGACGATCGAGAGCACGCCGGAGAGCTGCTGCGGGCCCATGACGGCCGACTTGGCGCTGGGCCAGGCGAACAGGAAACGGGGGTCGTAGGCGCGGCCGCACATGCCGTAGTGGCCGGCGCCGTAGGAGGCGCCCATGAGGACGGAGAGGTGCGGGACGCGGCTGTTGCTGACCGCGTTGATCATCATCGCGCCGTGCTTGATGATGCCGCCCTGCTCGTACTCCTTGCCGACCATGTAGCCGGTGGTGTTGTGCAGGAACAGGAGCGGGATGTCGCGCTGGTTGGCGAGCTGGATGAACTGGGCGGCCTTCTGCGACTCCGCGGAGAACAGGACGCCCTGGGCGTTCGCGAGCACCCCCACGGGATAGCCGTGCAGGGTGGCCCAGCCCGTCGTGAGACTGGTGCCGTACAGCGGCTTGAACTCGTCGAAGTCGGAGGCGTCGACGAGCCGGGCGATCACCTCGCGCGGGTCGAAGGGGATCCTGAGGTCGCCGGGGACGATGCCCAGGAGTTCGTCGGCGGAGTACTTGGGGGGCTCCGCCGGGCCCGGATCCTGGTGCGCCTTGCGGTGGTTGAGGCGGGCGACCACCCGGCGTGCCTGCCGCAGCGCGTCCGGTTCGTCGACGGCGAAGTAGTCGGCGAGACCCGACACGCGCGCGTGCATCTCCGCGCCGCCGAGCGACTCGTCGTCGCTCTCCTCGCCGGTGGCCATCTTCACCAGCGGCGGTCCGCCGAGGAAGACCTTGGCGCGTTCCTTGACCATGATCACGTGGTCGGACATGCCAGGGATGTAGGCGCCGCCGGCCGTGGAGTTGCCGAAGACGACCGCGATGGTGGGGATGCCGGCGGCCGAGAGCCGGGTGAGGTCCCGGAAGATGGCGCCTCCGGGGATGAAGATCTCCTTCTGGGACGGCAGATCGGCACCTCCCGACTCGACCAGGCTGATGCAGGGCAGCCGGTTGGCGAGGGCGATGTCGTTGGCGCGCAGGGCCTTCTTCAGCGACCAGGGGTTGCTGGCGCCGCCGCGCACGGTCGGGTCGTTGGCGGTGATCAGGCACTCCACGCCTTCGACGACGCCGATCCCGGTGACGAGCGAGGCGCCGACGGCGTAGTCGCTGCCCCAGGCGGCCAGCGGCGACAGCTCCAGGAAGGGGGTGTCGGGGTCCAGGAGGAGTTCGATGCGCTCGCGGGCGAGGAGTTTGCCGCGCTTGCGGTGCCGCGCGACGTACTTCTCGCCGCCGCCCGCGAGGGCCTTGGCGTGCTCGGCCTCCAGGTCGGTGAGCTTGGCGAGCATGGTGTCGCGGTTCGCCCGGTAGTCGGGGTCGCGGGTGTCGAGTGTGGTCTCGATGACCGTCACAACAGGGCCTCCGGGATGTCCAGGTGGCGGGAGCGAAGCCATTCGCCGAGGGCCTTGGCCTGGGGGTCGAAACGGTGTTGGGCGGCCACACCCCGGCCGAGGATGCCTTCGACGGTGAAGTTGACGGCGCGGAGGTTGGGCAGGAGGTGCCGGGTCACGGTCAACGCGCGGCTCTCGGGTACGAGGTGCCGGAAGGCGTCGACGGTCAGCGTGTGCGCGAGCCAGCGCCAGGCCTCGTCCGAGCGCACCCAGACGCCGACGTTGGCGTTCCCGCCCTTGTCGCCGCTGCGGGCCCCGGCCACCAGCCCGAGGGGCGCCCGCCGGGTGGGTCCGGCCGCAAGCGGCTCGGGCAGCGACGGTTCGGGCGGATCCTGGAGTACGAGGGTGTCCTGGGCCGGCGGCACAGGGATCCGTCGCTCGTCGTGGAGGACGGCCATATGGGGCACCTCGCCCTGGGGGACGTACACATCCTCGAAGACCCCATAGGGCGCGCCTTTCCCGGGTGGCGCGAGCACATGGAAGCCGGGGTAGCTGGCGAGCGCCAGTTCCACGGCGGCTCCGCTCAGCGCCCGCCCGACGGCCTCCTGGTCCCGGTCCCGTACGACGAGCCGCAGCAGCGCGCTGGCGGTCTCCTCGGTGTCCGCGTCGGCCCGGTCGGTGCGCACCAGCTCCCACCGCACCTCCTGCGGCGGCGACTTGGCGAGGGCGTCGGCCATCTGCTCCCGCACCAGAGCCGCCTTGGCCTCGATGTCGAGGCCGGTGAGAACGAAGACGACCTCGTTGCGGAAGCCGCCCAGCCGGTTGCGGCCGACCTTGAGGGTCGGGGGCGGTGCCTCGCCCCGGACGCCCTCGATCCGTACCCGGTCCGGGCCGTCCTGGCTCAGCCGTACGGTGTCGAGGCGGGCGGTGACGTCGGGGCCCGCGTACCGGGCGCCGCCGGTCTCGTACAGGAGCTGGGCGGTCACCGTGCCGACGTCGACGAAGCCGCCGGTGCCCGGGTGCTTGGTGATGACGCAGCTGCCGTCCGCGTGGAGTTCGGCGACCGGGAAGCCGGGCCGCCGCATGTCCCGGCCGACCCCCGCTGCGGCTTCGGCGAAGAAGGCGTAGTTGCCGCCGGTGGCCTGGGTTCCGCACTCCAGGACGTGTCCGGCGACGACGGCGCCCGCGAGCCGGTCGTACTCCCCCGGTCCCCAGCCGAAGTGGGCGGCGGCGGGTCCGGTGACCAGGGCGGCGTCGGTGACCCGGCCGGTGACCACGATGTCGGCGCCGGCCCGCAGGCACTCGGTGATCCCGAAGCCGCCGAGGTAGGCGTGGGCGGCGAGGCTGCCGGGGTGGGCCGCGGTGAGGTCGTCGCCCTCCACATGTGCGACGCGCACAGGGATGCCGAGACGATCCGCCAATTGCCGTACCGCCTCGGCGAGTCCGGCCGGGTTGAGGCCGCCGGCGTTGGTGACGATCCGTACGCCGCGTTCGTGGGCGAGGCCCAGGCAGTCCTCCAGCTGGCGGAGGAAGGTGCGGGCGTATCCGGCGCCGGGGTCCTTCAGCCGGTCGCGGCCCAGGATGAGCATGGTCAGCTCGGCGAGGTAGTCGCCGGTGAGGACGTCGAGCTCGCCGCCGCCGAGCATCTCGCGCAGGGCGTCGAAGCGGTCGCCGTAGAAGCCGGAGGCGTTGCCTATGCGCAGGGTCACTCGGTGCCGCCCTTCGGGGTGCGGCCGGTGCCGGGCGGGCCCGCGAAGGCCTGGGCGATGTCGAGCCAGCGGTCGGCGTCGGCGCCGACGGCGGTCACGGCGAGGTCGGTCCGGTGGGCGCGCTGGGTGACCAGGAGGCAGAAGTCGAGTGCGGGGCCGGTGACCCGTTGCGGGGCGTCCTCGGGGCCGTAGGCCCACAGCTGGCCGTCCGGGGCGGTGATCTCCACCCGGAACTCCTCGGCGGGCGGGGTGAGGCCGTGTACCAGGTGCGCGAAGTTCCTTGCCCGTACCCCGATGCGGACCACATGTCCGAGCCGGGCGGTGGGGGTGCGGACCACACCCAGGGCATCGGCGATGTCCTGGCCGTGGGCCCAGGTCTCCATGAGCCGGCCGGTGGCCATGGAGGCGGCGGACATGGGCGGACCGAACCAGGGGAAGCGGGTGCCGGGCGCGGCCTCCCGCAGGGCCCGGTCCAGCGCGGTCCGGCCCTCGCGCCAGCGGGACAGCAGTTCGGCGGGCGGGAGTCGGGCGCCGTCCTCGGCACCCTCGTCGACGAAGGTGTCGGGTGCGCCGAGCGCCTTCTCGGCCTCCGCGCGGAAACCGTCCTCGTCCGTCACGGCGAGCAGCGCCGCGCGGTCGGTCCAGTGCAGATGGGCGATCTGGTGGGCGATGGTCCAGCGGGGCGCGGGGGTGGCGAGAGTCCACCGCTCGGTTCCCAACTCGGCTACCAGCCGGTCGAGTTCCGTGCTCTCCTCACGCAGGTCGTCGATGACGGACGTCGGCTCGGACATGGGGAGGAGCATGGCAGCGACCCAAGAAACAATCAAGCACGCTTGCATGAAATTGCGGCGGCGTCCGGCCCGCCAACACCTGGGCGCCGGTCACCGGGAACCGGCATCCCGGCGGAGAGCCGGGCACGAAGCCGCGCCGGTCGCGGTGGACGCCCAGGCCTGAAGAAGATCCGGCGGCCGTCCGACGGCTGTCAGGACGGGCTGCCGTTCCCCTCCGGCTGAGCGCCGCCCACCGGTCGCCGGCCGCGTCCCACCTGGGTGCGGACCGCGCCGATGCTGGCCGCGATGACGAGGGCGATGGCGGCCGCCTGGGTGGCGGTCAGCGCCTGGTCGAGGATGAGGAAGCCGGCGGTGGCGGCGATGGCCGGTTCCAGGCTCATGAGGACGGCGAAGGTGTGCGCGGGAAGCCGGCGCAGGGCGAGCAGTTCGAGGGTGTAGGGCAGGACGGAGGAGAGCACCGCGACCGACGAGCCGAGGGCGATGGTGGTCGGGTCGAGAAGTCTGCTGCCGGCCTCGGCGATGCCCAGCGGCAGGAAGAGCAGCGCGGCGACCGCCATGGCCAGGGCGAGGCCGTCCGCCTGCGGGAAACGGCGACCGGTACGGGCACTGAAGACTATGTAGGCGGCCCACATGGCGCCGGCCCCCAGGGCGAAGGCGATACCTGTGGGGTCGAGATCGCCGAAGCCTCCGCCACCGAGGAGGAAGACACCGGCCAGGGCGAGGCCGGCCCACACCGCGTTGACGGCACGCCGGGAGGCCAGTACCGACAGGGCGAGCGGGCCCAGCACTTCGAGGGTGACGGCGGGACCCAGGGGGATGCGGTCGACGGCCTCGTAGAAGAGACCGTTCATCGCACCCATGGCGATGCCGAAGACGATCACCGTGCCCCAGTCGGTGCGGGAGTGGCCGCGCAGCCGGGGCCGGCAGACCACGAGCAGGACGATGGCGGCCGCGAGGAGCCGCAGCGTCACCACGCCGAGCGCACCGGCCCTGGGCATCAGGGTGACCGCGAGGGCGCCGCCGAACTGCACGGAGATCCCGCCGGCCAGCACCAGGCCGACGGGGCCGAGCGAGCCGAGCCGGTGGGTGGCGCCTGCGGCGGCGGGCTCGGACACGGCGGCAGGCGTGGGCGTCGGCTGTGAGGTGCTGGGGGTGGTCACGGGCGGTCCAGGGAGCTCGTTGTTCATTGCGGTGCACTGCTCAGTCCAGGGTAATGGACTTGAACAGGCGCGTGAACCCCTTATGGAACTGTCCTGGACACCGACCGCCCACACCCCGCCTTGCCGCAGGTCACGGCCCACGAGGTCCGGCGACGGACCGCCCGGCCCCTTTCCCGCCGGACCCCGGAGGCTGCCGAGGGCTACTTCACGTCGACGTAGTCACCGGTCGCCGTCGAGGCGCCGGTGGTGGCGTTGGTAGCGAAGGAGAAGCGGTAGTACCCGTCGACCGTGGCCTTGGTCGTGGTCTTGAGCGCACCGCCGGTGCCGGCGGTGATGCTCTTCACGTTGGTGTAGGTGCTGCTGGTCTTCTTGCGGAACTGCAGCACCACCTTCTGTCCCGCGTAGCCGCCGTACGTGCCGTTGTCCCAGTTGGCGCGGGTCAGCTTGCCGGTGACGGTGACGGTCTTGCCCTTCTTCACCGGCTCCGGCGTGGCGTTGACGGTCAGCTTGGAAGCCTTCTTGATCTTGGCAGTGGTGACGTTGTCGTCGAAGCTGGCGTTCGCGGAGAGGTCGTAGCCGCCGAGGGCGAGCTTCCAGGTGCCGGCGACGCCGTTGTGCTTCATGTCGGTGGCCGCGTGGATGTTGAAGACGGCCTTGCAGCTGTAGACGCCGGTCTGGGTGGTCGACTCGGTGCAGACGGGGTCGTCGTCGGTGCCCAGGGCGCCGGTGATGGTGTCCACGCTGGAGGGGTCGGTGCCCTGCCAGAGGAAGGCCTCCGTGAGCGCGACACCGCTCGAACCGGTGGCGGTGTAGGTGGCGGTGACGGACTTCTGGGTGGTGGTGCCGAGGACGATGTCCTTGCCGCCGTTGACGACGCCCTTCGAGAAGGTGATGTCGCCCAGCGCATCCATCGGGCGGACGGTCTTCGCGGTGCTCGCCGAGCTCGCGGACTTGGCGGACTTCGCGGCGCTCACGGAGTTCGCGGAGAAGGAGCTGAGCTGCGCCCGCGCACCCGGACCCTCGGCCGCCTGGGCGGCCACCGGAACGACGAGCGCGGACAGCACGGCCGCGCCGGAGATGACGGTGGCCGCGACGCGTATACGCATGTGAATCCCCCTGGGATCGCGAGAGGCCCGCCGGGATGACTCCCGGCCGGGCCCGTTGGCGTATGCAGCGTACGGATCAAGTGGAGAAACCTTGAAGATTCTCTGTGCAATAGGTGTGTAACAGAATCGAACTGACGGCCGCTCACGCCCGCCGGGAACCGCTCACGCCCGCGGTCTCAGATGCCCGGCCAGGGAGGCTCCTCGTCACGGAACAGGGGGCGGCCGTCGGGGAGTGTGGTGGGCATGTTCGCGCCGTAGTCGACGTCCATAGGCACACCCGTCGCCATAGGCACCCCGGTCGCCATGGGTACCCCGGTCGCCATGGGTGCCGGCGTTTCCATGTGGGCGTCGTACACGGGCTGGGGCCATAGCCCCGCGGCCGCCGCCGCGTATACGTCGTGCTCGTGGTGGTGGTCGTACATGTTCCCGTACGGCTGCTGGTAGCCGTACCCGCCGCCCTGCGCGCCGGCGTAGGAGCCCTGGGGTACGGCCATCGGCTCGGGCCTCGGTGTGCCCTGGTCGGTGAAGAGCGGGAGCCGCAGTTCGCCGGTGTCCATCACCGCGTTGTTCTGGGAGCGGTGCAACCGGGAGTAGGCGCCGCCGCGGGTGAGGAGTTCGTCGTGGCGGCCGGTCTCGACGATGCGGCCGCGGTCGACGACGAGGATGCGGTCGGCGTCGGGGGCGAGGTTCAGGTCGTGGGTGATCATGATGGTCGTACGGCCGGTCATCAGGCGCCGCAGCGGCTTGACGACGCGGCGCGCGGCCATCGCGTCCAGGCCGGTGGTCGGCTCGTCGAGGACGAGGACGGGGGCGTCGCGCAGGATCGCGCGGGCGATGGCCAGGCGCTGGAGCTGACCGCCGGAGAGCCGGGCCGAGTTGGGGTCGACCCTGGTGTCGTAGCCGTCGGGGAGCCGGACGATGAAGTCGTGGGCGTCGGCGGCCCTGGCGGCCTCCTCGATGGCCTGCTCGCTGGCGCCGGGGCGGCCGCAGGCGATGTTGGCGCGGACGGTGTCGTGCAGCACGAGGGTCTCCTGCGGGAGCAGGGTGATGTACTCGCGCAGCCTGGCGAGGGGGAAGTCGCGGATCGGGACGCCGTCGAGGAGGATCTCGCCGCTGTCGGGGTCGTAGAAGCGGAGCAGCATCTTGGAGACGGTGGACTTGCCGGCGCCGCTGGGCCCGGTGATGATCACGAGTTCGCCGGGGCTGACCGTGAAGGAGAGGCCCTCCAGGGCGGTCTTGTCGGCGCCTGGGTAGCGGAAGCCGACGTCGCGGAGCTCGACGGTGCCGTCGGGGCGCCCGGTGTCGGTGCCGGCGCCGCGGCGGGGGTCGGTGACCGACGGCCGGACGTCGAGGATCTCGATCAGCCGTTCCGCGCCGGCCGTGGCGGCGGTGACGGTGAGGCCGAGCTGGGCGAGGCCGCGCACGGGCGGGTAGAGGTAGCCAAGGAAGGCGGAGAAGGCGAGGAGCTGGCCGAGGGTCATCCGGCCGGTGGAGATCTCCCAGGCGCCGATGCCGATCACCGCGAGGACGCAGATCGTCTCGATGACCTGGACGAGCTGCTCGTAGGCCTCGTTGAGGCGGGTGGAGCGGACGGAGGCGCGGAACCAGGCGCCCGCCTCCTCGTTCAGGCGGCGGCGCTCGGCGTCGCGGCGGTCGTACGCCTGGGTCAGCACGATGTTGCCGAGGGACTCCTCGACCACGGAGGTGATCGCGCCGTCGGCGACCCGGCCCTCCCTGGAGACGTCCTTGATGGAGCCGGAGAAGCGGCGGGCGGCCAGCCAGAACAGAGGGGCGAGAACGAAGGTGGCGGCGGCCAGGTCCCAGCGCAGCCAGAACGCGGCGGCCGCGTAGAACAGGGCACTGAACAGGGCCGACGCGGCGCCGACCAGCCCGGACACCACCATGGTCTCGATGGCCTCGACGTCGCTGGTCAGGCGGGAGAGCAGGTCGCCCTGGCGGTGGCGCTGGAAGAAGTGCGGGGGCAACTGCTGGACGTGGTCGAAGACGTGCTCGCGCAGCCGCATGACGAAGCGTTCGGTGACCCAGGCGGCGATGGAGTTGCCCGCGTACGCGACGATCGCGCCGACGATCGCGATGCCCAGCCACTGTCCGGCCGGACTCCAGAAGGCGCTGAGCGAACCCTTCTGCAGGGCGTGGTCGGTGAGGTCGCTGAAGAGCAGGATGGCCTCGGTCTCGGCGAGCGCGGCGATCACCGTGCACACCCAGACGATCACCAGCCAGCCGCGCAGGCCCCGGGTCAGCGGCCAGAAGCGGCGGAAGGCGGTGCGGGCCGGGATGACGGGCGTGTACTCGTCGTCCTCGTCGTCCTCACCTCCGTCGTACCCGTCTGCGCCGTACCCGTCTGCGCCGTACTCGTCTGCGCCCCCGTATTTCGACGAGGCGTCGACTTCGTACTCGTATTCCGTGCCTTCACTCTCCTTTGCGCGCATTTCTCACTACCTCCGCTCTCCGACGCTGGAATTACGAGAATTAAGGAGCGAAAAAGGACCGACGGCGAACCGTCGGTCCTTTTCACAGCTGACTCAGCCGTCCTGGCCGGGGATCGGCTTCGGAAGCGGCTTGTGGGCCTTCTTCTTCGGCTTCGGCGGGGGCGGCGGGGGCAGCTGCTTCTTGGGCTTGGGGGGCAGCGGGGAGAGCTTCTTGAGGCTCATTCCGACTCCTTGGGAGTTCGAAGTGCAAGTGGTGCAGGATGGTGCGAGAATTCTCTTGGGCAACGTACGGGGATTTCGGATCGTCATCCTCGGCAATCCCCGCCGCCCGACACCGATGAACTTACACGGCCCAGATCTCAAGGAACAGCAAAGTCGGCTTGCGAACGGCAAACAGGTGCTGTGAATACCTGGGTAACAGCTGTATAACGGCCCCGAACCTGAGAGTTCTCTTATGAACCTGAGAGCCGGCTTATGAAGCCGGCCGGGCCGTACCCCGAAGGAGGCGTCAGCGGCGGCCCATGTACACGTCGAACGCCTTGTGGAGCAGCTTGTTGAGCGGGAAGTCCCACTCCCCCAGGTACTCGACGGCCTCACCGCCGGCGCCGACCTTGAACCGGAGCAGGCCCAGCAGGTGGTTCGACTCCTCCAGGGTGTCGGTGATGCCCCGGAAGTCGTATACGGCGGCGCCGAGTTCGTGGGCGTCGCACATCATCCGCCACTGGACGGCGTTGTTGGGCTGGACCTCGCGCCTGCGGCTGGTGGAGGCGCCGTAGGAGTACCAGACGTGCCCGCCGACGGTGAGCATGGTCGCGGCGGCGAGGACCTCGCCCTCGTGGTGGGCCAGGTAGAGGCGCATACGGTCGGGGTGTTCGGTGGTGAGGGCGGTCCACATGCGCTGGAAGTAGGAGAGGGGGCGCGGGATGAAGCGGTCGCGCTCGGCGGTCTCGGCGTACAGGGTGTAGAAGGCGGGCAGGTCCTCGTAGCCGCCGCGGACGACCTTGACCCCGGCCTTCTCGGCCTTCTTCACGTTGCGCCGCCACTGCTGGTTGAGCCCGCGCTGGATGTCGTCCAACGACCGCCCGGCGAACGGAACCTGGAACACGTACCGGGGCTGCCCGGCCGCGAACCCGTCCTCGCCGCCGGCCTCCGCCTGCCGCCATCCCATCCGGCGCAGCCGTTCGCCGAGTTCGAGGGCACGGGGTTCCTCCGTGGTCGCGTCGGCGTCCCGCAGCCGTCGGGCGGCGGGATCGGCGATCGCCTCCTTCACCGCCTCCGCGCTCCACCGTCGTACGACGACGGGCGGCCCCATCTTCACCGCGAACGCCCCGCGCCCCTTCAGGTACGCCAGCAGCGGATCGAGCCAGCGCTCCAGCGCCGGGTCGTGCCAGTCGATGACCGGTCCCTCCGGCAGATAGGCGAGATACCGCTTCACCTTGGGCAACGCGCGCAACAGCACCAGCCCGGCCCCGACCATCCGCCCCTCCCCGTCGAACCAGCCCAGGCTCTCCGCCCGCCAGTCCGGCTTCACGTCTCCCCAGGACGGCACCTGCATATGGCTCGGGGAGGGGCTACGGGAGTCGACGAAGGCGAGGTGTTCGGCACGGGAGACGGGCTGGAGACGGAGGGCTGCGGAGGCTGACGTCATGGGCGAAGACTCCTCGGATTCTTCCTGGACAGAGGGGCATCGGACCGGCTTCGACACTCACCGGCCGCAAACAGGAGGTGCGGGGGAAACTGATGGCGACGGCATCAAGCAGAACAGACGCGGATCTGGTCGGAATCGTTTCCGCGCAGGTCGGTGAGGGCGTGTCGGGACTCGCGGCGGGTGTCGTGGCGGACGTGGGCGCCGTCCTCACGACGGACGGCCTGGGCCTCTCCGGCGGCTCGGCCGGGTCCAGCCGGTCTGCTGCACGGTGGCGATCGCCGTCAGGGCCACGCCAGCACCGTGAGCTCGGGCCACTGCTCCCGCCACCGGGCCGTCTTCTCCTCGTAGACGGCCCGGGGAGCGAGCACCGGATTGGGCCGGACGACGAGGTTGAACACGTCCGACAGCCCGTGCGGGGCGTACACCCGCCACCGGCCGCCCTCCTCAACCCGGACGCCCAGGCAGCAGGTCGTCGCCGCGAAGCTGTCGATCGCGGCCTCGGTCGACCCGTACGGTGGACAGGGCACCCCGAACCTCTCCTCGTACCAGAGGTGCACCCGGGCCTCGTTCCGTATCTCGACCTCGGCCGCCACCCCGGCGAACACCTCCCGCCCCCGCCGGATCACCCGGTCCTCCGCCTCCCACGACAGATCAGCGTCGTCGAAGTAGATGAGGTCGTAGTCCTTGATCCCGGCCCCCGCCGGCCTGCCCGTCACCACGTTCCACACGGTCTGGAACAGACACCCGGCCGCTACGTAGCCCCCGGGCAGCCCGAGCACCGCACTCCGCTCCAGGACATCCACAAGAACCTCGTTGCGCCTCAACGCCTCCCGCAGGGCCTCGAGTTGTTCATCGAGTGGCAGCCTGCCGATCATCCGCCCTCCCGTCGCCAGGGCCGAACGCCGTCAGTGCCTCCGTGTCGGTCACGCGGGAGTTGAGGTAGCAGTCCGCCCACTCCGCGATGTCCGGGTACGCGCACTCGGCGCGGAGCCGGGCCACCGCCGCCGGGATGTCGTACGACGACACCCGCAGGTCGGTCCCGGGGCCCAGCAGGCACCAGTGGGCGCCCGGACGGCCGTAGGGCATGCCCACGCTGCCGGGGTTGACGACCAGGCGGCCGTGGGCGAGGCGGGTGTACGGCATGTGGGTGTGGCCGCAGACGACCGTTCCGACGGCGGGGTCGATGCCGGTGAACACCTCCGCCCAGCGGGCCGCCGAGGAGTCGACCAGGACGATCTCCTCGTCGTCGCGGGGCGTCGCGTGGCAGAACAGGACCCGGCCCAGGCCTCGAACCGTGAGGGTGACCGTCCTGGGGAGCGCGGCGAGGAAGCCGACCTGTTCGGCGGTGAGCGCGTTCGCCGCGAACGGGCCGATCGGGTCCGGGATCTCGGTGCGTTCGCCCCTGCGGTACTCCACCAGCTCCCGGTCCGCGTTTCCCGACAGCCACAGCACCCGGTCGCCCAGCTCGCGCAACGCCTCGATCACCTGGCCCGGTTGCGGGCCCGCCGTGATGTCACCGGTGAGCACGATGCGGTCGGCCGAGGACACGTCAGGTTCCGCGAGGACCGCCTCCAGCGCCGGCAACACCCCGTGGATGTCGGAGAGGACCGCCACCCGGTCCAACTCGGCCTCGGACACGATCACTTCCCATCCCGCTTCGCGTCCCGCTTCCGGTCCTTTCCGCCCCACTTCCCGCCCCACTTCCGGTCCCTCCCGACCCACTTCCCGCCCCACTTCCCGTCCTCCCCTACCCACTCCCCGACCCACTTCCCGCCCTTCCCAACCCCCTCCGGTTCCAGCCCCTCGGCGAGCACCTCCGCCAGGTGCCTCCCCCGCACCCCCGCCAGCTGTTCCAGCTGTGTCCGGCAGGAGAAGCCGTCCGCCAGGATCACCGTGTCCGCCGGCGCCTCGGCCACCGCCGGCAGCAGCTGCTCCTCCGCGCACGCCCTGGACACCTCGAAGTGCCCTTTCTCGAAGCCGAAGTTGCCCGCCAGACCGCAGCAGCCGCCGACCAGGTCGCCGGTGAGGCCGGCGGCCTCGCGCAGGCGGCGGTCGGCGGTGTCGCCCAGCACCGCGTGCTGGTGACAGTGGGTCTGGCCGGTGACCCGGCGGTTCAGGTGGGGCGGGGTCCACTCCGGGGCCAGGCGTTCCAGGGCCTCCGCGAAGGTGATCACCGCCCCCGCCACGCGGGCCGCGCGGGGGTCGTCCGGGAGGAGTTCCGGCAGGTCCGCGCGGAGGGCGGCCGCACAGCTGGGTTCCAGGACCACGAACAGCGCCGCGTCCTCCACGTCCTCCGGTTCCGGCAGCACGAAGGGGCCCAGGAGGTCGAGCGTGCGACGCAGCACCGCCCGCGCCTCGTCCAGCTGGCCCGTCGAGATGTACGTCAACCCGCAGCACGCGCGGGAGGCCCGGCGCGGCCGGCGCGTGGACATGCCGACGCTCGCCACCTCGCCGGCGTGCGACCGGCGCACCCGCCACGGTCGCGTCGGGAGCTCCGCCACGCCCACTCCCGCCGCCTCCAGCACCCGTACGGCCGCCCGCCCCACGGACGGTGACAGGTGCTCCGTGAACGTGTCCGGCCAGAGGAAGACCATCCGCGCCGGGAAGTCCGGCCGGCGTCCCGCCCGCGCGTCCGCCATCCAGTCACTCAGGCGCCTGCGCTGCCGTCGCCGCAGCCACCGGCTGAACGGCTCCCTCGCCAGGTGCGGGATCCGCCGCTCCGGCGCGATACCGCCGACGCGTTTGGCCAGCGCCGCCAGCGGGCGTACGGCGACGAGCGCGTTGACCAGTCCCGCCGTGCGCGTGCGGGCCACCAGGCGCAGCCATAGCGGCAGCCTGCCCATGCTGTAGTGCGACGAAGGACGGCGGCGGCCCGCGTAGTGATGGTGCAGGAACTCCGCCTTGTACGTCGCCATGTCCACCCCCACCGGGCAGTCCGACCGGCAGCCCTTGCAGGACAGACACAGGTCCAGCGCGTCCCGGACCTCCGTCGACTGCCAGCCGTCCGTCACCAGCTCGCCCGCCAGCATCTCGTGCAGCAGCCGGGCCCGGCCGCGCGTGGAGTGCTCCTCCTCGCCCGTGACCCGGAAGGACGGGCACATCACGGACGCGCCGGACACCTCGGTCGTACGGCACTTCGCCACGCCCACGCAGCGGCGGACGGCCGCCGAGAAGTCGCCGTGGTCGGAGGGGTAGGCGAAGGCCACCGGCAGCGGCTCGCGGGGGAGGACGGCGAAACGGAGGTTGGTGTCCAGGGGGGCGGCCCTGACCAGCATGCCGGGGTTGAGGAGGTCGTCGGGGTCCCAGATCCCCTTCGCGCGCTCGAACAACGCCACCATCTGCGCGCCGTACATCCTGGGCAGCAGTTCCGCCCTCGCCTGGCCGTCCCCGTGCTCCCCGGAGAGCGAGCCGCCGTGGGCGACGACGAGATCGGCCAGCTCCTCGGAGAAGCGGCGGAAGCGGGCCACGCCGGCCGCACTGAGCAGGTCGAAGTCGATGCGGACATGGATACAGCCGTCACCGAAGTGGCCGTACGGAGTGCCCCGCAGGCCGTGGGCGGACAGCAGGCCTCTGAAGTCCCGCAGGTAGGCGCCCAGTCGGGCCGGCGGTACCGCGCAGTCCTCCCAGCCGGGCCAGGCCTCGCTGCCGTCCGGCATCCGGGTCGCCGTACCGGAGGCGTCCTCGCGGATGCGCCAGAGTGCGCGCTGCCCGGCCGGGTCGGTGACGACCAGCGCGTCGAGGACATCCGCCGCGCGGACGACCGCCTCGGCACGCGCGCGTGCCTGCGCGGCCGACTCCCCGCCCGTCTCCACGAACAGCCAGGCGCCGCCGCGCGGCAGTCCGGCCGGGGACCGCACCAGGTCGGCGGCCATGCCCTCCACCGTCAGCGGGGCGGCGGCGAGCAGCCCGGCCGCCGCCTCCGCGGCCGCGCTCTCGTCGGCGTACCCGAGCACCGCGAGGGCACGCGCGCGGGGCGACTCGACGAGGCGGACGGTCGCCTCCGTGAGGATCCCCAGCGTGCCCTCGCTGCCGCAGAAGGCGCGGGCCACGTCGGCGCCCTTCTCGGGGAGCAGGGCGTCCAGCGCGTACCCGGAGATCCGGCGGGGGAGGTCGGGGTAGCCGGTGCGCAGCAGCGCCAGGTCCCCCTCCACCAGGGCCCGCAGGCCGTCCGGAGCCCCGGCCCAGCCCTGGCCGAGCCGCAGCCGGCCGCCCCGCGCGGTGATCACGTCCAGCTCCCGGACGCTGTCCGCGGTCGTGCCCCAGGCCACGCTGTGCGAGCCGCACGAGTTGTTGCCGATCATCCCGCCGAGCGTGCAGCGGCTGTGCGTGGAGGGGTCCGGGCCGAACCGCAGGCCGTGCGGGGCGGCGGCCTCCTGGAGGCGGTCCAGGACCAGACCCGGCTGGACGACGGCCGTACGGGTGACCGGGTCCAGGCCGATCAGGCGGTTCATGTGACGGGTGAAGTCCAGCACCACGCCCGTGCCCGTGGCCTGCCCCGCGATCGAGGTGCCGCCACCCCGGGCGACCACCGGCACCCCGTGGGCGCGGCACACCTCCAGTACGGCCGCCACGTCGTCCGCGTCCCGAGGGGCCACCACCCCCACCGGGACCCGCCGGTAGTTGGACGCGTCCATGGTGGCCAGCGCCCGCGACGTGACGTCGAACCCCACCTCGCCCCGGACGGCCCCGCGCAGCTCAGCCTCCAGATCGACCATGCCTCCCAGTCTGCCCTCCGGCACCGGCGGTGACGCGGGACGACGGCCGGGGAACCGCCCCGGCCGGCGCGCGCCCGACGGCGCCGGGGCAGGAACCGGCTCGTCACCCGCCCGTCTCACGCCCCTCACACCCGCTCGTCACCCGTCCGTCTCACGCCCCTCACACCCGCCCGCCTCCCGCCCCCACACCCGCCCGTCTCACCCGACGGACTACATTTCGACCACGTTTCCTCCAGCCACTACGCTCGCCCCGTGGCTGACATCCAGATCCCCGCTGACATCAAGCCCGCCGACGGACGCTTCGGCGCGGGCCCCTCCAAGGTGCGGACGGAGGCGCTGGACGCGCTCGCCGCCACCGGTACCTCTCTCATGGGCACCTCCCACCGCCAGGCCCCGGTGAAGAACCTGGTCGGCCGGGTGCGCGAGGGCATCAGCGCCCTGTTCTCCCTCCCGGACGGCTACGAGGTCGTCCTCGGCAACGGCGGCTCCACCGCCTTCTGGGACGTCGCCACCCACGGTCTGATCGACGGCAAGTCGCAGCACCTGAACTTCGGTGAGTTCTCGTCCAAGTTCGCCAAGGCCGCCAAGCTCGCCCCCTGGCTGGCCGAACCCACCGTCATCGCCTCCGACCCGGGCACCCACCCGCAGCCGCGGGCCGAGGCCGGCGTGGACGTCTACGCCTTCACCCACAACGAGACCTCGACCGGTGTCGCCATGCCGATCGAGCGGGTCGCCGGGGCCGACGAGGGCGCGCTCGTGCTCGTCGACGCCACCTCCGGCGCGGGCGGCCTGCCCGTCGATGTCAGCGAGACCGACGTCTACTACTTCGCCCCGCAGAAGTCCTTCGCCTCCGACGGCGGGCTGTGGATCGGCGTCTTCTCCCCGGCGGCGATCGAGCGCGCCGAGCGCATCCACGCGTCCGGCCGCCATGTGCCGGAGTTCTTCAGCCTCCCCACGGCGATCGACAACTCCCGCAAGAACCAGACGTACAACACGCCGGCCCTGGCCACCCTCTTCCTGCTCGACCAGCAGCTGGAGTGGCTGAACGGCCAGGGCGGCCTGGCCTTCTCCACCGGCCGTACGAAGGACTCCTCGACCCGCCTCTACACCTGGGCCGAGGAGAGCAAGTACGCCACCCCGTTCGTCGCCGACCCGGCCCAGCGCTCGCAGGTCATCGGCACGATCGACTTCGCCGACGAGATCGACGCGGCCGCCGTCGCCAAGGTGCTGCGCGCCAACGGCATCGTCGACACCGAGCCCTACCGCAAGCTCGGCCGCAACCAGCTCCGCATCGCGATGTTCCCGGCGATCGACCCGGCCGACGTCGAGGCGCTGACGAAGTGCGTCGACTACGTGATCGAGAAGCTCTGACGCGTACGGCAGCGGAGGGCGCCCGGTGCCCGGACAGGCACCGGGCGCCCTTGCTCATCCGGCCGTACAGCTCACGCTCGGGACGGACCCGCCGCCCGGCGCGCCCCCGAAGCCGAAGCTCGCCGAACCGCCCGCCGGGATCGTCCCGTTGTGCGCGGCGTTCACGGCGGTGACCTTCCCGCCGCTCTGGGTGTACGACGCGTTCCACATGTTCGTGACCTGCTGCGAGCCGCTCCACGTCCAGGTCACCGTCCACGAACCGATCGCGGTCGTACCGGTGTTGGTGACCGTGACAGCGGCGTTGAAGCCACTCCCCCAGTCACTGCTGACGGCGTAGGAGGCCGCGCAGGAGGCACCCGTGTTCCCGCCACCGCCACCGCCGCCCCCCGTGCCCGGGAACAGCGGCGCCTTGACGCTCGCCAGGTAGCCGTCCTTGACCGTGTCCACGGTCTGCCAGTCGTCCTTCAGGATCCCGCCGGTGTCACCCGAGTCGGGATTCCAGGACCAGAAGGTCCACTGGAAGGAGTCGGCGCCGTACGTCGCGGTCGGCCGCAGGTAACTCACCAGCGCGGCCAGCCACTTCTGGTCCACGGTCGAGGCGAGCGTGGTGCCGAACTCGCCCACCCACACCGGCGCGATGTTCTGCTTGAAGAGGTAGCCCCAGTACCTGTCCCAGATCCCGGGCATGTTGGCGGGGAACGTGGGATCGCCGAACCAGCTCTGCTGGGCCACGCTGGTGGCGTAGTCGTGGGCGGAGTACACCACCCGGCCGGCGACGCTCAGCTGCACCGGGTACTGGCCGGCCCCCATCAGGTTGCCGCCCCACCAGCCGGAGACGCCGTTGTACGTCTGCACGCCCTCGACGAAGATCAGCAGGTCGGGGTTGACGGACAGCACGGCGTTCCCGGCGCGCTGGGCGGCGAGCCGCCAGTCGATCGTGGTGTCGCCGCAGCCCCAGCAGGCAGGATCGTGGGGCTCGTTGTGGAGGTCGATGCCGACGACGGTCGGATCGGCCGCGTAACGCACCGCGAGGGCCTTCAGGTCGGCGATCCACGTCGACTCGGGGACCGACGAGGTGTACCAGAGCGCCGACTGGCCGCCGGCGTCCGGGCGGTGCCGGTCCAGGATGACCTTGAGGCCGTCCTGACCGGCGTAGGCCACGATCCTGTCCATGACCTGGAGCGAGTTGAGCCCCTGGAGGTCGGCGTTCTTGCCGTTGCTGAAGTCGATGCTGTTGGGGACGGTCGTGCTCTTGAAGATGTCGTCGCTGTAGGGCAGCCGGATGGTGTTGTAGCCCAGCGACCTCATCTGGTCGATCATGCTCTTGTAGTCGCGTGACCAGAGGCCGTGCGCCACGTAGTTGGCGGTCTCGAACCCGAACCAGTTGATCCCGGCGATCCGGACCGGCTGGCCGGCCGCGTCCAGGATCTGCCGGCCGCTGGTGTGCCAGTAGCCGGCCCCGGGGGCGGTCGCCGCGTGCGCGGGGTGCACACCGGCGAGGGGCAGGAGGAGCGCGGCGGCGGCAGCGCACAGCGCTCTTCGCAGGGCGCGTAAGCGGAACATGTGCCTGTTCCTCTCGGAGTTCCACTGGGGAGGCGCGGCCCCGGAACATGGGAGCGCTCCCATATGCCGCGCACCTCCCAGGAAACTGACACACCGTCATCACGTCAAGACATACGACGCCCCTCGTCGCCCCTCCTGGGCCGGTCCTCGGCCGTTCCTCGGTCGGCCCTCCTCAGGGCGCGGGGGTGCCGACCGTGGCGGTGATGGCGCCGATCACGCCGGTGCTGCTCACGGTGACCGAGACCGTGACGGGCCGGATCGGGTTCGGCGGGACGATCGGGTTGGGCGGGACGACCGGAGAGATCAGCACGAAGGAGGGGCGGGTCTTGAGGGTCGTGGTGGCCCCCGCCGAGAAGGGCAGGTTGTCCCGGCCCGCGCCGACCAGGTCGTACTTCTCGCCGCTCGGGTCGCCGGTGCCGCTGGTGTCGTCCAGGCTGCTGATGATCTGGGCGGTGCCGCCGCCGGCCGCGCCGGGCAGGGTGATGACGGTGACGTCGAGGGTGCCGGTGAGGCGGACGTTCTCGTGCGGGCCGGCGAAGGTGCCGCTGATCGGCAGGCTGACCGAGCGGAACTGCGGGAGGGCGGCGGCTGCGGCCCGTACCGTGCGGGCCGTTCGGGCGGGCTCGGCGGCGGTGGCGGCGGTCGCGGGGACGGTCAGGCCCAGGGCGGCCGTGAGCAGGCAGACGTTCCCGGCCAGGCGTAGGGCGTTGCGGCGCATGGGTGCTCCCATTCCGTGCGGCGGGACCGGTCGCGTGTTGCCGCCCCGTCCCGCGGGACGCTTCCCAGCCTGCACGGACCCGCGTACGGCCGCCCCGCCGGTGACCCGGAAGAGTGATGTCCGGCCAGGAGTCAGTGCCGGCGGGTGGGTGTGCGCCGCAGCCGGCGCAGCCCGAAGAGGGCGAGCACCGCGACGCCGACGGCGATGGCACCGACCTTGACCTTGCCGCTCGCGGGACTGCCGCTGTCCCCGGCGGCGGCCGAACTCCCGCTGCCGGACGGCGACGTGCCTGCCGCCGCCCCGCCCGGCACGTCCTCGGCCTGCACCGGACTGTCGGAGCCCTCGCTGCCGTACATCAGCCTGGTCCCGTCGGCGGAGTAGCTGACCGACTCGCCCTGCTTCTGGAGCGGCACGTCGAGCCGCCCCTCCCGCTTGATCTTCCCGCCGTTCCAGTCGTAGTAGATGCCGCCGAAGTAGCCGCGTACGGCGAGCTGCTTGCCGTCGGGCGAGAAGGCGGCGTCGGTGGCCCACAGGTCGACGGCGGCGACGGGCTTGAAGACGTTGGTGCCGGAGGAGGACAGGGTCGCCGGGCCCTCGTAGAGATGCCCGCCGTCCTCCTTCTTGTCGATGATGTACACGCGCCCGGTCTTGGGGTGGACGATCAGCGACTCGGCGTTCCGGGCGCCGTTCGCGTACTTGACGACGTACTGCGTGGCCTTGATCGTCTGGTTCTCCAGGACCTTCGGCTCGGGCAGCCGGTAGATCCACACGTACGGCCAGCTGCCGTCGAGGTTGTCGCCGATGTCCCCGACGTAGATCTGGTTGTCGGGGCCGATGGAGATGGCCTCGACGTCACGGGGCCTGCCGATACCACTGAGCGTGACGGTCGCCACGGTCTTCCCGGTCGCGCTGTCGACGGCGTAGATGTAGGGGCCGTCGTCGCTGTCGTTGTGGGTCCAGTAGATGCCGGGGTGCAGATGGGAGGCGGCGAGACCGCTGGACTCGGTGATGCGCGGGTCCGTGATCGTGAACCCCTTGTCACCGGCGCCGTCGGCGGCGGAGGCGGGTGCGGCGGCGAGGGCCCCGGTGAGCAGGACCCCGGCGAGAAGGGCGAACGATCGTCGGCGCATGGGCCCAAGCCTGCCATCCCGCACCGTGTTTCACGGCCCGGGGCCCGTGGATGACGTGGCGGTCCTCACACCCCACCGCTCCTGCTGATCGTCCATCATGAGCGGATGCTCAGGTTCATGCCCGTCGGGGACTCGATGACCATCGGCAGCACGGGCGAACACACATGGCGATACCGCATGTGGCAGCACCTGTGCGCGACCTACGGCGGCCCGTTCACCCTGGTCGGCCCGCGCGAGACGCTGTACGACAAGCTTGCCGACGCGCCCGTGTCGTACACCTACGCCGACCCGGACTTCCCCTGCGCCCACCTGGCCGGCTGGGGCGAGGGCTGGCTGCACATGGCCCCGCTGATCGGGGAGGCGGTGCGGTCCTGCCGCGCCGACGTCCTGCTGGTCTCCCTCGGCCTGATCGACCTGGGCTTCTACACGAACGCGGAGCAGACGGCGGCGAACGCACGGTCCTTCGTGGCGGCCGCGAGGGAGGCCAACCCGCGCATCCGCATGGTGGTGCTGCCGGTGATCCCGAACATCCGGGCCGCGTCGGACCCGCAGTTCGCGGAGCAGGTGAACCTCTTCAACGAACTGCTGGCGAAGACGATCGCCGACCTGGACGAGCCCCGCTCCCCGCTGCTGCTGGCCTCGCCCCCGCCGTCGTACGACATCGACACGGACACCTACGACGGCACCCACCCCAACGCGAACGGCGAACACCGCATCGCGGAGGCGTTCGCGGAGGCGATGTGGCAGGGGTGGGATCTGGGCGAGGAGTACGCGGCCGGAACGGACTGACCGAATTCCGCCGTCGCCCGGTCACCGTGCGTATCGTTGAACCGCGCGGCCGCACTCGTGCGGAGGGTGGCCGGGGAGGAGCGCCAGGATGACCGTCCTCGAAGACAGGATCGCGATGGCCGAGAGCGACGACGAGATCACGCTCGACGAGCTGTTCGAGCGGATCGAGAAGATGCCCGCCCCCGAGGGATACAAGGTCGAGATCGTCGAGGGGACCGTCCTCATGGCGCCGCAGCGGGACACCCACTGGGAGATCATCCTGGACATCGTCGAGCAGTTGCGGACCAAGTACCCCCGGAAGCGGGTCAAGTCCGACGTCCGTGTCGACTACCCGGGGCATCTGAACGGGTTCGCGTCCGACGTGACGGTGATGGCCGAGGAGGCGGCGAAGAACGGGAAAGGGCTCTGGCGTTACCAGGACGTCGAGTTCGTCGCCGAGGTCATCTCCCGGGGCACCGCAGCCAACGACTACGGCCTGAAGAAGAACGCCTACGCCCAGGCCGAGGTCCCCGTCTACCTGATCGCCGACCCCTACCAGCGCCGCTGCCACATCTACACCAACCCCAAGGGCGACGACTACGCGACCGAGACGAAGGTCGACTTCGGCGACGAGGCGGACCTCACGGCCACCGTCGTCGGCCTCGCCCTGAAGACCGACGAGTTCCCGACCGACTAGCCCTCCACGCAACGGAGTTGAGCCGTTGCCGCAAGTACGTTCGGCTAGGGTCGTGCGTGGATCGGCTCCCGTCGGCCGTGCCTGCCGTCAACGCGTGCGAAGGTGATTCCGGATGCTGAACTACGGGCTCGACCTCTCCGCCCTGGAGGGCGACCTCACGGTGCCCGACCTGGTGGCCGAAGGAGAGGAGCTCGACGCCCTGGTGTCGGCGCATCCGGACTGGACCAGGCCCACACCGGCCGCGGGGTGGACGATCGCCCACCAGATCGCTCATCTCGCTTCAGCCGATGCGAACGTCGTCACCGCCATACGGGCCCCGGAGGCGTTCGACGCCGTGCTGCAGCAGGCCGAGGCCGCGGGCGCCCGGTACGCCGACCTCGACGCCGCCGCGGGAGCGGCCGAACCGCGGTCGGCACTGCTGGCCCGATGGCGCGCGGGCCGGACCGAAGCAGCGGCGGCGCTCCGTGACGTACCCCGGGACCAGGGGTTTCCCTGGTACGGCTCACAGCTGACCGCGGCGCTCATGACACCGCTTCGGCTGATGGAAACGTGGGCCCACGGGCAGGACGTCTTCGATTCACTCGGTGTGAAACGTCGTCCGACCGACCGGCTCAGGCAGGTGGCCGCCCTGGGAGTGACCGGACGGGAGCTGTCCTTCCACGCGGCCGGGCTGCCCGGTCCGGCCGAGCCGTTCCGTATCGAGCTGACCGGTCCCGGTGGCCGGACCTGGGCATGGGGCCCGGAGAACGCGGCGCAACGGGTTCAGGGCACCGCCCTCGACTTCTGCCTCCGGGTCACCCGACGCAGGTCCCGGGCCGAGACCGACCTCAGGGCGGTCGGCGAGGACGCGGGCAAGTGGCTCGACATCGCGCGGGTCTTCCTCTGAAGAACCCCGGGCCCACCGACCCGAAGTCCTTGCCTAGAGCGCACTCCACGCCGTTGGCTGGGTGACCATGAAGTACACGCAGCTCGGACGTACCGGACTCAAGGTCAGCCGACTCGTCCTCGGCACCATGAACTTCGGCCCGCAGACCGACGAGGCCGACAGCCACGCGATCATGGACGCGGCGCTGGATGCCGGCATCAACTTCTTCGACACCGCCAATGTCTACGGGTGGGGTGAGAACAAGGGGCGGACCGAGGAGATCATCGGCAGCTGGTTCGCCAAGAGCCCCGCGCACCGCGACAAGGTCGTGCTCGCCACCAAGGTGTACGGCAACATGGCCGCCGACGGTGACGCCTGGCCCAACCACGACAAGCTGTCCGCCGTCAACATCCGGCGGGCCGTCGACGCCAGCCTGAAGCGGCTGGGGACCGACTACATCGACGTCTACCAGTTCCACCACATCGACCGCCGGACCCCCTTCGAGGAGATCTGGCAGGCGATCGACACCCTCATCACGCAGGGCAAGATCCTGTACGTCGGGTCCTCCAACTTCCCCGGCTACAAGATCGCCCAGGCCAACGAGATCGCCGCCCGGCGCGGCGGCACCATCGGTCTCGTGAGCGAGCAGTGCCTCTACAACCTCGCCGAGCGGCGCGCGGAGATGGAGGTCATCCCGGCCGCGCAGGACTACGGCCTCGGGGTCATCCCCTGGTCGCCGCTGCAGGGCGGGCTGCTCGGCGGTGTGATCAAGAAGGAGGTGGCGGGCGGGCGCCGGGCCAGTGGCCGGGCCGCCGACACCCTCGCCAACCCCACCTCACGCGCCCAGATCCAGGCCTACGAGGACCTGCTCGAAAAGCACGGGACCGAGCCCGGAGAAGCCGCGCTGGCCTGGCTGCTCACGCGTCCGGGGGTGACGGGTCCGATCGTCGGCCCGCGCACCGGCGAGCAGCTGGAGTCGGCGCTGAGGGCCGTCGAGCTGGAGCTGAGCGAGGAGCTGCTGGCGGGGCTGGACGAGATCTTCCCGGGTCCTGGTCCTTCTCCGGAGGCCTTCGCCTGGTAGGAGAGCGCCCCGTAGGGGCGCGGGGAACTGCGCGATCAGCCACCGACTGCCCGCAGTCGAAAGCCGGCCGCAGTTCCCCGGCCGGCCCTCACCTCATCGCCGACGCCACCGCGACCACCACGAACAACAGCACAAGCGCACCGGCCATGATCCGGTTCCTGGTCTTCGGGTCCACGGCAACGAGCCTAACCGCCCGCCCCGAGCCCCCAGCGGGCGACCACCTCGTACCGCGGCTGCTCCCCCGGCACCCCCGACGTCGGCAGGTTGCTGCGCACCAGCGCCAGCTCCCCCACCGCCCAGGTCCGGCTCGCGAACTCGGCGAGCAGCGCGACGTACGGCCGTACCTCCACCGCGTCCCGGCTGCGCGCCACCGTCAGGTGGGCCTTGTAGCGGCGGTGCTCCCCCATCGGTACGCCCGCCTTCCGCGCCGCCGCCTCCGCGCGGTCGGCAAGGAGTCGGAGGGTCTCCAGATCCCCCCGGGCGCCCGCCCACAGGGCCCGGCCGTGGCCGAACTGGCCGCCGCCCGCGACGGACAGCGGGAAGGACGGCGTGCGGTGGGCCGCGCGGGCCAGCCGGTCCGACAGGTCCGGTACGACGCCGTCCTCGACCTCGCCGTAGAACGCCAGGGTGTAGTGCCAGCCGGGGCGGCCGGTCCAGCGGAGCGCGTCCGCGCCCGGCAGCCGCTTCAACCGGTCGACCTCGACGGCGAGTTCGGCGGCCACCTCGGCCGGGGGCAGCACGGCGGCGAAGAGTCTCATGCGGACCACCCTGCCATCATGAGGAGATGCAGATCACCATCAGAGAAGGCAGGCCCGACGACATTCCCGCGATACTCGGGATGCTCGACAGTTGTGTGGAGTGGCTGGTGGGACAGGGGCGGACCGAGCAGTGGGGCACCACGCCGCTGTCGGAGAACCAGAAGACGGCGGAGTCGGTCGCGCACTACATGGACAAGGGCGTGACCTACATCGCCGAGGCCGACGGAGTGCCGGCGGCCACGCTCACGGTCACCGACGCGCCCGGCGCCTATCTGTCGCATCTCCCGCCGCCCGGTGAGCCCGAGCGGTACATCCACTGGCTGGCCTCCGACCGCCGGTTCAAGGGCCACGGCGTGGGCAGCGCGCTGCTGGCGCATGCCGCCGAGGAGACCCGGCGGGCCGGGATCTCGCTGCTGCGGGTGGACTGCTACGCGGGCGCCGACGGCAAGCTGGTCCGCTACTACGAGGGCAACGGCTTCGTCCGCACCGAGACCTACACCGCGATGCGGGACTGGCCGGGACAGGTGCTGGCCCGGAGGCTGTAGTACGCCTCCGGGCCGGCGCCCCGTCCGTGTCTCACGCGGCCGCGGCGAGCTCCTCCTGGTCCTCCCGCTCATCGCGCGGGACGAACCGCACCCGCGGGTGGCCGCCGTGCCAGCCGACCGACAGCCGCAGGTTGCCGACGCGGGCCAGGACCAGGCCGATCACCACGGCCGCCGCGGCGGCGATGGCGCCGCCCACCGCCAGGCCGGCGCGGACGCCGTACGCGTCCGTGATCCAGCCGGCGATGGGTGCGCCGATGGGGGAGCCGCCCATGAACACCATCATGTACAGGGCCATCACCCGGCCGCGCATGGCCGGGTCGGTGCCCATCTGGACGGTGGTGTTCGCGGTGACGTTGACCGTCATGCCGAACATGCCGATCGGGACCATGAGCAGCGAGAACAGCCAGAGGGACGGTGCGGTCGCAGCTACCAGCTCCAGTCCGCCGAAGGCCACCGCCGCCGCGAGCATCACCCGCAGCTTGGCCGTGCCGCGTCTGGCCGCGAGCAGGGCGCCGGCCAGGGAGCCGACCGCCATCAGGGTGTTGAAGAGGCTGTAGGAACCGGCGCCCGCGTGGAACACGTCGTCCGCGAAGGCGGAGAGATAGACGGGGAAGTTGAAGCCGAAGGTGCCGATGAAGCCGACCAGGATGATCGTCCACGTCAGGTCGGGGCGGCCGGCCACATAGTGCAGGCCCTCCCGCAGCTGGCCCTTGCCTCTCGGCGCCCGCTGCACGACGTGCAGGTCACGCGCGCGCATCAGCAGCAGGCCGACGATGGGGGCGACGAAGGACAAGCCGTTGAAGAGGAAGGCGTAGCCGGTACCGACGCCGGTGATCATCAGGCCGGCGACCGCCGGGCCGACCAGGCGGGCCGACTGGAAGTTCGCCGAGTTGAGGCTGACCGCGTTCTGCAGCTGGTCCGGGCCGACCATCTCGGAGACGAAGGACTGGCGGGCCGGGTTGTCGACGACCGTGGCGAGACCGACCACGAAGGCGGCGAGGTAGACGTGCCAGACCTGGACATGGCCGGAGAGGGTCAACAGCGCCAGCGCGATGCCGGTGAGGGCCATGGACGTTTGGGTGACGAAGAGTGCGCGCCGCTTGTTCAGCCGGTCGACGAGGACCCCGCCGTAGAGGCCGAAGAGCAGCATCGGCAGGAACTGGAGAGCGGTGGTGACGCCGACGGCGGTCGCGGAGCCGGTGAGGCTGAGGACCAGCCAGTCCTGGGCGATGCGCTGCATCCAGGTGCCGATGTTCGAGACGACCTGGCCCGCGAAGAACAGGCGGTAGTTCCTGACCTTCAGCGAGCCGAACATCGAGGACCTGCTGCGTGATGCGGGGGTAGTAGGGGCGGTCGGTGCGGGGGCGGAAGGTGCTCCGGATCCCGAACTCAAAGTGCGTTCGCCTCCTCTTTCTCTGGCTCGTTCGCCTACGGGGCGCTCCCGCCGGTGCCGGGAGGCCCTTCAGCTCACTCGCGGTGCAAGGGCTTTACAGGTGTGCGAGTTTCTCCAGGACGGGGGCGGCAGCACGGAGCTTGGCCCACTCGTCCTCGTCGAGGCCGTCGACGAGGCCGGCCAGGAACGCGTTGCGCTTGCGGCGGCTCTCCTCGAGCATCGCCTCGGCCTGCTCGGTCTTGGTGACGACCTTCTGGCGCCGGTCCTCGGGGTGCGGCTCCAGACGGACCAGTCCCTTGGCTTCGAGCAGCGCCACGATGCGGGTCATCGAGGGCGGCTGCACATGTTCCTTGCGGGCCAGCTCACCGGGGGTGGCCTGGCCGCAGTTGGAGAGGGTGCCCAGCACCGACATCTCGGTGGGGCTCAGTGACTCGTCGACCCGCTGGTGCTTCAGCCGTCGCGAGAGTCGCATCACGGCGGAGCGGAGGGAGTTCACGGCGGCCGCGTCGTCGCCATGGGTAAGGTCCGGCATGTTCTTTAGAGTAACTCATTACCCTGCCTAAGGACCACCTGGGACACGCCGTATGCCCGTGACCTCGGCCACTGAATCTGGTGGCCTGTGGGTGTCCCCCAGAAAACATCGCGTCACCCTTACGAGTGAGTCGAATCCGGAAAGTGACGCATCGGGCGCCCGGATGTGGCGCCCTCGTATGCATGGGGACCAGTGTGCTCAGCCTGCGGATAGACAAAGAGCTGCTCGACCGGCTCCGGCACCATGCGGCGAAAAGGGGAATGAGCGTCCAGGACTACGTGGTCCGGACGCTCATTCGCAACGACTTCGACGAGCGGTTCTCGGCCGCCGTCGAGGAGACGGAGAGGTTCTACGGCGACCAGGTCAAGGTCACATGAGACCCCGGCCGGATCAGGATCGCGATCGGATCGGGATCGGGATCAGGTGAGACCCAGGGCCGGCATCAGGTAGTAGAAGGCGAACACGGCCGCGACCACGTACATCGCGACCGGGATCTCCTTGGCCCGGCCGGCGGTCAGCCGCAGCACCACGAAGGTGATGAAGCCCATGCCGATGCCGTTCGTGATCGAGTAGGTGAACGGCATCATCACCATGGTCACGAAGGCCGGGATCGCGACGGTGTAGTCGGCCCAGTCGATCTCCTTGATCGAGCCGGCCAGGATCAGGAAGCCCACCGCGAGCAGCGCCGGGGTGGCCGCCTGCGAGGGGACCATCGTGGCGATCGGGGTCAGGAACAGCGCCACGGCGAACAGTCCGCCGGTGACGACGTTGGCGAAGCCGGTGCGCGCGCCCTCGCCGACACCCGCCGTCGACTCCACGAAGCAGGTGGTGGCCGAGGAGGAGCTGGCACCGCCGGCGGCGACCGCGACACCGTCGATGAAGAGGACCTTGTTGATGCCCGGCATATAGCCCTGGGCGTCGGTCAGCTTGGCCTCGTCGCTGACGCCCATGATCGTGCCCATGGCGTCGAAGAAGCAGGACAGCAGGACGGTGAAGACGAAGAGGACGCCGGTCAGCAAGCCGACCTTGTCGAAGCCGCCGAACAGGCTGACCTTGCCGAGCAGGCCGAAGTCCGGGGTGGAGACGGGGTTGCCGGGCCACTTCGGGACGGTCAGGCCCCAGGTCGTCACATGGGCGACGGAGTTGATGATCAGCGCGAGCACGGTCATCGCGACGATGGAGATCAGGATCGCACCGGAGACCTTGCGGACGATCAGCCCGAGGGTCAGCAGCACGCCGAGCACGAAGACCAGGACCGGCCAGCCGTTCAGGTGACCGTCGACGCCGAGCTGGAGCGGGACGGTGGTCTGGGCGACGTCCGGGATCCGGGTGACGAAGCCGGAGTCCACCAGGCCGATCAGCATGATGAACAGGCCGATACCGATCGAGATCGCCTTGCGCAGGCTGTAGGGCACCGCGTTCATCACGCGCTCGCGCAGGCCGCTGGCGACCAGCAGCATCACGACGAAGCCCGCCAGCACCACCATGCCCATGGCGTCCGGCCAGGACATCCGGGGCGCCAGCTGGAGAGCGACGACGGAGTTCACACCGAGACCGGCGGCGAGCGCGATCGGGACGTTGCCGACGACGCCCATGAGCAGCGTGGTGAAGGCCGCGGTGACGACGGTGGCCGTGACCAGCTGACCGTTGTCGAGCTGGTGGCCGTACATGTCCTTCGCGCTGCCGAGGATGATCGGGTTCAGCACGATGATGTACGCCATCGCGAAGAACGTGGCGAAGCCGCCGCGCACCTCGCGGGCGAGGGTGCTACCCCGCTCGGAGATCTTGAAGTAACGGTCGAGCGCGCCGTACGCGGGGGTCGCACCCGGCTGTTCGGGGGCGGGCGCCTGAGTGGAAGCCGGGGTCGGCATTGGAGGTTCCTACGATCAGAAGTAGCCAGACACAAACGGTTTCAGTATGAACGTATGAGTGATAGATCGCTATCTCCGCGCGTAGACCCCAGGGATGCGTAAGCTGAGCACCATGGCGAAGTGGACCCCCCAGCACGAGGCACCGGAACCCCTGGAGGGGCCCGTGGTGCCGACGATCATCGGCGGCACGCTCGTCTGGTTCGTCCTCTTCCTGGCCCAGCTCCCCTTCTACGGCTGGTACGCCGACCACGGCCACACCTGGTGGGTGTGGACCTGCCTGGCCGGCGGCGGCCTCGGGCTGATCGGCATCTGGTACGTGAAGAAGCGGGACGCGGCCATCAAGCGGGCGCAGACCGCACGCTCCCTGTAGGGGAGACCCCGGGGCCGCCTACAACCAGGGCACGACTTCGCTCCTCCCCTGGTCGGATCTTCCGGGCACTCGGCAGGTGAACGCGCAAATCCGCACGTACCGTCGAACGTATGACGCACATCGACGCGGGCGCGGAACTCGACCCTGTGCATCCGGTTCCGCTGCCGGCCCCGGCCCGGACGAGCGGGCTGACCGCCGCCGAGGTCGCGGAGCGGATCGCGCGCGGCCAGGTGAACGACATTCCGGTGCGCAGCAGCCGCTCGTTCGGCGAGATCGTGCGCGCGAACGTCTTCACCCGGTTCAACGCGATCATCGGTGTGCTGTGGGTGATCATGCTCGTGGTGGCGCCGATCCAGGACAGCCTGTTCGGCTTCGTGATCCTGGCCAACACGGGCATCGGCATCGTGCAGGAGTGGCGGGCGAAGAAGACCCTGGACTCGCTCGCGGTGATCGGCGAGGCGCGGCCGACCGTGCGCCGCGACGGGGCCGCGGTGGAAGTGGGCACGAGCGAGATCGTGCTCGACGACCTCATAGAGATCGGCCCCGGCGACAAGATCGTGGTGGACGGCGTGTGTGCCGAGGCCGACGGCCTGGAGATCGACGAGTCGCTGCTCACCGGTGAGGCCGACCCGGTCGTCAAACGCCGCGGCGACCAGGTGATGTCGGGGAGTTTCGTGGTGGCCGGCGGTGGCGCCTTCGCGGCCACGAAGGTCGGCCGGGAGGCCTATGCGGCCCAGCTCGCCGAGGAGGCCTCCCGCTTCACGCTGGTCCACTCCGAGCTGCGCTCCGGTATCTCGACCATCCTCAAGTACGTGACGTGGATGATGGTCCCGGCCGCCATCGGCCTGGTCGCCACCCAGCTGGTCGTCAAGAACAACGGGATCAAGGACGCCGTCGCCCGCACGGTCGGCGGCATCGTCCCGATGGTCCCCGAGGGTCTCGTCCTGCTCACGTCCGTCGCCTTCGCGATCGGCGTGATCCGGCTGGGCCGCCAGCAGTGCCTGGTCCAGGAACTCCCCGCGATCGAGGGCCTCGCCCGCATCGACACCGTCTGCCTCGACAAGACCGGCACGCTCACCGAGGGCGGCATGGACGTCACCGAGCTGCGGGCGCTGGACGGGGTCGACGAGAGTTACGTACGCAAGGTGCTGGGCTCGCTCGGCGAGTCGGACCCGCGTCCGAACGCCTCCCTCCAGGCGATCATCGACGCCTACCCGGACAGCGAGGACTGGCGGTGCGTGGAGTCGCTGCCCTTCTCCTCCGCCCGCAAGTACAGCGGGGCCACCTTCAGCGAGGGCGACGGGGAGCTGAGCACCTGGCTGCTGGGGGCGCCGGACGTGCTGCTCGACGACGGCGACCCGGCGTTGGCCGAAACCGTACGCCTCAATGAGGAGGGGCTGCGGGTGCTGCTGCTCGCCCGCTCCACCCGGGACCTCGACCACGCGAAGGTGGCCGAGGGCGCCCGCCCGACCGCGCTGGTGGTCCTCGAGCAGCGGCTGCGCCCCGACGCCGCCGACACGCTCCGTTACTTCGCCGACCAGGAGGTCCGGGCGAAGGTGATCTCCGGCGACAACGCGGTGTCGGTCGGTGCCGTGGCCGCGAAGCTCGGCCTGAGCGGTACGACGGTGGACGCGCGCCGGCTGCCCGCGGAGCCCGGCGAGATGGCCGAGGCCCTGGACGGGGGCACCGTCTTCGGCCGGGTCACCCCGCAGCAGAAGCGGGACATGGTGGGGGCGTTGCAGTCACGCGGGCACACGGTCGCGATGACCGGGGACGGCGTGAACGACGTACTCGCCCTGAAGGACGCGGACATCGGTGTCTCGATGGGATCGGGCTCCGAGGCCACCCGGGCGGTCGCGCAGATCGTCCTGCTCAACAACAGCTTCGCCACGCTGCCTTCGGTGGTCGCCGAGGGACGCCGGGTGATCGGCAACATCACCCGGGTCGCCACCCTGTTCCTGGTCAAGACGGTCTACTCGGTCCTGCTCGCGGTGCTCGTGGTCTGCTGGCAGGTCGAATACCCCTTCCTGCCCCGACACCTGACCCTGCTGTCCACCCTCACCATCGGCATCCCGGCCTTCTTCCTGGCCCTCGCCCCCAACAAGGAACGGGCCAGACCGCACTTCGTGCGCCGCGTGATGCGTTATTCGATCCCGGGCGGGGTGCTGGCCGGCGTCGCGACCTTCGTGACGTATCTGCTCGCCCGCCACTACTACACGGGACCGGGCTCCCTGGACGCGGAGACCAGCGCGGCGACCCTGACCCTGTTCCTGATCTCGATGTGGGTCCTGGCGATCATCGCCCGCCCGTACACCTGGTGGCGGGTGGCGCTGGTGGCCTCGATGGGCGTGGCCTTCGTCTTCGTCCTCGCGGTACCCGCCCTGCAGAGCTTCTTCGCGCTGAAGCTGGTGGGGGTGGTGATGCCGTGGACTGCCGTCGGTATCGCCGTGGTGGGGTCGGCCTTGCTGGAGTTCTCCTGGAGGTGGGTGGAGCGCCGCTTCCCCGACTAGAACAGTGCGGCTCCGCCGCGAGGGCTGGGTGCCCACGTGGCGGAGCCGCACTGACAGGGTTTACTTCACGTCGACGTAGTCGCCCGTGGCGCTGACCGCCGGGGTAGTCGAGGTGCCGGCGAAGCTGAAGCGCCAGTAGCCGTCGTAGTTGGCGGTGGTGGTGGTCTTCAGGTTGCCGGACGAGTCCGTGGACACCGTCTTGACGGTGGTGTAGGTGCTCGTACCCGCCTTGCGGAACTGGAGCTTGACCGGCTGGCTGGCGTAGCCGTGGTACAGGTTGTCATCCCAGTTGGCGCGGGAGAGCTTGCCGGTGACCGTGAGGGTCTTGCCCTTCGCGACCGGCTCGGGGCCCGCGTTGGCCGTCAGCTTCGAGTTGCGCTGGACCAGGGTGGTGGCGAGGCCGCTCTGGTCCTTGTAGCCGACCTTGCTCAGGTCGGGGTTGGTCGGGCTCTGCCCGTTGAAGGCGACGGCCTCGGCGGCGACGCTCCAGCTGCCGGCCCAGACGCTCTTCAGGTCGCCGTCGGCCGGGTAGATGTCGACGGAACCAGCGCAGGTGGCGGTGGTCGAGGAGGTGGCGGTGCAGGTCGCCGAGTCGGCATCGCCGTACAGCTCGGGGGCCGTGTCGCTGTAGGAGCCCTTGTAGAGGAAGGCGTCCGTGTAGAAGTCCTTCGCGGTGATGTCCACGTCGGCGCCGTGCGTCAGCTTGTACGTGTACTTGACGCTGACCTTGGCGGTGGTGCCGACCTTGACCGCCTTGGCGATCGACAGGTTCGAGAAGCTGGCGTTCAGCGTGTACGGGGTGCCCGAGTCGCCGGCGGCCTGTGCGGCCGGGACTGCGAGGGCGGAGAGGGCCAGGGCGCCGGAGACGGCGGCCACAGTGGCACGAATGCGCATGGATTCCCCAAGTGGAGAACAGTGGGCGCGAGGCCCAAGTGATCTAGGGAGTCTGTTGACTCGGTGATCAGATCCACGAGGGGCGGGAGTGGTTGTACGAGCGAGACGTAATCCGGTCAGATTTTGATTCCTTTGCGACCGGATTACGTCCCCATGGGGTTACTTCACGTCGACGTAGTCGCCCGTCGCGTTGACCGCCGGGGTCGTGGAGGTGCCCACGAAGGAGAAGCGGTAGTAGCCGTCCACCGTCGCCTTGGTGGTCGTCTTCAGCGTGCCGGTCGAGGACGACTTGATGCCCTTGACGTTCGTGTAGATGCTGGAGTTCTTCTTGCGGAACTGCAGCCGCACGGACTGGGTGGCGTAGCCGTGGTACTTGCCGTCGTCCCAGTTGGCACGGGACAGCTTGCCGGTGACCGTGATGGTCTTGCCCTTCGTCACCGGCTCCGGGGCGGCGTTCACCGTCAGCTTCGACAGGCGCTGGAGCTTGGTGGTGGCCAGCTTGTCCTGCTCGGCGACGCCGATCTTGCTCCAGTCGTCGCTGGTCGGGTCCTGCCCGTTGAGGGCGATCGCGACGCCGAACGCCTTCCAGGTGGTGGCGTCGGCGTTGGAGAGTTCCTCGTCCGCGTAGACGTCGATGGTGCCCTTGCAGCTGGCGGTGGTCGTCGAGGTGTCCGTGCAGGACGGCCAGTCCACGCCGAACAGCTCGTTCGCCGGGTCGTCGATGGTGGCGCCGCGGTAGATCTCGACGTCCATCAGGAAGTCGTCCGCGTGGATGTCGACGTCGGCGCCGTGCGTCACCGTGTAGGTGACCGGGAACGTCCCGTGGGTGGTGGTGCCCGCGACGATCGGCTTGCCCTTGTTGACCTGGACGTTGGAGAAGGACAGGTCCAGCGCGTAGGGGTCGCCCGCGTCGTCCGCGGTCGAGGCGGTGTACGCCGACCGGCCGGCGGTGCCCTGGTGCGCCTGGGCGAGCTTCGCCAGGCCGGAGGGGCTGTAGGAAGAGCCGCCGGCGGCCTGTGCGGCCGGCACGGCGAGGGCGGAGAGGGCCAGGACGCCGGAGACGGCGACCACGGTGGCGCGTATGCGCATAGGTTCCCCTGCATGGAAGTGACCGGGGAGTCTGTTGACTCGCCCGATCAGATCCACAGGGGAGGGGAAAGGTTGTGCGATAAATCAAAAGTCGTGTGAGACGTTCCTTCCCGCGGTTGCTCAGACCGTCGGCCACATGGTCTTGCCCGCCGCCAGTCCGCCCTTGCCGTCGCCCGCGTACCACTTCAGGTCGCCGTTGGCCCACAGCGCGGCCAGGTCCGCCTTGCCGTCGCCGTCGAAGTCGCCGCCGACCACGGCGCGCATGGTGCTCCAGCTCTTGTCGGACCACATCGAACGGGCCTTGTCGAAGGTGCCGTCGGCCTTGGCCGGGTAGAGGTGGAGCGCCCCGTCGGAGGCGACGGCGGCGATGTCGTCCCGCCCGTCACCGGTGAAGTCGGCGGTGGCGATGTGCTTCTTCTTCCAGGTCTTGTCCGGCCACATCGACTTCTTCTGGTTCACGAGGTTGCCGTCGGCGTCCCGCTTGTAGCTGTAGAGGGAGCCGTCGGACCACTGGAAGAGCAGGGTGTCGCGGCCCGCCTTCCCGGTCCGCAGGGCGGCCACGGGCAGGCCGTTCTTCCAGCCGGCGTCCGTCCACAGCTGGGCGCGGCTGTAGAGGTCCGGGACCCACGAGCGCTTGCTGAACAGGGTGAGGTCGCCCTCGGTGTCGGCCGAGATCAGCTCGGTCCCGGGGGTCGTGTCGAAGTCCCCGGCGACGAGCTCCTTCTGGTTGCTGCGTCCGACGACCTTCAGGAAGGAGCCGTACTCCAGTGTGCCGTCGGCACGGCCCTGGAAGACCTGGGCCGAGCCGTTGGTGAGCAGCGTGGCGATGTCCGTACGGCCGTCGCCGTCGAAGTCGGCCGCGGTCATGACGTCGGTGACGTACTTCTGGCGGTTCGTCAGCAGCACCTTCTGCACCCAGTCGGCGATGTCGTCGACCCGGGTGGCGACGGCCCCGGTGCGGGTCTCCCGCGAGTTGAAGCAGCCGCCGTCCCAGGCGGCGCTGACCACGCCGACGACCCTGCCGCCGGCGTTGAGCACGGGACCGCCCGCGTCTCCCTTGCACAGGGCGCCGCCGGACGCGGCGGGCGAGATCGCCAGGGTGGTGGGGTTGACGACGTCCACGCCGAAGGATCCGGTGTGGGCCCGCGCGGGAACCCACTCCAGCTTGGTGCGGCCGTAGCCGATCGCCGTGAGCTGGTCGCCCTGGGCCGGGGTGGCGCCGCTGACGTCGGCGGAGGCGATGTCGGGGAACGGTCCGTCCAGCGGGTCGGTGGCGGTGGTCGGGTCCTCGAGACGCGCCATGACCAGGTCGCGGCCCGGGTACGGCACGATCTCGCGCACCCGCTGCTTCAGCTCGGCCGTCGGCGTGGGCGCGTTGCCGTCGGCGGTCACGAGGGTGGGCAGGGGCGGCGCGCCCCGGGTGAGCGCGGTCGCCTGCCGGGGATCCGGGGCGAAGCAGCTGGCGGCGGTGAGAACCCACTGCTGGTCGACCAGGGTGCCGGAGCAGCCGCGTTCGTTGTCGGTGCCGCCGGCGATGTGGAGCTTGACCGTGTACTGGTCGGCACCGTCCGCGACCTGGTCACCGACGACGGACTGGGCCGGGGCCGCGGTCAGCAGACCGGTCGTCAGACCGGCGGCCGCGAGACCGGCGGCCCACACCATGCGCGCGCTGCGCGGACGGACGTCTTTCACGTTTCCCTCGAATCGGAAGGCGGGCTTCCCCAGGGTGCGCAGGGCGCAGGGGGGAAGCGGAGGAGCATGCGGACGGGCAAGGGGGGAGCGGAGGCGCCTCGGCACCTGCGGCACAGACGGCACCGGCGGCACGCAGCGCCCGGTGCTCGACGGAACCCACGGGATTCGGGACCCACGGGACTCGAAATCCACGGACTCGGAACCCACGGACTCGGGGCTCTCGGCGCAGGCCGGAACCCCGCGGAACTCGGCGCTCAGCGCACCGCGGAGCTCGGTGCGCCGGTCGTGCTCAGCCGGTCACCAGCAGTTCGACGAGGACCGACGGTGCGCCGCCGGTGCCCTCGCCGACGGACTGGAAGCCGCCCTTGGGGACGCTGACCGAGGTGGTCTGGCCGTTGCTGGTCAGGTCGGCGCGGACCGGGTGGTCGGCGCCCGCCTCCACCATGAAGACCTGCGGGAGTTCCAGCGTGAGGCGGCCGGTCTTCGCCGTGGCCTGGAAACAGTAGGTGCCGGCCCGGCCCACGGAGTCGTCCTTGCGGGTCAGCACCCGGATCTGCTGGGCGCCCTGGTCGCAGTCCGCCAGCAGAATGTGCCCGTCACCCTTCTTCAGCCGGATCCCCTTTTCGGCGAGCACGTGGTCGGCACCGGGATAACCGTAGTCCTCGACCGCCGCGGGCGGGGTCGAATCCGACGGGGATTGCGGTGGGTCGTCGGCCGATGCCACGGAAATTCCGGCCAGCGTGGCACACGCGGCCGCTATTCCGGAAACGACGAGATTTCGGGCACGGAAAGGCACCGAAGATTCCCTTCCGGCGTGGATCCTCGCATCGAGAGACCCCCGCCAGGATGCGATGAGAAAATGCAGACATGCGTGGGCAGCGGCCGTTCGCGGCCGACAGATGCCCAGATCAGCCGGTTGCGCGCAGGCGCAACCGGTCCCCCCTTCATCCCCGTGTGAATACAGGTCCGCGGCATCGCAGGCTGGTCGGGCCTGATTGCCTCGAACGTAAAGTCGAGGCACAGAGTAAGCAAAGGTTCGCCGTTCCGTCAACCTCGGCCCCGCACCCACGACACACCCGCTCCGGAAGATCCCCCTTGTCCGATATAAGCAGGCCGGTGCATTCGCTGCACCGCCGACATCTTATTCACATCCCCCTCGGGAAAACGATGACTATGCTTACCCGTCGACCATTCGGCGACTCGCTTTTCGGGGGTCGTCGCCGATTACCGAGACAGGTACTCAGTGAATCGAAGAACTGACCAGTTCGATACCGCTGGAAACACCACACGTCTGATACGCAGAACGGCACTGGGCCTGCTGCCCCTGGCGATCGCCGCCGGACTGCTCGGCCCCGCCCCGGCCCAGGCAGCCGGCTCTCCCGCCGGCGACTCCGACCCGACGAGCGGGGCGTACACCGACCGCGGCCGGGTCCTGGAGCTGTGGCAGGCGGGCGGGCCCGGAGTGCGGGCCGCCGCGGAGGTCGCCCTCACCGGCGCGGACACCGACGTACGGCACTTCCTCGACGACGTCGCTCCCGAGGCCGCCTACCAGGACGACCGCGTCCAGACCGCGCAGGTCGCGAGCATCGGCGGACGGGGGCTGCAGGAGGCCGCCCGCAAGGCGCTGGCCGGGTCGCAGGACGACCTGACCGCCCTCCTGAAGGACGGCTGGAAGGCACCGCTGGAGCAGGACCAGCGCGTCCGCATCGCGCAGATCGTCGACGCGGGCGGGCCAGGCGTGCAGGACGCCGGCCGGGCCGCGCTCAACGGCACCACCGACGACATGACCGCCTTCCTCGACGAGGGCCAGTACACGGAGCGCGAGCAGGACGAGCGGGTCCAGCTCGTGCAGATCGTGAGCACGGGCGGACCCAACGTCCGGGCAGCGGGCCGGGTCGCGCTGGACGGCACCGCGGCCGACATCCGCGAGTTCCTCCAGGTCGGCCAGTACGTCGCCCGCTCACGGGATCAGGAACGCGCCACGGTCGCCCAGCTCGCCGCCCAGGCGAAGGAGGCCGGACGCCAGGCGAAGGCGGAGACGGAGGCCGCCAAGGACGCCTCGGCGCGGGCCGTCGCGGCCTCGGCGCTGGCCAAGGAGGCCGCGCAGAAGGCGGCGAAGGAGACGGAGGCGGCCCGCAAGGACTCGGTGCGTGCCGCGTCCGCCGCCTCCCGCGCGGCCACGGCCGCGGGCCAGGCCGCCAAGGCGGCCCAGCAGGCCATCGACGCGGCCCGGGCCGCCAACAACTCGGCCCGCACGGCGGCCAACGCGGCCACCCAGGCCGCGGCCGCCGCGACCGGTGCCGCCCAGGCCGCGAGCCGGGCCCGCGGGGCGGCGGCCGACGCCGCCACGGACGCCACCAAGGCGAGCACCGCCCGCAAGGCCGCCGACGACGCCCGTACCGCGGCCAAGGGCGCCCGGCTCGCGGCGGACGCCGCCAACCAGGCCGGGGTCGCCGCGACCGCGGCCGGGGACGCGGCGAAGGCGGCGGCGAGCGCGGGCGGCAACGCCGACGCGGCCGCCAGTGCCGCGAGCGACGCCAGCGCCTACGCGGACCAGGCCGGCGTGCACTCCGCGGAGGCCGCCGCGGCGGCTTCGGCGGCGCGCGCCCAGGCCGCGGAGGCCACCCGCGCCGCGAACGCCGCGGAGAGCCTGGCCCGCAAGGCGGCGACGGCCGCAGGCGAGGCACGCGACGCGGCCAACTCCGCCGCCACGCACGCCGAGAACGCGGCCAAGGCGGCCGACGCGGCCGCCGACCACGCCACGGACGCCGCCAACGCGGCGGCCCAGGCGACCGCCCACGCCAAGTCCGCCAAGGAGGCGGCGGACGTCGCGAGCGCGGCCGTGGCCAAGGCCAGGTCGGTGTTCACGCTGGCCCGTCAGATCGAGGCCGAGGAGCTGACCGCCCGTACGAACGAGGCCGTCGCGCGGGCCCGGGAGCTCAAGGCGCAGGAGGAGCAGCGGCAGGCGGCGCTGAACCGCGCGACACAGGCCTCCGCGGCCCTCGAAGCCGATGCCCGGCAGCTGAGCACGGATGCCTCCGCACCCGGCGCCGACCTGCAGAAGATCGCCGACGACGGGCGTGACCTCGCGTTGCGCACCCTGAAGTCCCGTGGGCCCTGGAGCCGTTCGGCGGCGGGGGACGCGCTCTCCGGTGACGCCGCCGAGGTGGTGTCGTATGTCCGTACCGCCCGGGTCGAGGCGGCGCAGGCGGACGAACGGGCCAGGGTGGAGACGCTGGCCCTGGATTCGCCGTCGTCCGACGTGCGCGGCGGAGCCGAGCAGGCCCTGGCCGGCGACACGGCCCGGATCAGCACCTTCCTGAAGGACGGCCAGTACCAGGCGATGGCCGACGACCTGCGCGTCTACATCGCGCGGGTCGTCTCCACCGGGGGTCCCGGCGTCCAGGAGGCGGGCCGCGCGGCGCTGAACTCCGGTTCCGTGGACCGCTACCGCACCTTCGTCACCGACGGCCAGTACCAGGCCCGCACCGAGGACGAGCGGGTCCGCGCGGCACAGCTCGTCGACAGCGGCGGCCCCGAGGTCAAGGCGGCGGCCAGGATCGCGTTGGAGGGGCCCGCGCCGCTGCTGCACGCGTTCATCCAGCACGGCCAGTACCAGGCGCAGCGCAAGGACCAGCTCGCGGCCGGGCATGTCGCCCTGGTCCAGCAGCTGATCTCGGAGGCCGCCTCGGTGGCCGCCACCGCCCAGAAGAACGCCGCCGAGGCCGGCAAGGTCGCCGCCACGGCACGCAAGGCCGCGGCCGAGGCCAAGGAGTACGCCAAGCAGGCCGACGCCTCGGCGAAGGCCGCCAAGGGGTACGCCGACGACGCCCTCGAGTCCGCCAAGGACGCGGAGACGTCGGCGGCGAACGCGGCGGCCTCGGCCAGGACCGCGCGGGCCGCGGAGGAGGACGCCCACGCGGCGGCGGCCCGGGCCGTCGAGTCGGCCACCCAGGCGCAGTCCTCGGCGAACTGGGCCCAGGGCTCGGCCGACGAGGCGTGGAGCGCGGCCCAGGACGCCCGCGCGTCGGCGACGGCCGCGGGCAAGGACTCGGTGGCCGCCGGCAAGGCGTTCGAGGACGCCTTCCGGACCGCGGTCACCAAGCAGAAGCAGGAGGAGGCCGAGTACCGCAAGACCGAGGAGGCCTGGCGCAAGGCCCAGAGCCAGGACGCGCCGGACGAGGACTCCGGCAGCGACTGGGTCCCGGACTGGCTGGAGGACACGGCGGACACCGTCCTCACCTACGGCGAGGCGATCCTCACCAACGAGGACGTCTGGACGGGTCTGGCCGAGACCGGCGCGGGCGTCGTGATGATGGGCGTCGGCGGCTCCGGCGACATCGCCGGCGGCGCGCTGTGCATCACCGGCATCGGCTGTCTCGCGGGGGCCCCGGCCATTGCCGCGAGCACGACGCTGGTCGTCTCGGGCGGCTTCACCACCGCCGACGGCGTGGGCCGGTTCAACGACGGCCTGGGCCAGGCGCTGCGTGAGGCGCAGAGCAAGAGCAACGTCAACAAGGTCGTCCAGCCGGGCCCGAAGCCGGCGCCCAGCAGCCTGCCGGGCTTCCCCAAGGCCGCCCGTGCCAAGCCGAAGACGCCCGTGCAGGGCGGCGGGGGCCTACGCAAGCGGTGGAAGGACCCGGGCAGCGGGGAGATCTACGAGTGGGACTCCCAGCACGGGACGGTCGAGAAGTACAACAAGCGGGGCAAGCACCTCGGGGAGTTCGACCCCGATACTGGTGCCCAGACCAAGCCCGCGGACGGAACCCGGAAGGTGACCCCATGAAATACCTCGTCGCCCGCTACGCCAAGGACGAGGACACCCCCGAGTCGGTCACCGACGTCTCGTCCGTGGGCGCGGACGCGTTCGCGGGGCTGCTGGCGATGCCCGCGGACCGGCTCACCGACGTGTATCCGCTGGGGCCGGAGCACGCGGACGGTTTCCACCGGCTGACCGGCATGGCACTCGACCTGGACCGCTTCGAGTACTTCCTGGAAGTGGAAGCCTGACCGGTCTTACCGGTCTTACCCGTCTTACCGGCCTGATCGGTCTGATCGGTCTGATCGGTCTGACATGGCCCGGGGCCCCTGCCGGGGTCCCGGGCCGTCGCCTTTCGACCTCAGTCGAACCAGCGGTCCCGGGCCAGTTCCTCCGTGCGGGACGGGTCCTCCAGCAGCGCGGCCACCTCGAAGCGGCGCGGCCACTGGCCCGCCGCCCAGGCGAGACCGGCAGCGACGCCCTCCAGGGTGGCCGCGTGCAGGACGCCGTCCCCGGTGAGCCGCCAGTCGATCTCGACGCCGTCGACCACCAGCTCCTCGTGTTCGACGTAGGTCCCCGGGGTGCGCGGGCCGAGCAGGACGTGGACCGGCTCGGGGACGTCGTGTTCGGTCCCCTCCGAGTCGACCGACCCCGTCACCGACTCGCTCAGCCGCCGCACCTGGAACAGTTCGGCCAGTTCGGCGGCGCGGGCGGGCCGTACCGGGAGCAGCGGGACGCCGGTCGTGAACGGCAGCAGGTCCGGCGAGTCGACGACCACCGCGTCCGCCGCGTCCACCACCTCCACCCGGCCGTCGACCACCGCCCGCAGCTCGTCGGGGAGGGTCACCCGCTCAGGGTCCAGGTCCGCCAACGCGCCGTACAGGGCGTGCAGTTGGGCCCCGGTGACCGAGCGGTCCGGGTCGGCGAGGCGGTCCAGGAGTTCGGCGGCGCCGCCAGGCTCGTCGAGGAGGGCGGCCACCGAGGTCCGTACCCCCAGCGCCCGGAGCACCTGCTCGTCCTCGAAGCCGGTCGCGTCGGCCTCCTCGTAGAGGCCGCGCAGCAGCGGGTCGCCGCCGGAGGCCAGCAGACCGGCGGGGCGGCGGCCGTCCAGCACCGGGTGGCCGCGCAGCCACCAGGCCGTGTACGGCCGTACGACCTCGTGGGTGCCGTCCGGCAGCAGGATGCGGACCGGCTGGGTGAGGGCGTCGCGCAGCGGCGGCCGGGCGAGCAGCGCGAGGGCCTCGGGCCAGTGGTCCTCGTCGACGAGGTCGAGGTCGCGGACGGCGACCAACTCGGTGGCGACCGGGGGTACGGGGGTGTCCGGGAAGCGGTCCAGGATGTCCTCGCACCAGACGTCCACGGCGTCAAGCAGACCGGCGTCGTCGGGTTCGGCGAAGTCGCCTTCGCGGGGCTCCAGTTCGTCCGGGTCCAGGACGACGTCGGTGGCACGGACGAGGGCGAAGTTCGCCAGCACCCCGCAGGCGGCCAGCGGCTGTTCGCCCCACTTCTCCGCCAGGTCGGCGTCCACGGCGGCGAGTTCGTCCCCCCTGATCACCCGGGCGAACGGGCTGCCGGGAAAGACGAGTTCACCGGCGGGCGCCGGTTCACCGTCCTCGTCAGGCAGGGCGAGGGCGCCCAGCCAGGGCTCGTCACCGGGTTCCAGGCCGGCATCCCGGACCAGGGCGAGGACCGTGTCCGCCAGCTCCTCCGCGTCCGGGGTGTCCTCCTCCCAGTTCACGCCTCCCTCGTCGTCCAGAGAGGCGGCCACGGCGGCCCGCACCTGCGGGGTGGTGAGGACCGCGCGCGGGGTCGCGGGCAGCGCGCCGAGCTTCTCCAGGAGGGGGTGGGCGGCGTCCTGGTGGGCGACCTTGAGGCCGAGCCGGGCCAGGACCTCGGGGTCGATGACCGCGTCCGGGGTGGGGAGCAGGATCTGGCGGGGGCCGATGGTGGTCCGCCCGTCGGCCAGCGGCACCGGGAGCCCGGACAGCCGCTCCGGGTCGACGCCCGCAAGGCTGTCGTAGAGCCGCCACCACCAGTCCGGGTCCTTCTCGAGGCCGGCCAGGCGGTCGACGGCGTCGGCGAGCGGGAGCCGGCTGACGGACAACGTCCGTAGTTCCACCCGGCGTTCGAGACCGGCGGGCAGGAGCGTGGGGAGCACCTCGGCGAGGACCCGGATCGTGTCCGCGCCCGCCCCCTCCACGATCTCGGCGTCCCGCGGCCGCAACGCCTCGGGGAGCTCGCTGTCGTCTCCGGCCTCGACGGCGGGCGGCAGGAACGCGGTGCGCGGCAGCCGCTCCAGGATCGCCTGGCGCAGCGCGCCGTCCAGCTCGCCCTTGCCGAGCGGGCCGGGCACCAGATGGATGATCCCCTCCCCCACCGGCCGCCAGCCGCCGAGGAGTTCGGCGTACGCGTCGGCCGCGCGCTGCACCAGGAAGTCGGTGAGCGGGCCGGGGGCGGCGTGCCGGCGGGTGGTGTCGAGGGGGAAGGACGCGATGAGCAGGGCGGGGACACCGAGCGGCTCGTCGCTGGGAGTGGGGGCGTGCAGCACGGCGGCGGTGCGCGGGCGGTCGGGGGCGCCCGCGCCGTCCGTGGGCACGGCCCAGGTCAGCGACCAGTGCGGGCGCAGCCGCTCCTCCACCGGCCGGCCGGCCAGCAGCTCCGGGGTGAGCGAGCCGTGCGCGGAGACGGTACGCCAGCGGGTCGTGCCCTCCTGCGAGTCGTCCACGACGGTGAGCGCGCCGTCGGTGCCGCGGCGCAGGGTGCGTACGGTGTCGCCGCTCTCGATCACGACCTCTTCCAGCCCCGGCAGGGCGAGCAGGAGGGCGTCGTCGACGGCGGCGAGCAGGCGCTCGGCGAGATCGGTGGCGGCGGTGTCCCGGAGCGGCAGGATCACGACCGTGTCGTACGGGTCCGGGGCGGTGCCCTCGGCGGCGAACGGGAGCCGGAGCAGCGGCACATGGCCGTCCCGGCGACGGATCTCGTCCCCGAGACCGGTGCTGTGCCGGGCGGTCTCCTCGGCCAGCTCCCGCGCCTCGGCGAGCGACCACCGCACCCCACCGTGCCGGCCGACCACCGCCGGCTCGTCGGTGACGGCCAGCACGGCGGCGAAGCCGACCCCGAACCGCCCGACGGCACTCTCGGTCTCCTCCCGCTTCGCGGAGGCCCGCAGGGTGGAGAGGGACTCGACGCCGGCCGCGTCCAGCGGGGCGCCGGTGTTGGCGGCGAACAGGACGCCGTCGCGGAGGGTGAGCCGGAACCGGCCGGGGACCCCGGCGCGGGCGGCGGCGTCGGCGGCGTTCTGGGCGAGCTCCACGACGAGCCGGTCCCGGTAGCCGCCGAGGACCAGGTCCTCCTCGGCGTTGGCGTCCTCCCGGAACCGGGCGGGGCTGGTGGCCCAGGCGTCGAGGACACCGCGGCGCAGGCGGGCGGTGCCGAAGGGGTCGGCGCCCTCGGCGGCCGGCCGCACGAACTTGCTCACGTTTTCTCTCCTCATCGGCGTGAGGACGAAGGTACCGCGCGCCGAGAGCCCACCCGTCCGCGTACCCGCCCCGCTCAGCCAAGGAGCGGAAGCCCGTGCCCCGGCCCGGCACCGGCGGTGGCCGGCCGCACCGTGGCGCCGTGCGTGATCACCCGCTACGCCCTGGCCGGGCGCCTCGCCCCGCCGTACCGTGCCACGGCCGCGATGACGCTCCTGAAGGCCGCCGGACCGCCGGGCACCGCGGCCGGCCGGGCCGTGTCGGGCCCGCCGGCCGAAACCGACGGCTCACGGGATGCCCTGCCGGCGGCCGTGGTGGCGGACGGCGCGTTCCTGGCGGCGCTCGGGAACCGGGCGGCCGGTGCCGGGGGCTGACCGGCCGTCACTCCGGCAGGGAGCGGGACTACGAGTGACCCAGTTCCGCCGACGTCTCGTCCTCCGTCGCCGGTACCGAGCCGGAGTCGGAGGCCGGGCGGAGCGGGAAGGGGTCGACGCGGGTCTCGTCGATCACCGGGGGTGCCACCACCGGAGGTTTCGGCATGACCGCGGCCTCCGAGTGGCCGCCGCAGCCGTAGGAGAACGAGACGACCCGGCCGTCGGCCGGGGAGAACTCGTTGGCGCAGACGCCGAAGGCCTGGCCCAGGGAGCCGCCGATGGGGGTGAGGAAGCCGCAGCTGACGCAGGTCGCGGGGGCCGCCTGGGCCATCGGGGTCTTGGCGCCGAACGACTCCTCCCAGCGGTCGGCGGCGATGTGCAGGCCGTAGCGGGACAGGACGCGGGCGCGGCGCATGCCCAGTTCCTCGGCGACCGACGCGATCGTGCCCCGGGAGGGGACCGTGGGCAGGTGGGCGGGCGTGCCCGCGGTGACCTCGGCGTCCTCCGCCTCCGCCAGCTCCTCCATCTCCGCCGAGACCGGGGAGTTCGGCTCCGGTCCGTCCTCGCCGGTGTAGCCGGGCTCCAGGCGGAGGTCCTCGGCCTCGGTGGGGAGCAGGTCGCCGGGGCCCATGTCGCCGGGGCGCAGCCGCTCGCTCCAGGGCACCCACTCGGGGGCGAGGAGGGCGTCGGAGCCCGGGAGGAGGACGACCTCGTCCAGCGTGACGAGCTTGGCGCGGGAGGCGCGGGCCACCGTCACCGCCCAGCGCCAGCCGCGGTACCCGAGTTCCTTGCACTCGAAGTAGTGCGTGACGACACGGTCACCCTCCGCGACCGCTCCGGCGTGCTCGCCGACCACTCCGGGTGCGGCGGCCTCCTCGGCGGCGGTCCGGGCGAGGTCGACCGCCTCGGCGCACAGACGGTCGGGGGTGCGGCTTCGCGTTGTCGCTGCGCTCACAGGTATCGCTTCTCTCCTACGCCGTCTCACGAGTGCGGCTGCCTCCGGCGGTGGGGCGGACGGAGCGGACCTGTGGGCCGCATCGACGTCCGCGTCCGATCGCGCTCGGGCGCACCTCTGCCATCCATTGTGCTTTATGGCTGAGATACGCACGCTACCCCGTCGCCGGTAGTGGGGGACAGTCCGCCGCGATGCCTGCGCGGCGGCGGGGGGGCCGAAGGCGGTGGGGGGGGTGCCGGGTCAGGTCCGTCGGCGGGTGCAGGCGAGCGGGGGCTGGGCGCGCAGTTCCCCGCGCCCCTTCAGGGCGCCGTAGCCGCGGGCAGTCGTTCCGCGCGCCGTCTCCGACTCGCTTGGTCACAAAGTGCAGTAGGAACTGTCGTCTCAGGGCACTATGAACGACGTGGCAACCGCGAAATCCCCCCAACACACCGTCGGGGTCGGTAGCGGCGCGGGCCGCGTGCGCGGTGCCGTCCGCTCCGTCGGGCGTGCCCTGCACCTCCCGGTGACCGGTACCGCCCGGGGTATCCGCAAGGCCACGCACGCGCACGGCGCCGGTGAGTCCGGTCTCGGCAAGCTGATCGAGTTGCACGCGGTCAACGGCGCGGGCGATGTCATGATCACCGTCGCCCTCGCCTCCACCGTGTTCTTCTCCGTGCCCACCGACGAGGCCCGGGGGCGGGTCGCGCTCTATCTCGCCATCACCATGGCACCCTTCACCGTTCTCGCCCCGGTCATCGGCCCCCTCCTCGACCGCCTCCCGCACGGCCGCCGCGCCGCGATGGCCGGCGCGATGCTCGCCCGGGCGCTGCTCGCGCTGATCATCTCGGGGGCGGTGGCCGGCGGCAGTCTGGAGCTGTATCCGGCCGCGCTCGGGGTGCTGGTCGCGTCGAAGGCGTACGGCGTGGTGCGCAGTGCCGTCGTGCCCCGCCTGCTGCCGCCCCGGTTCTCCCTCGTGAAGGCCAATTCACGGGTCACCCTCGCCGGGCTGCTCGCCACCGGTGTGGCCGCCCCGATCGGGGCCGGGCTGCACGCCGTCGGCGACCCCTGGCCGCTCTACGGCGCCTTCGTGATCTTCGTTGCCGGGACGGTTCTCTCCTTCACCCTCCCCTCGAAGGTCGACTCGGCCAAGGGCGAGGACGTGGCGCTGCTCGCCGCCGACGAGGAGCATCTGCACGGCCCGCTCCGGAAGGAGGCGAAGCGGCCGGGGCTGCGGACGGTGGGCCCCGCCGTCACGCACGCGCTCGGCGCGAACGCGACCCTGCGCTGCCTCTCCGGCTTCCTGATCTTCTTCCTGGCGTTCCTGCTCCGCGAGCACCCGCTGACCGGCGAGAGCGCGGCGGTGTCGCTGGGGATAGTGGGCGTCGCGGCGGGCGCGGGCAACGCGCTCGGTACGGCGGTGGGGGCCTGGCTGCGCTCCCGGGCGCCGGAGATCATCATCGTGACGGTGGTCGCCGTGGTGCTGGGGACGGCGGTCGTCGCGGCCCTGTTCTTCGGCGCCTTCCTGGTCGCCGTCCTCGCCGCGGTGGCCGGATTCGCCCAGGCGCTGGCCAAGCTGTGCCTGGACGCGCTGATCCAGCGGGACGTGCCGGAGGCGGTGCGCACCTCGGCGTTCGCCCGCTCGGAGACGCTGCTCCAGATGGCCTGGGTGTTCGGCGGGGCGGTGGGCATCGTGATGCCGCTGAACGGCACCCTGGGCCTGGTGGTGGCCGCCGTGATCGTGGCGGCCGGCTGGCTGGCCACCCTGCGCGGCCTGATCGGCTCCGCCCGGCACGGCACCCGTGGCCGGGCGAGGGTGGCCTGAGGAACGCGGCTGGCGTAACGAACCGGGCACGCCGTACCCCACATGGGGAGCGGGCCGGGAGGTCCCGATAGCCTTCGGCCATGACCACGCTGCAATCCCGCTCGCGACGCCGCCGCGTCGTCGCCGCCGCCGGCGCCGTTTCCGCCGGACTGCTCGTCCTGTCGGCCTGTGACAAGCCGACGCCGATCGCCACGATCACCGTCGGTACGGCCTCGGTCAACTCCGAGGCCACCTGTTACAACGACGGGAAGGCTCTGAACACGGCCTCCCTCGCGAGCTGCATCAAGGACACCGGGATCAAGTCCATCAAGGTGGACCCGGACGACACGGTCCGCTTCGGCGTCGACCCGAAGATCGCGGACAACGGCTGGACGATCCTGATGAACGGTCAGGCGCTCACCGACTCCAGCACCAAGACCTACCGCACGATCCCGGGCAGCGTGTTCTTCAACGCCCAGTACGGCGCCTCCGGCGACTCGACCCTCGTCTCCATCAAGGAGGGCGACAAGTCGGTGCTGGGCCTGTGGTCCTTCAAGCTCAAGAAGGACGCCTGACCACGTCCGCCGTACGCATCCTCGTGACCACCGCGGTCCCGGCCGAACGGGACGCGGTGGCAGGGGCGTTCACAGCGGGGACGGCCGAGGTACGGCTGCCCGGCTCGGTTCTGCTGCATCGCACGCGCGAGACACGCGCGGGGTACGACCTGCTCGCCGCCGGAGTCGGACCGGCCCTGGCCGCCGCGGGCACCGCGACCGCCCTCACCGCCGCCGCCCTGGACGGCCGGCCCTACGCCCTGGTGGTCTCCGCCGGGATCGCCGGCGGTTTCCGGCCGGCGGCCCCCGTGGGCTCCTTGGTCGTCGCCGACGAGATCGTCGCGGCGGACCTGGGCGCCGAGACGGCCGACGGGTTCGTGCCGGTCACCGAACTGGGGTTCGGGACCGTCAGCCACCGTCCGCCGGATTCACTCGTACGAGCTACCGCCGAGGCGACCGGCGCCCGCCCCGGAGCGGTACTCACCGTGTCCACCGTGACCGGCTCCGCCGCCCGCGCGGCCGAACTGCGCGCCCGGCATCCGCACGCCCTCGCCGAGGCCATGGAGGGCTTCGGCGTGGCCGAGGCGGCCGCCGCGCACGGCGTGCCCGTACTGGAGATACGCGCGGTCTCCAACCCCGTCGGACCCCGCGACCGCGCCGCCTGGCGCATCGCGGACGCCCTGGCCGCCCTGACCGAGGCCTTCGGGAAGCTCGCGCCCGCTTTGGAGAGTTGGAACCCACATGACCACCGCTGACTCGTTGCGCATCGCGTACTCGCCCTGCCCGAACGACACCTTCGTCTTCGACGCCCTCGCCCACAGCCGCGTCGAGGGCGCACCCGCGCTCGACGTGACCTTCGCGGACATCGACATCACCAACGGCATGGCCGAGCGCGGCGAGTCCGACGCGCTGAAGGTGTCGTATGCCGTACTGCCGTACGTCCTCGACGAGTACGCGCTGCTGCCCTGCGGGGGCGCGCTGGGGCGGGGCTGCGGGCCGCTGGTGCTGACCAGGGAGGCCGGGACGGACCTCACGGGCCGTACGGTCGCCGTACCGAGCGAGAAGTCGACGGCGTACCTGCTGTTCCGCCTCTGGGCGGCGGACACGCTCCCCGGTGGCGTCGGCGAGATCGTGGTCATGCCCTTCCACGAGATCATGCCGGCCGTACGGGACGGCAAGGTCGACGCGGGGCTGGTGATCCACGAGGCGCGCTTCACCTACCAGAACTACGGGCTGCACAAGCTCGCCGACATGGGCGAGCACTGGGAGAACACGACGGGCTTGCCGATCCCGCTCGGCGCGATCATCGCCAAGCGGTCCCTGGGCGCGGAGACGCTCACCCGCCTCGCCGAGTCGATCCGTACGTCCGTCCACGCGGCCTGGGACGACCCCGAGGCCTCCCGGCCCTACGTCATGGCGCACGCCCAGGAGATGGACCCGGCCGTCGCCGACCAGCACATCGGGCTCTACGTCAACGAGTTCACCTCGGAACTCGGCGAGGACGGCTACGCGGCGGTACGCGGACTGCTCACCCGGGCGGCGGCCGAGGGACTCGTGCCGCCCCTCGGTCCGCACGCACTCGATTTCCCGTAAAAACACTTACGGGACTTGCACGCTTACGCGACTTGCCGGTCTCTTACGCGCTTACACGTCAAGCTGGTCCGCGACCGCGCGCAGCAGCCCGGCGATCTTCGCGCCGGCCGCCTTGTCGGGGTAACGGCCGCGCTCCAGCATCGGCGTGATGTTTTCGAGCAGGGTCGTCAGGTCCTGCACGATCGAGGCCAGTTCGTCCGGCTTCTTGCGCTGGGCGGCCGCGACCGACGGGGTGGGGTCGAGCAGGACCACCGACAGTGCCTGGTCACCGCGTTGACCGGCGACGACGCCGAACTCCACGCGCTGTCCGGGCTTGAGTGCGTCGACCCCGTCGGGGAGAACCGAGGAATGGACGAAGACGTCACCGCCGTCGTCGCGGGAGAGAAAGCCGAAGCCCTTCTCACTGTTGAACCACTTGACCTTGCCGGTAGGCACGTCTGTCCTCGTCCTCGTATCTCGTCGGAAACTGCTCGGGAAACTTCTGAATGCAACAGCTCTGGAACGGGCCTTGATAGCACTCGGGCGGGTCGACCACGACCCGCCGGTACCAAGGCTAATGGTCTGCGGGCGCGTGACAAGACGTCGCCCGGTTGTTCCTTCGGGCAGGGAACTACCCTGGTCGAGTGCGTGACAAAACCCAAGCGAATTCCGCCGGGCCCGGTGACCGACTGATCCGCGCCGGTGCCGTGCTCTTCTTCATCGGTACGGTGGCCACTCTCGTCACCGTGATACCGCTGTTCCTCGGTGCGAAGCCTTTTCCGACCTACATGTACCTGCTGAGCATGCTCATGGGCGTCGGCTTCCTGGTCGCCGGCGCCGGAGTGCTCCAGTCGATCGCGGCCGGGCGCCGTCAGGCCCGGGAGGCGTCCTCGCGGTAGGCGGACAGCCAGGCCGGGAGTTCGGTGAGGTCCCCGAGAACCACGTCGGCGCCCGCCGCGAGCAGTTCGTCCGCGTCGCACGGCCCGGTGGCCACGGCGACGGACAGCGCTCCGGCGGTACGTGCCCCGCGCACGTCGCCGACGTGGTCGCCGACGTACACGCCCGCGCCGTGCTCGCGCAGTGCGACGGCCTTCTGCTCGGCCCAGAGGTCACCGACCACCGCGTCGGGGACTATGCCGAGGTGGCTGAGATGCAGCTTCGCATTGGGCTCGTACTTCGCGGTGACCACGACGGCCTTGCCCCCCGTGCCCTGCACCGCCGCGACCGCCTCCTGCGCGCCCGGCATGGCGGGCGTCGCGGCGATCGCGATCTCCGGATACATGGCCCGGTACAGATCACTCATCTCCGCGACCCGCTCGGCCGGAAACCAGTTGATCAACTCCTCGGCGAGCGGCGGCCCCAGCCGGGTGATCGCCAGATCGGCATCGATGAAGGTCCCCGTCCGCTCGGCCAGCGCCGTGTAGCAGGCGTGGATCCCGGGCCGGGAGTCGATGAGGGTCATGTCGAGATCGAAGCCGACGGTGAGGGCGCGAGAAGTCATATGGGCCATTGTGCCCGGGAGGGTCGGCCGTCTGGAGGCTGCGGGCCGGTGGGGGTCGTTCGCGCAGTTCCCCGCGTCCCCGAGAAAGTGGGTCCACTCGTCCCACCTGAAGGAGCGCGGGGCTGTGTCCGATATTCGGCTCCGCCGCGTGGGCGCGACAAGCCCCCACGCACCCGCAGCCGCCCGACAACCGGACCCGGCGCCCCCCTACCGCGCTCTCTGCGACCGCCACACCAGATACAGCGCCGATGCCACCGCCGCGCCCCGGACCACCCACGGCCAGGTCTCGCCCACCGCGTCGCTCATGTGGCCCTGGGCTATCGGGTCGCCCCAGCGGCCTGCGCTGCGGCCCCACAGCCAGACCACCCCGGCCGTGACGGACAGTCCCGGTACCCACATCACGGCCAGCTTCGTCTCCGCAGGGGTGAGCCGCCGGGAGCCGTAGGCGATGAGCCAGCCGAGGAGCAACGCGAACCAGTTGCCGAGCACCGCGCCCACGACCAGCGCGGCGGCGGCGAGCAGCAGCAGGGGGTTGCTCCAGCCGACCGCGGGCCGGGGGACGACACGGAAGCGCCGGCGGACGGTCGGCACGGCTTCGGCCGCCTCGACCTTCGGGGCCGGCCCGGCGGCCTCCGCCGGTTCCCCGGCGGCCTCCTCCTCCGGCTCCGCTTCCTTGCGCAGGCGCGGCTTCCTGAGCAGCTCCGGGATCTCCACGCCGCCCACGAACCCCGGCACGCTGTCGCCGTCCCCGAACGGGCTGCTGTCCACCCGCCACCAGTCGGGCGGCATCTGTCCGTCCGCCGGCTCGTCGGGCCGCGGCCGCGGTACGACGCGACGCAGTTCCTCGCCCCCGGCGGCCGCCCCGGCCTCCCGCTGGGCGGGAACCGCTGCCGCCGACGGCGGTGACGGTGGCGGCGCGGTCTCCGTCGTACCCCCCGCCGCCTCGACGACCTCGTCGGGCGAGCCCAGCCGGTCGAGGATGCGCCGCACGGCCGCGGGACTGTCGACGGTCGCCTTCGCCCGGTGCCGGTCGATCTCGTTGCGCAGCCCCGACACCAGCCGCATACGGTCGGCCGACGACAACTGGCGCTGGTGCGCGATGTCCCCGACCCGGCTCAGATACTCGTAGACGACCTGATCACTCTCGATACCCACGAAGTCCCCTCCGGGGCCGCCGCGTTGGATAACCCGTCGGAACGACGGTAGCGCAGGTCACGGCTTATGTCGGCGGGCACACCAGCGGGTAACGCGACTCCGGGCGGGGGCGGTTGCCGTACGTGGTCTCCGTGGCCGCCGTCCACCGCCCAGGGTGACGAGTGCATGGCGTGGGTTGCCGGAACCGCCGGGTGATCCCGGTCCCCGCCCCGCACCCGCTACCGTGGGTCGGATGAGCAACCCGGCCACCCCGCCGCGCTCCCTCGCGGAGGCGCTTCGCGCCAGGGACGACGTCTCCCTGGCCGTACTGCTGCGCGCCCGCCCCGACCTCATCACCCCCGTCCCCACCGATCTCACCCAGCTGGCCACCCGGGCCGGCACCCGCGCCTCGGTGCTGCGCGCCCTGGAACGCCTGGACCGCTTCGCCCTGCAGACCGCGGAGGCGCTCGCGGTGGCCGGCGACCCCGCGTCGTACCCGGAACTGCTGGGCCTGATGGCCGGCGACGGCGAGGACCCGCCGGTCGCCGCAGCCCTGCCGCGCGCCCTCGGCACGCTCCGCGACCAGGCGCTGGTGTGGGGCGACGACGACCGGCTGCGGCTGGTGCGGACCGCGCGCGAGGTGCTCGCCCCGTCCCCGCAGTACCCCTCGCCGACCGGGCTGGGCCCGACCGTGCGGGAGGCCACCTCGGGCATGTCGCCGGGCCGGATCCAGGAGATCGTCACCACCGCCGGGCTGCCCACCACACACGACTCGGTGTCCGCGGCGGACGCGCTCGGCAAGCTGTTCGGCCACCGCAAGAAGATGGCGAAGCTGCTCGCCGCCGCGCCCGCCGAGTCCCGCGAGGTCCTCTCCCGGCTGGTCTGGGGGCCTCCGTACGGCCAGGTCACCCCGGAACCGGCCGCCCATCTGCGCTGGCTCCTCGACCGCGGCCTGCTGCTGCCGACCGCGCCGGGCACGGTCGTCCTCCCCCGCGAGGTCGCCCTGCACCTGCGCGAGGGCCGGGCGCACCGCGAGCCGGAGCCGGTGCCGCCCGCGGTCGAGCCGACGGCGACGCACCGTCCACAGGTTGTGGACACCACGGCGGCCGGGCAGGCGTACACCGCACTCGCCACCGTGGAGGAGCTGCTGAAGGACTGGGACGAGGGCGGGCCGGCCGTGCTGCGGGCGGGCGGGCTCAGCGTCCGGGACCTGAAGCGGACGGCCGTGGCCCTGGACCTGCCCGAGCCGATCGCCGCCTTCTGGGTCGAGCTGGCGTACGCGGCCGGGCTGCTCGCCTCCGACGGCGAGGCCGAAGAACGCTACGCGGCCACCCCCGCCTACGACGAGTGGCTGGACCGCCCCCCGGCCGAACGCTGGTCCCAGCTCGCCCAGGCCTGGCTCACCGCGACCCGCGCCTCCGGCCTGGTCGGCGGCCGGGACGCCAAGGACCGCGCGCTGTCGGCGCTCGGCCCCGGCCTCGACCGCTCGGCCGCGCCCGAGGTACGGCACCGGGTGCTGACCCTGCTGGCCGGGCTCCCGGAGGGCACCGCCCCGGCCGCCGCCTCGGTACTGGCCCGGCTGCGCTGGGAACGCCCGCTGCGCGGCCCCCAGCAGCAGGGCGACGACCTGCGCGGCCGCCTGGCCCGCTGGACCCTGTCCGAGGCCGAGCTGCTGGGCGTGACGGGACGCGGGGCGCTGTCGGCGCAGGGCAGGGCGCTCCTCGGGGCGCCACCGGTGGAACCCCCGGCGGAAAACGAGCAGGAGGCCGCCGGGCCCGGCGACAAGCTCCCCGTGCACCATCACCGTCCCGCCGCCGTCCTCGAACCCCTCTCCCCGCCCGAGCAGGCCGTCGCCGCCGCGGCCGCCGGCCGTCTCCTCGCCCCGCTGCTGCCCGAGCCCCTCGACCACGTGCTGCTCCAGGCCGACCTGACGGCGGTCGCCCCCGGCCCGCTGCAGCGCCCGCTCGCCGACGCGCTGGGCGTACTCGCCGACGTCGAGTCCAAGGGCGGCGCCACCGTCTACCGCTTCACGCCCGCCTCGGTCCGCCGCGCCCTGGACGCCGGCCGCACCGCCACCGACCTGCACGCCTTCCTCAGCACCCACTCCCGCACCCCGGTCCCGCAGCCGCTCGCCTACCTGATCGACGACGTGGCCCGCAAGCACGGCCATCTGCGGGTGGGGGCGGCCTCGGCGTACGTCCGCTGCGACGACGACACCGTCCTGAACGAGATCATGGCCGACAAGAGAGCCGCCGCCCTGCGCCTGCGCCGCCTGGCCCCGACCGTGCTCGCCACCCAGGCCGACCCGGCCACCCTCCTGGAGGGCCTGCGCGCGATGGGCTACGCGCCCGCGGCCGAGTCCGCCGAGGGCGATGTCCTGATCACCCGAGCCCACGCCCACCGCACCCCGCCGCGCACGGCCCCCGAGCCGGTCCCGGACGGCCCGCCCCCGCCGGACGGCACCCTCCTGGCCGCCGCGATCCGCGCGATCCGCGCCGGCGATCTGGCCGCCACCACCCCGCGCAAGGCGACCGGCACCGCCGTCCAGGGCGGCGAACTCCCGCGCACCACCGCCGCCGAGACCCTCGCCACCATGCAGGCCGCCGTCCTCACCGGCGGCACCCTGTGGATCGGCTACGTCAACGCCGAGGGCACCGCCAGCCAGCGCGTCATCGCCCCCATCCGCGTGGAGGGCGGCTTCGTCACGGCGTACGACCACACGGCCGACGAGGTACGCACCTACCCCCTGCACCGGGTGACGGGGGTGGCGGAACTCGCGGAGGAGTAGCGGCGCGGGCGGCCGAGCCGGTCGGGCGAGGTCGGCCGCGGCGCTCACCGCGAAGCACTCAGCAGTACCGCACCGGTGCGTCCGCCGGCAGGGCGAAGTGGGTGCGGGCCACGGTCTGCAGCCCGGTGGACTCCATCTCCTTGTCGAGGCGGGACTCGGCGTGGCGGCTGAAGTGGTTCTCCGTCCACTCGCCGTAGCCCTCGCCGTCCGGCGGCTCCTCCTCGGCGACGACGCGGTACCCGCCGTGCGCCGCGTCCCGCTCCAGCCGGACCACCTGCGGTATCTGTGCGCCGCCGCACTCCACCAGGGCGCCGGCGCGCTCGCCGTACTCCAGGCACAGCGTGTCGATCCCGGCCCGGACCTGGCCCCCGCTCTCCGCCAGGTCCAGGGCCTCCGCCCGGCAGAACCACCGCGACCGGAGGCCGGGCTCGCTCTCCCCCGCCCCGGTTCCCGCGGCCTGCGCCACGAGCCGGGCCTCTATGGCGGGGCGCACCTCGGTCCACAGGCCGGCGTCCACACCGGCGGACCCGTGCGCCCACACCGCCGTCACCACCAGCACCGCCACCGCCCCGGCACCTGGCCCCCATATACGTACGGACGTCACCCCACCCCTCCTCACCGAACCACACGCGTTGCGCGGCTCCCCCTCGGGACATGACACCCGAAACGGGCCCAAGGTTGCATCGGGCGGTCCCCCGCCCTCGGAAGGCACCTTCTGCCGAGCGGCGCAGGTGATCGCTCGCCCATGAGGCACACTGGAACTTTGGCCCATGACGATGGCCGCCATGGCGATGGCCGCATGAGCCGAAAGGGAAAGGTGCCGCGCGTGAATGGTCCGTTGATCGTCCAGTCCGACAAGACGCTGCTCCTGGAAGTCGACCATGAGCGGGCCGACGAATGCCGTCGGGCGATCGCGCCCTTCGCCGAGCTGGAGCGGGCGCCGGAGCACATCCACACCTACCGGGTGACCCCGCTGGGCCTGTGGAACGCGCGGGCGGCCGGACACGACGCCGAGCAGGTCGTGGACGCGCTGGTGGAGTACAGCCGCTACCCGGTGCCGCACGCGCTGCTGGTCGACATCGCCGAGACGATGGACCGCTACGGCCGGCTGACGCTTTCCAAGCACCCGGCGCACGGGCTGGTGCTCACCACCACCGACCGGCCGGTCCTGGAGGAGATCCTGCGCTCCAAGCGGGTCATCCCGCTGGTCGGCGCCCGGATCGACCCCGACACCGTGGCCGTGCACCCCTCCGAGCGCGGGCAGATCAAGCAGACGCTGCTGAAGCTGGGCTGGCCCGCCGAGGACCTCGCCGGATACGTGGACGGCGAGGCCCATCCGATCGAGCTCGCCGAGGACGGCTGGGCGCTGCGGCCGTACCAGAAGCAGGCCGTGGAGAACTTCTGGCACGGCGGGAGCGGCGTGGTCGTCCTGCCCTGCGGGGCGGGCAAGACGCTGGTCGGTGCCGGGTCCATGGCACAGGCCAAGTCGACGACCCTGATCCTCGTCACCAACACCGTCTCCGCGCGCCAGTGGAAGCACGAGCTGGTGAAGCGGACGAGTCTCACCGAGGACGAGATCGGGGAGTACAGCGGGACGCGGAAGGAGATCCGGCCCGTCACGATCGCCACGTACCAGGTGCTCACGACCAAGCGGAAGGGCGTCTACCCGCACCTCGAACTCTTCGACTCCCGTGACTGGGGTCTGATCGTCTACGACGAGGTCCATCTACTGCCGGCTCCTGTCTTCAAGTTCACCGCCGATCTGCAGGCGCGCCGGCGGCTGGGGCTGACGGCCACCCTCGTGCGCGAGGACGGCCGGGAATCGGACGTGTTCTCCCTCATCGGGCCCAAGCGCTTCGACGCCCCGTGGAAGGAGATCGAGGCGCAGGGCTACATCGCGCCCGCCGACTGTGTCGAGGTGCGGGTGAACCTCACGGACTCGGAGCGGCTCGCCTACGCCACCGCCGAGACCGAGGAGAAGTACCGCTTCTGTGCGACCACCGCGACCAAGCGGAAGGTCACGGAGGCGATCGTGAAGCGTTTCGCCGGCCAGCAGATCCTTGTCATCGGCCAGTACATCGACCAGCTCGACGAGCTGGGCGAGCACCTGAACGCCCCCGTCATCAAGGGCGAGACCTCCAACGCCCAGCGCGAGAAGCTCTTCGACGCCTTCCGCGAGGGCGAGATCAGCGTGCTGGTGGTGTCGAAGGTCGCCAACTTCTCCATCGACCTGCCGGAGGCGACGGTCGCGATCCAGGTGTCGGGCACCTTCGGCTCCCGCCAGGAGGAGGCCCAGCGCCTCGGCCGGGTGCTCCGCCCCAAGGCCGACGGCCACCAGGCCCACTTCTACTCCGTCGTCGCCCGCGACACGATCGACCAGGACTTCGCCGCCCACCGGCAGCGGTTCCTGGCGGAGCAGGGCTACGCCTACCGCATCGTCGACGCGGACGAGCTCCTCGCGGAGGGCACGGCGGGCACGGACGCCGCGGAGGGCTGAGTCTCCGGCCGGGCGTGGCTGTGCCGTCGCAGGACCACGCCCGCGCCCGCCAGCAGCGCCAGCCCCAGCAGCGGGTAGGGCGCCGCGAACGGCTGCTGCCACCAGGGGAGGTGCAGGTCCCGGTCGCCCTCGTGCGGCAGCAGCCACATCGTGCGGGCCGCGAACACGAGCGCCGTGGTGGCCGCGACGAGCGTGCGGCCCTCCGCCTGCAGTACCGCCAGCAGCGGGACGCACCACACCCAGTGATGGGACCAGCTGATCGGGCTGATCAGCAGTGCCGTGAACGCGGTGAGCAGGATGCCCCAGCGGTCTCCGCCGGCGCGGTACGCGAGGTCGACGCGGTGCGTGAGGTCCGCGCGGTGGGTGCGGGTCGCCAGCCACAGGCCCGTCGCCGCGAGCACGGCCGCCGGGAGCGCCCAGGTCAGGCCCGGTGTCGCCGTGCCCGTGACCCTTGCGATCAGGCCCTGGAGCGACTGGTTGTCGACGATCCAGGCCTTGCCGACCCGGCCGGTCTCGAACAGGCGCCGCGTCCAGAAGTCCACGGTCGCCGTGGGGAGGAACAGGGCGCCGAGCAGTGCCGTACCGGCGAAGGATGCCGTCGCAACGCCTGCCTCCTTTCTGCGTGCGGTGAGGAACAGGTAGGCGATGAAGATCGCCGGGGTGAGTTTGACGCCCGCCGCGATGCCCAGGGCCAGGCCCTTGGCGCGGGCGCCGGGCGGGCGGGTGAGGTCCCAGAGGACCAGGCAGGCGATCGCCAGGTTGATCTGGCCGAAGAGGAGGGTCTGGAAGACCGGCTCCAGCCAGAGGGCGAGGGCGGTGGCCGTGCACAGCACGGGGAGGGGTGCCGTGCGGCCGGCCAGGCGGGCGGAGAGGGCGACGAGACAGGCGAGCAGGAGCGCGTTGCCCGCGAGGAACGCCGCCTTCAGGGCCGGGACGGGGATCCAGGTCGCCGGGACGAACAGGACCGCCGCGAAGGGCGGGTAGGTCGCCGGCAGCCGCCACTCAGTGACCGTGAAGCCGTACAGGTCACTGCCGTGGACCACGGCCTCGCCCTCGGCCCGGTAGACCAGCAGATCGGCCATCGGGGCGTGCAGCAGGACGCAGAGGGCCACGAAGGAGGAGAGGGAGACCGCCAGAAGAGAGAGGGAGCAAAGGGAACGGGTGCGGGTGAGGGAGGGCAGGGGAGATGACGTCACCGTCCGGTTCGGCACGGAGGCGACACTATGCCGTCACTTGCGGTGTATGCCTGCTTCCTCGCCGTATTCGCCGAGTATGACGACGCTGAACGCCGCGCCGACGAAGACCTTGACGGCACGCAGGGCGTCGCCCAGACGGTGCTGGGGGTGCGGGACGCCGTCCAGGGCGGTGGCGCCCGGCGGACGGCTGGGGGCTGGATGGATGGTTGCTGCGCTCATGCCTCAATGGTGGAACTTCGGGCACAAGTACGGCATCGGTCCACGGGTCCAATTTCCGGCTTCCGCCAGTCCACCCGCCGATGGACCCCACCCCCTACCTCCGCCCCACCCCACGGGGGACGCTCCCCCTAGGGGACGCTCCCCCTCCTGGGCGCCCAGCCCAACCCCCTCGGCACGCCCCCCTCGGCTCACCCCGCCCGGGCCGCCCCCCCTCGGCACGCCCCCCCGGCCCCCCTCGGCACGCCGAGGGAAATCCATTGGCCTCCCCCGCCCCCGCCTCACTACAATCTCCGCTCTTGCCCGCCTCCTTCCCGGGAGTGCCGCCGCCCGGACGGAAACCGGTCGGCTGATCGCCACCCGTGCGCCACTCACACCTGAGCGCCACCCACTCGCAGGCCTTCGGAGGCACCCCCTTGTCCACGCCCGCCCACGACCCCCTCACGGACCCGCACACCGAAGCCACCGACCCCCTCTCCCGTGAGCGCGCCCACCTCGCCGGCTCCCGGTCCGCTCTGCGGGCCATGCGGGAGGACGTCGAGTCGCTGGACATCAGCGACGTCACCGCGAACTGGGTCAACGCCGAGGTCCTCGCCCGCCAGATCGAGGAGCGCATCAAGGCGCTGGCCGACCTCAGCGACACGCCTCTCTTCTTCGGCCGCCTCGACTACCTGCACGCCCCCGGCGCCGAACAGGCCGAGGGGGCGTACGGCGAGCGTTTCTACATCGGGCGCCGGCACGTCCACAACCACGACGGCGACCCGATGGTCATCGACTGGCGGGCGCCGGTCTCGCAGCCGTTCTACCGCGCGTCCAAGAAGGACCCGATGGACGTGGCGCTGCGCCGCCGCTTCGGGTACACCCGCGGCGACATCACCGCCTACGAGGACGAGCACCTGTCCGACCCGGCCGAGGCGGCCCGGACCAGCAAGCTGCTCCAGCAGGAGATCGAGCGCCCGCGCGTGGGCCCGATGCGGGACATCGTCGCGACCATCCAGCCCGAGCAGGACGAGATCGTGCGCAGCGGGCTCGGCGGAACCGTGTGCGTGCAGGGAGGGCCGGGGACCGGAAAGACCGCCGTCGGCCTGCACCGGGTCGCGTACCTCCTCTACGCCCACCGGGAGCGCCTCGCCCGCACCGGCACCCTGGTCATCGGCCCGAACCGCTCCTTCCTCCACTACATCGAGCAGGTGCTCCCGGCACTGGGCGAACTGACGGTGCAGCAGGCCACGGTGGACGACCTGGTGGCGAACGGCGTCGAGGTGCGCGGCACCGACACCGCGCCCGCCGCGGTCATCAAGGGCGACGCCCGGATGGCGGAGGTGCTGCGCAGGGCCGTGTACGCGCACGTCACGATGCCCGGCGAACCGGTCGTGGTGGTCCGCGGCTCCCGGCGCTGGCGCGTCCCGGCGTACGAACTGGAGGACATCGTCAGGGAGTTGCTGGCCCGCGGCATCCGGTACGGCGCGGCGCGCGAGGCCCTGCCGCAGCGCATCGCACACGCCGTGCTGGTCCAGATGGAACGCTCGGGCGAGGCTCCCGACGACCGGGTGCAGGACTCGGTGGCCCGCAACGCGGCGGTGAAGGCGGCCGTCAAACAGGTCTGGCCGCCGGTCGACCCGCCGAAACTCGTGCTGCGCCTGCTCACGGACGCGGACTTCCTCGCCGTGCACGCGGAGGGAATCCTCACCGACGACGAGCAGAAGACGATCGTCTGGGCGAAACCGGTGCGCAGCGTCAAGTCGGCCAAGTGGTCGGCCGCGGACGCCGTGCTGATCGACGAGACGACGGATCTCGTCCAGCGGACGCACTCCCTCGGCCATGTGGTCCTGGACGAGGCGCAGGACCTGTCGCCCATGCAGTACCGCGCGGTCGGCCGCCGCTGCACCACCGGCTCGGCGACCGTCCTCGGCGACCTGGCGCAGGGCACCACGCCCTGGGCGACCCGGAGTTGGGACGAGGCCCTGTCCCACCTCGGCAAGTCGGACGGCGTGATCGAGGAACTGACGGCCGGTTTCCGCGTCCCGACGGACGTCATCACGTACGCCTCCCGGCTCCTCCCGCACATCGCCCCCGGCCTCACCCCGGTGGCTTCGGTCCGTGAGAACCCCGGCTTCTTCGCGGTGCGTTCGATCTCCGGCACCGCCGAAACCGTGGCGGCCTGCGAGGAGTTGCTGCGCCACGAGGGATCGACGGGCCTGATCGCGGCGGACGCGCGCGTACCGGCCCTCGCGGAAACCCTGACGGCGGCGGGCATCGGATATCTCGCCCCCGGCGAGGAGACGACGGCCGACACGCGTCTCACCCTGGTCCCGGCGTCACTGGCGAAGGGCCTGGAGTACGACTACGTGGTCCTGGACGAGCCGCAGGCGGTCGTCGACGGCGAACCCGACGAACGCACCGGCCTGCGCCGCCTCTACGTCGCCCTCACCCGGGCCGTCTCCGGCCTGATCGTGACGCACATGGCCCCGCTCCCGCCCCAACTGACCTGACGCGCCGCGCCTCCGGGCCGCAAGGTGAACGCCCCGGAGGCGCGGCGCCGTCCACCAGGCGTGCCGCGACGGCGTGGAGGGCCGGTTCGGGTGCACTCGGCCCGGTCCTCGACGCCGTGGGTTCAGGCGCTGTGGCGGTGGACCGCGTCGAGGAGCTGGTCGATGTCCTCGGCGTGGTGGGAGAAGGCGGTGACGAAGCGGACGATGCCCGGCTCCCAGCGGTCGTGGTAAAAGGCGTAACCCTCGGCGAGGAGCCCGTCGGTGACGTGCTGGGGCAGGCGGCAGAAGAGGATGTTGGCCTCCGGGGCGGCCAGGAGGCCGACACCCGGGACGGCCTTGAGGCCGGCACCGAGTCGGGCGGCCATGGCGTTGGCCCGGCGGGCGTTGTCCAGCCACAGGCCGTCGGTGAGGTAGGCGTCGAGCTGGGCCGTCTGGAAGCGCATCTTGGAGGTGAGCTGACCGCCGCGCTTGGCCCGGAAGGCCAGTTCCGCGGCGAGGGCGGGGTCGAAGGAGACGATGGCGTCGGCGGTCATCGCCCCGTTCTTGGTGGCGCCGAAGGACAGCACGTCGACCCCCGCCTTCCAGGTCATCTCGGCCGGGGTGGCGTCGAGGTGGACCAGGGCGTTGGCGAAGCGAGCGCCGTCCATGTGGACGCGCAGGCCCGCGCCCTTGGCGATCGAGGACAGTCGGCGGATCTCCTCGACGGTGTGGACGCTGCCGCTCTCGGTGGCCTGGCTGATGCTCACCGCGGACGGCTGCACTCTGTGGACGTCGCCGGCGCCGCGGCGCACCGCCGCCTGGAGCGCCTCGGGGTCGATCTTGCTGTCGAGGCCGGGGAGCCGGACGAGCTTGGCGCCGCCGGTGAAGAACTCGGGTGCCCCGCATTCGTCGTGGTGGATGTGGCTGTCCTGGTGGGCGAGGACGCTGCCCCACGGCGGGGTGAGGGCGGCCAGGGCGAGGCCGTTGGCGGCGGATCCGGTGGAGACGGGGAAGACGTCGACGTCCCGTTCGAAGATCTCGGCGAGCCTGCCCCGGGCGCGCTCGGTGAAGGGGTCGTTGCCGTAGGGCAGGACCTGACCCACGGCGGCGTCGGCGACGGCGGTGGCTATGCGAGGGGCGGCTCCGGCCATGTTGTCGCTGATGAAGGACAGGCCGGACGGGGTGGTGGCGGTGGGGGCGGCGGCGGTCATGAGGGGTGTTCCCGTTCTCAGGCGCTGATGGGGGAGGCGAAGACGACGGTGATGTCCACCGCCTCCGCGCCGGTGCGGTAGAAGTGCGGGGCGTCGCCGGCGAAGGCGAGCATGTCGCCGGGGCCGAGGTCGTGCGGGGCGTCGACCGGTCCGGCGGTGACGTGTCCGGTGGAGATGATCAGGTGCTCGATCGTGCCGGTGGCGTGCGGGACACCGGCCAGCTCGGTCTCGGGCCGGATGCGCAGCCGCCAGATCTCCAGGCTGTTGCCGCTGCTGATGCGGCGCAGCAACTCGCGGGTGACCTCGCCGGGTTCGGCTTCCGTGGCCGCCCGGTAGACCGGGCCGGTGTCGGCGTCGCGTGCGAGCAGGTCCGCGATCGGGATGCGCAGTGCGATCGCGATGGCGTCCAGGGTGTCGATGGTCGGGTTGCCCCGGCCGGCCTCCAGCTGGGACAGGGTGGCCTTGCTCAGTCCGGCGCGCCGGGCCATCTCCGCCGCGCTCATGCCACGCTGCTGACGGCGCAACCGGATCTTCGCACCGACCGCGGCCGATGTACTGCTCACCGGCTGCCGCCCGGTCCCGGGCTGCGGGCCCATCAACGGACCCAGGAGTCGTTTGAGTGAACCATTCGTTCACTATAACAGGCCATTCCGATATGGCGAACCTGGCGTTCATTTAAATGAACACCAGCGGAGGGCGCTCACCCTTCGTCCAGCACCCGCCGCCACTCCCGTACGGCCGGCGCCGACACCGGTCCTTCCCAGCCGCCCGGCCGGGCCGCGCCGCCGATGTGAAAGGCGTCGATCCCCGCATCCCGCAGCCCCGGCACATGGTCGAGCCGCAGACCTCCCCCCACCAGCAGCGTCTGCCCGTACCCCGGCTCGCCGCGGCGCCGGGCCTCGGCCAGCAGGGTGGGCAGGCCCTCGTCCACGCCCGTCGCCGCGCCCGCGGTGAGGTAGGTGTCCAGGCCCGGAAGGTCGGCGAGCTGCTTGCGCAGCGCGTCGCGGTCGGCGGCGCGGTCGATGGCCCGGTGGAAGGTCCAGCTACAACCCGCCAGTTCGGCCACCACGCGCTCCACGGCCGCCAGGTCCACATCGCCTTCCGCGCCCAGGAACCCGAGCACGAACTGGTCGGCCCCCGCCTCCCGCAGCTCCCCGGCCACCCCGACCAGGCGATCGACGTCACCCGCCGCGAACCCGTCCGCCAGCCTCAGCATCACGCGCAGGTCGATGTCGACGGCGGCCCGGATCGCGGTGAAGGTCCGGGGCGGCGGGGTCAGCCCGTCGGCCGCCATGTCGGTGACCAGTTCGAGGCGGTCCGCGCCTCCGGCCTGGGCGGCGACCGCGTCCTCGGCGTCGAGGGCGATCACCTCCAGGACTGCACGCGTGCTCATAGGGCCCCTTCCGTGGTGTTCCCCGTGTACCCCTGACGCAGCCGGCCGATCAGCCGGCCGGCCGACCGCAGGAGGTCTAGTCCAATCCAAGAATACGTGGGGACCGTATACGGCCGCGAGACCGCCCCCGGCCGCTCACCCGTACAGATTCGGCTCCTGTCACCCGTACAGATTCAGCTCCTCCGCCGCCGCCCCGGTCAGCTCGTACGACGCCCCGTCGACCGCCCGCCCCGTGTACAGCCGTACGAGCGTCGCCGAGTCCCCGATGAAACGGGCCGGGGTCCGTGTCCCGCTCGGCACGCCCAGGTGCAGCGGGTCGTCGACGTCGTCCAGGTCGGCCTGCAGCCTCAGCCGCCCCCGGTCCCGGGTGACCCGGGACAGCAGCGAGAGCGCGTACGGCCGGCCCACGCCGGTGTAGGCGCCGGGCTCGCCGAGGCAGTCACGGACGTCACCGGCGTGCACCCACTCCCCGAAGGCGATCCCGTCCCAGGCGCCGTCGGCCCGCCCCGCGATCACCTCTCCGGCCTCGGTCATCCCGCGCTCCAGTTCGTCGAGGACCCGAGCGTTCGTCCAGTCGGCGCGGTCGGCGATGTCCCGGTCGTTCGACTCGGGCGAGAACACCCCCTTCTCGAAACGGCTCTCCACCACCCGGTCCAGCGCGGCCGAACAGTGGGCGAGCACATCGCGCACCGTCCACCCCGGACAGGCGGCGGTCGGCAGCGCGAAGTCCGCGTCCGGCCGGGAGCGCAGGAGCGGGAGCAGCGCGTCACGCTCGACGGCGAGCAGACGTCCGGGCAGCGAAGGGTCACGTACGTCGTCGGCAGCAGCAGTCATGCCTTCCACGCTAGGGGCATGTCAGTGGCTCGCGGGAGAATGGGCGCATGGCCGATCTCCAGGAACTGAGCGTCCGCTGGCGGCGCGCCGTGCAGATGGCGCGGGACGAAGACACCTGCTACCCCGACACCGACCCGTACGCCGACGAGCTGTTGCGCCGCTGGCAGGAGCCTCAGCGCCGGTACCACACCCTGGCCCACCTCACGGCGGTCCTCGACCACGTCGACGTACTGGAGGAGTACGCGGACGACCCCGATCTGGTGCGGCTCGCCGCCTGGTTCCACGACGCGGTGTATCTGCCGGAGCGGTCGACGAACGAGGAGCGCTCGGCCCGTCTCGCCGAACGCGCCCTGCCCGAGGCCGGGGTCTCCGACGCTGGGACCGCCGAGGTCGCCCGCCTGGTCCGGCTCACCGTCACCCACGACCCGGCCCCCGGCGACCGCAACGGCGAGGTCCTGTGCGACGCCGACCTCGCGATCCTCGCCGCCCCGCCCGCCGCGTACGCCGCCTACACCGCCGAGGTACGCGAGGAGTACCACTTCGTCCCGAACGACGCCTTCCGCGACGGCCGTTCCGCGATCCTCCGCCAACTGCTCGACCTGCCGGCACTCTTCAGAACCCCGCACGGCCGGGCGCAGTGGGAGCCGACCGCCCGCTACAACCTCGCAGCCGAGCTGGAAATGCTGTCGACCGCGCAGGATCCGGCGTCCTAGGGTGCGGCCCATGCGGGCAACGGGCGGGGATCAGGTGGAAGAGGCCGTCGCGGGCTGTGTCGCGGCGCTGCGGCCGGCGGTGGCACGGGACTGGACGGAGGTGAAGGCAGGGGGCCTGGACTGGAGCTGCCACGAGACGGCGATCCACGTCGCCGACGACCTCGTCGCGTACGCCGCCAATCTGGCCGGACGCGCCCAGGACGCGTACGTGCCCTTCGAGCTCAAGCTCGACGACGGCACCGACAACTCCGGCCTGCTGCACGTCATCGAGACGACCGGCGCCCTGCTCGCCGCCACCGTCCGGACCACCCCGCGCGAGGTCCGCGCCTTTCACCCGTACCCCTTCCGCAGCGCGGACCGGGTCGGCTTCGCCGCGATGGGCATCGCCGAAGTACTGCTCCACACCCACGACATGGCAGCGGGCCTCGGGGTCCCCTACCGGCCGTCCGACGAACTGGCCGAATCCGTCCTGGCCCTGCTCTTCCCGCACGTCCAGCCCGGTCCGACGCCCTGGGAGACCCTGCTGTGGGCGACCGGCCGCGGCGAACTGCCCGGCCGCGCCCCGGTCACCGACTGGCGCTGGCACAACAACCTGGTCATCCCCGCCGCCCGCCTCGACCTCGTCGGCATCCGCCCCGCCGAGGCCCGCGACCTGCGCCTCGGCGGCGACGGCGGCTTCACGTGGATCGAGGGCGGCCCGTACGAGGGCACCCGGGACGCCGCCGGTTTCCTGCTGAAGGCGTACGAAGGGGGCGTACACCGGCCGGAGTTCGGCGTCTTCGCCCTGGTCCGCCGGGAGGACGGCCGCGCGGTCGGCGGCATGGGCTTCCACTCCGCGCCGGACGAGGAGGGCCGGGTGGAGATCGGCTACGACCTGACCGAGTCCGCCCGCGGCCACGGCTACGCCACGGAGGCGCTGCGCGCCCTGGCCGACTGGGCCCTGTCCCGCGCCGACGTGAGCTCCCTGTTCGCCACGGTCGAGCCCGCCAACATCCCCTCCCAGGCGGTCGTCACCCGCGCCGGCTTCACCAAGGTGAGCGAGGACGGGGAGGGACTCGCCTTCGAACTGCGGGGACGGTAAGGGCGGTTATCGGGACGTGTCGCTCTTGCGTCTGCGCAGCCCCGCTCCGTGCAGCAGCCGTACCACCTCGCGGCTGCTGACCCGCACCGCGCCCGCCCGTACCGCGTCCGCGTAGCGGTCGGACGGGAGGTCGTAGTGGTCGCGTTCGAAGGCGCGCCGGGGTACGCCCAACGCCTCGGCGAAGACGTGCAGTTCGGCGTAGGAGACGTCGCTGACCAGGTGGGACCACATGCGGCCGTGGCCGGGCCAGGTCGGCGGGTCGATGTACACCGTCATGAGAGCACCTTCACGAGAGCACGGTCACGAGGACCCCATCCCGCCCGTCGCCCGGCCCAGGGAGCCGACGGAGGCGACCTTCACGCCCGCCTTGTGGCACACCCAGTGCGGGTCCGGGCCGAGCTCCGGTTCGACGTCCAGGGCGTGCGGGTCGCCGGTGCCGCACACCGGGCACAGCGGCCAGCGGCCGTACCGCTCGAGCAGCGCGTCCTGTACGTCCTGGGCGACCAGCCCCGCCACGTACCCGGCCCCGTCCGGCCACTGCTCGACCCACCAGCGCCGCTGTACGACGGAGTCCTCGACCAGTGAGACGACGTCCGCCTCGGCGACCTCGCCCGCGACCAGATCGGCGAGCACCAGGGCGCGGGCTGCGTGCAGCGACTGTTCCAGGGGGCTTACGGGGTCCATGGTCCTATTGTGCGCGGTCTTGACCGGGCACCCGAAACGAAAATATCTTTCAGGGGTGACCGAGAACGTGAAGGAAATTTTCGGCAACCGTCCGGGCGGGACCCCGGCCCCGGCGAGCGCGCCGCCTGCTCCGGCCGCCCTCGCGGCCAAGGTGCGTACCCTCGCCCCCTCCATGACCCGCTCCATGCAGCGGGTCGCCGAAGCCGTCGCGGGCGACCCCGCCGGCTGCGCGGCCCTCACGGTCACCGGGCTCGCGGAGCGCACCGGTACCAGCGAGGCGACCGTCGTGCGCACCGCCCGGCTGCTCGGTTACCCCGGCTACCGCGATCTGCGGCTCGCCCTCGCCGGGCTGGCCGCGCACCAGCAGTCGGGGCGGGCGCCCGCGATCACCACCGACATAGCCGTCGACGACCCGATCGCCGACGTCGTCGCGAAACTCGCCTACGACGAGCAGCAGACCCTCGCGGACACGGCCGCCGGCCTGGACACCGTGCAGCTGGGGGCCGCGGTGAGCGCGCTCGCCGGGGCCCGGCGGACCGACGTCTACGGCATCGGGGCGTCCGGGCTGGTCGCCCAGGACCTCACGCAGAAGCTGCTGCGGATAGGGCTGATAGCGCACGCGCACAGCGATCCGCATCTGGCGGTCACCAACGCGGTGCAGTTGCGGGCGGGTGACGTGGCCATCGCCATCACGCACTCCGGGTCCACCGGGGATGTCATAGAGCCGTTGCGGGTCGCCTTCGAGCGGGGGGCCACGACCGTTGCCATCACCGGGCGGCCGGATTCCTCGGTGACGCAGTACGCCGACCATGTGCTGACGACCTCGACCGCGCGGGAGAGCGAGCTGAGGCCGGCCGCGATGTCCTCGCGGACCAGTCAGTTGCTGGTGGTGGACTGTCTGTTCGTGGGTGTTGCGCAGCGGACGTACGAGGCGGCGGCTCCGGCGTTGGCGGCGTCTTACGAGGCGTTGGCTCATCGGCACCGTAACTTGCCTCGATAGACCGTGGGGGTGGATGCGTTGTGACGGCCGCGGCCGCGTTGTGGCTTGTCGCGCAGTTCCCCGCGCCCCTTGGTTGGTTGACTGAGCGCTAATCAGAAAGAGCCGTGTGTCCATGACCACCGAACACCGCGCCCTCCGCTCCGAGCTGGAGGCGCTCACCACCGAGGCGTTTCGGCCGGAGCTCTCCGAGATCGACACGCTTCCCACCCTCGACATCGCGCGTCTCATGAACGGCGAGGACGCCGGGGTCGCCGCCGCTGTGGCACTGCGGCTGCCGGAGATCTCCGGGGCCATCGACGCCGTCGCCACCCGGATGGCCCAGGGCGGGCGGCTCGTCTACGCCGGTGCCGGTACCGCCGGGCGGCTGGGGGTGCTCGACGCCTCCGAGTGCCCGCCCACCTTCAACACCGCTCCCGGTCAGGTCGTCGGTGTCATCGCGGGCGGGCCCGAGGCCATGGTCACGTCCGTGGAAGGCGCCGAGGACTCGGCGGAGCTGGCCCGGAAGGACCTCGACGCCCTCGGGGTGGACGCCCTCGACTCGGTCGTCGGTGTCTCCGCCTCCGGCCGCACTCCCTACGCCGTCGGCGCCGTCGAGCACGCCCGCGCCCTCGGCGCCCTGACCGTCGGGCTCTCCTGCAACGCGGGCAGCGCGCTCGCGGCCGCCGCCGAGCACGGCATCGAGGTGGTCGTCGGCCCCGAGCTGCTCACCGGCTCCACCCGCCTGAAGGCCGGCACCGCCCAGAAGCTGGTCCTCAACATGCTGTCGACGATCACGATGATCCGGCTCGGCAAGACCTACGGGAACCTGATGGTCGACGTCCGGGCCTCGAACGAGAAGCTGCGCGCCCGGTCCAGACGGATCGTGGCCCTCGCGACCGGCGCCGGGGACGAGGAGATCGAGCAGGCCCTCACCGCGACCCACGGCGAGGTGAAGAACGCCGTCCTGGTGATCCTGGCCGGTGTCGACGGGCCCACCGCCACCCGCCTTCTGGAGGAGTCCGGCGGCCGTCTGCGCGCCGCGCTCGCCAGGGCGGCCGGCTGACCCGCACGCTCGGGGTGTGCAGAGATCGCCGTACGACACCGCCGCCGCACTGCTGCCCCTCGTCGGCGGCCCCGCGAACGTCACCTCCGTCGCCCACTGCATGACCCGGCTGCGGCTGGGGCTGAGCGATCCCTCTCTCGTGGAGGGGGAGGCGGTGCGGGCGGTGCCCGGGGTGCTGGGAGTGGTGGCCGCCGGGGACAGCCTCCAGGTGGTGCTCGGGCCGGGGGCGGTGGTGACGGTGACCGCCGAGTTCCAGCAACTGCTGACGACGGAGGAAGCGGCGGCGGCCGAGCAGCCCGCCACCCGAGGTGCCGGGCAGCCTGCCACCCACGAGGCCGAGCCGCCCGCCACCCGCGGAGCCGATCTACGCGGCGCCCACGAAGCCGAGCCGCCCGCCGCCCACGAAGCCGAGCCGCCCGCCGCCCGCGGAGCCGGGCAGCTCGCCGCCCGTGGAGCCGAACTGCGCGCCGCCCGCGCCCGGCGCAACGCGACCCCCCTCAAGACCGCCCTGCGCCGCATCGCCGACGTCTTCGTTCCGCTCATCCCCGCCCTGATCGGCTGCGGGGTGCTGGCCGGCCTCAACGGGCTCCTCGTCAACGCCGGCCTGCTGCCCTGGCTCACCCCCGCCCTCGCCGCCATCGCCTCCGGCTTCATGGCCCTGATCAGCGTCTTCGTCGGCTACAACACGGCGAAGGTGTTCGGCGGGACGCCCGTCCTCGGCGGTGCGGTCGCGGCGATCGTCGTCTATCCGGGCGTCGCGAAGGTGACCGCCTTCGGGGTGACGCTCGCGCCGGGGCAGGGCGGGGTGCTGGGCGCGCTGGCCGCCGCCCTGCTCGCCGTCTACGTCGAACGCTGGTGCCGGGGCCGCGTCCCCGACGCCCTCGACGTCCTCCTCACCCCCACCGTCACCGTCCTCGTCGCCGGACTGGCCACCCTGTACGGCCTGATGTACGCCGCCGGAGTCGTCTCCTCCGCCATCGGCACCGCCGCCGACTGGCTCCTCGCCACCACCGGCCCCCTCGCCGGCCTGATCCTCGGCGGCCTCTTCCTCCCCCTCGTGATGCTGGGCCTCCACCAGGCCCTGATCCCCATCCACACCACCCTCATCCAGCAGCAGGGCTACACCGTCCTGCTCCCGCTGCTGGCCATGGCCGGTGCCGGACAGGTGGGCGCCGCGCTGGCCGTCTACGTCCGCCTCCGCCACGACACCTCACTGCGTACGACCATCAAGTCCGCCCTCCCGGCGGGCCTGCTCGGTGTCGGCGAGCCCCTGATCTACGGCGTCTCACTCCCTCTCGGGCGGCCCTTCCTCACCGCCTGTGCGGGCGGCGCGGCGGGCGGGGCGTTCGTCGGGTTCTTCGCCGTACTCGGTGACCGCGTGGGCGCCACCGCCATCGGCCCCTCGGGCTGGGCCCTGTTCCCTCTGCTGACGGGGAACAGGGGCCCGGCCCTGGCGGCGGCGGTCTACGCGGGCGGTCTGCTGACCGGCTACGCCGTCGGCTTCCTGGCCACCTACGTGAGTTTCAGCGCCGGCGGCTCGCGGGCCGGTGACCCGACACCTGCGCGATCCACGTGATGAAGTCCCCGGGGTCGTTGTCGGCGCCGTGCCCGGCGTCCCAGTAGTACTTGATGTTCACGTCGTCGCCGAGGTTCCTCAGCCGGGCGGCGAGGTTCGCGGAGACGGTCAGCGAGGTGTCGCTGTCCTTCGTGCCGAGCCGGATCCACCAGTGCCCGGCCCGGTTCGGGTTCACAGTTCTGCGCTTCACTCGCTTCACTTCCGTCTCTTCTCTGGCTCGTGCGGCACGAGTGCAACAGCGGTTACTTACTGATCATTTCAGAATGAGTTCGCTTGTGGGGCTTGGCAGTTGGGTCTCAGGGCGGCAGAGTTCTGCAGGTGTCAGATGATCTTGTGCCT
>NZ_JBSHAF010000033.1:23115-103614 GCF_053611365.1 Streptomyces sp. NPDC054813 | reverse complement strand
CACGATCCATGGACGCGACTGATGTTTCCCCACGACCAGACCAACGACCATCCAAGCCGAAAGTCACATGATCAACGACTTCTGTTAGGACCTCTTAGGCCGTGTATCGAAAGTGGATCTTGGGCTGTGAATGATCACGGTTCATGGGTCGGGGAGATCTCACGGACGAGCAGTGGACGGTGCTGGAGCCGTTGTTGCCGAAGGGAGCCAGGGCAGGACGGCCGCCCGTCTGGCCTCGACGGCAGTTGATCGACGGCATACGGTTCCGGGTCCGGACCGGCGTTCCATGGCGGGACGTCCCCGTCGAGTACGGACCATGGAGCCGGATCTATGACCTGTTCCGCCGATGGCAGCGGAACGGCACGTGGCAGCGAGTCCTCACCCGGCTCCAGTCCCTGGCCGACGCGAAGGGTGCGATCACGTGGGACCTGAGCGTCGACTCCACGGTGTGCCGCGCCCATCAGCATGCGGCCGGCGCTCGCAAGCAGGGCGACCTGCAGAAAGAACCACCGGGTGGCGTCTTCACGGAGCCCCGTGATCACGGGCTGGGTAGGTCGCGCGGCGGGTTCACCACCAAGCTGCACCTGGCCGTCGAGCAGGGCCAGAAGCCCATGTCCATCGTGGTGACGGCAGGGCAGCGTGGGGACTCGCCGCAGTTCGAACCGGTGCTGGAGAAGGTCCGTGTGCCCCGCATTGGGCCGGGCCGGCCACGCGTCCGCCCCCAACGGGTGCGTGCTGACAAGGCGTACGCCTCCCGCAGAAACCGCGCCTACCTGCGCCGACGCGGGATCCGATGCACCATCCCGGACAAGGCCGACCAGGCGCGCAACCGCCGAAGGCTCGGCTCCCGCGGCGGCCGGCCGCCGCATTTCGACCCGGTCGACTACCGCGAGCGCCATGCGGTCGAGTGCGGGATCAACCGCCTCAAAAGACACCGCGCTGTCGCCACGCGATACGACAAGCTCGCCGTCCGCTACGAGTCGACCGTGCTGATCGCAGCTCTCAACGAATGGCTTTGACCCAAGACGGCCCTTCTGCCGTCGTTCACCAGTCTCGACCGGAGGTCAGCTCTTCAGCATCCGCGTCCATGAACCCGTATGCCGACGCGACGAAGCGAAACTCGTCACAGATCCACTCACGCGCCACCGTCTCGATCCCGCTCCCGGCCGCCATGAACTCCCTGTCCAGCAGGTTGAACTCGCCGGTCGCATCCTGAGTGAGCGCATACAGAGTCTCCAGATCCGACGGCTGCTCGACCTCAACGCGTTCGCACAGCCGCAGCAGGATCGCCTTCCCTTGATCGACCACACGATCAGGGAAGTACGAGTCGTCGTACATCTGCCGCAGGAATGCGTGTCCCGCTATCTGCCGGTTTGTGATCGACACCGCGCCTCCCTACCTCCGCGAAAAGCTGACCCGCCGATCATGCACGGCACCACTGACAACGACGCCAGACCCTACGCGGCAAGCACTTTCGCAACAGGCCCTAGTGCCGAGAGAACTTCTGCGAGTGGCGAGCTGGGCGAATACGGGCGGTTCACGCGTCGCCGGGCGGCTCTCTCAACCGACTGTCGGTGAGAGACCCGAACCGGAACCCGCGCTGCCGCTCACCACGGTTCCGGTGTTCCCCCGAGGCTGTTATCCCCATAGGGAAGCGAGCCTGCGCCATTCCTCCCTCGGGAGCTTGTCCCTGTGGGTGCCGGTGACCACCTGGAGGGCCACGTGGTCCCCGCCTGCCTGATGGAAGGTGTCGATGCGGTCGCGGATGCGGTCCTCGTCGCCCCAGGCGAAGACCGCGTCGATCAGGCGGTTGCTGCCGCCCTCGGCCAGGTCGGCCTCGGTGAAGCCGTGCCGCAGGAAGTTGTTGGTGTAGTTCGGCAGGGTGAGGTACATGGCGAGGGCGCCGCGGGCCAGCGCGCGGGCCCGGGCCGGGTCGGTCTCCAGAACCACTTTCAGCTCCGGGGCGAGCAGCGGGCCCTCGCCGAGGATCTCGCGGGCCTGGGCGGTGTGTTCGGGCGTGACCAGGTAGGGGATGGCGCCGGCCGCCCGCTCGCCGGACAGCTTCAGCATCTTAGGGCCCAGCGCCGCCAGCACCCTGCTGTCGGCGGCGACGCCGGCCTCGTCCAGCTCGTCGAGGTAGCCGGTCATCGCCGCGTACGGGCGGCTGTAGTCCTTCACCAGCGGGCCGTGGCTCACGCCGAGACCCACCAGGTAGCGGCCTGGGTGCGCCGATGCCACCTCGGCGAAGCCGGCCGCGGTCGTGGCGGCCTCCTGCTGCCAGATGTTCAGGACGCTGGTGCCGACGAGGATGCGGCGCGTCGCCCCGATCAGCGGAGCGGCATGGTCGGCGGTGCTGTTGTTGCCGAGCCAGATGGCGCCGTACCCGAGTTCCTCCAGCTCGGCCGCGGCCTCGTCCAGTTCTCCACGCCGGGCCGGGTCCTCCGAGCGCAGTTCGACGCTCCAGGCGCCGTACCGGCCGGCTCGCTGCTTCAGGGGGACTGTGGTGCCGCTCATCGAGTGTTCCCTCCGGGTGGTGGGCTGTGCCGTGATCATCACGTCTCCAGCCAATGCCGACCGGAGGGCGTCCCGGGTCGATTCCCGCCGTTCCCTCAGTTGGTCGAACGGCCCATGAGACGTCGGACACGCACGAGCCCGCCACTGTGGTGGCGGGCTCGTGCGTGTCCGGGTGTGAGTAGTTGGCGTACAGAAAGTGCCGATCACGGCGTCGACCAGCCCCTGCTGGCGAAGGCGGATTTCAGCGGCGGCAGGTCGTGCGGACGCAGGCCCCACTGGCAACCGGTGCGGCCCCGATGGACGAGCGCGTTGACGATCTCCCGCATCTGTCGGCGAGTCTCAGCGGACGGAATGACTTGCACCCAGCCCAGGTCAGCGCCCCTCCAGCAGGAGAACACGCCGGACGATGCTTCCGAAGGCGCCCACAGCGTCCTAGCTAGCGGAGGTGCCGATCACCGACCTGACACTGCTGCGTGACGAGCCCGAGGTCTTCGGCCGGTCGCCTCCAGCCCCACCGCTTGGCGACCGCTTCCGGGCATCGATCCATCCGCACTCGGCGTTCTGCGCGCGGCCCGTGCCACCCCCCGCGAGACCGCCGGGCTGTAAGCCCAGGAGAACCGGGAGGCAATACCGCCCTCCCGCACAGGCGAACGCGAACTGCCCTGCCTGATCCCGGCCCATCGATACCACGCAGGTCACCTGCCGCTCCGAGACGGAGCACCCGGCGCAGTCCCTCCTGGCGAGTCGCCGTTCATGAACTGCGTGGGCATGCAAGATCCTCAAGGTCACATGGGTCGAGAAGGCAGCTCTCCGCGAAGGATCTGGCCGCGTACCGGGCCAAGGCGAGCCGAAGGCGGAGCGCATCCAGAAGTACGGGATTGCCGAGGGGGCGAGGACGAGCAGATGGAACCGGATGACGCGGTCAAGGAGACCGGGCGTGGGCGGGATCCGCGAGCGGGAGATGCGGCCGGGTGCCGCTGCCGCGGGTCCATGATCTCGTGATGCGAAGGTTTTTCCCGGCAGCGTGTCGATCGGTGGGTCTCCCGTTCGACGCTCGGGTAGAGGCACGACCCGCGAAGCGGAATCCGGACAAGCCGTGGCTCTGGGATCAACAAGTGCTGTCCGTTCGTCGATCAGCGGTGGGTCGCCGACCGCACGGCCGGACGCCGACCGCCGGACGCCCCAAGGAGAGACCATGCAGATCCGCGCGCGTATGAGCATGAGTGCCGATGGGTACGTGACCACACCGAACGGGTGGCCCGCCCTGACTGCCGACCCCGCGTTCGTCTCCGGTGAAAGCCACGGTATCCGGGAGTTCCTCGAAGGCTGCGAGGCGGCGCTGATGGGCCGCACCACCTTCGAGCCCGCGCTGACCAACAACCGTTGGCCATGGCCGGCCCTCGAGGTGTTCGTGCTCGGCTCACACCGTCCGGACGGCACCCCCGGTCATGTCACCACCGACAGTGACCCGGTACGGCTGCTGGACAGACTCCGCTCGGCCAACCGGGGCGGCGACGTCCACCTCATCGGGGGCCCGCGGACGATCGGGACGTTCCACGCCCTCGGCGCACTCGACACCCTCGAACTGGTCGTGCTGCCGCTGCTGTTCGGCGGTGGGATGCGACTGACACCCATGCTCGGTCCTGACACCGGGCTGACCTTCCGGCGCGAGCGTGCCCTCCCCGGCGGTTCAGTGGAGATCGTCTACTCCTGCCGAGGCAGTCGCACCGAACTTCCGGGCAAGCCTGCCGGCCAACGCTGATCACGGCCACGCCGCGGGACGCACACGGCCGCTGGTGGGCCGCGGGACCGCACACCGCCGTCGCACGAAAGGACCCGAGCGGCCTCCACGTCTTCCCCTCCTGCTCCGCGGTCCAGGTGATCGCCGACGCCGTCACGAAGGCCGGAACCTCGGACGACGCCGACAAGGTCGCCGAGGAGATCCACAACGGCACCTTCGGGCCGTGGTGCTCAGAGCGTGCCTTGGGTCGGGCGAGCGGGCCGCCGAACGGGGCGCCGCCCGCGCCGTAGCAGGTGCCCAGCCTGTCGTCGTAGCCGCGGTCGCCGAGATGCTTCTCGCGGTCGAGCTCCGGGGCGTCCTTGCCAGGGCGGTCGGAGCGCAGGTGGACGCGGTGGCGTATGAGCGGCGTGGCCGTTCGTCACTCCGCCCCGCAGGTGCGAGCGGGTCCCAGGGCGGTGAACTCCTACCAGCCCGGTGTCACCTCTGACGGTCCATGGGGCCGACGCCCACGGCGCTCATGCCGCGTCGTACCGGGCGACGATGCGGGTCACCGTGACCGTGACGGAGACCGGCTCCTGGGTGGCGAGGTGGGAGATGACGGCGGTCCGCACCCGGCCGTGTACGTTGCGGGCGACGTCCAGGGCCCGCCGGCCTTCGGCGAGGGCGCAGCGCACCTCGATGTGCCATCCCGAGCCTTCCGGCGCCCGCTCGGCTCGAACGCCTGCTTCGGGAGTCGTGCGGTGAGACGCGGTGGACGTCCGGGTGGGCGCGGCGGCTGCCGCGAGGCGTTGGGCGAGTCGGGGCTGCAGGCCGGTGACGCCTGGAACCGCGAGGGCTGCCTCGGCCGCGACGCCGAGGATCGTGGCCGGGCCGACGGTGGTCATCACGCACCACCACCGGTCCGGAGGCCGGCGCCGAGGGGCGGCGGCCACCGCTCGGGAACATCGACCACGGCGATGTCGACGGCCGTCACTGCGAGCCCCAGATCCTGACCGGCCGAGTGAAGGACCGATCGGCGCACCTGATGTACGCGCTCGGGCAGCGGACGGTCGAGGTCGGCGACGAGAGTCATGGCCACCCGGACGTCGGTGCCCTCGCCCGCAGACGTGAGCCGGCAGGCCGCGGCCCTCGCACCGGGTACCGTGTCCGCGGCCTGGCGCAGCACCTTCGCCGCGGCACTCTCGGTGATCCGCAGGTCCCGGTCCGGGTCGGCCAGGGGCAGCAGCAGTCCCAGCCTGGCCTCCGCCCTGACGGCGTTCATGACGCGGTCGGCGAGTGCGGACAGTCCGGGAGGGTCCACGGCGCGCAGCGCCCGGCTGGCCGCGTTCACCGTGGCCAGCCCCTCGACGGCCTCCCGGCAGTGCGGACAGGAGACGGTGTGCGGGTCCCCGACCGACGCCTCGTCCTGGGCCTGTTCCCAGACCCGGCTGAGGAGGCGGCCGCAGGGCAGCGCCTCGTCCCCCGGAAACGGTGGCACGTCGGCGGCGGCCGATCCGGTGCGGGGCCCGTCGGCTCCCGGCGGTTCGGACGGCTGTGTGTGCGGGTCGTCTAGCGCCATGGGCCCATCGCCTCCTGCAGGGATCGGCGTGCCCGGAACAGTCTGCCGCGCACTGTCGGCTCGCTGGTCCGCGTCTCGTGGGCTATCTCCTTGTAGGGCAGGCCCTGCACCTCCCTCAGGATCCAGCAGATCCGCTGCCCGGCGTCCAGCTCGGCGAGCGCGCGGGTCAGGGCGGCGGCGGTCGCGTCCCGCTCGGCGGACCGGTCGGGCTGGCTCCACGGGTCACCCGCCACGGGTTCGACGACGGTGTTCAGTGAGAGGGGCGGCAGCCGGCGCCGGCGCATGGCCAGGCAACGGTTGACCGTGATCCGGTACATCCAGGTATGGAACTCCGCACTGTGGCGGTATTCCGGCAGTCGCCGCCAGGCGCTGACGAAGGCGTCCTGGACCGCGTCCTCGGCGTCCTGGGGGTTGCCGAGCATGCAGCGGGCCAGAGTCAGGAGGGACCGGCTGTGCCGTCGGACGAGAACGGCGAAGGAGTCCTCGTCTCCCTCGGCCGCCCGTACGGCCAGCAGTCCGTCCGGCAGGTCGCATGCCAGCCGTGGCGAAGCGGTGCGTTCGATCATGACAACTCCCGCACAGGGCTTGGAACGAGCAAGTACCCCTACACATTCATGTGATGCACATCACACGGGATGCGTGTGAGAAGTACGCCGCCACGTATGTCCAACCTTTTGACGGCACCACGCAGGTGTCTCCCACTGACCGATCGAGGCGACCGCCATGACGGACAACATCACCAGCGTCAGCGGGGGCGGCCGGGCCGATGCGGGCGTGAGCGCGCTGAAGGGCCGTACCGGGGCCGGGACTCCGGCCGAGACACGGGGGAAGACCACCATCGCGGACGGCGTGGTGGCCAAGATCGCGGGCATGGCCGCCCGTGAGGTACCCGGCATCCACAGCCTGGGAGCGGGGATGGCCCGCGCCTTCGGCGCCATGCGGGAACGCGTCCCCGGCGGAGGCGGAGGTGTCACGCGGGGAGTGAAGGTCGAGGTCGGCGAGCGGCAGGCCGCCGTGGACCTGGATGTCGTCGTCGAGTACGGCGTCTCCATCGTCGACGTCGCCGGCGGCGTACGCGCCAACGTGATCAGCGCCGTGGAGCGGATGACGGGGCTGGAGGTCGTCGAGGTGAACATCGTCGTCGACGACGTCAACCTCCCCGACGACGGCGACGAGGAGGGGCAGACCGAACCGGACGAGAGCCGCGTGCGGTGACCGCAGCAATGATCACCGCCGTGTCCTCGGGCCTGCGCGGGCGATCACGGCGGCAGGGACGCTCGCGAGACGGGTGAGTGCATGATGAACGCAGCGACGACGGGCCTCGCGGCCGGCATGGCCCTGGGCTTCGCCGGTTACTTCGGCGGCTTCTGGGCATTCCTGCTCGTTCTCGTCCTGGGGACGGCGGGGCTGATCGTCGGCCTCGCCGTACAGGGCGATCTCGACCTCCATACGCGGAGGCAGCGGTGAACACCTGGCCCGGTGCCGCGCCCCTGGGTGAAGGGTCCGGCCCCCCGGCGCGGGCCACCGGCCTGCCGCCCCCGGCCGAGCGGGGCGCCACCGTCATACCGGACAGAGTGGTTGCCCGTATCGCCGCCCAAGCCGCCCGCACGGCCCAGTCCCGGCGCGCCGCCATACCGGCCGACCGGGACGCACCGGCGGCGCCCGCCGCCTCCGCGGCCACCCGTACCGGGTCGGTACGCCTGCACCTGACCATGGACCTGCCCTACCCCGCCGACATCCCCCAGATCTGCCGGCGGATACGACAAGACGTCGCCGAACGGGTGGCCCAACTGACCGGTCTGGAGGTAGGAGAGGTCACGCTCACCGTCCGGCGGCTGGTGACCGCCGGCGGCGCCAACCGGGGACGGGTCCGGTGAGGCGCCCCGCAGCCGGTGCCGCCGGCCTCGCCGCGCAAGAAGGAGGACCGGAATGACACCCGACCCGGACCCGCCCGCGCGCAGCTCCGCACCGTCCGCGCGCCCTGCCACGGTGCCGCTGACGAAGGAGCCCGAGGAGCCGAGGGAACGGCCGGCAGAGCCCGGTCCGTCCGAACACGAGGCGCCGCCACCGAACCTGACGGCCGGTGAGCCCGACGGAGGGCACCGAACCCACCGGCCGTGGTCCGCACGCCGCCTTCCGGCCGCGCTGGTCGCCGCGCTGGTTCTCGTGGCGGCGGGCGCGGCACTGGTCGACGTCGTCGCCGTACGGGCGGGACGCCCTGCGGCAGCCTGGCGCCGGCACCTGGCCGACGAACTGGCAACCCGCCCGGTGGACGACGTGTGGATGCTCACGGGAGCCGCCGTGGCGGCCGCCGTCGGCGTCTGGCTGATCGTGCTGGCCCTCACTCCCGGCCTACGCCACTGGCTGCCCCTGCGCTCCCCCGCGCCCGGGCTGCGGGCCGCCCTGGACCGGGACGGCGCCGCCGACCTGATACGCGACGCCGCAATGCGGGTACCCGGGGTCGGTAAGGCTCGCATCCGGGTGCGCCGCCACCGCGTCAAAGCCAGCGCGGACGTTCGTTTCCGCGACCCCCGGAAGGTGAAGGACGACCTCACCGCCGTCCTCGGCGACGAGCGCGACCAGCTCGCCCTCGCCCGCCCTCCCCGCATCGTCGTACGGGTACGGCGACGCACCGACTGACCGAGAAACCAGCAGCACCGGAGCCCGCACCATGACGCCGCAACCCGTAGTCAACCGCAGCCTGCTGGCCCTCGCCGGGCTGGTACTGCTCGGCGGCGGTCTGCTGATCCTCTTCGCCGGGCTCGACATCTACCGGCGACACCATCTGGTGCCGCCCGTCGGCTGGCCCCTGACCGCCCCGGCCGACGTCCTGCTCGGCTCCGCCGACCGGGCCCGCTGGAGCAGCCAGGGCTGGTGGTGGTGGCCGGCGGTCATCGCCGCCCTCGTCCTCGTCGCCCTGCTCGCCCTGTGGTGGCTGCTCGCCCAACTGCGCCGGCCCCGCCCCGGAACACTGCCCGTCGGCGGCACACCCCCGCAGGAGGGCGTCGAACTGCGCGACCGCGCGCTCAGCGACGCGATCGCCGCCGAAGCCGGTGCCCTGCCGGGCGTTGAGCATACGGCCGTACGCATCACTGGCCGTCCTGCCCGTCCCAGCACCCGCGTCGGCCTCACTCTCACCTCTCAGGCGGCACCCGGCGCCGTCCTCGATGCCCTGTGGGAGGGCCCGCTCCGAACCGCCCGTCGGTCCACCGGCTCCTCCCACCTGCCCACCGAGGTCCGCCTGCAGGTCGCCGGCCACAAACCGCACCGTGTGGAGTAAGGAGAAGACCACCCACCCCCATGCCCACCCCCCTTGCGGTCTCTCGCCGTTCGGTGGGGCGCCGGCACCACTCCCCCAAGGGAGAGACCATGATCATCCTGGGTATCATTCTGCTCGTCGTCGGCTTCGTCACCGGGATATCCATCCTGTGGACCATCGGGATCATCCTGCTGGTGATCGGAGCCGTCCTGTGGCTCCTCGGCGGCATGGGACACGCCGTCGCCGGTCGACGCCACTACTGGTAGTCGCCCCACCCGGCCCACGGTGCGAGTAGCCGGGGGTACCCCCTCTGCCCCGCCGTGCAGCGCCCGACCCGGCTTCGGTCGGCTCGGGCGCTGTCTCGTGCTCGGCCCTCGACGGTCACCCGGGGTTCAGTCGGAGGGCGGAAGCAGCGTGCCCAGGGGCCCGAGGTCGAGGTTGAGGTCCTCCATGGTCAGTCCGTACTGGGCGCACAGGTCGCTCATGCGGTCGTGGAGGAGCAGGAGGGTCGCACCCAGGCGTTCTTCCTGGTCGTCGGTGAGGTCTCCCTGGTCGACGCGGTGCAGGGCCTGTCGTTCCATGAGCTGGCGCAGCAGTTCCACGAGGGTGAGGACGAGCCTGAGGAGGTCCCGTTCGACGGTGTCGCGGTCGGAGCTGATCCGCCGGGCCGGGGAACGTGAGCCCTTGCCGCCCGGAAGGTCCAGGTCGCGCGGGGCGGCGGGCAACAGCCGGAAGGCGCGGGCGGCGGCCTCCGCCACTTCGTCGGCGCGGGACGGCGGCCGGCTCTCTCCCTCAGCTGTCATGGTCGCCGCCCTGCAGCGGGCTGGTGCTCGGCCATGGCGAGGGGTTCTGCTCGCTGATGGAAACGATCAGGGCACGGAGAGAGACGCGTACCAGATCGATGTCGGCTATGGACAGCACCACGTCACCGGTGAGGACGACGCCACCGGTCAGCAGCCGGTCGAGCAGATCGATGAGAGCGACCTGCCGCTGGGGCAGGCGTTCCGTCCCGGGTTGCGGGCCGGGCGTGATCACGGGACTGCTCCCTCCGCGGCCCCGCCGGATTCACCGGGTGGCATGGCGAAGGAGTACGGAGCCCAGGGGCCGGTGGCCTCGACCCGTACCCCGTCCAGCCCGTCGGCGGCATGCGTCACGTCGGCCAGGAAGTCGTCGCAACGGTTCAGGGGCACAAGGTAGGCGTCATTGACGACGTTCTCGCCGGCGACGCCGGCGTTGCCGGCCGCTTCGGCGAGAAATCCCTGTTGTACGCGGTGCCGGACCCGGTCGGAGGCGTGCTTGCGACCCGCGGTCTCCACCCGATCGGCGGCCTTCTGCGCCGCCTGGTAGACGGTGTCGCGAACACTCTGCTGCTGCCGGCGGTTCCGCAGATAGGCGCGCCCAGGCGTCAGGTCTGCCGCGGGAACGGCTGGGGCAGCGGGGACCGCGGACGGCTCGGCATAGATCTTGACCCCCCATTCGACATGTTCGGAGAGCCGGGCCAGGCGCTCGGCGAACACGGTCCGGCCTGCTTCCAGTACCTCCCGGGCCCGCTGGTCGTCGAGGTAGACGGTCGCCAGGCGGAAGGGAAGGACGGTGGTGCGTTCGGCCAGGGCCTCGATGACGCCGTGGTGGGCGCGGGCCACCGCCTCCAGCCATTCCAGGTCCTCGAGATGCTGCTTGAGAGCGTGTTCCTGGAAGTCCTGTGCGGGCACACGGCTCACCACCAGCGCCGGCTGATCGTCGCCGTCGCCGGTGACGAGACTCACCGGAGCGTCGGCGACGCCCCGGAGCGGCGCGGCCGCCTCCTGCAGTCCCCCGGTGTCGCGTACCACCGCATACGCGTACGTCAGCAGGTCACTCATCGCGAGCACTTCCCCCGCGACGACCGCCCGTGCCCCGGGGCGCTTCCTCCTCCATGGGGAGGGCGTTGCCCTGGCGGAGAGCATCGATCTCGGCCCGCAACCGGCGGTTCTCCTCGGCCAGTGACCGGTCACCCCTGGCCCGGGAGGAGAGCGCGGGGTCGTGCTCCCACCAGTCGATGCCCATCTCCTTCGCCTTGTCGACTGAGGCGACCAGGAGGCGCAGTTTTATGGTCAACAGCTCGATGTCGAGAAGGTTGATCTGTATGTCGCCCGCGATGACGATGCCCTTGTCGAGCACACGTTCAAGGATGTCGGCGAGATTGGCGGAGGAGCCCTGCCCGTAGGGCGGCGCCGCTCGGGACGGGTAGGAACCAAGCCTGTTGGCCAGGGGTTCAGTCACGGTTGCGGCCTCGAATTCCCTCGTGCCGGATCAGGAGTGTCAGCCCTGCCGATAGGCGCGGATCTCCTCCAGCCGGTCGAGCAGTTCGTCCTCGCGCCGGTCGAACGTCTCCTCGTCGATGTCTCCCGCGACGAGGAGACGCTCGAGTTCGGCGAGTTCGCGGTGCACCGGTGCGGGGTCGTAGTACTGGTTCTCGGCTTCCTCCCGGACCCGCTCCACGACCCATACGACGCCGCGCACGGGGGCCAGGGGGAGGGTGACGAGCTGGGTGAACAGGCCCATGAGAACTCCTTCAGACGAAGCTGTAAGGGGGCAGGGGGCCGTTGAGCCGGAAGTCGAAGTCGTCGCCCATCTGATGGGCGACGCTCAACTCCGTGGTCAGGAACGCCTCTTCCCGGTCGTCGGTCACCAGGAACGACACGTTGAGGAAGTCCGAACCCGTCGGCTGGGACGATTCAAGCGTCCGGGCGAAGGGGCGCAGTGCTTCGACCACACCCGCAGCCAGCGCCTCCTGCCGTGCCTGTACCTCCTGGGTGACCAGTTCCCCCAGTCGCAGCGACGCGTCGGGGGCGGCGGTGCCGCCGCGGATCTCGTCATTGAGCTCTCGTGCCACGTCCGACTCCCGCAGGATCTGCCGCAGCAGGGCGTCCTCGTCCTGCGACGCCTTGAGGTGGTACTCGCTGCACCCCTCCAGTGCCTGAAGCCGGTCCGTGTAGTCCGCGGCGTTCTGCTCCAGGGCCGCCAGTACGGCCTCGTCGTTCTCGGCGGTGAGGCCGAACCGCATGGGGAGCACCGTGCCGTCCGCCATGAGGCGCTCCTGGACTTCCTGGTGCGCCATGATGTCGCGGCGCTTGGCGCGCAGGTCCTCCGGCGCGTCGCTGACCACAGCACACAACGGTCCGGCCGTCACTGTCCGCAAGCCCGCCGGGGGTTCACCGACGCCGTTGAGACCGTTGAGGCGGAGCGGGTGCTGCTTGCCGGTGATGGAGTAGATGTATACGGCCATGGCTCATTCCTTCTCGCGCGGCGAGCCTCATTCGCGCTCGCGTCGGGAGGTACGCCGAACCGGCCGCCGTCGCCTCTCCACGGGTTCCCTTTCCTTGCCCTCGTCTTCTTCCTCGGGCTCTTCTTCTTCGGCCTCCTCGGCGTCGTCACGACCGGTGATCCCCTTGAGGGAATCAGTGACCGCTTCCGCCGCACCGGAGAGGGCCCCCTTGGATTTTCCTTTGGCTCCGCTCTCGACCGTATCTCCGACGATGTCGGTCAACTGGGCGGGCGCCTTCCTCCCGGATTCGAGGTCGAGACGGTTGCACGCCTCGGCGAAACGCAAATAGGTGTCGACGCTGGCCACGACGATGCGAGCGTCGATCTTGAGGATTTCGATCCCCACCAGCGAAACACGGACGAACACGTCGATGACAAGCCCGCGATCGAGAATGAGTTCCAGGACGTCGTAGAGGTTGCCGGTCCCGCCACCGCGAGCGACACCGCCTCCACTTTGCGGCACCACTGTCATGGTGCCTCCCTTCACCGGCTGTGCTTTCTCAGCCCCGCCGGTCGATTTGGCCGCGCGTGTAGCGGCGCTTCCGTTCGTATCCCACCAGATCGCCTTCCTCGTCGAGCGTCACTCGATAGGTGGCCATCACGCTGGTGGTTTCGGGGACGCGCTCCAATTCGAGTACCTCGACGTCGGCTTCCCAACCGGTCTCGGTCGGTTTCAGTGCCGAGACGGACTCGGGAGCACGGCCGAGCAACTCCTGAAGCTGTCCGACGGCGGAGCGTATGGCCCAAGCGGCGTTGCCCTTGCCGGAGCGGCGACGGGAACCACTCGTGCTGTCCCCGTCGGAGCCGCGGCTCCGAGCGCTGGATCGCCTCCGCGGTTCTGGTGCGGCCATGATCTCTCCGGTGGTCGGAGCGTGCGCCATATTCCATCCACGAACCCTATAATTTCATCATAGAGGGACACATATCGCCCTAGCGTGGATGACTTCGCGGAGACCTGCCCGCCGGTTGCATGGTGTGTCTGCGACACAGCGGGCAGTGAGGCGCGGTGCGCGTGCGATCCACCCTCCGTCTCCATGGCGAGTTCGGGACCGGGGCGTTGGTCCGGACGCGGGCGTTTCCACCTGCCCTTTGTGAAGGGAACCGGCTCATGAACGACACGACCAAGGTCGGCCTCGCCGCCGCCGTCGCAGCGGGCTATGTGCTCGGACGCACGAAGAAGGGACGCCTTGCCTTGACCATGGCAACTTACCTTGCCGGCCGCCGCTTTGGGCTCGACCCTCAACAGCTGCTGACGACCGGACTCCGCAAGATCGGTGATGTTCCAGCGGTCGCCGACTTGAACGAGCAGGTGCGCGGCGAACTACTGGACGCCGGCCGCAAAGCCCTGGCAGCCGCTGCCGATCGGCGCCTCACCGACCTCGCCGGCTCGCTCCACGAGCGGACGCAACGCATTGGCCAGGAAAAGGACGAGGACGAAGAGGACGAAGACGAGTACGAGGAGGACGAGGAGGAGCCGGAGGAGGGCGAGGGGCGTTACGAGGAGGAAGAAGAAGCGGAAGAAGGAGAGGAGGAAGAGCCGGAGGACGAAGAGCCGGAGGACGAAGAACCGGAGGACGAACTGGAGGAAGAACCCGAGGAGGAGGAACCCGAGGAGGAAGAGACCGAGGAAGAGGCCGAGGAGGAACCGCCACCGCGTCGCCGCAGGGGGACAGGAACCGCGGCGAGGAAGCGCCCGGACGAATCCGCTCCCCGTAAGGCGGCCGCCAAGAAGGCTGCTCCTGCAAGGAAGGCGTCACCGGCCAAGAAGACCGCGGCGCACCGGCCCCCCGCCAAGAAGGCGGCGCCGGCGAAGAAGACCGCGAAGAAGTCTCCGCCTCCCGCCAAGAAGGCCCCTGCGAAGAGGCCCACCGCCAAGAAGACCGCGACGAAGAGGACGGCCGAGAAAAAGGCCCCCGCCAGGAAGACGGCCCCGGCGCGGAAGACCGCTGCAAAGAAGACGACTGCACGGCGGAGGTAGGTCATGGCCGACAAAGTGCGTGACACCGACCACGAAGAGAGTTCGGGTCTGGACCTGCTGCGCGAAGAACTCGTCGACTTCCTCGGTGCTCAGGTGGGGCATCTCGCCGACAAGGCAGGGGACAAGTTGGGGGATGTCACCGACCGCCTTCTCGACGTGGCCGAGAACGGGGGAACACTCGCCGGCGTCGGCGGCCGGATGCTCCAGGGCGACTCCCCGCTGAAGGCATTCGTGGGTCAGAAGGCCAAGGGGCTCAAGGACAACGTGATGGGCAAGGTCAAGGGCATTTTCGGCGGAGGAAGCGGTGGCAAGGCCGGCAGCACCAAGGTCATGAACATCATCGAAGTGCTCGACGTGGGTGTCCCGATCCGCACGGCGTACAACTACTGGACCCAGTACGAGGAGTTCAGCAGCTTCACCAAAGGCGTACGCAGTGTGTCCAAGAACGACGAGGTCGCCAGCACCTGGAAGGTGAAGGTCGGTCCGTCGACCCGCGGTTGGAAGGCATCGGTTGAGGAGCAGGTGCCGGACGAGCGCATCGTATGGAGCTCCGAGGGCGCGAAAGGCACCACCCACGGCTGTGTCAGCTTCCACGAAATCACGCCCGACCTGACGCGCATCGTGCTCGTCGTCGAGTACTACCCGTCGGGTCTCTTCGAGAAGACCGGCAACCTGTGGCGCGCCCAAGGCCGCCGTTTGCGACTGGACTTCAAGAACTTCCAGCGCTACGTCACGTTCGCCGACGAGGAAGTCGAGGGCTGGCGCGGAGAGATCCGCGACGGCGAGGTGGTCCGCAGCCACGAGGAGGCGCTGGAAGAGGAGGAAGCGGCAGGAGAGGCCGAGGACCAGGAGGAGTACGACGAAGAAGACGGGGAGGCCCCCGACGAAGAAGAGGCAGAAGACGGAGAAGAGGCAGAAGACGGAGAAGAGGGAGAAGACGAAGAGGAGTACGACGAAGAGGAGCCGGAGGACGAGTACGACGAGAAGGCCGAGGGGAACGTGCGCTGACGCGGCCCGTGCCAGGCGATTCCCCTCGGCTCGACCCGCCCCGGGACTCTGCTCCGCCGGCGCTCCCCGGTGGGTTCAGATTCGTTGGGCGCGGTGAAGGAGGGTGTGCAGGCCGTAGGGCCGTAGCGCCGCCCGGGCGGCGTTCGCTCCGGGGGCTCCGTGGACTCCGCCGCCGGGGTGGGCGGCCGCGGAGGCGAGGTAGAGGCCCTTTACCGGGGTCTCGGGGCGGCCGGTGCCGGGGACGGGACGGAAGACGGCCTGTTGGTGCAGGGCGGTGGTGCCGTTGTTGATGGCGCCGTTGTGGAGGTTCTCGTCCATGGCCTGGAGGGTGGTGGGGGCCAGGATCCGGCGGGCGAGGATCCGGGTACGGAAGCCGGGCGCGAACCGCTCCACCTGGGCCTCGACACGGTCCGCCATGGCTTCCTGTTCGCGGGTGTCCCAGCGGCCGGTGATGCGGTCGGGGCCGGCGTCGGAGACGATGTGCTGCGGGACATGGGTGTAGGCCCACGCCGACTCCGTGCCGGCGGGTGAGCGGCTGGGATCCGCCGTGGTCATCTGCCCGAGCAGGGCGAACGGCTCGTCGGGGACCTGTCCCATGGCGATCTGCGAGGCGAACCGGGTCAGGCTGTCCATGCCGTCGGCCACGTGGACCGTTCCGGCGCCGGAGGCCTGCGGGGCGGTCCACGGCACCGGGCCGGTCAGGGCCCAGTCGACCTTGAAGGTCGCGAAGTCCCACTGGAAGCGTTCCAGGTCCCGCAGGAGGCGGGAGGGAAGGTGCTCCTCCCCCACGAGCTCCCGGTACAGGGCCGGCGCCGACGTGTCCGCGAGCACCGCGCGGCGCGCGCTGACGGTCTCGCCGCCGGCCGTCCGGACGCCCACCGCCCTGCCGCCCCGTACGACGACGGACACGGCGCGCTCCCCGCACCGCAGCACGCCACCGCGGTGCTGCAGGCGGTTCACGAGCGCCGCCGTCAGGGCTCCCGCACCGCCGACGGGCACCGGGAAGCCGTGGCTCTGTCCGAGCATCGACATCAGCCAGCCGAATCCGCCGCTGCCCACCCCCTCGGGGGCCAGGTCGGCGTGCAAGGCGTTCCCGGCCAGCAGAAGCCGTCCCGCCTCGCCCCGGAACTCCTCGTCGCCCAGGCGGCGTACCGGCAGGGCCAGGTTCCGGGCCAGCCGCAGTCCGTCCGCGGTCCGCAGCTTCGCCGCCAGCCGGAGCCCGGAGCGGACTGGAGGGAACGGCGTGAACAGGGCCTGCACCAGGTCCTGCCCGACACGCCTCCAGGCGTCGTACAGGTCCCGCCAGGCATCGCCGTCGCCCGACGCGAACGCGTCCAGCCCCGCTGCGGTCTCCTGCACCCGGCGCTCCAGCACGGCACATCTCCCGTCCCGCAGCGGGTGGGCCAGCACGCGTGGGGCGTGACTCCATCGCAGTCCCTCCGCGGCGAGATCCAGGCGGGCGAGGACCGGGGACACGGCCGCCAGCGGGTAGAAGGCACTGAAGAGATCGGAGACGTAGTCGGGATGGACACCGCGATCGCTGCGTACGGCACCTCCGGGCTCCTGCTGTGCCTCCAGGACTTCCACGCTCCACCCGGCGTCCGCGAGCACATTGCCCGCCACCAGCCCATTGGGACCGGCGCCGATCACCACCGCGTCAGGCATGGCGGGCCCCGGCGTGACGCTGCTCGCCGGAGCCGTGTTCCACAAGCCTGGCCAGGCGGGCCAGCATGCCCCGGTGCCGCAGCAGGAACAGCGCTTCACTCGCGGCGTTGTGGAGGGTGCCTCCCAGGCCGCGCAGGGGGTGCTCGTCACAGATGACGAGGGTTTCCTCCTCGCCCCAGGGCCTGAGCTGGAGGAAGATCCTCGCGGTGCCCAGCGGCTTGAAAGAGGCCTCCAGTTCCAGCTCACTTCCGGATTCCTGGTGCCGGACCGTCGTCACCCCGTCGGCCGACCACGGACCCAGCCGCACGGTGTAGCGGAGCCTGGATCCGACAGCGGGCCAGGTCTGGTCGAGTGGCACGGACCCGGTGGGGCCCACCACCCACTCTTCGTAACGAGTCGGATCGGCCAGCACCGCCCACACCGCGTGCGGGGGACGCCGGATCAGCTGATGGTGGACGGCCACGGAGGTGCCCTTTCTGCGGGAACGGACGATGTCTCACACAGCCGCGTAACGCGGCACCGGGAGTGCGGGCCCGCGTTCGCACCGGCGCTCGCGCAGGGCTGGAACGCCCGGGCACGGCTGACGCCTTCATCCGCCATGCGGTGTCACGGCCATGGTGCGCGTACTCGAATGCCCTCGCATCTCACACGGACCGCACAGGAGGGCGGCGCGCCGCATACGGGGGGCCGGGCAGGACATTGGACAGCACTTCCGGCGCCGGGGTCGGCGTGGGTTGGGCCAGGGCCGGATGGGGCTGCCACCGGAGGCCGATGCCGACCGTCACGTCCTGGCGGACCTGGTCCGCACGACTCCAGAGGACCGTAGACAAAGAGGTGCAATACGACTGACGATGAGTGATCGGTTGGAAGTCTCCCGTTGGAGGAACTCGCGTGACCCCTGCCCCGCCCACGTCCCTCGCAAGTTGGCCGACGCCGTTGGAGAGGGCTCCGCGTCTGGCTGCCGCCCTCGGCCTGCGGGAGACCGATCTATGGATCAAGCGAGACGATCTGATCGGTTTGGGGGCAGGCGGAAACAAGGTCCGCAAACTCGAGTACACGGTCGGCGCGGCGCTGGCCGCCGGAGCGGACACCCTGGTCACGGTGGGGGCTCCGCAGTCCAATCACGCAAGGCTGACCGCCGCGGCCGGAGCGAAGCTCGGCCTCGATGTGGTGCTGGTCTTTCCGGGCAGGCCTGGCGGCTCACGCTCGGGAAACCTGACCCTGGACGCCCTCTTCGGGGCTCAGGTCCACTGGGCGGGCGACGCGGACCTGCGACAGCTTGTCGCAGCCGCGGAGGAAGTCGTCGAGATACTGCGTCGCAGAGGGGCGCGTCCGGAGCTGATCCCGTTCGGTGGGTCCAGCACCGTGGGTGCCCGGGGCTATGTGCAGGCCGGCAAAGAGCTGCTTTCCCAGGTTCCCTCGCTGGACCTGGCCGTCGTCGCGTTGGGCTCGGGAGGCACCATGGCCGGCCTGGTCGCCGCGCTGGGCGCCGACCGTGTACTGGGTGTCGACACCGGCGCGATGGACGACCCGGCCGCGGCGGTCGCCGCCATGGCCGGCGAACTCACCGGTTCCGCGGTGCGGGACCGGCTCCGCATCCGGTCGGACCAGGTCGGTTCCGGTTACGGCCGGCTCACCGAGTCCACCGCCGTGGCGCTGCAACTCGTGGCCCGCACCGAAGGCATCGCACTCGATCCCGTCTACACGGGGCGTGCCATGGCCGGACTCCTGGCCGCGGTCAGGGACGGCACCATCACACCTGGCCGGACGACCGTTTTCTGGCACACCGGCGGCCTGGCCGGACTCTTCGGCCACGCCGAGGCAGTTGACCACTTCGACGCCGCCCTGCCGGTGTTCCCGGCATAGACGGGGTGCCGGCGCCGTGGCCCCTGGGTCGGGCGTCCAGACGACGTCCTGGAAGGCCGTACGGACGAAGCCCGGTGAACCTTCAACGCCGAGGTCCTGGCGGCGTGTTCACGGACGAGGTGCGCGGCAACGGCGCCTGGCGAGAGGATCCAGCGCACTTATGATCGTCGGCATGACGCTGCGCCTTGTTCAGGTGAACATGAAGGCTCTTGACGACTCGCTTGTCGGCCGGTTCTGGGCGGAGGCGCTCGGCTGGGGTGTTTCCGGTGCGGGATCCGGCGTGACCGCCGTTCAACCCGCCGGATTCGACTGGCTGGACCCGATCACCGTCGGCATCGACGTCGTCACCGTCCCGGAACCCAAGACGACGACAAAGAACCGTACCCACCTCGACCTTGCCACCACCTCTGCCGCCCATCAGGCGGAGTTGGTCGCGCGCCTCCAGGCCCTCGGCGCGACGCCCGCCGACGTGGGCCAGGGCGACGTGCCATGGACGGTCCTCGCCGACCCCGAGGGCAACGAGTTCTGCGTGCTGGAGCCCCGGGAGATCTACCGGGACACCGGGCCGATCGCCGCGGTGGTGGTCGACTGCGCCGACCCGCGGGCCATGGCCCGGTTCTGGGCCGAGGTGACGGACTGGACCCTGCGCGAGGTTTCCGAGGATCACGCGGTGTTGCGCTCCGCCAAGGGGACCGGCCCGTATCTCGAGTTCCTCCGCAAGCCCGGCGCGAAGACCGTGCCGGACCGCGTCCATCTCGACCTGGTGCCGTACCCCGGTGACGGTCAGGAGGCGGAGGTGACCCGGCTGCGGTCCCTCGGCGCCACCGACCTCGACCTCGGTCAGGGCGACGTCTCATGGGTATGCCTGGCCGACCCGGAGGGTCACGAGTTCTGCGTCCTCGCCCGGCCCTGACCCACGAGGAGTTCGAAGGCCTGCCGCTGACGTGAACACTTTCCGGCGGAACCAGCGGGCCCTCGGACACCACCGGTGCGGTGGTGTCCGGGGGACTGCCCTGCTGGGTGCCGGGTGTCAGGTGCTGCGACGGCGGGACGGCGCACGTGACGCGGACTTGGGTTCCCGGGGCGGGGTTTTCGTCTGTACGGTGCCGTCGGCGACGTCGGTGTCGAGCACCTGATCGCCGTAGAGGTCGTGGAGCCAGTTGGTCTGGTAGATGGTGTCGAGGTAGCGCTCCCCGAGGTCGGGGGCGACAGCCACCGTGGTGAGGTCACCGGTGTCGTGCCGGGACAGCCAGTCCGTCGCGCCGCTGACCACGGTTCCGGTGGAGCCGCCGAACAGGAAGCCGTGTCTGGCCATGCGATGGCACATCCGGATGGTGTCCGGCTCCTCGACCTTGATCACCTCGTCGACGAGGGATTCGTCGAGCAGCGGCGGGCGCATGCTCATGCCGAGGCCCGGGATCATCCGGCGGCCCGGCTCGCCGCCGAACGCCACCGAGCCGGCCGCGTCCACGGCGACGATCCGCACCGGCCTGGGCCACTCGCGGAAGTAGCGCGCGCAGCCCATCAGGGTTCCGGTGGTGCCGGCACCGACGAACAGCACGTCCAGTTGCGGGAACCGGCGGGCGATCTCCGGGGCCGTCGTACGGTAGTGGGCCAGCCAGTTGCCGGCGTTGGTGTACTGGCTGAGCCAGACGTATCGGTCGTCGGAGGCGCACAGCGAGCGGACGTAGTCGATCCGCTTGCCCAGGAAACCGCCGTTGGCGTCCTGGTCGGCCACGATGTGCACCTCGCTGCCGAGCGCCTCCATGAGGAGCCTGGTCGACAGGTTGCACCGGGAGTCCGTCACACACAGAAACCGGTAGCCCTTGCTTGCGGCGATCATGCTGAGCGCGACGCCGAGGTTTCCGGAGGAGGACTCCACGAGGACGGAATCCGCTGTCAGGATTCCGTCCCGCTCGGCACTCTCCACCATCTCGTTCGCGGCCTTCAACTTGATGGAGCCGGCAAAGTTGAACGCCTCGCACTTCAGGTAGAGCGGGTATCCGCAGATCGACGCGAGATCGACGAAGAGGTCGCCCTCGTTGAAGGCGTGGGGAGCGGATATGACGGGCACGGCGGGCCTCCTGGTGCCGGGCCGAGGACCACGGCCTCAGCCGTACCGACGCAGTTCGTGGAAGAAGTCATCGATGAGACGCAGGTTCCCCGCTCGGGACACCTCGTCGTAGACGTGCTTGCCGACGGCGAGGTCGAGGACGCCGAGACCGAAGGGCGAGAAGATCACCGGTCGGTCGGCCGGCGGCGCGGCCCGTCCGGCCATGACGTCGCCGAGGGTTCCGTTCAGGAAGTCCCGGTTGCCGCTGAGCTGTTCGGCCAGATGGGGCGACGTGTCGGCCTTGAGACAGTGCTCGACGTCGTCGACGAAGTTGGCCGAGCCCAGCAGGATCTCCGGGGCGAGGTCGCGCAGGGAGACATGCAGGACCAGCGGGTTGTGGCTGAACAGGGCCTGGTCGGTCACGTGCGGCCGGCCGGCGATGGTGGCGAAGACCACGAGGTCGCTGGCGCGGACCAGGTCCTCGGCGGTGTCGTGGACGGTGATGTGCGCGGCCGTGCCGGTCTCCCGCAGGTAGCCGCGGAACCCGGCCGCGCTGTCGGCGGACACGTCGTGCACGCCGATCTCGTCGAAGTCCCAGCCCGTGCCGGCCAGGAAGGTGTGGATGTAACGGGCGATCAGGCCCGTGCCGAAGAACCCGACCCGGGTGGGGCGGGTCCGGTTGCGGCTGAGCCAGTCGGCCGCCAGCGCCGCGGAGGCCGCCGTCCGGGTGGCGCTGATGATCGAGCTCTCCAGGCAGGCGAACGGGTAGCCCGTGTCGTGGTCGTTGAGGATGAGCACCGCGGACGCCCGCGGCAGCCCGGCACTCACGTTCTCCGGGAAGCTGGAGATCCACTTCAGGCCGTCCACGTGGACCGGTCCGCCGAGGGAGGCCGGCAGCGCAATGATCCGCGAGGTGGGGCGGTCGGTGAAGCGCAGGAAGTACGACGGCGGGTTGACCGAGTCGCCCGCGTCGTGCAGCCGGTAGACGGTCTCGACCAGCTCCACGAGCGGTTTCTCACGTCCGCTCAGCGCCTGCTTGACCTGTTCGCCGGTGATCACCGCGAAGCTGGGTACGGCGGGTCCGTCGGGGACGGCGGACCGGGTGGCGTTCGGCAGGGTGTCGGTCATCGCTCGCTCGCCTCCAGGGCCGGGCAGTCGTCGGCAGGCCGCAGGGGCTCGCCCAGGCCGACCAGCACCTGGCGCTCTCCGGTGAACGCCTCTCTGCTGTGCGCGCTGCGGATGTTGTCCACGAGCAGCAGGTCACCGGCCTGCCAGGGTTCGCGCCTGGTGTGCGCCTCGTAGGTGCTGTTGACGATCCGGACGACGTCCTCGTCGATCGGGGTGCCGTCGCCGTGGCGGGTGTTGAACGGGAGCCCCTCGGGCCCGTAGACGTCGAGGAGGTAGTCGCGTACCTCCGGGTCCAGCGTCCACTCGTTGAGGAAGGCGATCTGGTTGAACCAGCAGCGCCGGCCGGTGAGCGGGTGCCGGACGACGGCGGCGCGGTGCTGCTCGGTCCGCAAGGTCCCGTCGGCCTGCCAGGTGCAACTGATGCCGTTCGTGCGGCAGTAGTGCTCGATCTCGGCGCGGTCGGCGGTGCCGAACGACTCCGCGAGGCTCGCCCCGATCTCGTCGTTGTAGCTGCGGGTCAGGATCCAGCCCTCGCGCTCGAACCGTTCGGTGAGTCCGGTGGGCAGTGCCCGCAGCACCTCTTCGGCGTCGGCCACCGCCGTCGCCCCGCCCTGCTCGGGCGCGGTGAGACAGGCGAACAGCAGCAGGCCGGGCACCTGCTGCTGGTAGCTCAGCTCGTGGTGCATGCACATCGGCTGGTTGTCCGGCCAGGGCGTGGAGGAGTAGAGCCCCCGGCCGTGGGCCTCACGGGGCGCGAAAGCCTCCCGCTCCGTCATGAGGTCACCGGTCAGCCGGGTGAAGACGGCACCGGCCTGGCCCGCATCGCGCAGCCCGAGGCCGCGGACGACCAGCGCCCCGTGCTCGGTGACCTGAGCGCGCAGCGCCTCGCGGTGCTCGGCCGTCCACCTCGGGGCGTCGTCGGGGGGATCGACGCACAGCAGTGCCGGTTTGTCCGGCCGCAGCTCCACGTCGAGTGGTGATGCCAGGGATGAGAACGGCATCTCGGGTTCCTTTCGGTCGACCGCCTGGAGTGTGACGGGGGTCAGGAGGAGGCGAGGGGAAGGACGGCGTTCAGGACGGCCTGTGCCGTCTCGGCCGGACGGGTGCGCGGGAAGTGGTGTCCCCCGTCGGCGAGTTCGTGGAGGTCGACGTGGTCGGCCAGGAGCAGCCAGTCCCGGTGGCGCTGGGCGTGGCCGGCGGTGTACGGGTCGTCGGCGGCGACGACCACCGAGACCGGCGCGGTCAGTTTCACCGGCGGCGGGGCTTCCAGGACCTGGTGGAAGTAGCGGTGCGCGGCGACGCAGTCGTACCGGTAGGCGGCGGCGATGTGTTCGGCGTGCGGCGGATTGAGCTCGACGAGCTCCGCGTAGCCGCCGTCCGCGGTCAGCCGCTCGGCGATCTCGGCGTCGCTGCTGCCGGTCAGTTCGACGATGGCGGTGAACCGGTCGGTGGCGGTGCCGAGCAGTTGCGCGCCGAGGAAGACCCGGGCCACGTGCACACCGCGCTGCTGGAGCCTTCGGGCGGTCTCGACGGCCGCCGCGGTGCCCGAGGAGTGGCCCCACAGCACGACCCGGGCCAGGCCGCGGGCCGTGATCTCGGCGACGGTCTGCTCGGCCACCTGCTCGATGGACGCGAACGGCTCGGGGGGTGCGGCCAGGTTGTGGCCGGGCAGGTCCAGGGCGAGGACCGGCAGGCCGCTGCCCGCCAGCGCGCTCGCCATCGGCTGGTAGTTGACGGCGTTGCCGCCCGCGTACGGGAAGCAGACCAGGGCGCACTCCGAGGCGCGGCTTCCGCCCGACAGGGGCAGCAGCAGTTCCGGGCGCTGCCTGGCCGTGCCGTCGAGGAGGGCGGCCAGGTCGGCCAGGACCGGGTGCCGGGTGATGTCCTTCAGGGACACCGCGCGGTCGAGGGCGAGGCTGAGTTTGACCGCGGTGAGGGAGGTGCCGCCGGCGTCGAAGAAGTGGTCCGTGCGGCCGATGCGCCGCTCGGGCACCCCCAGCAGTTCGGCCCAGGCCGCGGCCAGCCGCCGTTCGGTCGGGCTGAGCGGGGCGGCGGCGTCCGCGGTCTCCGTGTCCGGTGCCGACTGCTCGGCCCGTGCGGTCAGGACCTTTCGGTCGATCTTGCCGTTGGCGGTCAGCGGCAGGCTGTCCTGCCAGTGGAAGGCCGACGGCACCATGTAGCCGGGCAGGGCCGCGCCGAGTGCCTTGCGCAGCATCTCCGGTTCCTGCTCCTCGCCGGCGTAGAAGGCGATCAACTGCTTCCCGCCACCGGTCCGTTCGGCGACGACCACCGCGCCGTCCCGTACCCCGTCCACCCGCAGCAGGGAGTTCTCGATCTCGCCGATCTCGATCCGGAAGCCGCGGATCTTGACCTGGTTGTCCCGGCGGCCGAGGAACTCCAGCTTGCCGCCGGGGTGCCAGCGGCCCCAGTCCCCGCCCAGGTAGAGCCGTTCACCGGGACGGTACGGGTCCGTCCGGTACGCCTCCCGGGTGCGTTCGGGATCGTTGACGTACCCTCGGCCCACACAGACACCGGAGAAGGCGATCAGTCCGGGGGCGCCCAGCGGTACCAACGACAGGCTCTCGTCAACGACATGGACGCGCACGTTGCCGACGGGCCGCCCCAGCAGCACCCGTTCGGGTACCTCCCGGAGGACCTCGTGGTTTGTGTCGTCCGAAGTCTCCGTCAGACCATAGGCGTTGAGCAGTTCGATGCCCGGCTGGACCGCGAACCAGCGCTGGACCAGCTCCCGTTTGAGCGCCTCGCCGGTCACCGACACACAGCGCAGGTCCGGGAGCATGCGCGGGTACTGCTCCAGATAGGAGACGACGACCTCCAGATACGACGGCACGAGCTGCGCCACGGCGACCCGGCCGCGTTCCAGGGTGCCGACGAACCGCTCCACGTCGGTGATCACGTCCTGCTCGACGAGCAGGGTCCGCCCGCCCACCAGCAGCGGGGCCATCAGCTGCCACAGGGAGATGTCGAAGCACTGCGGGGCGGTCTGCGCGACCACCGATCCCTCGCCGATCGACAGGTCGTCGATCTTGGCGTGGAGGTGGTTGAGCATGCCCGCGTGCTCGCACATCGCACCCTTCGGCTCGCCGGTGGAGCCGGACGTGAAGTAGATGTAGGCGAGTTGATCGGGGTCGACCCGGATGCCGGGGTCGTCGTCGGCGTGCGATTCGGCGTACGCCGTCTCCATCAGGAGCTTCTCGACGCCCTGGAGGGTGGACAGTGCCTCGTCGAGGGTGTGGGTGCTGCCGGATTCGGTCAGGACCAGCCGGCATTCCGCCCGGGAGAGCGTCGCGGCGATCCGGCCGGCCGGGAAGTGCGGTTCGATCGGCAGATACGCGCCGCCCGCCTTGAACACCGCCAGCACGGCCGCCAGCCAGTCGAGGTTGCGCTCGGTGACGACGGCGACGACGTCCTCCCGGCCGAGGCCCCTGGCCAGCAGGGCGCGCGCCAACCGGTTGGACCGCCGGTCGAGTTCGCCGTACGTCCACTGCTGCTCGCCGTGTACGGCGGCCACCGCCTGTGGATGCGTCCGGGCGCGCTGCTCGAACAGTTCGTGTGCCCGCGCGTCCGGCAGCGGGCGGTCGGGCCCGGCCAGGCCTTCCAGCTGCTCGCGTTCCTCCTCGGCGGACAGCAGGCTCTGGTGGGCGTGGTCGGCGTCGGGCTCCGCGGTCATCAGCCGCAGCGCGGTCAGGTGGTAGCCGCCGATACGCGCGGCGGCCCGGGCGTCGAGTACGTCCGTGCGGTACCGCAGCAGCAGCGTCAGCCGTCCGTCCCGGTCGGACCAGCGCACGTGCAGGACACCGTCGTCGGCTCGGGGCTCGTGGGCTTCCGCCGGCCCGCACACGACCTCGTACGGCGGCTCCGTCAGGCCGAGTTCGCGCCGTAGCTCCGCCACCGGGAAATCGCGGTGGGCCAGCACTTCCGCCTCGGCGTCGTGAGCGACCGCGAGCAGGGCCGGCCAGGACCCGGCGGGGACGGACACCCGGCACGGCAGCGGCTCGCCGCCGGCGCCGGTGGCGTACCCCGTGACCACCTCGGATTCGCCGGAGAGCACGGCCAGCACCTTGAGGTGTGCGGCCAGCATCAGCACGCCGGCCGGCAGGCCCCGTTGCCCGGCCAGTGCCCGCACCGCCCCGGTCGTGTCGTCCGGCACGGGTATCTCGTGCTCGGCCGTACCGTGGACCGGTTGCGGAGCCCACCGCGGCACGGCGGTGGCACCGCCTGCGGTCAGTGTCCGGCTCCAGAACTCCCGGTCCGATTCCACGCGCGTTCCCATCGAATGGCCTTCCTCAACTCACGGTCGCCGTGGTGGCGTTGGCTGCTGACGTGGTCCGGCCGATGCCGGGCCGGCTGCCGTTCTCCGGCATGTCCACCGCGGGATTGCCGCCCCACTGTGCGTTCGGGGGGACTTCCTCGCCCTTCATGAGGAAGGCGTCGGGCGCCAGCACCGAGCCGTCGCCCATGGTCACGCCGTAGTGCACATGGGCGGCGATGCCAAGGGTGCAGCCGGCGCCGAGGGTGGTGACGTCGGACTTGAAGGTGCCGTCCTCCTGCGAGTGGCACTGGATCTTGCTGCCGGCGTTGAGGGTGCAGTCGTCGCCGACGGTGCTGAGCGTCCGCTCGGTCATGTAGACACCGTCGTCGAACACCCTGCTGCCGATGCGCACGCCCAGCAGCCGCCAGACCAGGGTCTTGAACGGGGTGCCGTTGAAGATGTTGAGGTAGTGGTCCGGGACCTTCCACAGCCGCTCGTGCCACCAGAAGTACGGGTCGTAGATGGAGCACAACCGGGGGCGCAGCGCCCGGAAGGATCCGATGCAGCGCTCCACCAGGACGAAGTACGCGGTGGAGAAAATCAGCGTGAAGGCCAGGTATCCGCCGATCACCACGTGTCCGACCACGCCGTACAGGTCCACGGAGGCGAGTCCGAAGAGGGTGAGCGCGAAGGTGTGCAGCCATCGCACAAGCAGCATGCCGGCCATGGAGCGGAGGTTGTAGCGGTTCTTCGCGGCGAGCCGGCGGCGCAGTGTGTCGCCGTTTCTGAGGTGGTCGAACCGGGTGTCGCGGTCCACCGTGCGGGGGATCTCGAAGCACGGTGAGCCGAGGAGGCCCACGCCTTCCCGGATCTCGCCGTCGAGGGGAACCATCACCTTCGTCGCCAGCAGGCAGTTCGCGCCCGTCCTGCCGCCCGCCGGATAGGCGATGTTGTTGCCCAGGAAGTTGTTCGGTCCGATCGCCACCCTGGACAGCCGGAACGAGGTGCTGGAGAAGTCGGCGTTGAGGACGGAGAGGCCGTCGGCGATCATCGTTCCGCTGCCGACGGTGACCAGCAGGGGCGACTCGTGCTGCACTTCGGTGCCGAAGTTCGAACCGGTCTGCTCGACGCGGGACAGATCGTATCCGATGCCGCGGAGGTAGTGGACGATGTACGAGCTGTCGCCGAAGAGCCAGGTGAAGAACTTGATGTTCGTCATGCGGGCCGTGGTCCGTTGCAGCACGTAGTGGAAGCCGTAGAGCGGATAGACCTTGTCGGGCTTGAGGACCAGGCCCACCAGACGCGGCACGGTACACAGGGCCAGCAGCCCGAGGACCAGGAACCCGAAGAACAGGACGAGGGAGAGCACGAGGGCGTCGGGGAGCAGTTCCGAGGGTTTGAGCGTGGCCGACTGCGGGTCGAGCCGCTTGCCGATCGTCGGTACCTCGGTGAAGAGCATGTACAGACCGCCGACGGCCAGCGGGATGTACAGGAGGAACATCTGCGTCAGGGTGCCGAGGCCGAACCAGGCCCGGCGCAGGGTGCCGCAGCGGGCCGGGGCGACCCTGGCGTAGTCGACCCGGGTGGGTTCCGCCGGGGATCCGTGCCAGTGCTCGCCGGCCGGGACCGCCTGGCCGCGGTACAGGGCGGACGAGTGGCCGAGCTGGGCACCGTCGCCCATGGCGGTGTCGATGTCCAGGACGGTCTTCTCGCCGACGAAGACGTCCGTGCCGAGGGTGACCCGGCCGGTCTGGATGTGTCCGGCGTGGGCACGGTAGCAGAGGAGGAACGCGTCCTTGCGGACCACGGTGCCCGAGCCGATCGTCAGGAGGTCGGTGCAGACCGGGACGGAGTGGGAGAAGATCGTGACGCCCTTGCCGATCCGTGCGCCGAGGGCCCGCAGGTACAGCACGTACAGCGGGGTGCCGGCGAGGAAGACCATGGGATTCGCGTGGAGCAGCACCTTGACGAGCCAGAAGCGCAGATACGCCAGGCCCCAGACGGGGAACTCACCGGGCCGCCAGCGTCCGACGAGCAGCCATTTGGCGGCGATCGGGAAGGCGCAGAGCGCCACGAACGCGATGCCTCCGAACAGCACCGACCGCAGATAGATGCCGGTCAGGCCCGAACCGCCGGCGACCCACTCGTACCCCGCGGCGGTGGCGAATCCGGAGACCAGCGAGTAGCCCAGGAAGACCAGCAACTGGACGGTTCCGCAGAGCAGATGAGTGCTCTGCTTCCCGCGCGGACCCTGAGCCGGCGGCGGGGGCGCCGCGGGGGACGGGGCGTCCGCCGGAGGGTCGGGTGCGGGTGCGGGATCCCCGAGCGCGGTGGCCAGACTCTGGATCGTGGGGTGCTGGTAGATGTCCTTCATGGACGGGGAGGGCAGATCCGCCGTCTTGCGTATTCGTGCGCAGAACTGGGCCATGACCAAGGAGTTGGCGCCGAGGTCGGCGAAGAAGTGGCCGTCGACCCGAACGCTCTCGGCGCCCAGGAGGTCGGCCAGTGCCCGCGCGAGCCGCCGCTCGGTCTCCGCCCCCCTGCGGCCGGTGGCGCTCAGCGCGACGACGGATTCATCCGGCTCCGAAACGACCTCGGAGGACTGTTCCACCATGCGATCTCCTGGAGAACGTGGATGTTCCTGATCACGAACCGGCGGATTCAGTTTGTCCAGAGAGATCGACGTCTGCCACTTTTGCCATGGATTTAGCGGTCCGGAGAGAATGACGCGCTGGGCCTTGCCCCCCGGGAATCAGGCGGGGACGGCCCTACGCCGTTCACCCACATGGCGGCCCCCCAACCGGGGGCGCACACCCCCGGACGGGGAGCGCATCGGGAAAACGGGGACCCGACCGGGCGGCCGCTGTCACACAAGGGAGTCGCCTGGTGTCCAGGGGTCACACCCGGACGGCCTCCGGCACGCCATGACGGCGATCGCGGCCGTACGAGCACGTCGACGCGCCGGGCCACGACCCTGTGCGGGCCGCGTCCCGGCAGCGGGCCGCGCCCGGATCAGCCGGCGGCCGTCCAGGCCTTGGGGCCCATGCCGCGCCACTCGATCAGATCCGGGTCGTCGACCGTCGTATTGGCCTCGGGCAGCCCGGCCCGGCGCAGGAACTCGACGACGTCGAGCAGGTGATACGCGGTGCCGACATACTCTCCGCGGATGGTCACCCGCCTGCCACCGTCGGGGCCCGGCGGCTGCACCACCACAGGCGCGTCTTTCATGATTGCCGAATGCCCCGTACCGAGCCGGGTCATGCGGGCGAGACGCCGGCCGATGCACATCGTGGCGACATCGTTCCGGCCGGTCGCGACGCTCGACACGCCCGAAGCCCGGCCTCCGTCCCACCGGAGCCGACCGCCGCGCCGGCCCTCAGGGCGGCACACCAGCGGTGAGCGGCCGGCGGGGCCGGAAACCGGCGGATGGCCGAGAACCCCCGGGAGGCGGAGGGTCTGGAGGGGAGTCCGGTGCATCCGGTACACGCCATTAGCCACCCTCCGCAGGCGACGCGGGCGGTGCTCGGCGCCGGGCCGGGCGGCCGTTCCGGAGGGCGCCGGTCACGTGCGCGTTTGACCCGACGATTACGCCTTCACGCACCGGTCACACGTTCATCACGGCGTGCGCACTTTCGGTCACTCAGGGTGCCTTTACGGTCGCCGGGAGAAGACGCCGCGCGCCCGGCTGCCTAGCCTCCCGGCCATGCGATCACCACTGATGAGACGCTTCGGCCTCGGTGCCGTTCTGGCCCTCGCCCTGGCCGTCTTCGGACTGGCCCCCAGCGCGAGCGCCGACCCGGCGCCGGCCGAGCTCACCTTCGCCACGAACGCCGCGACCACCACGCCCGGCGGCACGGTGAACCTGTCGATGACGATCACCAACAACAGGACGTACGACATCTGGTTCGTGTACCAGACGATCGACCCGACCTATCTGACCACGCAGCGCCCCGACCTGAAGTACAGCTTCACCGGCTGCAGCCTGGCCGCGACCGACGGCACCAGCACCGCCTGCTCCGGCACCGGGCCCACCAACCTCGGCACCGACTACGGCGCCACCATCCCGCCCGGGCAGAGCCGCACCGTCAACCTGACGCTCAGCGTCGCCTCCGACTCGGGCTGCAACGGCAACATCGGCTTCTACTCGTACTTCTACGCCGAGTTCAGCGACTCCACGAACACGAACGGCGGCCCGGTCTACACGCCCGAGACGCGTGTTCTGTGCGCCTGACAACCTGTCGCGGATGACCTGAAAAGGTCTGCGATCAGCCAACGGCCCGGGGTCGGGCGCTCTTTCCCCCATCGAGGGCCCGGCCTGCACCGCGGACGGAAATTCAGGCAACTCGGTTCCATCGGTGGCCTGTTGGTCGCCTGCTCTTTTCCGTCATGTTTCGCAACACGACCACGAAAGCTACACACGGACACCACTATGTGACGCGACGGATGCGTCGACGAACCGGCCTCTCAGAGGGAAGCCGGCGTCGGCGTAGGGGGTGCGTCCGCTCTACGGAGCCGTACTCACCCCTGCCCGGGAGGGGACATTCACCGCATGAAGCGGACCTTACGCACGACCGTGCTCACGGTCGGTGCGCTCATAGCCACGCTCGGCCTGCCGGCCGACGCGGCCCATGCCGACGACGCACCCAGAATCGACCTGCGGGTGTTGGTGGTCAGTGACGGGGGGCCGTCGACCGACGCCATCGCAGCCGAACTGACGGACACCGGAACTCCGTTCACCGAAATCGACCTGACCGAGTCGGGACGGCGGTCGATCGACGCGAGCTTCCTGGCAGACACCGTCGACGGACGACCGCGCGCCAAGTTCCAGGCCGTGGTGCTGCCCAACGACAACCCGTTCGCGGCCGGTTCGAACGAGATGGCGGCACTCACAGCGTACGAACAGGTTTACCAGATCCCCCAGGTCGATGCCTATACCTACGCACGTCCGGAAGCCGGATTGCAGTACCCGGTCGGCGGCACCGGCTACTCCGGCAGCCTCGACGGCGCCCAGGCCGACGTGACCGCCGCAGGCCAGGCAGGCCCCTTCGGCTACCTCGACGGCGCCGTGCCCTTCGAGGACAACGACCCGTCCGTGGGCGAGAGTTACGCCTACCTCGCCCAGCCGGCGGCCGGCGCCGACTTCACGCCCTACGTCGAGGCGACGATCCCGGGGTCGTCCGCCAAGGGCTCCCTGGTCGGCGAGTACCGGCACGACGGCCGGCGCGAACTCGTCGTCACCTTCGTCTACAACCAGTACCAGGAGCAGTTCCGGCTGCTGGCCCGCGGCATCGTCGAGTGGATGACCGGCGGGGTGCACCTCGGCGCCTCCCGCAACTACTTCGCGGTGCACGTGGACGACCTGTTCGCCGCCGACGACCGCTGGAACACCGAGCTCAACTGCACGCCCGGCGACGTCGACTGCACCGACCCGAACGCCACGCCCGACCCGATCCGCATGACGTCCGCCGACGTCGACCACGCGGTGGCCTGGGAGCAGAGCAAGGACTTCACGCTCGACCTCGCCTTCAACGGCTCCGGCAGCGTCGACCAGCGCGAGGACGACAACGGCGTCGACCAGCTCGCCGACAAGCTGATCGCGGACAAGAACGACTTCCGCTGGATCAACCACACCTACACGCACGCCTTCCTCGGCTGCGTGCAGAACACCGCCGTGGTGCCGTGGGTCTGCGAGACCAACGCCGACGGCAGCACCAAGTGGGTCGGCGAGAACGACATCTCCGACGAGATCGCCACCAACCGGGTCTGGGCCCAGACCAACGGACTCCCCCTGGAGAACGACGAGTTGGTCACCGGCGAGCACTCCGGGATGCGAATCCTGCCGCAGCAGCCCGACGACAACCCGAACCTGGCGCCCGCCCTCGCCGCCAACGGCATCGACTGGCTGGGCTCCGACAACTCCCGTGATCCGCAGCAGCGTCAGGTCGGCGCGGCCGAGACAGTCCCCCGCTACCCGATGAACGTCTTCTACAACGCGGGCAAGGCCTCCGAGGAGGTCGACGAGTACAACTGGCTCTACACCAGTCGCGCCCAGGGCGGCAGCGGTATCTGCGAGGACAACCCGGCCACCACCACCTGTCTGTCGCAGCCGCTGGACACCAGCACCGGCTACACCGGCCAGATCGTGCCGCTGGAGACCCGGATCGCCCTCGGACACGTGCTGTCCAACGACCCCCGGCCGCACTACATCCACCAGTCGAACCTGACCGAGGACCGCATCGCCTACCCGGTGCTGGACGGCGTGCTCGACGGCTACCGGGCCCTGTTCGCGGACAACACCCCCGTGGTGAACCTGCGGTTGAAGGACATCGGGACCGAGCTGAAGCGCCGGGCGGACTGGCAGGCCGCGCTCCAGGCCGGCCAGGTCACTGCCTACCGCGTCGGCGACGCCGTGACCGTCGACGCGCCGGCCGGCCTGGAGGTCACCGCGACCCTGCCGACCGGGACCACTCTGGCCGGCACCGCGTTCGGCACCGCGTACGCGGGCGCCGTCTCCGGCTGGACCCCCTCGGCCGGCGACCCGATCGGCCTCACCCTCCCGGCCACCACCACCGCCCCGACGGTCACGGTCGACTCCACCGGCCCGGCGGTCACGGTCGACTCCACCGGCCCGGCCACGGATCCGGCACCCGGCACCCGGGTCCCCGCGGGTGTGACCGAGTCGGTACCCGCCACCGTCGGCGACTGAACGGCGCTCCGCAGCACCAACGACCGAAGCGAGAACAGACCCGCGGTCCCGGCCGCCCGCGCGGCGACCGGGACCGGCACGACCACCCCACACCTCGGCCGTGGAGCACACCGATGCCCCTTCCCTACGGCGCGCCAGGCACCCGCACTACGCGCGTCACCCTGCTCACCGAAGGCACCTACCCGCACAGTCACGGTGGCGTCAGCGTCTGGTGCGACCAACTGGTGCAGGGCATGCCCGACTTCGACTTCGGCATCGTCGCCGTCACCGGCACCGGACGCGAACCCGTCGTCTGGGACCTGCCCGCACACGTCTCGAACGTGTGGTCCGTGCCGATGTGGGGCGAACCGCCACCGGGCCGCCCGCCCCGGGGCCGAGGCCGCCGCCAACTCGCCGACGCCTACGCCCGGTTCCTCACCGCGCTGCTCGACCCCCGGGAGGAGGACGGCTTCCCGCCCGCCCTGTACGCCATGGCCCGGGCCGCGGCGGACGGCACACTCAGCCCGTTCCTGCGCGCCGACACCGCGATCACCGTGCTGACCTCGCTGTGGAACCGGCCGGGGGTGGCCGTGCGCGAGGCCCGGCCCACCCTGCACGACGCGCTCACCGCGACCGCGCTCCTCGAGCACGCCCTGCGCCCGATGACCGCTCCGCTGCCCGAGAGCGGGGTCGCGCACGCGGTGAGCGGTGGCGTCGCCGCGCTGCCGGGGCTGGCCGCCCTGGAACGGCACGGGGTCCCGCTGCTGCTCACCGAGCACGGCGTCTACCTGCGGGAACGTTACCTCGGCTATCGGACCGCGCCCTATCGCTGGCCGGTGAAGGCGGTCGTGCTCGGGTTCTTCCGGCTGCTGGCCCGCGAGTCCTACCGCAAGGCGGCCCTGATCACCCCGGGCAACCGCTACAACCGGCTCTGGGAGGAGGAGGGCGGCGCCGATCCGGAGGCCATCCGAACCGTCTACAACGGCGTGGACCCGGCCGCGTTCCCGGCGGCCGGACCGGAACCGGAGGTGCCCACCCTCAGCTGGGCGGGCCGGGTCGACCCCATCAAGGACCTGGAGACCCTGATCCGGGCCTTCGCCCTGGTCCGCGCCCAGGTCCCCGAGGCCCGCCTGCGGTTGTTCGGCGGGACGCCCCGGGGCGGCGAGGCCTACCGGGAGCGCTGCGAGGCCCTGGCCGCCGAGTCGGGGCACGGGGACGCCGTGACCTTCGAGGGCCGCGTCGACGACATCAAGGACGCGTACGCGGCCGGCAACGTGGTGATGCTCTCCTCCATCAGCGAGGGCTTCCCGTTCACGCTGATCGAGGCCATGTCCTGCGGGCGGGCCACCGTCTCCACGGACGTCGGCGGGGTCCGGGAGGCCGTCGGCGACACCGGGCTGGTCGTCGCGCCCCGCGATCCGGCGGCGATGGCCTCGGCCGCGCTCGAGCTGCTGGGCGATCCGGCGCGCCGCCGGGCGCTGGGCGAGGCGGCCCGGCTGCGGGTGATCGAGCAGTTCACCCTCCGGCAGACCATCGACACCTTTCGCGCCATCTACCTCGAACTCCCCGACCGCGCGCGGCGGTCGGCGCCCGAGCCGGCCACCCCGGCCGAGCTGCCCACGGCGTCCGTCACCGGGAGCGTGGCCCGGTGAGCGGACCGATATCCCTCGAACCCGGCGGCTCCGAACAGGACACGCTGGCCCTGCGGTTGGCCGAGCCCCGGCCGACGCCCCGTCGCCGGCCGCGCTGGGCCCTCGACGACACCACGCTGACAATACGGCTGCCGCGGCGCGGCCCGGACGAGGACGCGGTCAGCGAACTCGCCGCCGAACTCGCCGACCGGACAGGCCCCGCCGTCCATCCCTACGAAGTGGCCGCGCTGCTGGAGTCGGAGGGCCTGTCCGCCGCCCTGATCAACGAGCGGTACGGCCACCCGAACCTGTTCTCGCTCGCCTCGGCGCTCTACGAACGGGTGCCCAGGACGTTCCCGGAACCGGCGCCCGCGGCCGACCCGTGGCGCCCGGACACCGTGCGCTGTCTGCTGCGGGGCGTGCTCTTCGCTCTGCCCGGACTGGCGTATCTGCTGACCGCTCCGCTGTGGAACGCGGCCGGGCACGCGCCCGCGCTGATCGTGGCGGGGCTGGTCTCCTGGGCGTGGGGGCAGGCCCTCGGCCACCGCGCCCATCTGCGGATGACGACCGGACGGCACGAGGCGGGCCGTACCCTCCTGATCGGCGCACCGGTCGGGGCGGTGCCGGCCACGGCTGCCGCGGCCCTGGCCTCCGGGGGCGGCCTGGTCGTGCCGGCCGCCGCGGCCCAGTCGCTGTACCTGGCGGCGGCGGGCGTGCTGCTGGTGCTGGCCCGGGAACGGCTGCTGCTGGCCGCGCTCAGTCCGCTGATCGCGGGTGCGGCCGTGCTGCCCTGGTGGGAGCCGGGCCGTGCGCTGCGGGCCGGGCTGCCGCTGCTGGCGCTCGCCGCGACGCTCGCGGTCACCGGGTGGGTGCTGTGGAAGGCCCTCTCGGTCCCGGCCGTCACCGGCGGCCACCGGTCCAAGGTGCTGTGGTCCCTGCCGTACGGCCTGTTCGGGCTGGCCGCCGGGGTACTGGTGCTCCTTGAGGGGCGCGAGGAGCCGTACGCGGTGATCGTGCTCACCGTGAGCATGGGGCCCGCGGAGTGGTTGCTGTACCGCTACCGAGGGCTGTCGGTCCGTGCGCTGCGCGCCACCGCGACCCCCGCCGCCTTCCTGCTGCGTTCCGCCGGCATCCTCGCCCTCTGTCTGTTGCTCTACCTGGCGCCGCTGCTGCCCGCCGCCCTGCTCACGGGCGCCGCTCCGGCCGCCCTGCTGCTGCTCGCGGCCACGCTGTGGACCGCGTTGCTGCTCCAGGCGTTCGGCGCGGCCTGGCCGTCGGCCGCGCTCTGTCTCACCGCCGCCACCGTCGCCGGCGCGTTCCCCCTGTTCCACCTCCCCGGGGCCGGTCTCGCCCTGCCGCTGTGCTGCGGCGCCGCCGCGCTCTGTCTCGCGGTCGGCGCGCTGGTACTGCTCGGCCGCCCCGCCCCGCACGGATAGCCCACACCCCCCATGGACAACCGACCGGAAGGAAACGACAGTTGACCTCCGCACCGCTCGCCGCCGTCACCGGGGCCGAGGGTTTCATCGGCTCGCACCTCACCGAGGCGCTGGTCGCCTCCGGGCACCGGGTACGGGCCATGGCCCAGTACAACTCCTTCTCCTCCTTCGGCTGGCTGGAGACCCTGTCCCAGGACGTCCTGGACCAGGTGGAGATCGTCCTCGGCGACGTCCGGGACCCGGGCTCGGTCCGCGGCCTCCTGGAAGGCGCCGACACCGCCTACCACCTGGCCGCGCTGATCGCGATCCCGTACTCCTACCAGGCCCCGCACAGCTACGTGGACACCAACGTCACCGGCACGCTCAACGTGCTGGAGGCGGTCCGTGCGCTCGGCACGCCCCGGCTGGTGCACACCTCGACCAGTGAGACCTACGGCACCGCCCGGACCGTGCCGATCACCGAGGACCACCCGATCAACACCCAGTCCCCGTACGCCGCTTCGAAGGCCGGCGGGGACCGCCTCGCCGACAGCTACCACGCCAGTTTCGACACCCCGGTGGTGACGCTGCGGCCGTTCAACACCTTCGGGCCGCGCCAGTCGATGCGCGCGGTGATCCCCACGGTGATCGGCCAACTGGCGGCCGGGGAGCGCACCATCACCCTCGGCGACCTGCGTCCCACCCGGGACTTCATGTTCGTCAAGGACACCGCCCAGGCGTTCCTGACGGTCGGCACCGCGCCGGCCGACCAGGTGGTGGGCCGTACCTTCAACGCCGGTACCGGCGGGGAGATCTCGATCGGCGACCTGGTCGCGCTGATCGGCAAGGTGATGGACACCGCCGTCGACGTCCGCGAGGACGAGGCCCGGATCCGGCCGGCCAACTCCGAGGTGATGCGGCTGGTCGCCGACGCGAGCCGGCTCACCGCGGCCACCGGCTGGCGTCCCGGCCACTCCCTGGAGGAGGGCCTCGGCCAGACCGTGGAGTTCTTCCGCGACCCGGCCAACCTCGCCCGGTACAAGACCGGCATCTACAACATCTGACCTCGTCCGGCACGTCTGCGCACGTACACGAAGGAGGAGCCCCATGCACGCAGTGATCCTGGCCGGAGGCAAGGGCGTCCGGCTACGGCCCTACACGACCGCGCTGCCCAAGCCGCTCGTCCCGATCGGCGACCAGCACGCGATCCTGGAGATCGTGCTGCGCCAGCTCTCCACCGCCGGCTTCACCAGCGTCACCCTGGCCATCGGCCACCTCGGCGAGATCATCCGCGCCTATGTCGGCGACGGCACCCAGTGGGGCCTGACCGTCGACTACGCCACCGAGGAGAGCCCGCTGGGCACCATGGGCCCGCTGCTCAACCTGCGTGACCGGCTGCCCGAGACGTTCCTGGTCATGAACGGCGACGTCCTCACCGACCTCGACTACACCGACGTCCTGGACCGGCACAGAGACTCCGGTGCCCCGCTGACCATCGCCACCTATGCCCGCAAGGTGCACATCGACTTCGGGGTGCTGACCACCGACGACAGCAAGGTCGTCGCGTTCACCGAGAAGCCGAGCGTGGACTACCGCGTCTCCATGGGCGTGTACGGGCTGTCCCGTGCGACGCTGGACGACTACACGCCCGGACTTCCCCTCGGCTTCGACGAGTTGGTGCTGGATCTGCTCAGGGCCGAAACTCCCCCGCACGCCTACGAGTTCGACGGGTACTGGCTGGACATCGGCCGCCCGGACGACTACGACCGGGCCAACGCCGAGTTCACCACCCGCAAGTCGCTTCTGCTCAAGGGAGCCTGAGCTCGTCATGCGCATTCTCGTCCTGGGCCACTCCGGCTATCTGGGCACCCATGTCGCCGCGGGACTGCGGGCCGTGCCCGGCGCGCAGGTCCTCGGCGGCGGCCGCTCGGCCGGCGCCGACCACCACGTCGACCTCGCCGCCGTCCGCCCGGAGCAAATGGTCAAGACCCTGGCGGCCGTCGCGCCCGACACCGTGGTCAACTGCGCGGGCGCGACCGGCGGCGACGCGGTGGGGCTCGCCGAGGTCAACGCCCGCGGCCCGGCGGTGCTCTGTGCCGCGCTGCGCGACGCGGCCCCAACAGCCCGTCTGGTGCACCTCGGTTCGGCCGCCGAGTACGGCCCCGGCACCCCGGACGCCCCGGTCACCGAGTCGGCACCGACCAGCCCGGCGGCCCCGTACGGCGCGACCAAGCTGGCGGGCACGGTCGCGGTGACCGCGTCCGGCCTGGACGCGGTGGTGCTGCGGGTGGGCAACCCGGTGGGGCCCGGGGCGCCGGCCGCCTCGCTGCCCGGCCGGATCACCGCGCTGCTGCGCGAGGCGGGTCCGGACCCGGAGGCGGTACTGCGCCTGGGCGACCTGTCGGCGTACCGCGACTTCGTGGACGTAAGAGACGTGGCCCGTGCGGTGGTTCTCGCGGCCACCGCCGGCGGGCCGCCGCCGCCCGTCCTCAACATCGGCGGCGGCCGGGCCGTCCCGGTGCGCGAGCTGGTGCACGCGCTGGCCGCCCGGGCCGGCTTCCGCGGCCGTATCGAGGAGAGCACGGGCGGCTCGGTGCGTTCGGCACGGGTGTCGTGGCAGTGCTCCGACATCTCCGCCGCCGAGCGGGCCCTGGGCTGGCGCCCGGCGCACACGCTGGAGGACGCGCTGGCCGCGCTGTGGGAGAGCGACGGTACGCGGTGAGCCTGCTGATTCCGCTGTATGTGCACCCGGCCGAGGACCCGGGTGCCTGGCACCGCCTGATCTCCGCCGCGAAGGGCACCTACGGTGTGGTCCTCAACCCGGCGAACGGCCCCGGCGACCGCCCCGACCCGGCGTTCGGCGCCGCGGCCGACGCCCTCCGGTCGGCCGGGGCGCTCCTCCTCGGGTACGTCGACACCGACTACGGGATGCGCGGACCGGCCGAGGTCATCGAGGACGTGCGCCGGCACGAGGAGTGGTACGCGGCCGACGGCTGCTTTCTCGACCGGGTGACGGCGACTCCGGAGGCGCTGCCTGCCTGCCGCCGGCTGGTGCGTGCCGTACGGAAGTCGGGCGCCGGGACGGTCGTGCTCAACCCTGGCGTGCACCCGGCGCCTGGCTATGTCCGTCTCGCCGACCTGACCGTCACCTTCGAGGGGCACTGGTCGACGTACGTCTCGGCGTTCAGCAGACCGGCGTGGGCCGCCCGGCAGCCGCCCGAGCGGCTGTGCCACCTCGTCTACGGTGTGCCCGAGCCCCTCGTCCCGCTCGCGGTACGCACCGCGCACGAGCGGGGCGCGGCGGTGTGCGGTCCGGTGACCGGCGAACCGCCCAACCCCTGGGCGCAGTTGACTCCGGCCTTGCCGGGAGCGCAGTGGTGAGGACACGGACCGCGCTGACCGCGGCCGTCCTGGCGGGGCTGCTGGCGGGCTGCTCCGCGCACGGGGACTCGTCCTCCGCACCCTCCAAGGCCCCCTCCCGGCCCGCGGACTCCTCGACCACGCCGCCCGGTTCACCCACCGCCAAGCCGTCAGAGTCCGCCACCGTCCACCCGGCCTCGCCCACCGCAACCCCGACGGGCTCCTCCGGGGCACACCCGGCCAGGGCCCTGTGGAGACCCAAACCCGGCCTGGCCTGGCAGTGGCAGCTGGACGGAGAGGTCAAGCCGACGGTGGACGTGCCCGTCTACGACATCGACGGCTTCGAGAACTCCAAGGCGGACGTGGCCCGGCTGCACGCCGCCGGCCGGAAGGTCATCTGTTACGTCAACGTCGGCGCCTGGGAGAACTTCCGGCCCGACAAGGACGCCTTCCCGCGCTCGGTGCTCGGCGGCACCAACGGCTGGGCCGGCGAGCGCTGGCTGGACATCCGCAAGCTGTCCGTGCTGCGGCCGATCATGGAGCGGCGCTTCGACATGTGCCGTGACAAGGGTTTCGACGCGGTCGAGCCCGACCTGGTGGAGGGGTACGGCAACGACACCGGGTTCCGCCTCACCGCCGCCGACCAGCTTCGCTACAACCGCATGATCGCGGACATCGCGCATGCGCGCGGAATGTCGGTGGGCCTGAAGAACGACCTCCCGCAGATCCCGCAGCTGCTCGCCGACTTCGACTTCGCGGTCAACGAGGAGTGCGCCCAGTACGACGAGTGCGCCCGCCTCGCCCCGTTCGTCGAGGCGGGCAAGGCGGTCTTCCACGTCGAGTACAAGGAACCGCCCAGCGCCTTCTGCGCCGAGTCCCGGCGGCTGGGCCTGTCGTCGATGCAGAAGAAGCTGGAGCTGGGGGTGTGGCGCAAGCCCTGCTGACGGGGACCGGAGCCGGACCGCGGCCGGCCGCTTCCGGAGCCGGCGGATGTGGAAGTGCCCCGGTGAGCACGGTCGCCCTCCCCCTACAAGGGGCGACCGTGCTCACCGGGGTCGGCGCCGGCTCTGCCGGTTCTCCGCAGAGTCGGATCGGGCGAGTCCCCCGCTCGCCCGCCCGGCACCCGCCCATCCCCCCTGGGTGCCCGGCGCCTGTGTCAGGGCGTCAGTGTGGCCCACACGGCGTGGCCGCTGGTGAGCCGGGACCGGTCGACGCCCCAGGAGTCGGCGAGTTCCTCGACAAGCAGCAGCCCCCTGCCGCCCTCGTCGTCGGGCCCCGGCTCGCGCCGGAACAGACCCCGCCGCGTGTAGTCGTGGTCGTGCACCTCCAGCCGCAGACAACCGTCGGTGATCATGCCCATGCCACACAGGATGCGGACGCTGAACGTGTGGCGGACGGCGTTGGTGACCAGCTCGGACACGAGCAGCACCGCGTCCTCGCACAGCTCGCCGGGCATCCCCCACGAGCTCAGGCGCTCTCTCATGGAGCGGCGGGCGACTCTGACACTGGAGCGGTGCGAGGGCAGCTCGATCCAGTGCGCCTGGTCGGGGTCGACTACGTCTAACAGGTCGAGCGGGGAGGTCGCGTGGGGGGACACGTGGTTGCCTTCCGTGAGGCGACTGCGGCGGGAAGCAGGCAGAGCTGAGCAACGTCCGCACGGGAGACGTACGTTGCCCGTGAGCGTGACCGCGATTTACTCAAGTAACTATGCTCGCAGTCGGGTTCACCCTGCAACCGACTCCCTGATAATTTCAGAATGCCGGTGTCGGTGTGGTCGCTTCATCAAGTGCCTGTCAAACTCGTACCGGTGATGTTCCCTCAGGAGGTAGGGCGTGAGCGAAAGCCGGTCGAACGCGAGCAGCGCCAGTGCGCCCACCGTGCTGCGCATGATCCTGGGCCGCAGGCTCCAGGAGCGCCGCCAGGAAGCGGGCGTGTCACTGGACGAAGCGGCGCGGGCGCTGCGGGTCGCTCCCCTGACCATCCGCCGCCTGGAGAAGGCGGAGGTGGCGCTCAAGCCTCTCTACGTGGAGAAACTCCTCGAGACCTATGGCGCCGACCAGCAGGAGACCGCCGAGTTCGTCGCGTTCGCCGAGCGGGCGAACGAGCCCGGCTGGTGGCACACCTACCGTGACGTACTGCCCACCTGGTTCAGCGCCTACGTGAGCCTGGAGACCGGCGCCAGGACCCTGCGCACCTACGAGCCGCACTACGCCACGGGGCTGCTGCAGACCCCCGAGTACGCGCGTTCGGTGCTGAGCGGCGGCTTCCCGAACGACCGCGACGAGGACCTGGACCGGCGCGTGAACCTCCGGCTGCGCCGGCAGGCCCTGCTGGAGCGGGCCGACGCGCCCACCCTGTGGGTGGTCATGGAGGAGGCCGTCCTGCACCGGGTGGTCGGCGGCCCTCAGGTGATGCGTACGCAGATCGAACGGCTCCTGGAGGTCTCGGAGCTGGAGCACGTCAGCGTCGACGTCGTGCCGTTCACCGCCGGTGCCCATGTGGGTGCGTGCGCGCCGTTCACCTACTTCCGTTTCGAGGAGCCCGAGCTTCCCGACGTGGTCTACAGCGAGATCCTCTCCGGCGCGATGTACCTGGACCAGCGGTCCGACGTCGTCGCCCATCTGGAGGCGCACAACCGCATGTCCCTGCTGACCTCCGACGCGCAGAGCAGGGCGCTCCTGAACCGCATGCGCAAGGAGTACGCATGACCATCATCGACGGCAGTGCCCACGACGTGTACAACGGCATGCCCGCCACGGACCTCGGTGAGCAGGGCTGGGAGTCGCCCTGGAGCGGCCCCAACGGAGGCCAGTGCGTGCAGACGAAGCAACTCGCCGACGGCCGGGTGGCGCTGCGTCAGTCGACCGACCCCGCCGGCCCCGCGCTGATCTACACCCCCGAAGAGATCACGGCGTTCGTCGCCGGGGTCAAGCGGGGCCTCGCCGACCATCTGACCACTGGCTGACCTCCCCCCTCCCCCCACCCCCTCCGAAAGGTTCAGGATGACCAACTCGCACGCGGCGCGGGACATCGACACCAGCAAGCCCCACTCCGCCCGTATGTACGACTACTACCTCGGCGGCAAGGACCACTTCGAGGTCGACAAGCAGGCGGCCGAGACCGTGGCGTCCGCCTACCCTGGCATCTTCGTCTGCGCCCGCGAGAACCGCGCCTTCATGCACCGCGCCACCCGCGTCCTCGCCCGTGAGCACGGCATCCGGCAGTGGCTCGACATCGGCACCGGCATCCCCACCGAGCCGAATCTGCACCAGGTGGCCCAGTCCGTGGTCCCGGAAGCACGGGTGGTGTACGCCGACAACGACCCGCTCGTCCTGAAGTACGCCGAGCGTCTGATGCGCAGCACGACGGAGGGCCGCACCACCTACATCGAGGCGGACGTCAACGACCCGCAGGCGCTGCTCGACGCCCCCGAACTGTCCGAGATCCTGGACCTGGACCGGCCGGTGGCGCTGTCCCTGAACGCCCTGATGCACTTCGTCACGGACGCCCAGGACCCGTACGGCATCGTCAGCCGGCTGCTGGACGTGCTCCCCTCGGGCAGCGCGCTCGCCCTGAGTCACTGCACGCCCGACTTCGACCCGGCCACCTGGCAGAGGGTCACGGACATCTACAACAGCGCCGGCACTCCGGTGCAGTTCCGCTCGCGCGAGGACGTGGCGCGCTTCTTCGACGGGCTCGAACTGCTCGACCCCGGCGTCTCGGTCGGCCACCGCTGGCGCCCGGACGGCGAACCGGCCGAAACCGACGCGGAGGTCAGCCTGTGGACCGGGGTGGGCATCAAGCCGTAGCGCGGACGGGCTGTCGTACCGCACGGTGACACGACGGTACGACAGCCCGGAACAGCCCCGGGAACAGGTCAGCCGATGTGGTAACTGTCCCCGTACACCTTCCAGTCCAGCGGGGTGTTCAGACACAGGTTGCCCTTGCTCAGGAAGACCCGCTGCTCGGTGTCGACCCGGGTGGTGTCGCTGTGGGCCTCCTCCTGCTTCATGGCCCAGACCCGCGCGTCGAGGAAGGCGTTGAGGTACGTCACCTCGTTGCCGCCCTGCGCCGGCGGCTTCGCGTGGCCGAGGGCGCGCTTGCGTATGTTGCGGAAGCTGGTGGGGTCGTCGCCGTCGCCGTGCATGACGATGGCGTCGTAGTAGGTGAACTGCCCCAGCGTGCCGAGCCCGTCCGTCTTGCCCTGCTGTACGGCGGGGTTGAAGTACACCCGGTCGCGCTCGTCGTTCTGCGCCTGCTGGAAGGCGGTGTCCTGGGCGGCCTTGCGCCAGTCCGCGGGGAAGTTCGGGTCGAGGCCGGAGTGCGAGTCGGTTCCGTTGACCCGGCGCAGCGCCGGGAGGTACTTGGCGAGGACGTTGCCGGGCTTGCGGTCGGTGTAGAGCTGGACGAGGTCGAGCATGTCGCCGGTGCCGGAGCAGAATCCGATGATCCCGGCGGTGTAGCCGCGGCCGTCGCCGATGTCCTCGATGTACTTGTACTGCGCCTTCCAGTCGAGCGAGGAGTTCTCCGCGCTCGACACCAGCTTCATGGCGATCTCCTTCTTCGCCGGGTCGTCGAGGCCCACACAGCTCGCGGCCGCCGAGGCGGCGGACGCGTGCGCGGGGCGCAGCAGTACGGCACCGGCCGCGGACGCGCCGAGCAGGGCGAGCAGGGTGCGCCGGGAGGTCGGGGCAGGGGTCGTCGTGGGGTTGTTCGGGTGCCTCACGTGGGCTCCAGAAGGTGGTGGGGGGTGGACTGGGATCCACTATTAGGAAGGTTTCCTATCAGAGCCAGCTGATGATGTGTACCCGTCACGCAGAAGTTCGTAGGGTCGAACAAGACAGGTACGGACCACGGCACGGCGGCCGGGCCTGGCCGTCAGAGGTGGTGGAATATTCAACCAACCCGGTCCGTTGACGGCCTCGAAGGAGGTCACGAGTGGACACCACGTACTACGACCAGGGAACTCTCGCCGAACGCTGGGACCGCGCCGAGCTGTTCTTCGACGCCAAGGACTACGCGGGCGCCGCGCGGGTGCTCGCCGGGCTGGTCGAGGAGGTGCCGGAGCAGACCGGACCGCGGCTGCTGCTGGCGCGTGCCTATTACCACTCGGCCCAACTGCGCCGGGCCGAGGCCGAGTTGCGCGAAATCGTCGAGCGCGACCCGGTGGAGCACTACGCCCGGCTGATGCTGGGCCGCACGCTCCAGCGGCAGGCCCGGCACGAGGAGGCGGAGCCGCATCTGCGTCTCGCCTCGGCGCTGGCGGGCGACTTCCCGCAGGAGTAGAGGAACGGATCACCAGGGCCCCGGGTCTCCCCGGGGCCCTTCTCGGTGTCCGGCAGCCGCCGGTTCCGGCCGCCGGGCCGGCAACTCGTCGAGGCCGACCGGGCCGGTGAGCCGCCCGGTGCCGTCACAGGGGAGTGGCCGCGTGCAGGATCAGGAAGAGAGTGACCGCCGAGTTCGCCGAGGACATCGCCGACACGAAGGTGCCCGCGGCCGCGCCCCACACGGCGAGACCGGCCCCGGTGAACGCCGACGGCCAGCCGCGGGAGGACGGGGCGGGACCGAGGAGCGCGGCGACCCGGCGCGGCACTGGGCCGGCGGCGGCCAGCGCGGCCAGGGTGGGGGCCGGGGTGCCCCGCGACAGCAGCGCGGCCCTGCCGATGGCCCGGGCGACCGTGCGCCGGTCCCCCACCGAGCGGGCCGCCGCCTCGTCCGCCCAGCGCTCGGCGGTGTAGGCGACCGCGGTGCGCAGGGGCCGCAGGAAGGGGTTGGCACGGGCCGCCAGGTGCACGGCGAGCAGGTAACGGTGGTGCCGGGCGGCGACATGGGCGCGTTCATGGGCGAACAGGGCCCGGCGCTCACCGGGGTGGAGGCCGTCGAGGAGGGCGGTGGTGACGACGATCCGGCCGGGCAGCGCGTAGGCGTAGGGGGTGCGGTCGGGCAGGACCGCGACCGCCCGGCCGGGCAGTCCGGTCAGCGCCCGCCGGGCCAGCCGGGTGACCCGGCGGTGCCGGTGGAGGGTGCGCCCGCACAGCACGGCTACCACCCCGAGCGCGGGGATGGCGGCGCGGCCCGCGATGTCGTCGTGCGGGACCGCGGCCCGTACCTCCGGGTCGGACCAGCCGTCCGGGAGGGGGTTGCCGGGAAGCTGGGCGGTGCCGACCACCATCAGCAGGGCCAGGCAGAGCGTGCTGCACCCCGCCATCACCACGGCCACCGCGGTGAGCAGCCGGGTCGCGGTGCGCGGATGCAGCCGTCCCTCGGCCAGCCGGGCGACCGGCCAGGCCGTCAGCGGCAGGACCAGCGGCAGGAAGACGAAGACCCCCATGGGCGGTCAGTCTTCCGTACCGCCGTGATCGGTGTGCGAGGTGTTCCGACTGTTCACCCGGCTCGGTCCCGCGGTCTCCAGGAGCGCCCGCAGCACCTGCTCGTCGCCGGGCGGCAGCGCGGTGACGAAGCTCGCCAGGACGGCCTCCCGGTCCCGTTCGCCGTCGAGGAGCCGGCGCATCCGCAGGGCGGCGAGCCGGGCCACGTCGGCGGTCGGCGTCCACAGGAAGGCGCGGCCCTGCCGTTCACGGGCGACGACGTCCTTGGCGAGCAGCCGGGTCAGGATGGTCACCACGGTGGTGTAGGCGAGGTCGCCGCCGAGCCGCTCCTGCACCCAGGCGGCGGTGACGGGCCCGCCGGCCTCGCGCAGCGCGCCCAGCACCTGGCCCTCCAGCTCCCCCTGCCCGCGCCGGGCCCGCACCATAGTCCCGTCTCCCTCCGGCGTCGGCGTGTGTGACACGCGCCAGGCGTGTGGTGACACCCGCGTCGGCGTGTCTGACCACGCTACTTCACGCCGCCCCTGCCCCCGTACGTCCGCTGCCCGCGGCGGTGCGCGATCTCGCCGAGCGCGATGTCCACGACGGCGAAGGCGGCGAGCGGGATCCCGAGCAGGGGCACGAAGTAACCGGCCACCGCGATCACCACCATCGCCGGGACGAGCAGGTACGGCGGGACGTCCGCCCAGGCACCGCGCGGGATCGGCCGGCCGAAGGCAGAGCCGCGGCCGCGCTGCCACCACATGCGGTAGCCCCACAGGATCAGCAGGATCAGGGAGAGCGCGAGGAGCGCCAGGGCGAGCTGGTTGACGATGCCGAAGAGGATGCCGGTGTGCAGGTCGATCCCCCAGCGGGTGAGTTTGGCGAGCACCGGATAGTCGGCGAACCGCAGGACGTCGGTCACCTCGCCGGTGGCCGGGTCGACGGCGACGGAGTCCTGTTTCTCGGGCCAGCTGCGCTGGACCTGCCGGACGACGTAGGCGCTGTTCGCGTCGGCGGGCGGGACGATCTCGACGGGGTTGCCGAGGCCCTCGGCGCGGGCGGCGGCGAGCACCTTGTCCAGGCCCACCGCGTGGTCGGCGGCGCCGCCGGTCATGGACGCCATGTCGTGCCCGGCGTGTTCGCCGCCGCTCGCGGCCGCCGAGACGGACGGGGTGGCCTGGCCCAGCGAGGTGCGCAGCTCGTCGATGTTGGCACCGGCGTAGGTGGACCAGGTCAGGCCGGTCGCCGACAGGAAGACGAAACCGGCGGCGGCCCAGATGCCGACGCTGCCGTGCAGGCCGAGGGTGCGCCGGCGCCCGCTGGTGCCGCGCACCTTGCGCAGCGCCCGCCGCCGGGAGAACCACAGCACCAGGCCGCCGCCCGCGATCACCCACAGCCAGCTCGCCGCGAACTCGCTGTAGAGCCGCCCGGTGTCGCCGAGGTGCAGATCGCGGTGGAGTTCGTCGATCCAGGTGCGCAGCGGCAGCGCGCCGGTCGAGCCGTACTGTTCGAGAGCGCCGCGCACCTTCCCGGTGTACGGGTCGACGAACACGGCGAGGGTGTGGTCGGCGCCGACGCCCTTCACTCCCGACAGCAGCACCCTGGTGGTCGCACCGGCCTCGGGCGCGGGCCGTATCGCGGAGACGGTCCCCTCGGGATGGGCCTTGCGGGCCGCGGCGACCTGCTCGGAGACGGGCAGCTCGGACTTGCCCACCGGGACGGTCAGCTCATGGGCGTGCACCAGTTTCTCGGCCTGGAAGGAACAGGCGTACAGCAGGCCGGTGGTGGCGGCGACGAGCAGGAAGGGGGCGACCAGGACGCCGGCGTAGAAGTGCAGACGCAGGACGAGGGGGCGCAGCGGTGCCCAGCGGCTCGGGGACGCGGCCAGGGCGGACGGTTTCGGGGCCTCGTCCGATGGAGGTCCCCCCGATCGAGCGGAGCCGAGATTGGGGGAGGTCGGGGGGGTGATGGACATCGGGGGCTTCTCCGGGGGACTCGTGCGAGAGCGGTGACGGTCCAGTAGTCGGAGAGTGAGGGGAACGAGTTCCCGGCGGGTAAAGTGACCCGCGTCACATTCACTGTCGTGGCATGCTGGCGCGATGGCATCTCCCAGTGATCGCGCACCTCTTGCCGAGCGGGTCGAGGAACTCCTCGCCGCCGGCGGCCCGTTGCCCATCGTCGCGGCCGGCGACCCGGTTCTGCGGCGCGGAACCGAGCCGTACGACGGCCAGCTGGGCCCCGAGTTGCTGGCCCGGTTCGTCGGGGCGCTGCGCGACACCATGCACGCGGCACCGGGCGTGGGCCTGGCCGCGCCCCAGGTCGGCGTCCCGCTGCGGATCGCGGTGATCGAGGACCCGGCGCCGGTACCCGAGGAGGTCGCCGTCGCCCGCGGCCGGGTCCCGCAGCCGTTCCGCGTCCTGGTCAACCCGGTCTACCAGCCCGTCGGCGGCGCCCGTGCCGCCTTCTTCGAGGGCTGCCTGAGCGTGCCGGGCTATCAGGCGGTGGTGGTCCGGCACGCCGAGGTGCGACTGCGCGGCCAGGACGAGCACGGCCGCGTGGTCGACGAGGTGTTCACGGGGTGGCCGGCCCGGATCGTGCAGCACGAGACCGACCACCTCGACGGCACGCTCTACCTGGACCGCGCGGAGCTGCGCTCGCTGTCGTCGACGGAGGTGACGGCGGAGCGCTGGACCCAGCCGACCCCGACGACGGCGGCGGAGGAGCTGGGTTTCAAGTTGCCCTGACCAGGACCGCGCCCCGCGGACCCGCCCCCGAAGGGGCGCGGGGAACTGCGCGACCAGCCACGACGGAGCCGCGGACGACCCACGACCGGCAGCCCCCCTTCGGCCCTCACCCCCGGTACGCCTCGAGCAACCGCAGCCACACCTCGCTCAACGTCGGATAAGACGGCACCGCATGCCACAGCCGGCTGATCGGCACCTGCCCGGCGACGGCGATCGTCGCCGAGTGGATCAGCTCGCCCACGCCCGGCCCCACGAAGGTGACCCCGCGCAGGATCTCCGCCTCCAGGTCCACGACCATGCGGGCGCGCCCCTTGTAGCCGTCGGCGTACAGCCCCGCCCCGGCGACCGAGGAGAATTCGACGTCGACGGCGCGCACCTGGTACCCGGCCTGCTCCGCCTCAGCGAGGGAGAGACCGACCGCCGCCGCCTCCGGGTCGGTGAAGACGACCTGCGGTACGGCATGGTGGTCGGCGGTGGCCGCGTGCGCGCCCCAGGGACCGTCCAGGAGGGGCGTGTCCGAGGCGCGGGCGCCGATGGTGTCGCCCGCGATCCGGGCCTGGTACTTGCCCTCGTGGGTGAGGAGCGCCCGGTGGTTGACGTCCCCGACGGCGTAGAGCCAGTCGGTGCCCTCGACCAGGAGGGTGTCGTCGACGGTGAGCCAGGAGCCCGGTTCCAGGCCGACGGTGTCCAGGCCGATGTCGTCGGTGTGCGGGACGCGCCCGGTGGCGAAGAGGATCTCGTCGGCCTCGATGCGGTCACCGGCGTCGGTCACGGCCACGACCGTGCCGTTCTCACGGGTCACCGACTCGACGGAGGTGCCGGTGCGGACGTCGACGCCGGCCTCCTTGAGCGCCTCGGCGACGAGTTCACCGGCGAACGGCTCCATGCGGTTGAGCAGGCCCTTGCCGCGGACCAGCAGGGTGACCCGGGAGCCGAGGGCCTGCCAGGCGGTGGCCATCTCGGTGGCGACGACACCGCCGCCGACGACGATCAGCCGGCCGGGCGCCTCCTGGGCGCTGGTGGCCTCACGGCTGGTCCAGGGCTTGACCTCGGCGAGTCCTGGCAGGTGGGGCAGCTGGGCGCGGGTGCCGGTGGCGACGGCGACCGCGTGCCGGGCGGTGAGGGTGGTGAGGGCGCCGTCGGGGCCGGTCACGGTGACCGTGCGGGGTCCGGCGAGGCGGCCGTGGCCTCGGTACACGTCGGCGCCGATGCCGTCGAGCCAGGCGATCTGGCCGTCGTCCTTCCAGTTCGAGGCGAAGTAGTTGCGGCGGGCGAGGACCGCGGGGGTGTCGAGCGGGCCCTGGACCGCCTGGGCGAGGCCGGGCAGGCGGCGGGCGTCGGCCTGGGCGATGACCGGGCGCAGCAGGGCCTTGCTGGGCATGCACGCCCAGTACGAGCATTCGCCGCCGACGAGTTCGCTCTCCACGACCGCGGTGGTGAGGCCGGCCGCACGGGTGCGGTCGGCGACGTTCTCCCCCACGGGCCCGGCACCGAGCACAACGACGTCGTAAGCGATGGATTCCGTTTCCGTCATGGGGTCAGTCTCGCGGGTGGTGTGCGCCGTGGCCACACGGGTAGTGGCCGGAATACCCACCCGGTCGGACGTGTTGTGCGGACGGCTCGTCCCGGAGCGGGGCGCCCCCCACATCAGGAAGAGGGAAACACGCATGAGCAGCACCGTGGAACTCACCAAGGAGAACTTCGACCAGACGGTCACCGAGAACGAGTTCGTTCTCATCGACTTCTGGGCGTCCTGGTGCGGCCCGTGCCGTATGTTCGCCCCGGTCTACGAGAAGGCCGCGCAGGACAACCCGGACCTGGTCTTCGCCAAGGTCGACACCGAGGCGCAGCCGGAGCTGGCCGCGGCCTTCGACATCCAGTCGATCCCGACCCTGATGATCGTCCGCGACCAGGTCGCCGTCTTCGCACAGCCGGGCGCCCTGCCGGAGGCCGCGCTGACGGACGTCATCGGCCAGGCCCGCAAGCTGGACATGGACGAGGTACGCAAGAGCATCGCCGCTCAGCAGGGCAGCGCGCAGGCCGAGTGACGGCCTGCCGACCGGGTGACAAGCTATCGCTTGAGTAACGCCACATAGCCGCAGTTAGATCTTCTAACTGCGGCTACATCTTTAGGAGTGTTCCCCGTAGGGGGCGGTCCCGCAGCGAGTGAGGCGCGCCATCTCCTCCTCCGACAGTCGCAGCGCGCCGGCCGCCATGTTCTGCGCGAGGTGGTCCGGATCACCGGTCCCCGGGATCGCCAGCACGTGCGGCCCCTGCTGCAGGGTCCAGGCCAGCCGGACCTGTGCGACGGACACACCGTGCGCGCGGGCGACGGCGCACACCGCCTCGCTGTCACCGGCGACCGGACCCGCCTCGCGCCCAGGACCGGCGATCGCGAAGAACGGGACGAAGGCGAGGCCGAGTTCACCGCAGAGCCGCAGGAGTGCCCGTTCCTCGCTCGCCGCACCGATCCCGTACGGGTTCTGCACACAGACGACGGGGGCGATGGCCTGGGCCTCGGTCAGCTGCTCGGACGTGACGTTGGAGATGCCCAGGTGGCGGATCAGCCCGGCATCGCGCAGCTCGGCCAGCACGCCGAAGTGCTCGCCGATCGAGCCGGTCCGCCCGCTCGGTGGCACGCGCAGGTTCACCACGTCCAGGTGATCGCGGCCGAGTTGGCGCAGGTTCTCCTCGACCTGGCCGCGCAGTTGGGCCGGTGAAGCCCACCACCACGCGCCCGAGGGATCGCGGCCCGGCCCCACCTTGGTGGTGATGACCAGTTCCTCCGGGTACGGCGCCAGCGCCCGGTTGATCAGCTCGTTGGCGGAGCGCGTCGCCGAGAAGTAGAACGCGGCGGTGTCGATGTGGTTCACGCCGAGCTCGACCGCCCGCCGGAGCACGCCGATCGACCGGTCGCGGGCGCGCGGCACGCCGCGGTCGAAGGGCGCGGTACCCGTCAGGCGCATCGCCCCGAACCCGACGCGGTTGACAGTCAGGTCACCGAGTTGCCAAGTACCCGCGGGTGCCGCGATGTTCGTGCGTGGGCTCATGACATGGATCTCCTCTTGCGGATGGGAAACGGGGACCCGGTGAGTGGGCGCGACGCGTTCGGGCCGCTCAACGGGGCGAGCACGTCAAGGCGGGTCAGCCGGCGCCGGGGCGGGCGGCATGAAAAAAGCCTCCCTGGGGGATCGGAATCCGCACCAGGAAGGCTCACGTGCTGATCGGCATTCTAGCAGCGGGGCACGAGGCCGATCATGCGGGGGTTGTGGCAGCCCCACGGATGACGGTCTCACGCGCGCGCAGCAGGGCGAAGAACGCCTTGGCCAGAATTACTCGATCCGGCACGGCTCAGAAGGGGTACGACGCCACGTCCCCGCGCACGGTCGTCCATCGCACGTCCGTGAACGCCTCCAGGTTGGACTCGCCGCCGAACCGTGCCCCGGTGCCGGAGGCGGCGACGCCGCCGAAGGGGGCCACGGCCTCGTCGTTCACCGTCTGGTCGTTGATGTGGACGATGCCGGTCGGGATGCGTTCGGCGAGGTCCAGGCCGCGCGCCGCGTCCCGGGTCACGATGCCGAGAGAGAGGCCATAGGCGCTGCCGGCCGCGAGGGCGGCGGCCTCGTCGGCGTCGGCGAAGGCGCGCACGGGCGCCACCGGCCCGAAGACCTCCTCGGCGTAGGCGGGGGTGCGGTCGTCGACGCCCGAGATGACGGTGGGCCGGTAGAAGAGGTTCTCGTGGGTGCCACCGGCGGCGAGTTTCGCGCCCTGGGCAGTGCTCGCCTCCACCAGGCCGTGGATCTTGGCGAGTTGCGCGTCGTCGATGATCGGGCCGAGGTGGACCTGCTCACGGTGGGGGTCGCCGACGGCGAGGGAGTCGGCCTTGGCGGCGAGGCGTTCGACGTACTCCTCGACCAGTGAGCTGTGGACCAGGTGCCGTCCGGTGGTCATGCAGATCTGGCCCTGGTGGAAGAAGGATCCCCAGGCCGCGGTGGAGATCACCGCGTCGAGGTCGGCGTCCTCCAGGACGATCAGGGCGGAGTTGCCGCCGAGTTCTAGATGGGCGCGCTTCAGACGGCGCCCCGCGGCCTCCCCGACCGCGCGGCCGGCCGCCGTCGATCCGGTGAAGGAGATCACCGGTATCCCCGGGTCCTCGACCAGCGCCGCACCGACGCCGGCCGCGCCGGGCAGTACCTGCAGCAGCCCCTCCGGCAGGCCGGCCTCGGCGAACACCGCGGCAAGGGAGAGCCCGCCGCAGACGGCGGTGCGCGGGTCGGGCTTCAGGACCACCCCGTTGCCCAGGGCGAGGGCGGGCGCCACCGAGCGGATGGACAGGATCAGCGGCGCGTTGAACGGCGCGATCACCCCGACCACACCGACCGGGACCCGGCGGGTGTACGACAGCCGGGGCGCCTCACTGGGCAGCACCTGGCCCACCGGGCGGGAGGCGAGGGCGGCGGCCTCGTAGCACTCCTGGGCGGCGACATGCAGTTCGAAGTCCGCCTTGCCGGGTATGGAGCCGGACTCGCGGACGATCCACTCGCGCAGTTCGTCGGCGTGCTCCGTGAACAAGTCACCTGCGCGGCGCAGGACTTGGGCCCGCACGAAGTGCGGCGCGCGGGCCCAGTCACGCTGCGCGGCGCGGGCGGCCGCGGCGGCCGGGGAGACGTCCGCGGGGGCGGCCAGGGTGACCGTGCCGAGCGTGTCGCCGGTGGCGGGCTCGGTGACGGCGTACTGCGGGCCGGACAGGGCGCTCGCCTGCCAGGTCTTCGGGTCGAGCAGCGGCATGACGGTCTCCGATCGATCACCGGGGTTGCGCGGCCCACGGCGCCCGTGAGCCGTTTTGTTGAGCGCGCAACATCCTAGTCAGGGGGCCCGGAAAAGCACCGCCCCGACCAGGGTGACCCATCAGCTGGACTCGCGCCGTACCACCGAGGCGCCGAGCACCTCGCGCATCTCCGGCGCGCCGCCCGGGTCGCGCACCACGCGGTCGACCAGTTCGGCGAGCTCACGGCCGGAGGGCAGCTCGATGTGGATCGTGGAGAGCCGGGGCCGCAGCAGCCGGCCGAGCATCAGGTCGTCGGCGCCGACCACGGCGGCGTCCTCGGGGACACGCACGCCCTCGTCCTGGAGGGCGCGCATTAACAGCATCGCGTACTCGTCGTTGTACGCGAACACCGAGTCGATCCCCAACTCCCGCCAGCGTGCGGCGAGTCCGGCGGCCGATTCCTCCGTGTAGCCGAGCGGCAGCTCGGTCACCGTGGCGTCGGTGCCGTACAGGGCCCGGCGGACGCCTTCGAGGCGGGGCCGGGAGTAGGTCTCCAGGCCGATGTCCTCGGGGACGACCACGCCGATGCGGCGCCGGCCACGGGCGTACAGGTGGGCACCGGCGCAGCGGCCGACGACGTCATGGTCCATCAGCAGGGCGTGTGCGCCGTCGACCCGCTCGGGGCCGAGGGTGACCACGGCGCGGGCACCGGCCCGTTTGAGGACAGCGACGCCCTCGGTGCCGAGTCCGGCGCCCGGGACCAGCACGGCCACCGGCCTCAACTCGGCCCAGGCGCGGGCGGCTTCGTCGCCGCGCAGGCCCGCGGTGCCGTACTGGACGACCGTGTAGTCGAGGCGGCTGAGGGCCCACTGGAGGTCGTTGATGAACTGGCCGTAGAGCGGGCCCATCGGGATGGCCGGGGCGGGCATCAGGACCATCCGGCTGTGGCCGGCGCGCAGGCTGCGGGCGGCCGCGTGCGGGACGTACCCCAGTTCCTTCGCGGCCTCGTGGACCCGGCGACGGGTGGGCTCACTGATCCGTACGGCACTGGTGTTGTTGAGGACGTAGGAGACGGTCGCGCGGGAGACGCCGGCCAGACGGGCCACATCGGCGCTCGTGGGGACCGAGCGCGAAGTCGGCAACGCTGCCGAGGGCGTATTCGGTATCTGCACCATGACGTACGGCATCTTGGCAGAAGGCCGGGGAGGGGAGACCGGCGGGGCAAGGTGGTTCACCGTTGCACGAATTGGGCCCGCCGCGCCGCTCATCGCACCGCCCATCACGCCACTCATCACACCGCCCACCACACCGCCCATCACTCCATCGGGCGAACATGTTCGTTCCGAACTTGTTCGCAACGAACATGTTCGCTACGGTCGACACATGTCAGCAACCCCCCGCTCTCGCCGGGAGCGTCCCGCCAAGCCCGCTCTGACCAGGGAGGGCATCGTCGGCGTCGCCGTGGAGGTCCTGCGCGCCGAGGGCCTGCAGAAGGTCACCATGCGGCGCCTGGCCCAGGAGCTCGACACCGGGCCGGCCTCGCTGTACGTCTACGTCCGCAACACCGCCGAGCTGCACGCGGCGGTTCTGGACGAACTGCTCGGCACTCTGGCCCCGGCCCCGGCCGAGGGTGACTGGCGGGAGCGGCTGGAGCGGGTGCTCATCGCGTACACGCAGCTGCTCCTGGAGTATCCGAGCCTCGCCCGCTCCGCGCTGACCGCGTGGCCGAGCGGCCCGCACTACCTGGACCTGATCGAGAACCTGCTGGGCCTGCTCGACGAGGGCGGGGTGCCGCGCGAGCGGGCCGCCTGGGGCGTCGACCTGCTGCTCCAGCGCGCCACCGCGACCGCAGCCGAGCACGCGGGCGGGGAGTCCCGGGGGGACTGGGACGCGCTCGGCCACGCGCTCGGCGAGGTGTCGGAGCGGACCCACCCGCACATCGCCGCCGCGTCCGGGCTGCTCCTGTCGGGGCCGCCCGGGGCCCGTGCGTCCTGGGCCTTCCAGGCCCTGATCAACGGCATCGAACGTACCGCCGTACCCGAACCTCACGCATAGGAGACCACCATGTCAGTTCCCCACCACCCCATAGCGATCATCGGCGCCGGTCTCGGCGGACTCACCCTCGCCCGGGTGCTCCATGTGCACGGCGTCCGGGCCGCCCTCTTCGACCTCGACGCCTCCCCCGCCGCCCGCACCCAGGGCGGCATGCTCGACATCCACGACGACTCCGGGCAAGTGGCGCTGCGCGCGGCCGGGTTGCACGAGGAGTTCCTGGCGCGCGTCCATGTCGGCGGCCAGGCGGTGCGGGTGCTGGACAAGGACGCCCGGGTCCGTCACGCGGCGGCCGACGACGGCAACGGCGGCCGTCCGGAGATCGACCGGGGCGATCTGCGCCGACTGCTGCTCGGCTCGCTGCCCGAGGGCGTGATCCGCTGGGGTGCGAAGGTCACCGGCGCCCGACCGCTCGGCGACGGCCGGCACGAGGTGCTCCTGGCGGACGGCGGCTCCTTCACCACCGACCTGCTGGTCGGCGCCGACGGCGCCTGGTCGCGGGTGCGCCCGCTGGTCACGGACGTCCGGCCCACGTACTGCGGGGTGTCGTTCGCCGAGGCCGACCTGCCGGACGCGGACGTACGGCATCCGATGAGCGCCGAAGTCGTCGGCGGCGGGATGCTGTTCGCGCTCGGCGGAGGCCGGGGCATCCTGGCCCACCGCGAGAGCGACGGCAGCCTGCACGTGTACGCGGCGGTCGAGGCGCCCGAGGAGTGGCTGGACGGGATCGACTTCACCGACACCGAGGCGGCCAAGCGGGCCGTCCTCCGGTCCTTCGACGACTGGGACAAGAGCCTGCGGGCGCTGGTCGCGGACGCGGAGGGCCCGCTGACCCCGCGCCGGATCCACGCGCTGCCCGCCGGCCACCGCTGGGACCGGAAGCCCGGGGTCACGCTGCTCGGCGACGCCGCCCATCTGATGTCACCGTTCGCCGGCGAGGGCGCCAACCTGGCCCTGATCGACGCGGCCGACCTGGGCCTGGCCCTCGTCGCGCACCCGGACGACACGGAGGCCGCTCTGGCCGCCTACGAGGCGCGGATGTTCCCGCGCGCCGAGGCTGCCGCGGCGGAGTCCGCGGCGGGCAGCGCCCTGTTGTTCCAGCCCGACGCGCCGCAGGGCCTGGTCGAGATGTTCAGCGCCGGACGGCCGGACGTCAGCGCGGCGGCTCCGTCCGCGTGATCCGGGCGACCAGGTCGATCCAGCCGGCCTCCAGGCGCTCCATCGGCATCCCGCACTGCCTGGTCAGGTGGTGGACCAGGGCCGGGTCGAGGTAGGCCAGCAGCGTCTGGGCGAGCAGTTCGCAGTCGGCCTCCGGCTGGATCCGCCGCAGCAACATCGTGACGTGCGTGCGCAGCGCCTGCATCGGCGGGTTGGCGTAGCGCCGGGTGGGTTCGGGCTGGGCGGCCAGCTGCAGGTCGAGCTGATCGGCCGCGCGGTACAGCACCGCGACGCCGAACGCACGCAGCCGCTCGACCGGCGGGGCGCCGGGGCCCAGCGGCGGCGGCCCGCCCAGGAAGTCCGCCTGGAGCTGGCGCGAGGAGTGGTCGAGCAGCGCCATCAGCAGTCCGGTGCGGTCGCCGAAGCGGCGGAAGACCGTGCCCTTGCCCACCTCGGCCGCCGCGGCCACCGCCTCCATGGTGACGCCGGCCACTCCGTGCTCGGCGATCAGCCGGGCGGCGGCCTCCAGCAGCCGGGCACGGTTGCGGGCCGCGTCCGCGCGTAGGCACGGCTCTTCTGGGGCCGGCCCCACGTCGAGCAATTGGGGTGCGTCGAAGGGCTCCTGGGGCTGCGGGAAGGGCGGCAGGACGCTGGACATGAAGACAGCGTAAAGCATCGGGAACAGAACTGGACCGCGGTCCGTTTGGAGTGTTAGAAATTAACCGGACCTCGGTCCGTATTCGTAACAGCAGTGTTTCAGCCCCCCTTGGAGTTCCCCCATGTCTGTCCGCATCCTTGCGCTCGTCGGCAGCCTTCGCGCCGGTTCGCACAACCGCCAGCTCGCCGAGGCGGCCGTCAAGCTCGCCCCCGAGGGTGCCGAGGTCGAGGTCTTCGAGGGCCTGGCCGACATCCCCTTCTACAACGAGGACATCGACGTCGAGGGCAGCGTCCCGGCCGCCGCCGCGAAGCTGCGCGCGGCCGCCCAGGCCGCCGACGCGTTCCTGCTCTTCTCCCCCGAGTACAACGGCACGATCCCGGCCGTCCTGAAGAACGCCATCGACTGGCTGTCCCGCCCGTACGGCGCCAGCGGCTTCGGTGGCAAGCCGGTCGCCGTCGTCGGCACCGCCTTCGGCCAGTACGGCGGCGTGTGGGCGCAGGACGAGGCCCGCAAGGCCGTGGGCATCGCCGGCGGCAACGTGATCGAGGACATCAAGCTCTCCATCCCCGGCTCGGTGACCCGCTTCGCCGAGACCCACCCGGTCGAGGACGCCGAGGTCGCCGCCCAGCTGACCGAGGTCGTCGCGCGTCTGCACGGCAACGTGGGCGTCGCTGCCTGAGGCACTGCCTGACGGAGGGGCCGGGGCTCGGTGAGCCCCGGCTCCTCCGCGTCTCGGTCGATCGCGTCTCAGTCGATCGCGGCGAGCCGCCCGACGGCCGGGGCCACGAAGCTCTCCATCCACCCCGAGGTCTCCCCCAGGCGCGGGCCGACGATGACGGTGTCGACGCCGAGCTTGGCGTATCCCTCGATGTCCCGGGTGAAGGCGTCCAGGTCTCCGTCGGTCGCCGCGTCCCCGGTGTACGCGATGGTCTTGCGGATGGTGTCGTAGTCGCGCCCGACGGTGTCGCAGTGCCCGCGCAGCACCTCCAGCTTGTGCCGCAGCTCCTCCGCCGAGGAGGGGATCAGATTGCAGGCGTCGGCGTACTGGGCGACCAGCCGCAGGGTCTTCTTCTCGCCCCCGCCGCCGATCATGATCTCCGGGTGTGGCGAGCTGACCGGCGCCGGCACGCAGAGCGTCTCGGCGAGACGGTAGTGCTTGCCCTCGAAGGGGCCGTTGTTCTCCGGGTCCCACATCTGCAGGCAGATCCGCAGGGTCTCCTCCAGCCGCTCGAAGCGCTCCGCGATCGGCGGGTACGGCACGCCGAGACCGTGGTGCTCACGGTCGTACCAGGCGGCCCCGATGCCCAGCGTGGCCCGGCCGCTCGACACCACGTCCAGGGTGGTGGCGATCTTGGCGAGGAGTCCCGGGTGGCGGTAGGTCACCCCGGTCACCAGGGCGCCCAGCTGGACGGTGGAGGTGCGGCCGGCCAGGTAGCCGAGGGTGGTGTAGGCCTCCAGCATGGGGTCCTCGGCGCCGCCGTTGAACTCCATCTGGAAGTAGTGGTCCATCACCGAGACCCAGCTGACGCCCGCCGCCTCGGCCGCGGCACCGGCGGCGGCGAGTTCGGCGCCCAGCGCGGGGCCGCCGCCAGGATGGTTGAACCGGTTGATGTGCACGCCCACGCGCATGGCCGTTCTCCGTTCCGCCCGGATCGTCTTCTGTCCGTCCGACGCTAGAACTTCGAGCGCTCTCGAAGTCAAGGTCCAGACGTCGGGGGACGGCCGCGTCCTCGACGCGCCCGGGCTGGTTGGCGATGGTGACCCCGGCCGAAACGGCGGACCACCCGCCGGACGGCGGGGAGCTTCCGCCGTCCGGCGGTCCCGGTGGCCCGAGGGGCGCGCGGATCATGGCCGTACGAGCCGTACAGTTCATCACCGCCGCGAGGAGCCGCCATGACCTCCGTACCGCCCCCGTTCGACCCCGAGCTGGCCGCCGCCCTGGAGCTGATCAGGGAGATGATCTCGCCGGGGTTCACGCTGGACGAGATTCCCGCGGTCAGGCAGAACGAGGGGATACAGCTGCTCGCCGAGATCGACCTCACCCTGGACGGGGCGTTCGAGGTGGCGGACCGCACGGTGCCCGGTCCGGCGGGCGCCCCCGGGATCTCCCTGCTGATCTGCCGGCCCACCGCGCCGCCCGTCCCCACCCCGTTGCCGGTGATCTACCACGTGCACGGCGGCGGCATGGTGATCGGCAACAACCGGGTGGGGGTGGACGTCCCGCTGGCCTGGGCGAGGGAACTGGGCGCGGTGGTGGTGTCGGTGGAGTACCGGCTGGCGCCCGAGCACCCGCATCCGGCGCCGGTCGAGGACGTGTACGCCGGGCTGCTGTGGACGGCGGAGCACGCGAAGGAGATCGGCGGCGACCCCGAGCGGATCGTGATCGCCGGGGCGAGTGCGGGCGGCGGCCTCACCGCGGCCCTGGCCCTGCTCCTGAGAGACCGTCAGGGCCCCTCGGTCATCGGCCAGATGCTGATGTGCCCGATGCTGGACGACCGCAACGACACCCCGTCCAGCCACCAGATGAAGGGCCTCGGCGTCTGGGACCGCACGGCCAACGAGACCGGCTGGACCGCCCTCCTCGGCGAGGCCCGCGGCGGCCCCGACGTCTCCCCCTACGCGGCCCCGGCCCGCGCCACCGACCTCACGAACCTCCCCCCGGCCTTCCTCGACGTCGGCTCCGCCGAGACCTTCCGCGACGAGACCGTCGCCTACGCCTCCCGCATCTGGCAGTCGGGCGGCATCGCCGAACTCCACGTCTGGCCCGGCGGCTTCCACGGCTTCGACGGCTTCGCCCCCCAGGCCGCCCTGTCCCAGTCGGCGAGGACGGCCCACACGGACTGGCTACGCCGGCTGCTGGCACGCTGAGGATCGTGGGGCCCGGCGGTCAGCGCAGCCCCAGTGCCCGGCGGTACGGCGGCCTCGGGCCTGCCTGGGCTGTGATGGCGGCGCAGGCGGGGAGGGATGCGCAGGGGTGGGTCGGGGTGAGGAGGGTGTTCCGGGTGAAGTGGAGGTGTCGGGGGTCGCCGCAGTCGGGGGCGGGGGGCCAGGCGCCGGGGTAGGTGCGGCGGGGGAGCCAGGTGGGGACCGTGTCGTCCCAGTAGTTGCCGAGGTAGCGGATGTTCTGGACCGGGCGGTTGCCCCAGTTCTCGCTGCAGCCGCCGATCGAGGCGACGTAGTCGTGGACGACGTTGTCGCGGACGGTGATGCGGTTGCTGGAGTCGTCCGTGTAGATGCCGACGTTCCAGATGCCGTGGGCGCTGTCGGTGACGGCGTTGCGGGCCACCAGGGCGCCGGCCGCATAGGAGGGGCCCTGTTCGCCGCGCAGGTAGATGCCGCCGCCGTCGGCCAGCAGGCGGTTGGTGGCGAAGACCCGGTTGCCGAGGATGCGGTTGCGGCGGGTCAGGCCGCGCAGGTCCTCGCTGGGGCCGGAGAGGATGCCGGTGTAGGGGACGTGGTCGACCTGGTTGTGGGCGATGAGGGTGTCCTGGGTGGCGCTGTTCCAGATGCCGGAGGCCGCCCGGTACTCGACGCCGATGTGGTGGATCCAGTTGTCCGTGACACGGTTGCCCGTGTTCGTGCCCCGGGTGGCCGGGGGCAGGGCGCCCAGGGCGACACCGCCGTCGGAGATGTCCGTGAAGACGTTGCCGGTCACCGTGTTGTGCGAGCTGTCGGCGGCGAAGTCGACGCCCTGACCGCCCAGATGGGTGAAGCGGTTGCCGCTGAGGGTGATGTGCTCGGCGTGCCGGAAGGTGACGTTGCCGGGCACGGTGAGCGCCGTGATGTCACCGCCCTTGCCTGGGCGCATGTACATGCTCCAGGCGGCGGCGAAACCGGCCCCCTCGTTCGGCGCCAGCCAGGTGGCGTGGGCGAAGGTCAGGCCGCGGAGAGTGAGGTCGTGCACGGGGCGGGCGGCGGAGCTGCCGGTCCCGCTGAGCAGGGTCTGCAGGGCGGGGGCCGTCACCTCGGTCCGGGTCATGTCCTCGCCCGGGCGGGGGCGGTAGAGAAGGGTGTGGTGAGCGGGGCGAGAGCGGTCCAGGTACCAACTTCCGCCCCTGCCCAGGAAGTTCGGGGCGTTCTCCACGTCGTGGGTCTGGGTCGGGGCGTCCGCTCCGTACAGGGCCCGGGCCATCCGCCAGCAGGGCTGGTCCATGGTGATCGCGGTCCGGTCGGCGGCGGTCCTGGAGATCGCGGCCACACCGCAGCGGCCCTCCACGTAGTCGTAGCGGTAGACGACTTCGAGGTCGGCCGGGTGGCTCCAGGCGAGCGGGGTCCTGCTGGTGGTGGTGTAGCCGGTGGCCGTCAGTTTCAGTTTTCCGGGCAGGGGTGCGCCCCGGGCCGCGCGCGGGGCCCGGCGGCCGTCGACGTAGAGCTGGCGGGTCTCCAGGGAGCCCACGTCGGCCCGCCAGACGCCCGGCCGGCCGGGGGCGGGGCGCCAGCCGGTGACCGGGCGGCCGCCGCTGAGGGTGACCGGCTCCTGGTGCGCGGTGCCGTAGCCGTACGCCTGGTAGACCACCCGGTGGCCGTGCCGGCCCGAGTCGGCCGGAGTCAGGCGGAGGGGCGCGGTCAGGCGGTAGGTGCCGCCGCGCAGGTTGACCGTGATCTCCGAGGTCATGTGCGGGGCCATGGCCCGTACCGCCTGCTGGGCGCGAGCCGGTGTGGCGAAGGGCCGGTCCAGGGTGCCGGGCCCGTGGTCGTCACCCCAAGGGGCCACGTAGAGCTGAGTGGTGGGTGGGGGTTTCGGGGCGGGTGCGCCGCCGGCCGTCGATGCCAGTACGGCCGCCATGGCCAGGGCTGCGACCGCACTCCCCCGTGCTGTCCTCACGTGATGCCTCCCGCTCGTCGGATGGATCCATCCATCGTGGAGCGGGCGCGGCCGCGGGGGCGTCGGCCGATCGTCTATGCGTGGGTCTCTTTGGTCGTCGCTCGGGCGCCAGGAGGAGGAGCGGCGGTACGACGGCCGGTGCCGGCCGGCGAGTCCCGGCGTTGGGCCTCGCTCTCGGCCGGCGCGCCCTCAGGTCCCGTTCGCCGACGCCTTCTTGATCGCCTCCCGGATCCTGGAGTAGGTGCCGCAGCGGCAGACGTTCTCGATGCGGTCGATGTCGGCGTCCGTCGGGTGCGGGGTGCGTTTCAGGAGGGCGGCGGCCGCCATGATCTGGCCGGGCTGGCAGAAGCCGCACTGGGCCACGTCGCAGTCCAGCCAGGCCTGTTGGACGGGGTGCAGGGTGTCGCCGTCGGCGAGGCCCTCGATGGTGGTGACCGCACGGTCCGCGCAGTCGGCGACCGGGACCGTGCACGGCTGGATCTCCTCGCCGTCGAGGTGACTGGTGCAGGCGCGGCAGACGCCCACCCCGCAGCCGTACTTGGGGCCGGTGACGCCCAGCAGATCGCGCAGCACCCAGAGCAGGGGCATGTCGGCGGGTGCCTCGACGGTGACCGGTTCGCCGTTGAGGACGAAGGAGTACGAACGCATCGGTGCCTTCTGGGAGTCGGGAGACGGTGGTTCAGAAGTCGAGGGGGAAGGTGCGGGGTTTCGTGCCGGTCGCGCGGGCGTAGGCGTTGGCGACCGCGCCCGCCGCCGCGGGGACGCCGAGTTCACCGGCGCCGCCCGGTGCCCCGCCCGAGGGGAGGATGTGCGCCTCGAACACGAGGGGGGCGTGCCGCTGGCGGGCGTAGTGGAAGTCGGCGAAGCTGCCCTCGCGCACCGCGCCCCGGTCGATGTGCAGCCCGGCCCGCAGCACCGTCGAGATGCCGTCGACGGCGGTGCCCATCAGCTGTGCCTCCAGGCCGCGCGGGTTGACGGCGGTACTGACGTCGGCGGCCATCACCACCTTGGTGACCCGGGGGTTCTTCGGGTCGGTGGCGTCGATCTCGGCCAGGCAGGCGACGGCGGATCCGTACTCCTCGTGGACGGCCACGCCCTGGGCGGTGCCCGCGGGCACCGCGCGGCCCCAGTGTCCGGCGGCCGCCGCCTTGGCGAGTACGGCCTTCACCGCCTTGCTCCGCAGGGTGCTGCGGCGGAAGGCGACCGGGTCCCGGCCCAGCGCACGGGCGATCTCGTCGACGATGATCTCCTCCGCCGTGCGCATCGTCCCGGAGTCCACCGAGCGCCAGGCGCCCAGCGGCATCGGCAGCTCGATGCCGCCCGAATCGCCGCCCACGCGGCCGAAGTTGTACAGCCCGCTGTCGCTGGGCAGCGGCCGTACCCCGGCCGCCTGTGCGGTCAGGCCGCTCTCGTCGGAGGACTCCCCCACCGAGGCCGTCAGGTGCTGGAAGGCCACCACCCGGCCGCCGGCGACACTGGCCCGGATCCGGTGGTGGCTCGCGGGGCGCATCCTGCCGTGCCGGGTGTCGTCGTTGCGGCTCCACATCAGCCGCACGGGCTTGCGGGCCGCCTTGGAGACGAGTGCCGCCTCGATGGCCGCGTCGAAGTTGAGCCGGCGTCCGAACGAGCCCCCGCCGCGCACCACATGGACCCGTACCGCCGAGGTCGCCAGTCCCAGCAGGTCGGCGATCGTCTCGCGGGCGTCCATCGGCGTCTGCGAGGCGAACCACAACTCGGCGCGGTCGGAGCGGACGTCGGCGACCGCGGTGAGCACCTCCATCGGGGCATGGCTGACGAAGGCGAATGCGAACTCGCCCTCGATCTGGGCAGATCCGCGCGGCGGGGTGCCGAAGCGGGGCACCGCGGCCCGCAGCCGGGCGCGGATCTCCTTGTCCGACAGCGGCGCGAGCGGACCGGCGGCCCAGGTGATCCGCAGCGCGTCCCGGGCCTGGAAGGCATGGTGGAAGGTGTCCGCCACCACGGCGACACCACCGGGGATCCGCACGATCGCCTGGATGCCGGGCAGAGCGCGGGCCGCCGTGTCGTCGAGGGAGACCAGCTTGCCGCGCAGGGTCGGCGGCCGGGCCACCACGGTCGGTTTCGCCCCGGCGACCGCCAGGTCTCCCGCGTACTTGGCGGCGCCGGTGACGATGTCCCGGGCGTCGATCCTGGTCGTCGGCTTCCCGATCACCCGGTGCCGGGAGGCCGGCTTGGGCTTGCTCGACACCTCCGGGACGTGGATCCGGGCGGCGCTCGCGGTGAGGGAGCCGAAGGTGGCCGTCCGGCCGTCGGGGGCGAGGACCTGGGTGTTCCAGGTGCGCAGGATGTGTGCGGGAAGCCGCCAGCGGCGGGCGGCCGCGGTCACCAGCCGGGCGCGTGCGGTGGCGGCCAGTCGCCGGGCCGGGTCGTACAGCGAGCTGACCGAACTGGAGCCGCCGGTGTACTGGTTGCCCTTGGCGCGCGCGTCCGCGAGCGGGATCCGCACGTCGGCGAGGCGGGCGTCCAGCTCCTCCGCGATCATCATCGCGACGGCGGTGGTGATGCCCTGGCCGACCTCGACCCGGGGCAGCCGTACGACGACCTGGTTGGCGGCGGTGACCTCCAGGACGAGCATCTCCTCGTCGGTGCCGGTCACCACGACGTCGGAGGCCGGGGTGGCGCCGTCGGCCCGTGGGGTGTCGCAGCCGAGCGGGGCGGCGACCGTGAGGGTGGCCGCGGCCACCGTGTAGACCATGAGTCTGCGGCGGGACGGTCCGGCGGCGGCCCGCACGGGCTCGTTGCGGTCCAAGCGGGGGCTCCTGTCGGTCGGTGCCTGTGTCGACGCTGTGTCTCGACAGCTAGGAGGGGCGGGCGTCCGTATCGGTTGCCTGTCGCGCCCGGCTCTCCTCGCCGTACCGCCGGATGGCGCATCATGGCGGTATGAAGGAGCTGGCGGGGCGGCTGGCCGCGGTGGACCCGGATGCCGGGGCCGCCGTCTCGGTGATCGCCTACTTCGCCCGGCCGGCCGAGACCCGGGCCGGTCTGGAGGCGCTGGTGCGCGGGGCCGCCGTGCTCGCCGGCTGTACGGCGCGGCTGGTCGACGAGGAGCGGCGGGTCCGGCTGCGGGTGGAGCCGGACGGCCGGCGGAAGGACGGGTACCCGGTGCGGAGCCCGCGCCGGACGTCCGGGCCGTGGAGGCCGCGGCCGCGGACGCGCCCTGGATGCTGCGCACGCTGCACGCGGTCGCGTCGACGGCGAGCCTGCGGGCGGCGGCCGCCGAGGTCGGCGTCCACCACTCCACGCTCCAGGACCGGTTGACGCACGCGGAGCATCTGCTGGGCTGGCCGGTGCCCACCCCACAGGGCCGGTTCCGGCTGCAACTCGCCCTCACCATGCGGCAACTGACGCGGAATCAGTAGACGTCCCGGACGTAACGCCGTTCCGAGGCGAGCTGTTTGACGTACGTGGTTGCCTCGCCCTCGGTCAGTCCGCCGTGCACGGTGGCGATGTCCTTCAGGGCTCGGTCGACGTCCTTGGCCATCCGGGAGGCGTCGCCGCAGACGTAGAAGTGGGCGCCGTCCTGGAGCCAGGACCACAGCAGCGGGCCGTGTTCGCGCATCCGGTCCTGGACGTAGACCTTGGCCCGCTGGTCGCGGGAGAAGGCGGTGTCGAGGCGGCTCAGGGTGCCCTCGGCGAGCAGGGCGGTGAGCTCCTGCTCGTAGTAGAAGTCGGTCGCCCGGTGCTGTTCGCCGAAGAACAGCCAGTTGGGGGCGCGATGGCCACGGGCGCGGCGCTCCTGGAGGAAGCCGACGAACGGCGCCACACCGGTGCCGGGGCCGACCATCACCATGGGCGTCGCCGGGTCGGCGGGCGGCCGGAAGTGCGGGGAGCGCTGGACGTGCACCGGGACCGGGGTGCCGGGCTCGGCGTCGGCGAGGAACGGTGAGCAGACGCCCTGCCGGGGCCTGCCGTGCAGGTTCTCGTAACGGACCACGGAGACGGTGGTCGAGACCAGGCGGGGGTCGGTGAGCGGACTGGACGAGATGGAGTACAGGCGCGGTTGCAGCCTGCCGAGGACCCCCGCCCACTCCCCGGCGTCGGCACGGATTCCGAACTCGGCGGCGACGTCGACGGCTTGCCGCCCCCAGGACCACCTGGCCAGCTCGTCCTTGTTGTCGGGGCGGAGCAGTTTGCGCAGTTCGCGGGCGTCACGGGTGCGTTCGGTGGCGAAGCGGAGCAGGTCCGGGGTGATCCGGGTGATGTCGAGGTGTCGCAACAGGGCCTCGGAGAGCGGGACTTCACCGACTCCGTCGACACGCACGCCGGTCTCGCCGTCGAGGCCGGTGACGGTCAGCCACTCCGCCACCAGGTCGGGCGAGTTGAGGGGGCGGACCGCGAGCGCGTCGCCCGCCTCGTAGACCAGCGGGGTCGCGCTGTCGCGGGTGTCGAAGGTGAAGCGGCGCACCTCCTTGCCGGCGCCGGGCAGGCTGAGCAGCTGGTTGCCGACGAGCCGGGCGGTGCTGGGGGCGGGCCGCCTGGACCGGGCGGGCGCGGGGGCGGGCGCGGGGGCGGGGGCGGCAGCCCCGTCCTTGAGGGCGGCCAGCACCTGGTCCAGCCAGGACTCCGCCTGTGTCTCGTAGTCGGGTTCGCAGTCGGTGCGCGGGGCGAGCCGGACCGCGCCGAGTTCGTCCATACGACGGTCCAGGCGCCGCCCGTGCCCGCAGAAGTCGTCGTAGGAGGAGTCGCCGAAGGCCAGGACGGCGTACCGGCGCCCGGCCAGGCGCCCGGCGTCGAGGGCGGCGAGGCCGTCCCAGAAGCCGGCGCCGTTGTCGGGGGCGTCGCCGTCACCGAAGGTGCTGGTGATCAGCAGCAGGTCGGCGCCCGTGGGCAGGGCGGCCGGATCTGCCTCGTCCATGGCGACCAGGGAGGCCGGATGGCCGCCCGCGGTGAGGCGCTCGGCGGTGGTGGCGGCGAAGTCCTCGGCGTTGCCGGTCTGCGAGGCCCAGAGGATCACCACCTGGCGGGTGGCCGGCGCCATCGTCGTGGTCTCCGGCGCCGGTGAACGGGAGTACATGCCGGCGAGGGTGCCGTTGACCCATCGGGCGTGTTCGGGGCTGAACGGCGCGTCCGGGGGCAGGACGGGGACGCCGGGTGCGCCGGCCGGGATGCCGGCGAGGAAACCGACCAGGTACTGCCGTTCGGGTTCGGTGAGAACCGGCGGCGGGGCGGGGTCGAGTCCGAAGACGGAGGCGGCAGTCGCGGGGGCGGCTGTGGGCAGCCCGGCCGGAGTCTCCTCGACACCCGGCCGCCGCACGCTCACCGGTGTGGACACCTTGGTCAGCGACACCGCGCACACCTTCAGCTCGGGCTGGAAGGACAGCGGATCGACCGCGTCGCTGGTCACCGCGTTGACGCTGAGGTACTCGCCGAACAGGTCGTTCCAGTGGAAGGGCGCGAAGCAGGCACCGGGCAGCACCCGGTCGGTGACGACGGCCGGCAGCACGGCCCGGCCGCGCCGGGAGGCGACCTCGACGGAGTCGCCGTCGGTGACGCCGAGCGCGGCCGCGTCCTCGGGGTGGACCTCGACGAACGGGCCGGGGTTGAGCTTGTTGAGCTTGGCGACCTTCGCGGTCTTGGTGAGGGTGTGCCACTGGTGCTGGAGGCGGCCGGTGTTCAGGACGAACGGGTAGTCGTCGTCGGGCATCTCGGCGGGGTCCAGATGCGGGCGGGGGTGGAAGACGGCGCGGCCGGAGGCGGTGGCGAAGGTGAGGGTGCCGTCGGGGTTGACGTACCGGATCGGGTTGCGGTCGGGGCTGTCAGCGGTGGCCGCGGGCCACTGCACCGGGGTGCCGCGCAGCCGGTCGTAGCTGACTCCGCGCAGGTCGTAGCCGGTCCCCGGGTTGTGGAAGCGTTTGATCTCCTCGAAGATCTGCTCGGCGCTGTCGTAGGAGAAGCCGTCCTCGAAGCCCATCGCGCGGGCGACCCCGGCGATCAGCCGCCAGTCGGCGGTGGCCTCGCCGGGCGGGTCGACGGCGGGACGGGCGAGGGTGAGGTTGCGCTCGCTGTTGATGAGGACGCCCTCGGACTCGGTCCACAGGGCGGCGGGCAGCACGATGTCGGCGTAGGCGTTGGTCTCGGTGTCGGTGAAGACGTCCTGGGTGATGACGAGCTCGGCGGCCTCCAGGCCCTCGATGACGGTCCGCCGGTTGCCGACGGAGGCGACCGGGTTGGTGCAGATGATCCAGCAGGCCTTGATCTCGCCGTCGGCCATCTTCTGGAACATCTCGACGGTGCCCTTGCCGACGCCGTCGGCGCGGATCGTGCCGGGCTTCAGCCCCCACACGTCCTCGACGAAGGCCCGGTCGGCGTCGACCAGGACCGACCGCTGGCCGGGCAGGCCCGGTCCCATGTACCCCATCTCCCGCCCGCCCATGGCGTTGGGCTGGCCGGTGAGGGAGAAGGGTCCGCTGCCGGGACGGCAGATCCTGCCGGTGGCGAGGTGCAGGTTGACCAGCGCGTTGGTGTTCCAGGTGCCGTGGGTGGACTGGTTGAGGCCCATGGTCCAGCAGCTGGTCCACTCCCCCGCCTCGCCGATCAGCCGGGCGGCTGCGCGCAGGTCGGACTCGGGGATGCCGGTGATCGCGGCGACGGCGGCGGGCGGGTAGTCGGCCAGGAAGTCCGGCATCGCCTCCCAGCCCTCGGTGTACGCGGCGATGAACTCGGGATCGGTGTGCCCGTTCTCGTACAGGAGGTGGAGCAGGCCGTTGAGCAGGGCGACGTCGGTGCCAGGTTTCACCTGGAGGAAGAGGTCGGCCTTCGCGGCGGTGGCGGTGCGGCGCGGGTCGACGACGATCAGCTTCGCGCCCGCCTTCACCCGGTCCATCAGACGCAGGAAGAGGATGGGGTGGCAGTCGGCCATGTTGGCGCCGATGACCAGGAAGACGTCGGCCCGGTCGAGGTCCTGGTACGAGCCGGGCGGCCCGTCGGCGCCGAGGGACAGCTTGTAGCCGGTGCCGGCACTGGCCATGCACAGCCGGGAGTTGGACTCGATGTTGTTGGTGCGCAGAAAGCCCTTGGTGAGCTTGTTCGCCAGGTACTGGGCCTCCAGGCTCATCTGGCCGGAGACATAGAGGGCAACCGCGGCCGGTCCGTGCTCGTCGACGATCACGCGCAGCCGTCGCGCGGTCTCCGTGACGGCGGTGTCCACGGCCGTGGGGACGGCTTCCTCGCCCCGCCCGGGCCGCAGCAGGGCGGTGGTCAGCCGGCCGGGCGCGGCGAGCAGGTCGGCGGTGGTGGCGCCCTTGGTGCACAGCCGGCCGAAGTTCGCCGGGTGCCGCTTGTCGCCGGAGGCCTTGAGGACGGTACGGCGGCCGTCCGGGCCGCTGCCGATGTCGAGGACCATGCCGCAGCCGACCCCGCAGTACGAGCAGACCGTCCGCACCTTGGCGGTGTCGGTGCTGCGCGAGTCCGGCGCGGCCACGGGCACCCCCTGTTCCTGCTGGTCGGCCTCTGTCATCCGGCCTCGACCGTATGCACAGCTGATTACACCGGCGTCACCGCTCCTGATCAACGGGGGTTAAGGCCACCGCACAGACCGGCACCCGGCGATGTGAGCGGGCGCGTACGGGCTGCCCCGGGATGCGTGGTACCGGGACCTGGTGGAGGATGAGGGCGGCCGTGGGCGGGGGCAGGCGAGGAGGACCGGGTGGACAGGGACACCTCCTCGCGACGACCGGCCTCCGCGGGCGCACCGCCCGTCGACATCGGCTACATCGATCTGCTGCGCGGCATCGTGGAGGACTCGGCCGTCGGTTTCGCGGTCCTCGACACCGATTTGCGCTACCTGTACGTCAACCCGCACATGGCCCGGATGACCGGCCTGCCCGCCGCCGCCTACCTCGGGCACACCCTGCACGAGGTGCTGCCGCACATCCAGCGGTCGGAGCAGCTGCTGCGGGACATCCTGCACGACGGACGGCCGCGCGAGACCATCGTCACCGGGCGGACCTGGGTGGACTCGCCGTACCAGGTCCGGGAGTGGCGGTGCGTGTACCACCGGCTGGTGGACAGCACCGGCAAGGTGGTGGGCGTCGCCGGGGTGGGCCTGGAGATCAGTGAGCCGCAGCAGTACGTCTACGAGCTGGAGCGTGCCCATCGGCGGCTCGCGCTGCTGGACGCGGCCGCGTCCCGGATCGGCACCGGCACCGATGTCGCCGGGACCTGCCGGGAGCTGGCGGAGTTCGTCGTACCGGAGCTGGCGGACGCGGCCGGGGTGGAACTCAATCCGCCGGACACGACGTCGGGGCGGCGGGCGCCCACCCGGCTCGCCGCGTACGCGACCCGGCCGGGTCTGGTCACCGGTCTCGCGGCGCTGGACGCGCGCGGCGAACTGGTCGGCTGGCCGCGCGGCGCCGGGACCCGGCGGAACCTGGCGGCGGGCCGGGTCCTGCGGCGCAACGCGATCACCTCGGCACAGTGGCGGGCGCTCATCCCGAGCTGGCCACCGGCCCGGGCTTGTCTGACCGCCGGCGTCCACTCCGTGCTGCTCGCGCCGCTGGTCTCGGACGGCCGGTACCTCGGCAGCCTGCAGCTGGCCCGGGCCGGGGACTCCGGGCCGTTCTCGAACGAGGACGCCACGGTGGCCCGCGAACTCGCCGCCCGCGCCGCGCGCGCCCTGGACCGGGCGGTCCGCTTCGAGCGTGAGCACACCATGGCGCTGGAGTTGCAGCGGGCCCTGCTGGCCGAGCCGGGCCAGTTGCAGCAGCACGCCGGTGTGGAGACCACCGGACGCTACCGGCCCGCCGACGACGGCTCGCTGATCGGCGGCGACTGGTACGACGTCCTGGCCCTGCCCGACGGCCGTACGATGCTGGTCATCGGGGATGTGATGGGCCATGGCGTGGACGCTGCGGTGGCCATGAGCCACTACCGTTCGACGCTCCGTGCCCTGGCCCGCGCGGGGCTCTCGCCGCGCCGGATCCTGGAGCACGCGGACCGGATGGTCTCGGACTCCGGTTTCGAGCGGGTGGCCACCTGCTTCCTCGCGCTCGGTGACGCGGACGTCGCCACCCTCACGTATGCGAGCGCCGGGCATCTGCCGCCGGTCTGGCTGGCTCCCGAGGGCGGGATCGAGCTGGTGCCGGTGCCGGTCGGCCCGCCGCTGGGCAGCGGGCTCGGCCGGTACGAGCAGCGCGTCACCCCGGAACGCGGGGGTGTGCTGCTCCTGTACACCGACGGACTGGTGGAGCGGCGAGGCGAGGACATCGACCGGGGCCTGGCCCGTCTGACGGGGCTGTCCCTCTCCCCGAACGACCCGCTGGACAAGATCGTCGACACCGTCCTCGACCACCTCGCCGTCGGCTCCGAGGACGACATCGCGCTGCTCGCGGCCCGTGCCGTACGGCAGTGATCGGGCGGCTCAGTCGTAGGTGAGCACCATCCGGAAGCGCGCGGCCCCGTCCATCATCTTCTGGTAGGCCGCGCCCGCCTCCTCCAGCGGTACGGTCTCGATCGTCGGGCGGATCCCGTGCAGGGCGCTGAACTCCATGGTGTCCTGCACGTCCTGGGCGGTGCCGGACGGATGGCCGCGGACCTCCCGGGCGTTCGTGAGCAGCTGGAGCGGGCTGATCCCGAGGGGCTCGGGGTCGATGCCGATCACCACCAGCTCGCCCCGGGGTCCCAGGCCGTCCACGGCCGCCGAGATCGCCTGGGAGTTGCCCGCGGTGGCGAGCACGACCTTGGCGCCGCCGAGCGACTGGAGGGCCTCCGCGACGGGTGTCGAGGCCGTGGAGTCGACGTAGTGGTGGGCGCCGAGCTGCTTGGCGAAGTCGGCCTTCTCGGATCCGCGGGCGATGGCCACCGTCTCGAAGCCCATGGCCACCGCGTACTTCACCCCGAGGTGGCCGAGCCCGCCGAGGCCGACGACGGCGACCAGGTCACCGGGCTCGGCCGGGCTGCGCCTGAGCCCGTTGAAGGTGGTCACGCCCGCGCAGCCCAGGGGCGCGGCGTCGGACGCGGTCAGCCCGTCGGGGATGCGGGCCAGGGCGTCCACCGGGGCGATCACCTGCTCGCCGAAGCCGCCGTCATAGGTCCAGCCGGGCACCTGCAGGTTCTCGCAGACGATGAAGTCGCCCTGCCGGCAGGGCTTGCAGTGGCCGCAGCTGCCCCCGAACCAGCCGACGCCCACCCGGTCGCCGACCCGCCAGCCCCAGTCCTCGATGCCCTCGCCGAGTTCCTCGATCCGCCCGGCGATCTCGTGTCCTGGCACCACGGGGAACGTGATGCCCGGCAGCCCGGCGGTCACGAAGAAGCTGTCGCTGTGGCAGATTCCGCAGGCCTCCACGGCGATCCGCACATGCCGGGGGCCCGGCCGGGGCACCTCCCGCTCCACGATCTCGAACGGTCCGCCCGCGGCGGTCACCTGCGCGACTCGGTAGGTACTCATACGTCTCTCCCGGAACGGGTACGACGGGAACGGTCGAAACCCCTCCCCCAGCACATCAGCTCCGGGCCGATCGCGCGCGGCGAGCCCGGCAGGCGGCCTGCTCGGTGACGACGAAGGTGCTGCGAGCCCCGCTCAGCGCCTCGCCGGGGCGGTGTCCGCGTGCGCGGTCCGCGGGGCGGACAGGAAGGCGCCGGCCGGCTGTGCCCCGGAGAGGCCGTGGGCGCGGTCGAGCACGGAAGGCGGCCGTGACCGTACGGGAGGCCGAGGCCGAGGCCGATCTGGCCGGCCGGCCAGAGGGAGGCGTCGAGGTGCAGCAGTGTTGCCGTGGGATGCCACGGGCCTCGGGGCGAGTGGGGGGAGCGGGCTACGAGCGGTCGTCGCGCGGGGTGAGTTCCGCGGGGTGGGCCTGTTCGACGCGATCGCGGCGGGTGTACATGCCCCAGTAGTGCTCGGCGAGTTCGTCCGGGTGGGACGGGGGTGACCTCCGGACTTCGCCCACGAGGACCTGCTGTTCTTCTTCGGCACCAACGCCCTGCTGGCCCGCGCCGTCAAGGACACCGCGCCCGACGCCTGGCGCCGGGGCGTCGCCTTCACGCTCGACGGCCTGCGCACGGCGGCCGCCCATCCGCTGCCGGCGCCGCCGCTGTGCCTGGAGCAGGCGTACCGGTTGACGGAGAACCTCACCGGTACGCCCTGACCGCTCACAGCGGAGTGCCGCGGCCCCTCATCACGAGGTGATGCCGTTGTACTGGTCCCAGGTGTAGGCGAGGTCGGGCGAGGAGGGCTTGCCGGACCAGTTGAAGTAGTCCCAGACGAGTTCGGCGGGGTTGGTGGCGAGGTAGCCCCGGCCGGGCAGGTCGTCGCCGTCGTCCCAGGCCCAGGGCGGGTTGGCCGCGTCGGTGTCGCAGGCACCGTTGGCCGGGCCGAGGACCCCGCCCGCGCCGCACTTGGCACCGTAGGGGTTGGAGCTGTCGTCGCCCGCGAAGTTGTTCGTGGTCGCGAACAGCGAGGTCAGGGTGCGGTTCGCCCACATGCCGTTCGAGGCGAAGACGTCGGTCAGCGTGTACTGCACGTCACGGTCGTCGGAGCCGGACGGCACCTCGGCGGTGGAGCCGGGGTAGTAGACGATGCCGTCTCCGCTCGCGTACTGGTCGCGCTCCTTGGACAGGTAGCCCTCGGCCCATGCGGCATGGGTGTTGGGCTGCTGGGTGGTGAACGGACGTCCGTGGCCGTCGTCGTGCGGGTCGCCCTGCAGCTTCAGGGTGCCGTCGACGCTCTCCTGCCCGCTGGTGAAGTCGCTGCCCGCGGGCACCCAGGAGTAGAAGTTGCTGTGCGCGACGGTGATGGCGGCCTTCAACTGGCCATGCGCGGAGCCGTCGTTGGCCACGACGACGAGGACGCCCTCGGAGTCGTTCTCGTGCTCGGACAGGTCCTCCTGGTAGTTGTCGAGGACGCCGTCCGACCAGTCGCGCGGGTGGAAGTACGTGTACAGCAGGTACGAGAAGGACGGGGTCTGGACGACCGAGTAGTAGACATGCGCCGCGAGCGCGAACTGGCTGGTGTTCTCCCAGTTGTCGCGGCCGTTGAGGTCGCCGTCGTAGTCGTAGGACGTGATGTAGTCGGACTTGCCGCCGAGCGCGGTCTCGCCGGTGGAGTCGACGTCCTGGAAGTTGACGGGGGCCCACCACTGGGCGAGAGCGGCACGGTCGGCGGCGGAGTCGGCACGGGCCTGGGTGGGGTGGGTGAGGGTGGCGCAGCAGACGGCGGCCAGGGCGGCCGTGAGGGCGAGGGATCTGCGTCGGGTCAGAGGCACACGAGAACGGCGGGGGCGGCTGGTTGCCACGGTTCCTCCGGGGGCGGCGAAAGGAACCGGCACGTCGGTGAAGTCGACGTGCCGGTACGGGAGTTGACGCTGTATTCCAGTGGTGCGTGAGGCGCCGCGCGTACGATACAGCGGGGTACCGGCGCGCCGGCAGGGCTCAGCAGGTGATCGTGCCCCGTCGCAGTGCGTGGCCGCTGTCGTTGCTGTCGTCGGACCAGTACACGGGCTTGGCGCCGCTGCTGCACGCGTCCGAGCCGGAGACGGCGAAGCCCTCGTTGTTGAGGTTGTCCATGCCGGACGGGCGGTCGTAGGTCGCCGTGGTGGCGAAGACGCCGGACGCGTCGATCTTCATGGTCCGGTGCTGGCCGTCACAGGTGTCGTCGCAGACCGCCCACAGGCGGGAGCCCTGCGGCTCCCACTGGAGTTCCATCACGCCGGCCATGCCGCTGCTGAGCGACGCGACACGGGTGAAGGTGCCGCCGTCCTTGAGGACGTAGCCGTAGATCATGCCGGTGCCCTCGACACCGACGAAGAACACCCCGCCGGTGTGCGAGCCGTAGTTCGCCGGGTCGTAGGCCGCGCCGGTGGAGGCGTCCTTGAACCCGGCGGTGGTCAGGGTGGCGTCCGGAACCCAGGTGATGGCCTCCAGGCCGAGGTTGGAGTCCACGGACGGCAGGTCCGAGGTCAGGTTCCACTCGGTGGCGGCGGTGAGCGTGGTGGCCGTGCCGCTCACGTCGTACTTCAGGACGGACAGGCGGCTGGTGCCGGACGCGTCCGCGTTGCGCTCACTCGCCACGTAGACGCCCCCGCCGGCTCCGGAACCGGTCAGCGTGACGCCCTCGTCGTCGGGCGTGCCGGAGCCCCCGGGGAACTTGAGGGTCTTGCCGGAGGTCCAGCCGTTGCTGGTGTCGGCCTTCCACGCGGTGGAGCCGTTCGGGACCAGCCGCCACAGCTTGCCGCTGTTCTGCGCCGCCCACATCACGCTCCCCTCCTGGTAGAGGCCGCTGAGGTCGGAGCCGAAGGCGTTCTTGGTGTCGGCGGTCGCGACGGAGCTGCCGCCCGGCCAGGCCGTCGCCGAAACGCCGCCGGATCCGCAGTCGTTGGCGGCGCCGAGGGTGACTGCGGCCGAGCCGAAGGTGCCGGTGCCGTCGGGGCAGCGCGACCACGACGGGTCGGAGTGCTCGCTCCAGCTGAAGCTGTCCACGAGAGTGGTGCCGTCGGCGAGGTAGAGGCGCGCCTCGTCGCCGGAGCCCAGACCGAAGGCGTTGTGCACGTCGAAGGCCACGAAGCCGCCGGGGGCGAGCGTGGTCCCGGCGGCTATCGCGTACTTGGAACTGTTGTTGTCGTCCTTGAGGATCCAGCCGGAGAGGTTCACCGAGGCGGTGCCCTTGTTGTAGAGCTCGACCGAGTCGTTGACGTCCCCGGTGGTCACCACCTCGTTGATCCGGATGTCGTCGGCTGCCGCCGCGTGGGCGGGGGACGCGGTCAGGGCGCCGACGGCGAGCGTCGGACCGGCGACGGCGACGGCGACGAGCAGAACACGGAGGCTACGACGCCACCGGCGAACGCGTGATTCGGTCACGAGATCCGTCCTGAGGTTCCGTTGTGACAGGCCGCCAGGACCCTTCCGACGTGACCCGAACGGCCGCCCTCCCCCGGGTGAGGCCGTTATGAACGGTGGGCGAATCACCAAGATCGCGCCGGGTGGCCGCGCCGGTCGGCAGCGATCGGCAGGGCCGCGCCCCGCGCGTCAGGCCAGAGCGCGGGCCAGGAAGTCGCGGGTGTGCTCGGTGATGGTCTCCAGGTGGCTTTCCAGGGCGAAGTGCCCCGAGTCGAGGAGGTGGATCTCGGCGTCGGGCAGGTCATGGGCGAACGCCCGGGCGCCGTCGGGGCCGAAGATCTCGTCGTTCGCGCCCCACACCGCCAGCAGCGGGACCTGCGAGTCGCTGAAGTACCGGTGGACCCGCGGGTAGAGATCCACGTTGGCGGGATAGTCACGGAAGAGCTTGAGCTGGATCTCGTCGTTGCCGGGACGGTCCAGCAACGCCTGGTCGTGCACCCAGTTGTCCGGGCTGACCAGGCTGGGGTCGGCGACACCGTTCAGGTACTGCCAGCGGGTGATCTCGAGGGTGAGGGCGCCGCGCATGGGGGCTTCGGTCTTTGGTCCCGGGGCCTCGGCGTAGGCGAAGACACCGTCCCAGAAGGGCTTGACGAAGCCCTCCTCGTAGGCGTTGCCGTTCTGCGTGACGATCGCCGTGACGCGGTCCGGGTTCCGCAGGGCCAGGCGCCAGCCGATGGGGGCGCCGTAGTCCTGGACGTACATCGCGAACCGGTCGACCCCCAGCTGTTCGAGCAGGCCGGCGGTGACGTCGGTGAGGGCGTCGAAGGTGTACGGGAAGTCGTCGAGGCCCGGCATGGCGGACTGGCCGAACCCGATGTGGTCGGGGGCGACCACGCGGTAGCGGTCGGCGAGCGCCGGAATCAGGTTGCGGAACATGTGCGAGCTGGTCGGAAAGCCGTGGAGGAGGACCACGACGGGCGCCTGCGGATCGCCGGCCTCCCGGTAGAAGACGTCGAGGCCGTCGACGGTGGCGGTGCGGTGATGGACTGCGAAGGCCATGCCCCTAACCCTTCTCTCGTACTTGACTGGTTACCCACCCAGTCGAGCACACTCCACCTAACCCGTCAAGCCGACTCGACCGGTTAGGCTTCCATGGCGTACGGGCATAGGTGTAACCTTCCAAGCACATCAGTCGGGTTAGGAGGAGGTGGCGATGACGACCGACCCGGATCAGCAGGAGACGCTGCTGGAGCTCCTCAACAGCACACCCGTGGTCAACAGCGCGGTCCAGGACCAGCTGGCCGACGCGGAGGCGGCCAGGGCCTGGCAGCGGGCCCACGGGGGCAGCGGCGGCAAGGAAGAGCGCCGGTATCTCCTCCAGGCACGCGATCTCCTCCAGGACGTGGTGACCGGCAGCCGGCCCGCCACGTCCCTGGCGCCGCTCCTCGCGGACGTCACCTCACACCCCCGGCTGTCCGCTGCGGGGGTGGCGTGGCAGCTGGACATCCCCGCACCGCGCCGGCTGGCGGTGACGGCGGTCCTGGCCTGGAGCGCGCTGCAGGAGACGATGCCGGGCCGGCTGCGGGCGTGCGCCAACCCGGAGTGCCGGCTTTTCCTCATCGACCGCAGCAAGACCAACCGGGCCCGCTGGTGCTCGATGGCCGTCTGCGGCAACCGCATGAAGGCACGCCGCCACCACCAGCGCACCCGCGAGGCCGCGACCGGGTGACGCCCCCGGCAGGCGGGAGGGGTGAGACGATTCCACGACGGGCGACCCGTTCGCCGTGCAGGGAGGAACAGCAGCCATGCCGCCAGCGTCCGAATCGGTCCAGGGCAGGGACGACACGGTCCCGACCGTCGCCGGCGCTCCGATGAGCGAGGTCCTCTTCCGTGCCGCCCGGGCGCACCGGATCACGGCGGGCCACCTGCTGCGCGAGACCGGCCTCTACCCCGGGCAGGAGCTCCTGATGATGCGGCTCTGGGAACAGGGCGAGCAGCGCCAGGCCGACCTCATCAAGACCCTGGGGCTCGATCCGTCCACCGTCACCAAGATGCTGCAACGCCTTGAGCAGTCCGGGTTCGTCAGCCGCAGCCCCTCCCCCGCCGACCGCCGGTCGGTCCTCGTGACCACCACCCGCGCCGGCCAGGCTCTGCGCGACCGGGTCCTGCGGGCCTGGCGCGACCTGGAGGCGGTCACCGCCACGGGATTCACCGACGAGGAGTACCGGCAGGCCATGCGGTTCCTGGCGCGCATCGAGGAGAACCTCGCCGGCACGAACGGTACCGCGCCGCTGTCGTGACCGCGCGGGCCGCCGTCGCCGGGCACGGCGATGGTCAAAACTGTGTCATCTCGTATCTGCGGCTGAGAGGGCGGGAGTCGGGCGACGTACCAAGGGAGCAAGTGGCTGCGACTCCTTCAGAAGGGCACCTCCTTGATCCTGCGACGCATCGTCCTGAGCCTTGCCGTAGGGCTCGCCTCCCCGCTCCTGCTGGGGGCGTGCGGCTCCTCCAACGGCACCAGCTCCGACAGCGCCGCGCCGGTGGCCCCGGCCGCGTCGGATTCCGCGGTCTCCGCACCGGCCACCTCGGCGGCGGCCGACAGCGGCAGCTCCGGGACCGGGTCCTCGGCCATCACCACCGGGGTGGCGGCCGAGGCGCTGAACGGCATCGGCACCGTGGTCGCCGACGACAAGGGGATGACCCTCTACCGCTACGACAGGGACGAGTCGGATCCCTCCAAATGGACCTGCTCCGGCGCCTGCACAAAGACCTGGCTGCCGGTCATCGTGGGGGACTCCGTGCAGACCTCGGGAGTTGAGAAGAACCTTCTCGGCACGGTGCACCGGAACGGCATGAAGCAGCTCACCCTCGCCGGGTGGCCGCTCTACCGGTACAGCGGCGACACCGGCGCCGAACAGGCGAACGGCCAGGGGAAGGACGCGCAGTGGTACGCCGTCGCCCCGTCCGGACAGAAGGCCGCCAAGACGGGCTGACGCCCACAGCTCCGGTGTTGCCGCCATGAGGACCAGCCGCCTCCTCCGCTGAACTTCTCAGCCGGACGCCACGTACCAAGTCTCTGTGGTGGCCCTGTGCCGCCCGGCGCACCGCCAGCGAAACGGCTCGGCGGCAAACGCGCCGCACGGAGAAGGGGGTTGAACATTTCCACGGACCTGAGCCGTCCGGCCGGCAGCACTCTCGACCCGGCCGACCCGGCCCCGGCGGGGCAGGAGGAGACGGCGGGCAGAGCCCGCGGCCACGCACAAGTGGTTGGCCTGGACGGCCTCCGCGGCCTGGCAGCCTTGTATGTGGTGCTGTTTCACTGCTGGTTGTACACCTTCCCCGGCTACCCCGACAGTTCGGCACCCCCGTGGCTGAAGGGGCTGATGTTCGGGCGCCTGGCTGTCGTCTTCTTCCTGGTCCTGTCCGGCTTCTCCTTGGCCATCTCCCCGGCGCGGCACGGCTGGCGGTCGGGCGGCGTCGCCCAGTTCCTGCGCCGGCGCGCCTGGCGGATCCTGCCGCCGTACTGGGCGGCGCTGGCGATGAGCCTGGTGATCTCCTTGTTCGTGGTGCCGGCCTCGCACTTCGGACCGCCTACCGGCAAGACCGTCCTGGTGTTCGGACTCGTCGCCCAGGACCTGATCACCGCGCCCACACCGAACGGCGCGTTCTGGTCGATCGGAGTGGAGGCCGAGCTCTACCTCCTCTTTCCCCTGCTCCTCCTTGTCCGGCGGCGCTCCAGCGCGGTGGTGCTGGCCGCGTGCGTGGCGCTTCCGGTGATCGCCCTCGGCCTGACAGCACCGGGCGCGAATCCGGTGGAGGGCGACAACTGGCTTGCTCCCCACCTCGCGCCCGTGTTCGTCGCGGGTGTGATCGGCGCCGGGGTCGTCGCCGCGCGAGAGGGGGTTCGGCGCCTGCCCTGGGGCTGGTTCGCCGCCCTGGCCGCCCTGCCCGTCCTGGCTCTCGGCGTCATCAAGGGTTCCGTGTGGACGGTGAACCACTACTTCTGGATCGACCTGGCCATCGCTCCCGCCATGACCATGCTGCTCGCCGCGGTGGCCACCGGCAGGCCCGCCCCGCTCCTACGGCTCCTGACCACCCGACCGATCCGAAGGCTCGGCGACTTCTCCTACAGCCTCTACCTGATTCATCTGCCGATCGTCATGGTCGCGATTCGCCGCGTCGCCCCGCATTTCGCATCTCCCGGCCTGCCGACGTTCTGGTTCACGCTTGCCGTGGCACTGCCGGTTTCGGTGCTCGGGGCATGGCTGTTCGCCCGGATCTTCGAGATTCCCTTCAAACGGAACAGGTCCTGGAAGACCCTGATCGCACACGGCGCTCCGTCATTCCCTCAGTTCCACGCGTCGGCCGGACTGCCGTGGCCGAGCGGGCGCCGTAGGAGCAGGGCAGGTGACGCAGGGCGCAGCAGCACCCCGTAGCCGCCGGCGGCGAGTGCGGGTGCCGGAGCCGGAGGATCAACCCGTCGTAGAAGGCCGCCGTGTTCAGCAGCACCACAGGCTTGCCGTACAGCAGGGGCCGGCGGTCGGTGGGCTGCGGCGGTTCGCCTACGAGGCGGCTGACTCCGGCCGGCGACCACCTGACCGGGACGCCCTGGCGGGTCCGGCGCCAGAGCGGGAGCCGTGGGGGGGGGGGGGGGGGGCGGGGGGGGGGGGGGGCGAGGGCCCCCCCCCGGGCGGGCGACGCTGCTAGAACCCCCCCCGACCAGTCTGGCGAGCGCGCGCG
>NZ_JBSHAF010000033.1:0-23105 GCF_053611365.1 Streptomyces sp. NPDC054813 | reverse complement strand
GTTGGTCGTCGCGGGCGCGCTGGTGGTGTTGCCTTCCCCGCCCCCCCTCCCCCCCCCCCCCCACCCCCGCCTCCGCCCGCTGGGGACGACTCAGGGAATGAGCCGCCACTGCTCGATGTAGCCGACGTCGATCGCGGCTCGGTCCTGCACCCGGAGCTTCCAGGTACCGGTCAGGGGTTGTGCGGAGGCGTCGACGGTGAACGTCTGGTCGACGTTGTCGGCGGAGCCGCCGCTGCGGTTCAGGAGGGAGTAGACGGTGCCGTCGGGGCCGACGAGGTCGACGGTCAGGTCGCCCCGGTAGGTGTGGATGATCTTGACGTAGACCTGGGTGGTGGCCGAGGCGTTCCCGGTGCGGCCGGTGACGGTGACCGGGGACTCCACCGCGGCGCCGTTGTCGGGGATGTCGACCCGGGTGGCGTTGGCGTAGACGTAGGCCACCTGCCAGGCGAAGTGCTCGGTGGCGGAGGCGCCCGTGTCGTCGGTGACCGTGACCGTGACGTCACTGGTCCCGAGCGTGGTGGGGGTGCCGGATATCAGGCCCGTGTCGCTGATGGTCAGTCCGTCCGGCAGGCCGGTCGCCGTGTACGTCAGGCCCGCGCCGGAGTTCGTGGTGTACGCCTCCGTCTGGAGGGACACCGCCTGCCCGACACCGCTGATCTGGTCGGCGATCGGTGCCACGTTGACGCCGAGTGCGACCCGGTTGCCCACGTTGATCGCGGCCCACGCATTGGCGACGGCGAGATAGGAGGGGCTGTATGCGCCGAAGAGGTCGGCCGCGGCCTGGAGCGTGGCGGTGCGGGCGCCCGCGTAGTTGGTGCTCGACGTCATGTAGGTGGTGAGTGCCCGGTACCAGACCTGCCGGGCGTTTTCGATGCCGATGCCCGTCACCGGCTGGCCGTCGTAGGTGGGGCTGTCGTAGGCGACCCCGTTGACGGTCTTCGCTCCGCTGCCCTCGGAGAGCAGGTAGAAGAAGTGGTTGGCCGGCCCCGAGGAGTAGTGCACGTCGAGTCCGCCGAGGGACGGGCTCCAGTAGTCGCTGGACGCACCGTCCTTGGAGGGCTTGTCCATGTAACGCAGCGGGGTGCCGTCGCCGTTGATGTCGATCTTCTCCCCGACCAGGTAGTCCGGGACGTCGGCGGGCAGGTTCTCGTAGAACTCGACCGCCGCGGCGAAGATGTCGGAGGTCGCCTCGTTCAGGCCTCCCGACTCGCCGGAGTAGGTGAGGCCGGCGGTGGCGGCGGTGACGCCGTGGCTCATCTCGTGGGCGGCCACGTCGAGCGCGGTGAGCGGGTGGGTGTTGCCTGAGCCGTCGCCGTACGTCATGCAGAAGCAGCTGTCCTGCCAGAAGGCGTTGACGTAGTTGTTGCCGTAGTGGGCGCGGCTGTAGGCGGCGACGCCGTCGTTGCGGATGCCGTTGCGGCCGAAGACGTTCTTGTAGAAGTCCCAGGTGGCCGCCGCACCGAAGGCCACGTCCACGCCCGCGGTCTGCCGGTTGGCCACGGTTCCGTCGCCCCAGACATCGTTGTCGTCGGTGAAGAGGGTGCCGGTGCCGGAGGTGCCCTGGTTCAGGTCGTAGGTGCGGTGCCCGGCACGGTCGCCGTCGACGAGTTGGTAGGTCGAGCCGGAGAGTGTGGTGCCGAGGGGCACGGTCCCGTCGAACTGCCCGGTGCCGGTGCCGGTTTCGACTCCCTGATAGTGGAAGAACTGCTTGCCGGACACCGCGTCGGTGATCACGTGGAGTTCGTTGGGCGTGCCGTCGTCCTGGACGCCTCCGACAACGGACTCCCAGGCCAGGGCGGGTCGACCGGAGGCGGCCCAGACGACGAGACGGGGGGTGCCGTCGGCCTTGGGCTGCTCGGCGCCGGCCTTCGCGGCGGTGCTGAGCGCCTGGGCCTTCGCCGTGGCCGCGGAGATCTTCGCCTTGGTGGAGGGGATCGCGAGAGCCGCCTTCGTGGCCTTCGACACGGTGAGGCGGCCGCCGTTCTCGTGCACGACCAGGTCACCGCCGAGGACGGGCAGGCCCGCGTAGGTGCGTTCGTAGCGGGTGTGCGTCGTACCGTCGGCGTCCTGGGTGACGTCCTTGACGACGAGTTTCTCGCCGGCGCCCAGGCCGAGGATCTTCGCGGTGCCGGGGGCGTCGGCCGTGGCGCTCTTGAGCAGTGCGGTGCGCTTCGCCGGTGAGAGCGGTGCGGGGGCCGCGCCGGCTCTGGGAGTGGCCAGGATCTTGGCGGGGGCGGGTTCGCCGGCCGCGGCCAGGGCGGTGCCGTGCTGGAGGCCGGCCGCGAGCAGGGTGGTGGCGGCGGTCAGCGCCAGGGTGACACTGTGTCTGACACGGCGATGGTGACGGTCCTGCCGGAACATGGCGTTCTCCTTCTGTGGGGTGGTCGGACTCGGCGGAGCCCGGGAGAGCGGGTCGGCTGGGTCGAGCCGTCCGGCGGCGCGCGGGTGCGGGGGGGGGAGAGCCGAATGGGCACGGGGCGACGGGGTGACGTCTGCTCGGGCGTGCCGGTGACATGGGAAATGAGATGTGGGTATTGCGTGAGGTGCCTGTGAGTGGGCGGTGAACTTCCGGAGAGCAGATTGACATCCGCCGCACGAGGCTGTCATGAGCGCATCAGAACAACGGCTTGAACTGGTGGTTGCGAGCTAGGGTTTCGCGCACCGCGACAACGTTTTCCGGTCGCAGTGCCGCCGGGACTCCACCCGCCGGAGAAGCCCGGCGGAGCAGCGGTCCTGCCGCCGAACCAGGGCGGCGTGGCCGCCTCGTGGGAACTGGCCCGGCACCGGATGGGGAGGAACCGCTCCTCGTGGTCACCCGGCGACGGGCTTGTGGAGGCGATGTGTGGGCATACGGGATTCACCCCATTGAGAGGAGCCTGGTCATGCCCGGCATCGTTGCGGCAGTGTTGTTCTTCATCGCCTTTCTGATCAACGCGGCGGACATCAGCACCAATGACACCTTCACCTCGACGAACGTGATGCTGCTGGGGCTGACCGCCCTGGCTCTCCACGTGGCGGGAATAGGCACCGGCTGGTCGTACCGGAGGCGGCGCTGACCGCGCATTCCACGACCGTGGGGGGGGGGGGGGGCGCGCCCCCGCGCCCCCGCGGGGGGGGGGGGGGGGCGGCCGCGGGGGGGGGGGGGGGGGCGGCGGGGGGGGGGGGGGCGGGCCGGGGCCGGAGCGGGGGGGGGCGGGGCCCCCCGCCGCCCCGCGCGCCCCCCCCACGTCTGCGGCGGGCCGTACGCCACTCGAAGGCGCCGCGGCTGAAGTCGTGGTTCGGGCTCGCGAGGCCGGAGGTCGTAGGTGTAGGACCGATCGCTTCCGAAGCGACCGGGGACACTCCTCGCCGCACTCGGTCCGGTCCTCAACGGACTGGGAAGTTCACCGAGCATCGCGAGCCGAGGCTCAGGCGGTGCCCTCGTCCGGCTCGTCCAGGACGGCCAAATCCTCTTCGGTCAGTCGCAGGGCGCCGGCGGCGATGTTCTCAGCGAGGTGTGCCGGGTCCGCGGTGCCGGGGATGGCCAGCACGTGCGGACCGCGGTGGAGAGTCCAGGCGAGCCGCACCTGAGCCGGCGTCGCGTGGTGGGCACGGGCGACGGAGTGGACGCGCGCGTCGCGCTCCTGGACTGCGGCTGCCTGCTCGGCGATCGAGGCCGTGCGGGGCCGCCGACGCGCAGGTTCACCACGTCCAGGCATTCCCGGCCGAGTATGGGGTCGTCACGGTGTGCTGGGACAGGTCAACGAGCTGGGCGAAGGGTCACATCTCTACCGGGAACCAACCATCGCCGCAGAGCCGTTGGACCTGACAAGAGAGCGTCGGTACGGACGAAGTTCCAGACCTTGCGCTGCTGCCTCATGTCCACCACAGGCTCGGCCCCCTGCCGTAATCGTCGCGGAAGCGCGGTCACAAACAACTGATTCCTAATGCTGTTTGTCAAGCCGCGAGAGCTGCGGGCGGTACGACCTCATAGGTCCGTCCGTCGCGTAGGAGGGCCCGGCGGACGTCGACGCGGCGGCGGGCGAGGGCGGCGACGGCTGGGGTGTGGCGCTTGCCATGTACAAGGAGCGGGAGTCAGACGTGGTCGGCGCCGGCCCGCTTGCGCGCACGAGAGTTGCGCAGGTTGGCCGCGTTTCCGCAGACGTGGACGTCGTGCCAGACGCCGCTGTTGTTGCGGGAGCGGTCGTAGAAGGCTGTCATGCAGCGTGTGTTGCGGCAGGACTTCAGGCGGCGGAGGGTATCGGTGAGTTGCGCCTGATAGACCTCGATGAGGGCGAGTGACGCCACCTGCCGCCATCCTGTGCCGCGGGGCACGGCGTGGACGGCGCCGTGCTCGTCGAGCCGCAGCGCCGTGGGCAAGGTCATCAGTGAAGCCGCCGGGCCGGGTTCCTTTGCCGCGTCGCCGAGTTGGCCGTGGAGGCTCTGGCGCAGGTCTTGCCTGAAGTCGCGGAGGCGCTGCACGTCCTCGGCTGTCAGTTCGACGCCGGGGGCGGGTCGCTGGGTCGCACTGCTCCAGCTCTCCAGCGCCTGGTCCAGCCAAGTGCGGGCGTCTTCGACGGCCTGCAGAAGGTCGGGCTTCCGGGGCTTGCTGGCGGACCGGGTGTTGAGCAGGTCCTGCACGAAGGCCAGCCCACCGGGGGCGGGCTCCAGGCCGTATCGGTCTGTCGCGGTCCAGGACATTCGCGGATCTCTTTCGGTGGCGGCAACTACGGCAACATACCCATAGCCTATTCACTTATTACCTTTTGTGAGTGTAACTCCCCGAATGACGAGTGCCGGCCTCCCTGAGCCCGGCACAGGGCCCAGTGGGTCTGTCCATGCAGGCCGGGCTGCTCGGACGAGTCACGGACAGAAGTGTCCGGACGCCGGTGCACGCACTCTGCTGACGCCACGTCGCCCCGGAATTCCCGGCTGTTGCGTGTCGGCCGCTCAGCCTTTGGCAGACCTCGCCGAGCCCCACAGCGCGCCCGGGTTGACCCGACCGGGATGCAGTTCCGACATGCCGCGGTAGAGGTCGAGAGTGGTCGTGGAGCGTTCGGCGACCGCCTCGAAGTCGCGAATGTAGCGCCGGGTCTCGGCGATCGTCTTCGGGTCGTCAGGGCGGTCGGGGTTCTTGTGTCCTGCGACCACTGCTTCGGGCTCCAGCGCGGCGATGGTGTCGAGCGCCTCCAACCAGGCCTGGCGCCCCTCGGCGGGCGATTCGGCGAGGTAGAGGTGAACATCGTTGTAGACGGCGTCTCCGGCCACGACCAGGCCGACGGACGGCGCGTGCAGGCAGGTGGTGTCGTCGGTGTCCGTGTGCCCGAGTCCCACGACGACGAGGTCGTGGCCCTCCAGCTCCAGCCGATCGCCGGTCAGTGGCTCCGCGGCCACGAGCTTCTCCGGGATCTGGCCGGGGAAGCGCTTGTCCCAGAACGACGCGACGAACTCCGGCGCCATCTGCTTCTTCATCTGCTCCACGACCGGCGGTGTCGCCACCGCGCGCGCCCCCGGGAAGCGCTCGAGAACAGTGCCCAGCCCGAACCAGTGGTCACCGTGCCCGTGGGTCACGAAGACCGTGGTGAGGTTCCTGCCGCTCGCCGCGACCCAGTCGGCCAGCCGGTCGGCCTGTTCGGCAGTCATCAGTGCGTCCACCAGCACCGCATCGCGCTCGCCAGTGATCAGTGTGGCCGTGATGGGCGACCACATGCGCCGGGGGACGTCGGGCGGCAGGTCCGTGATCTCGGTGGGGATCGACGGTGCCACGTGGACGTTCCAGCTCAGTTGCGCTCCGGTCATGATCGTTCCCTTGGGATTCAGAGGCAGCGGCGAGAGAGCTGTCACCGATCAGCCGTGGGGGGACCTGTGGACGCTGCCTGGCTGCCGTACTTCTCCAGCCGAAAGTAGCCCGACTCGACAACATAGTCAATGCATGATTGGTTCTGTCGAAAGGTTGTCGTTGCGCAGATATTCAGTTCACTGCGCGAGCGGTCCGCCCCTGCGGGTGCGTGACCGGCCGACCGCGCGGTCCGCACGTCACCCCTCGGAGAGGAGCCATCATGACCGCATCCGCACCCAGCCCTCTCGCGTACGAAACGTTCGTCTCGGACGGGACGCCCCGGGCCGGCGAGGGGCGCCTGCCGAACGGCGATCGACTCGTTTCCTCGCCGCTGACCTCGACGCTGGTCTTCGGGGAAGCGGACGCCCTCCTGGTCGATCCGCCTTTCACCCACGAACAGACCAAGCAGGTCGGTGACTGGGTCGAGCGATCCGGCAGACACCTGACCCACATCTACTCCCCCCACGGGCACGGCGATCACTGGTTCGGCACCGCAGAACTGGTCAAGCGATTCCGCGGCGCCACCGTCTTCGCAACCCCCGGCACCATCGAGGTCATGCAACAGCAGGCCACCGACGGGCGCGAGCAGATGTGGGACAGGCTCTTTCCCGGCCTGATCCCCGACAGCCCGGTTCTGGCACAGCCCATTCCCGCCGAGGGATTCCAGCTGGAGGGCAACCCCGTCCAGGCCGTCGAGGTCGGGCACACGGACACCGACGAGACGTCCGTGCTGCACGTACCGTCCATCGGCCTCGTAGTGGCCGGCGACGTCGCCTACAACGGGGTGCACCAGTACATCCTGGAAGGCGGCGATGGCGGTCTGGAGAAATGGCTGACGGCCATCGATCACGTCGCCGCGCTGGAGCCGCGCACGGTTGTGGCCGGCCACAAGAACAAAGACCTACCGGATGATCCCGCCATTCTCGATCCGAACCCGGCAGTACCTGCTTGACGTCATCCGGCTGCTCGACGAGAACCCGACTCCCCGCGAGTTCTTCGACCGGATGACGGGACTCCACCCGGATCTGCTCAACCCAGGTCCGCTCTGGTACGGAGCGGTCGGGCTGCTGGAAAAGTGACCAGGAAAACCGACGTGTCGGGAATGCCCGGTTCCCATTTCCCGGAGGTATCTCACATGACCACGCGCACCGGCGTCGTCGACCACGCCGCCCGGCGTCTGATCGTAGGGCTGCCGACTCCCTACGACGCGGCCCGCGAGTACTACGAAGCCCTCGTCCCCGAGATCGATCTCGGCCGCTTCCACGGCATGACCTCCTGGCAGGCCACGCTCGAACTGGCCGGGACCAACGCTCCGCACGCCTTCATGCGCTATTACCGCAGCGATATCACCGCCGTGATGACGGGATCGGTGTCCGACTGGAAGGCCACCCAGTACCTGATGGGCAACCACACCATCGCCGAACGCATGTACCGCTACGACCCTTCGGTCATGCTCCACGCCCCCCTGCGAACCCTTCTGTACAACGATCCCGACGGCGACACGAAATTGGCCGTCGACCAGCCGAGCCTGCTGTTCGCCAGCTACGGCGACCCGCGCATCACCGACGTCGGCCGCGAACTCGACGCCCACCTTGCCGAGCTGGTCAGGCTCCTCGGCGGAAAGGTTCCCCCGCAACTGACCCCGTGACGGTTCCGGACGGGCGGAGAAACCGCCCCGAATCGCGGAGATCCCCGGTGGGCCAAGTACGTCCGCCGACCATGTTCCGCTCCGCTCAAGCCCGGAGACCTTGGACGCCGGCAGGACGCCGCCGCGGCGGACCTCGGCGCGGAGACACCGGAGGGTCTGCGCCCGGGCCGGGAATACGCAGCCCGCGCACTCCGGACTGCCGCGCGTTCGCCAGAGGCAACCCGCCGCAGCCACACCCTTGCACTATCCCATTGATGGTGAAATGCGCCATAAGGCCCCACCTTGTTCGACATAACCAAAAGGCATACGCTTATGTCTCATGGGATCTCAAGGTGTAGTGCCCGACCCCCTGTGGCACCGCCCGCGAGGCGCTCTCCCGGCAGTGGCCGTTCGGCGTGCAGCGCCGTCCCCATGCCGTGTCCCACTGATGGAGGTCTGACGATGATCATTGACGCTGCGGAACTCGACGCCGCCCACGCGTACAAACTGCTGATCGGAAGCATCATTCCGCGGGCCGTGGCCTGGGTCAGCACGGTGTCGACCGAGGGCGTGGCCAATCTCGCGCCCATCTCCTTCTTCACTGCCGTCGGCCGGAAGCCGCCCATGGTGTCGATCACCCTGCAGCCGCAGGCGGACGGCGTCACGCTGAAGGACACCTTCGTCAACATCCGTGACACCGGCGAGTTCGTCACCAACCTGGTGACCCTGCCGCAGGCGGACGCCATGCACGGTTCGGCGTACGGGTTCGAGCCGGACGTCGACGAGTTCGAGGCGCTCGACCTGGGCAAGGAGCCGTCCGAGGTCGTGCGCGCACCCCGGGTCAAGGATGCGCCGATCTCGTTCGAGTGCGTCGTCGACCGGATCATCCCCGTCGGGGACGACGGGGTCGACCACGTGGTGTGGGGCCGGGTGGTGCGCTTCCACGTCCGGGACGATCTCTACCTGGAGCGGGGCCGTATCGACACCGCCGCCCTCCCTGCGGTGGGACGCCTGGCCGCCGAGTACACCCTGGTCGAGAACGTCTTCACCACTCCCCTGGACAAGGAACTGCTCGAAGCCCGGCACGGCCTGCGGATGCAGCGCCTGGACGGACGGCCCGCCGACTGGTCCCCGATCAACACCAGGGAATGGTCCCCCTCCGGCGAGGTCAGGGTCGCCTCCGGAAAGTGAGCACAGCAATGAGGACAGAACGCATCGGAACAACCGATGTGCGGTTCCGACGGCAGCGCGAGGGCGACTTCGCTGTGGTGTTCGTCCACGGCTTCCTGGACGACCAGTACGTCTGGGACGGCCTGATCGGCGAACTCACCACCAACGGCATCGAATGCGTCACCCTCGACCTGGCCGGAAGCGGGGACCGTACGCAAGCGAGCGGGCCGTACACCTACGACCGGTTCGCCGACGAGGTGGGCGCCGTGACCGACGCCCTCGGCAAGCCCTTCGTGATCGTCGGTCAGAGCATGGGATCGGCGGTGGCCGAGCTGACGGCCGCACAGCACCCCGACCGGGCTCTCGGTCTGGTCCTGGTCGCCCCGGTCCCGCTGGCCGGGACCCGGCAGCCCGACGAGGTGATGGACACCTTCCGTTCCCTGGGCGGCGACGGCGACGCGCAGCGCGCGGTCCGGACGCAGTTGTCGGTCGCGCTGGCGGAGGCTGACCTGGACCGGCTGGTGGTGAGCGGCACACGGATGCGCCCCGAGACCGTACGGGAGGCCGCCGACTGCTGGAACAACGGGCACCCGGCGGGCGAGCAGCCCAGCCGGTACACGGGGCCCGTGCTCATTGTGCGCGGCGAGGACGACGGCTTCGTCACCGACGAACTGGTCGCCCAGGGGGTCGCGCCACGGTTTGCCGCGGCCGAGACGGTGGCGGTCGGCCAGGCCGGGCACTGGGCCCACCTGGAGCGGCCGGCCCGCGTCGCGGGGTACCTCGACCGCTTCCTGGCCCGCGTGCTGCCCGCCGTGCACGCATCGGGCTGGACCGACGCCTTCGAGGAGAAGTCGGCCCGCGCGTTCGGCGACGCGTTCGCCGCCGACGTGACGCTGCAGGCCAGCGCGCTCACTCGTACGGTCGAGGGCCGTGACCAGGTCAAGAACGTGCTGGCCGCAGCGAGCACGATCTACGACTCGCTGGTCTTCACCCAGGAGACCGTCAGCGGGGAGCGCACCTACGTGGAGTGGCAGGCCACCGCGTTCGGCGGCACTCAGATCGACGGCGTGACGATCCTGACGAAGAACGCGGACGGGCAGATCGTCCGAGCCGCCATCCACCACCGGCCGCTCGGCGCCCTCCACCGGTTCTCCGCCGAACTGGGTCGCAGGCTGAACGGCGTGCTCGACGCCGAGTACTTCCACCAGGGCTGAGCCCCTGTTCCCGTCATTGCGGCCAGGGCCCGAACCTGACCGCGCCGAGGAGGTTGTTCAATGATCCAGCGCGAGGATGTCGCGTTCCACGCCGACGGCGGAGTCACGCTGCGCGGCTGGCTCTTCCTGCCGGACGGTCCCGGCCCCCGCCCGGCGATCACCATGGCCCACGGCTACGCCGGGGTCAGGGACCACGGCCTGGAGCCCTTCGCGCGGGCCTTCGCCGAGGCGGGCTTCGTCGTCCTGCTGCACGACCACCGAAACTTCGGCGCCAGCGACGGCCTTCCCCGGCAGGACATCGACCCCTGGCGCCAGATCGCCGACTGGCGCCGCGCCATCTCCTATCTGGAGGGCCGGCCCGAGGTCGATGCCGACCGGATCGGCCTGTGGGGCACCAGCTACGCCGGCGGCCACGCCCTCGTGCTGGGCGCCACCGACCGCAGGTTGCGCGCCGTGGTCTCCCAGGTGCCGACCGTCAGCGGCTTCGAGCAGGGGCGGCGACGCGTCGCGCCGGAGGCGGTCGCGAAGGTGGAGGCCGCCTTCGACGAGGACGAGCGCGCCCAGGCACGCGGCGAGGCCCCCCGCACCCAGGCCGTCGTCGGCGACGACCCTGCCGTGCCCGCCTCCTACCGGACGCGGGAAGCCATCGACTTCTACCTCCAGCCCGTACCGCGGGGTGTGTGGAGCAACGAGGTCACGGTCCGCTCCAACCGGCTGGCCCGCATGTACGAGCCCGGGGCCTGGGTCACCCGGGTCTCCCCCACGCCGCTGCTCATGGTCGTCGCCGCGAACGACACCGTGACCCTCACCGACACGGGGCTCGCAGCTTTCGAACAGGCCCTGGAGCCCAAGCGGCTGCAACTGATCCCCGGCGGCCACTTCGACCCGTACACCACCGAGTTCGACCGGGCGAGCGCCGCCGCCCTCGACTGGTTCCGCCGGCACCTCTCCTGACCTACATCCCCGACAGAGTGCAAGGACGACCCTCATGCCCCATCTGACCTACTCCATCGACGACGGCCTCGCCACGCTGGTCCTCACCAACCCGCCGCAGAACCGCATCGACCCGCGGATGGCCACCGACCTCGCCGAAGCGCTGGAGGCGATCGGCCACAGCGACGCCCGCGCGGTCCTGGTGCGCGCCGAGGGCCCGGACTTCAGCTTCGGCGGTGACATCGTCGACTGGCCGGATACGGACGCACGCGAACTGCGGACCCTCTTCGAGCGCTACATGCAGGTCTTCAACCAGCTCGAACGGCTCCCGCTGCCGGTCGTCGCCGCCGTCCACGGGCTGTGCTTCGGCGGCGGTCTGGAACTCGCACTCCGCGCCGACGTGATCTTCGCCGGCGAGACGGCGCGTTTCGGCCACCCCGAGCAGACCCTGGGCATCGTCACCCTGCTCGGCGGTATCTACCGGGTCGCCGAACGTGCGGGCCGGGCCCGCGCCGCGGAATGGGCGCTCACCTCCGAGCAGGTGTCCGCCGCCGTCATGGCAGACGCCGGTGTCGTCAACCGGGTCGTTGCCGACGACGCCCTGCTGGCCGAGGCGACCGCCTTCGCCCGCAAGGTGGCCAAGGGTCCCACCCGTGCCTACGCCGCGCACAAGGCCCTGCTGCGCGCCTGGGCCGTCGGCGGTGTCTCCGCCGCGGACGAGGCGATGTTCGACATCGCCATGCCGTTGTTCGAAACCGACGACGTCACCAAGGGCCTCGCCTCCGCCGTCAAGGCCTTCAAGGCACAGCAGCCCCGGCCCGCCGTCGACTTCCAGGGCCGCTGACCGTGCCCCCTGGCCCGGGCCCGCCCCCGCCGGCAACCGTGCCATCCCGTGCGGCACCGGTCCGGGGGAACGGGGCACCCCCGAACGGTCCCGCGGCCGTCGATCACCCACCAGTCATGGAGAAACCCGGAGTGCATTCCCAGCCCCACCCCCATCGCAGGTCACGGCCGCCGGTCCGCGTCTGGCTACAGCCGTTCCTGATCGGCCTGGTCATCGTCTCGGCATTCGTCAGCTGCTACATCGGGTTCATGCGCGACCCCCAGCCCCACCGGATCCCCGTAGCGGTCACGGGCCCCCAGCTTGCGAACAAGCTCCAGAAGGCCCTGGGCGACTCGATCGAGACCCGGCATGCCGACTCCGCCACCGAGGCACGTGACGCGCTGCGCCACCACGACGTCGTGGCCGTGGTCGGCACCGGCCCGCACGGCAAGAACCTGAAACTCGACGTCGCGAGCGCGAACGGCCTGTCGACGACCACTGCGGTCACCAAGCTCGTCACCGCGTACGCACACGGCGCCGACCAGCACCTCAGCGTCTCCGACATCGTTCCGCTCGACCGGTACGACGCCCGCGGGCTGGCCGGGTTCTACGTCTCCTTCGGGGTGACCCTCTCCGGCTTCGCCCTCGCTCAGAACGTCGTGGGTCTCAGCAACCTGCTGCACCTTCGGCACCGCTTCACCCTGCTGGCCGCCTTCGCCGCAGCGTCGGGCCTTGTCGCAGCCGCCATCGCCGGCCCCATCCTCGGCGCCGTCCCCGCGTCGTTCCTCCCTCTCGCCTTCGTCCTGGCCCTGCTGGCCGCCGCCGCCGCGTTCACCACGAAAATGCTGGCCACCTACGTCGGCCCCCTCGGCATCCCGCTCGCCACCCTGCTGCTGCTGACCGTCGGCAACTCCACCAGCGGTGCGACCATCGGCACCAACCTCTTGCCGGGCGGAGCCCGGACCCTGTCAGAGCTGCTGCCCCCCGGCGCCGCCGTCCGCGCCATCGCCGACCTCAGCTACTTTCAGGGCTCGCACGTCCTCGCCCCGCTGGCGACACTCATCCTGTGGGCCGCGGGTTCCGCAGTCCTGCTGGCCTTCCACACCACCGAACAAGGCCCGCCGGCCCCCACGCCGCCCCAGCCCCAGACCGCCCCGGCCCCGCACCTGTCCGCCGCAGAAGGCGTCCGCCACGATCGTTGAAAGCTCTGCTGCGCCTGCCGAAGGCCGAGTGACGCCGCCGGCAAGCCCCGCTCGGTCGGCTGACGCTCATGGAATTCGAAACCGTCAGGCCGCACCGGCCCTCCGAGCCAGAGGGTCACTCCGGGGCGTCGGAGACGTCGGACGCGGGCTGTTCATCGTGAAGTGCGGCCAGTGCGGCGGCGAGCTTGCCCCGGCCGGTGATGCCGAGGCGTGGATAGATGCGGTACAGGTGTGCTCCGACGGTGCGGTGCGAGATGAACAGGCGCTGGCCGATTTCCCGGTTGCTCAGCCCCTGTGACGCCAGCACGGCTATCTGCATTTCCTGGGCAGACAGCTGCTCGCCGCTGTTCGCGCGCCGTCGACCACTCGACTCGCCGGTGGCACGCAGTTGCTCGCGCGCCATCTCGGCCCAGGGCTGCGCGCCGACCCGGTCGAACCAGTCGCGGGCGAGTCGAAGCGGCTGCCGAGCGTCCACGTTGCGGCGTTGGCGGCGCAACCAGCGGCCCTGGTGCAGATGCAGCCGGGCACGCGACAGCGTCCAGTCGGCCGGCAGCGCGGCAAGGGCGGCGGCGTAGCGCTCCTCCGCGGTGTCGTCCGGAGCCAGCACCGCGTCGGTGTAGGCGTGAGCCACCACCATCATTTCCGAAGGGAGCCGTCCGGCCAGCTCCGGAAGGTCGGCCAGCAGTTCCCGGGCCTGCTTCACGGTGCCCGCGGCGACCGCGGCGTCCGCCAGGTCCGGCGCGAGCAGCCAGCGGCTCACCGAGTGGTAGTGCGGGTCAACGGGATCGAACGCGCGGGAGAGAACGTCGTACGCCTCCATGGCGCGGCCGTCGAAGAGAGCGAGCAGGCCGTCGGTCTGCTGCGCCATCACGGTGACGAACGGCATACCCGGGAACAGGCTGTGCATGCGTAGTTCGCGGATCGTCAGCGCTGCTTGCTCGGATTCTCCGCGCAGCGCCGCCACCAGGCCGGACGTGGCCTTCAGTCCCAGCCAGACGATCCACTCCTCGGTCTCCTCGGCCAGGGCGAGCCCCTCGGCAGACTCCTCGCGAGCTCGCTCGAGCCGACCGAGGTACACCTGTGGCCAACTGGTGGCCAGCGAACGGGCGAGCAGCCCGAGTCGGCCCTGCGACCGCCACGCCGCGGCCGCCGGCGCCAGGTACTGAACGGCGCGGCTGATGTCGCCGATGACCATGGCACCGCTACCGAGAAAATGCAGGATCCGGCCGTCTTCAGGGTCTGCTCTGATTCCGTCGAGCCGCGCGATCACGTCAGCTCCGTGCCGGTACGGCTCGGTGTACGCCCGCACCGCCAGCACGTGGGGGGCATCCGGGTCAGGATTCCATCGATCCAGTTCTGCTGCGGCCTCGGCACGCACCTGCGCGTCGCCGTCCTGGAAGAAGCATCGTGCGCTGGCTCGCCACAACAGGTTCTCCGCGACGTCTGCGGCTCCTGCGTCGAACGCTCCGGCCGCCGCGGTGACCATGTCGTGGATCCGTCGCTGCGGCGCGTCCGGTTCGATTGCACAGTTGTCGGACACCACCATGAGGCGAGCCCGCTCGACCCGGCCCAGCACGCTCATGTCGGTGCGGTCCAGCAGCATCTGGGCGCTGATGCGGTGGTTGATCTCGCTGGACAGCTCGGCCGCCCGGACCAGGATGCCGGTCCGGCGCTGTGCATCGAGGACAAGGTCGGCCGCCTGACGCAGCGCCGGGACGGCAGCCGCCACCTTCCCTCGCGCCTGCGACGCGTCGGCGAAACGCTCGAGCCGGGCGGCCAGCTCCTCGTCCGGCCCGATCGTGGCCGCTGCCTCGTGGGCGAGTTGGCGCTCGGGGGTGTCGTCCATCACCGATGCGAGGGCACGGTGAGTGGCCAGCCGATCGGCGAGCGTAGCGTGGGTGTAGATCGCCGTGCGCATCAGCGGATGGCGGAACTCCGCACTGTAGCCGACCAGGGTGACCAGATCCGCGTCAACCGCCTCCTGCACTGCGTCGACGGAGACCGCCGAGCCACAGAGGCGACTCGACACGTCGAGCAGCAGGTTGAGGGGCGCGGCCGGCTCGGCGGCAAGGACCAGGAGCAACGTGCGGCACTCCCGGCTCACCGAATCGGTACGCGCGGAGAATGCGTCTTCCAGCCGCTGAGTCAGCGGCAGGTCGTCCATCTGCGGGGTCGCGCCCTGCACGGCCTTGGGCAGTTCTACCAGGGCCAGCGGATTACCCGCGGCACGCTCCAGGATGAGCGCCCGCAACGACGCCGGCAGATCGGGCGCGCCGGCATCGAGCAATTCGGCGGCGGCCGGTCGGCCGAGCGGCTCCAGCGGGAGGTCCAGGAGTACGTACGATTCGGAGTACTGGACCCGGGCGGCAGCGATCACCTGTATCGCGTGGTCGCGGGTGCGCCGGGAAACGAACTTGAGCACGTCCCGGCTGGAAGAATCGATCCACTGCAGGTCGTCGACCAGCAGCAGGAGCGGCTGCCGGTTGGCCGCGTCGGCGAGCAGTTCAAGCACAGCCAGTCCGACCCGGTATATCTCGGGCTCGGTGTCCCTGGCGCTGAACGCTCCGCTCAGCGCCAACCGGTGCGGAGTCGGCAGGTCCTGCATGCCACGGGCGACCGGTTGCAGCAGCATCTGCAGCGCGGCGAACGGCAGCCACTGTTCGGGCTCCACCCCAGATGTCCGCAGCACTTTGAAGCCGCTTTCGATGGCCTCGGCCCCGACCGCGCGCAACAGAGCCGACTTGCCGACGCCGGCAGCGCCGTGGATCAGCAGCACGCTTCCGTGCCCAGCCGCAGCGTCCGCGAGCAGGCCGCGCAGGGTGCCCAGCTCCTTGTCCCGCCCGATCATCGCACCCGTGCAGATCCCGCCTTTTGCGGGGTTCCCATCAGTCCCGTCCCGACGCGTACGCCCCCCGTGAACGGGCGGAACGGAACGGGCCGTGCGAAGACGATGCCCTCTGCCGTCCGGCATTGCCCGCCTGCGCCGCTTCCGTTGACCGTGGTGACAGAGTGCTCGGGCAGGGCCGGACATTCACTCGTCGCCACAGCAGACATCGGGCACAGCACGTGAAGCTTCTCTCCGTCAACAGGCGGTTCCGGCGACCATGGTACCCGTCAGGTGCGTCATCCCATATCGGTGAGACTCAACCATCAGTCGAACGACTCTCGGACGACGCAGCGAACGGCGAGTCCCAGCCGGGTCCGGGCGGACCCGCGACTTCGCCGAGCGTTATCCCGAAGGGGGCAAAGACGCCGTGGAGGCGCACAGCTGAAGCGCTCCATCGGCGCGATCGATTGCCCGGGAGCGAGATGAACAACTGCCACGGAGGTCAGGCCCTGCCCTTTCAGGGTCCGGCTTGGCTTCGCGCAGTGCGCGCAGTAGCCCGGGTGCGCGGTCGGCGAGCAGGTCGACGACAGCCGTCGTGTGGGCGTAGGCAGTACCGGCGGAGATGCCGAAGCCGGCCGCGAGCTGGGCGAGGGTGTCGTGTCGGCGTAGGTACACCAGGCCGAACAGGCACGCTGGTGCGGCGGAAGCTTGCAGCGGCATGGTTCCCTGTTCCGCCGCCACACTGAAAGTGCTCAGTCAACCTGCGGGTCGAAAAGACATCGGCGAGCAGCACTATGCCGGGCCGTCCGTCGGCCGATTCGCGACACCGTCGGCCGACGGTCCGGTCGATCCGTTCGGAATGACCATTCGATACCCGGCCGGTGCACTCCGGCCCGGATCGCGCGTATACGCGTGCAGGAGATTCCGCCGTCGATGACCGTCTCGAACCTACGACGAGGTTTTCTCCAGGGGCGGGCGAGGCACCGTACTGAAGGTCGGTGCGTTGTTGGCATTGCCTGGCGTGGCGACGATTGCAGATGGCACTCTTTACGCTTCAGCACGCAACCAATTTTTCTGTATCGTACGCCCGGGGCGGCGCCCACAGCCGATCAATCCAGCCGTGAGGGACCCATGCTCGCCGGTATGTCATCCCGGACGGACGAGAGCGACGACGAAGCGCCCTGAGCACACGCCGCCGGCTTCCCCGCTCGTGAGACGACTCGCATCTGACGCCACAAACGCCCCCGTGCCGTCCTCAACCACTTCGGTATACACATTCCCCATGGGCGCCGCACGCCACCGGACCACCGGTCCCGACCCGTACACGCCCCAGGGATCGCCGGAATACTCGATCAGGCACGAAGGCGCGCCTGATTCTGCTCGTCATGTTTCATCTGGCAACTGACTGACAAAACTTTCGACACCCAGAAAACGACTTTCTTCCCCAAGGGGAACGACCTCGAGGGCAGATTTTAGGAATTCGTCGATCACTACCGCCGATGCGGCTACCACAAACATTTCCCAGCCCGACCGGAACGACATGTACACCAACCCATGACCGCGGATTTCGGCAGGCCAAACTTGGACATCACCGAGACCAGTGAGCCGCCGCCGGCCGGAAGTCAGGAGCTCGCGTCCAAATTCCCACTCGATGACCACATCGGCGCCCGCATTAAATGCTATGAATATTGAATACGGCTCTGCGCTGTCGTATCGGAGATCTGTTATGACCGGCAGAGGCGCCTCCTCTTCGAGCAGAGCCACGACCGTCCGACACGTCACCGGCTCGGCCCGGATGTCCCGCCCTGCGTGGCCGTATTGCCGAGGCCTGCGATCTTTGTGAGCACACTCGGGGTCATCATCGGTGTCGAAGACCTTCCCGCTCATGATTCGTCCTCTCTCGTCTTCCCGTCACGACGGCCACTGATCGGTGTCTACAGAGCCGTGAATTGGGCAACGGTCGCTTCGGAAGGTCCTCACCTGCTCCGGTAGATCGGGTTACTACGAGCCTGGGACCGGCCGAGGCCTGATACATCAGTCAAGTGACTACGAGCGGACGGGCCAGGTCGGATCACGGCTCCGGCGCGGCGCATCAGTCGAGCGACCGTGCCGGGTCGCCGCACGACCTCCCGGTGGATGACCCGCTCAGGGGGAACCGAGCCCGATCACACCGCCGCTTCGCCTGCCGTCTGCACCGGCGGCCGACCCTCCAGGCGGGGGTCAGGCCTGCAGGACACTGTTGCTGAATGGTCCGGCCCCCGTTCATGACGTCGGCCTTCAGTACCTGGTTGCGGGGGGCGAAGGCCGACGGCGCATTTGGGGAGGGTGTCGCTGCCGGAGGCCGGGGTTGGGTGCGACTCCGGCAGAGACGGCGCGGGTGGGGTGGCTGGGGCGGTGCGGTGTGTCCGGACGGCACGGTTGACTCCTGGCCAGGGAAGATGCCCAGCAGACGCCCTTCTGCGGGTACACCCGGCCACGAGCTGAAGTTCCCGGGCTGCGAGGGGGCGGCAACATACACCCAGTTTCAAGTGAAACCGTATCGAATGTACACATGGCTGTAATATGACCTCGTGACCACCCGCCTTCCTCACAGAACCACCTCCTCCACCGGCTCGCGCGCGACCGACCGTCCCGGGGACACCTCGCCTTTCGCTCTCGCCCTGCTGCTGCGGCGGGCGCACTGGCGTGCGGCCGCGGTGACGACGGAGGCGCTGCGCCCGCTGGGCGTCGAGTTGCGGCATTTCGCGGTGCTGCTCGTGCTGGTCGACCGTGGGCCCACGGTGCAGCGGGACCTGGCGGCGGCGACGGGGTCGGACAAGGCGGGGATCATGCGGGTCGTGGACGACCTGGAACGCATGGGGCTGGCCGTACGCAAGGCGGTTCCGGGGGACCGGCGGGTTCGGGCGGTGGAGATCACGCCTGGGGGTGTCGAGCTTTTCGATGCGGCGCATGTGGCGGCGGAGCCGCTGGCGGAGCGTCTGGTGGCCGAACTGGGACCGGGTGAGTCCGAGCAGTTGAGGGGGCTGCTGACCCGGTTCGCCCATCCCACGGAGGGTGAGGCGTAGGCGCCCGCGTGGCGGTTGCCCGGGGCGTGGACGGGTCGTGCGCCGTACGGCTTTCCCTGCGAACCCGGCCTCGACGGCTGCGACCGTCGTTACCGCACGCCGACCAGCCCGCGGGCAGCACGGTCGAAGGCTTCATCGCCGACGGCGGCTTCTGGCGTCAGAGACCGGACAAGACGTCCATGAACGCCTCGGATCGGCCCCAACATTGCCGAACGGGCCGGATACACCCAGGCCGATACACGACCCGCAGCAAGTCTGCGGCACGGCACACACCCCGTCGGCCGGCGCGAAGACCACTCCTGCACAGGCCCCCTTCTCCATGTGTGCCGCCTCACTCTCCCCCAAGACAGTATTAAATGATACCGTCGCAAGCGTTACGGTTATAGGTGCATCGGACAGAGAGGGATGCAGGCGATCATGAACGTCTATGAGGCGGTTGCGAGCCGGCGAGCTGTGCGGGGATTCACCGACCAGCAGGTCCCGCGGGAGGTGCTGGAGCGCGTGCTGTCCGCCGCGGCCTGTGCGCCGTCCGCATCGAACCTCCAACCGTGGCACGCCTACGTGCTGACCGGCCGGCCGTTGGCTGAGCTCAAAAAGCGCGCCGGCGAGCGCATAGCCGCAGGCGACCCCTGGGACGAGCCGGAGTACGAGCAGTACCCGCCGACGCTGAAGAGCCCCTACCAGGAGCGCCGATCCGCCTTCGGTGAGCAGCGCTACGGCGCACTCGGCATTCCGCGTGAGGACCTGGAGGCGCGGCAGAGGGCCGCTGCCGCGAACTGGGACTGCTTCGGGGCACCCGCCGCCCTGTTCTGCTACATCGACCGCTGCATGGGCCGACCCCAGTGGTCCGACGTGGGCATGTATCTGCAGTCCGTCATGCTGCTGCTCCGCGCCGAAGGGCTGCACAGTTGCACGCAGATGGCCTGGGCGAAATATCACAAGACCGTCGCGGAGGTCCTGTCGCCCCCGGATGAACTGCTCCTCTTCTGCGGCATGTCGATCGGGTACGAGGACGTCACGGCAAGCCAACCCGGTATCGGCCGGGCGCCGCTCGACGAGACAGTCACGTTCGTCGACGGCTGCTGACACCGTCGGCGTGTGGGCGCCGCGCTGATGCAGCAGCTCCGCGAGCTGACGAGCCGCTAGGTTCATCACTCCCCAGCTTCGTGAAGAGCTGTTCCACGGCCTTGGCCCTGGCCCTGCGCGCCCCCTCTGCCCCGGTCGTATCACAGGAGCGGGCCGATCCCGGTCCATGGAAGAGATGCGATTGGAGCAGCCGTGACTTTCAGTGACCACAGTTCCGGTACCACCCGAACGAGCCATACAGGGCCTTGTGCCCGGCAGCACTTCGGTCTTCAGGAGAGCGCCTGGCATCGCGGGCCGGAGCCGTCCGCAACTGCGTGGTAGCCGCGTGGTCCCGCCACTGGACAGCGGTAACCGGAACGCAGAGCGCAGGGTCGTGGATCTCGAACTGTCCCCCCGAGAGGGGGCCTTGAAGAGGCTGTCCCTGTCTTTGTGCAGCACCGAGCACGTCTGTTCGGAATCGCCTACCGTGTGCTCGGCAGCGTGGTCGAGGCTGAGGACGTGGTCCAGGAGGTATGGCTGCGCTGGCAGAAGACAGACCGCTCCGCGGTGGTCAGCGCGGTCGCCTTCCTCTCGACCGCCACGACCCGTTTGGCGATCGACGTCACGCAATCGGCGCGGGTGCGCGGGGAGACCTACATCGGATCCTGGCTGCCCGACCCCATCGACACCGGCTCGGATCCGGAGGTGGGCGCACAGCGCGCAGAGGCCCTCGAACTGGCACTGCTGCTGGTGCTGGAGAAGCTCAGCCCCACCGAACGCGCCGCGTGCGTCCTGCGTGAAGCCTTCGATTACGCCCACCCCCAAATCGCTGAAACCCTTCAGCTCAGCGTCGTAAACGTACGGTCGGCTCGCGTTCCCGCTGCGCGGCGACTCTCTAAAATCGACGATCATCGTTGACACCTGAGTCTCCGATCACTGCGGAGATCCACATGTCGAAGTCCAACATCGGCCCGACGCTTGACCGTGAGGCCAAGCGGCGCCCCGCGGTGATATGCCACGTCGAAGAGGTCAGCGGGAACGTCGCGATGTCTTGCCGGTACTTCGGGATCGGCAGGCAGGCGCACTACACCTGGTACCGCCGCTATCAGGCCGACGGCGTCGAGGGCCTGCGCACCCGATCCAAGGCGCCCAAGACATCCCCGAACGCAACGCACGTCGAAGGCGTATGGAAGATCATCTATCTGCGGCAGAACCACCACTTCGACCCAGAGAAGATCGCCATGCACCTCAAGCGGTACCACGACGTGACGATCACCAAGTCGGGCGTGTGGCGGATCCTCAACCGGCTGGACATGGGCCGTCTGCCGACCTCCCAGCGCTACAAGCGCCACGACCGCCGATGGAAGCGCTACGAGAAGCAACTTCCCGGCCACCGGGTGCAGATCGACGTGAATCGTCGAGCCGCTCGCCTCGCTGCCCCAGGGGCGCCGCGGCGGCCGCAACGAGTACTTCCAGTTCACCGCGATCGACGACCGCACGAGGCTGCGCGTGCTGCGCAGCTACCCGACGTTGAACCAGGCCACCGCAATCCAGTTCCTGGACCACGTCATCCTGCGCCTGCCGTTCCAGGTCGAGGTCATCCAGACCGACAACGGAGCCGGGTTCCAATCCGCCTTCCACTGGCACGTGCTCGACAAAGGCATCGCCCACACCTACGTCAAGCCCCGCGCGCCACGCCTGAACGGCAAGGTCGAAAGCTCCCACCGCATCGACGCAGAGGAGTTCTACCGGCTCCTCGACGGCGTCATCATCGACGACGCCGAGGCCTTCAACGACAAGCTGTGCGAGGGGGAGGACTACTACACAGCAGCGCCCAGAAGCGATCAGGGCCGGCCGTCGCCCTGCTGTGACGGGCCCCGGTGCGAGCCGGGGTCGCCGGGGGTGGGGGGCTGGTTCCAGGAGCGTAGCTTGTCGGGATTGAGGACGACCCAGACTTGTACGATGCGGTGGGCGGCGATGTCGAGACTGATGACGGCGGCGACCTGGTGGTCGTAGCGGGCGATGAGGCCGGTGCGCCCGTTGATGGAGTGGGTGGTCAGGGTGGTGCGGGGGTGGCGGCCCAGGAGTGTCAGCAGGCTGTGGGAGACCTGACGGCTGCCGTGTACGGGCCTGCTCAGTGCGCGGACCTTGCCGCCGCCGTCGAAGAACGCCGTGGCGTCCGGAGACACCAGCGACTCGAGCAGTTCGGCGTCCTCGTTCACGCAGGCCCGGAGGACGGTGCGGGCGAGGAGATCGTGCTCGCCCGGCGGGGCGGGGCGAGAGCGCTGCATCCGAAGACTGTGGCGGGCCCGGTCGGCGAGCTCGACGCACTCAGACTCTGAGCGTCCCACGATGTCGGCTACCGTATCGGAAGCCATCCCGAAGACGTCATTGAGCACGAACGCCGCCCGCTCGGTCGGCGACAGAGAGTCCAGCGCGTTCAGCAGAACCCGGCTGACCTCCTCCTCCAGGCTCGTATGCGCCCCCTCAGCGTCTCCCGTCTTCGTACAGTGCTCCTCTCTCTGGTCCCTCTGGCCGGTCGCACCCCAGTGAGGGTGAGCGAGCAGGCCCAGACAGATCCCGCCCGCGGTCTTCGCGAGCCAGTATCGGGGAGCTGAGATCCGCCCACGCTCCGCGTCGGAAAGCCCGTACCACCGACGGTAGGTCTCACCGACGACACTCTCCGCCTCACGGGAGTTGCCCAGCATCCAGTAGGTGACTTCCAGCAGGTGCCGACGCTCATCGAGCAACTCCGCGACCGGCACCGCGTCAGCGCGGTCCATACGACATCCTCCCCCTCACAAGGCACAGCACAGCACAACACGGCCGCACACAATGATCCCTTCAACCTTCACGAGGGCTTCAGAGATTTCTGCGCGCCGATGGCAGGGTGTCACCATGCAGCCCCTGCACCCGGCAAGGGACTCCGGTGGCCGATGACCGAGTCCACGCACACGACCCACCTCCTTCATCCCTCGGCTCAATCCCTTGACCGGGCATGCACGCGTCTTGTGACATCAGCTGTCCCGCACGCTCCCACGTGCTGACCGACGCGCACGGCACCCCCGCTGCGCGTTTCACTGATTCCCCATGTCCTCTGTCAAGCTGCGCGAGCGGTGGGAGGGGTTCGTTCGCAGTGCCGCCCGTCCCGGAGGAGGGCCCACAAGACGTTCACGCGGCGGCAGGCGAAGGCGAGGACAGCCTGGCTGTGGCGCCTGCCCACGGCTCGTTTCCGTTCGTAGAAGCAACGCGACTCCTCTGGGCGAGTAAGAGGTCCTAACAAAGGCGCTGTACGTGGCGGTGGGTGATGAGGCAGGTGGCGAGGCCGAGGAAGGCCTCGTGGATGTCGTCGCGTCGCTCC
>NZ_JBSHAF010000032.1:104543-105663 GCF_053611365.1 Streptomyces sp. NPDC054813 | reverse complement strand
ACCATCGACGTGGCCTACCGCTACTTCGCCACTCCCAAGCGCCGGTTCATCCTCGCCGACACGCCCGGCCATGTGCAGTACACCCGCAACATGGTCACCGGGGCCTCCACCGCCGAGCTGGCGATCATCCTGGTCGACGCCCGCAACGGGGTCGTCGAGCAGACCCGCCGGCACGCGGCGGTGGCCGCCCTGCTCCGGGTCCCGCATGTCGTCCTCGCCGTCAACAAGATGGACCTGGTCGGCTACGAGCGGGCCGAGTTCGAGCGGATCGTCGCCGACTTCGCCGTGCAGACAGCCGAGCTGGGGCTCCCGGAGGTCACCGCGATCCCGGTCTCCGCGCTGGTCGGCGACAACGTCGTGGACCGGTCCACGGCCATGGACTGGTACGGCGGCCCGGCCCTGCTCGAGTTCCTGGAGAGCGTCCCGGTCGCCGCGGACGCGGCCGACGCCCCGGCCCGCTTCCCGGTCCAGTACGTGATCCGGCACGGTGACATCCGTCACTACGCGGGCCAGCTGGTCTCCGGCTCGCTGCGGGTCGGCGACCGGGTCACCGTCCACCCCTCCGGGGAGACCTCCGAGATCGCCGGGATCGACGTGCTCGGTACCGCGGTCGAGGCCGCGCACGCCCCGCAGTCCATCGGGGTGCGCCTGGCCGACCAGCGGGACGTGTCCCGCGGCGACATGATCACGGCCGGGCCGGAGGCGCCCGTGCTCACCCAGGACGTCACGGCGGCCGTGTGCCATCTGGCCGGCCGGCCGCTCCGGGTCGGCGACCGGGTGCTGCTCAAGCACACCACGCGGACCGTCAAGGCGATCGTCCGGGACCTGGCGGGCGCGGCCGAGCTCACCGCCAACGACCTGGGCCGGATCACCCTGCGCAGCGCCGAGCCGGTGCCGCTGGACGCCTACGCGGTCTCCCGGCGTACCGGGGCGTTCATCCTGATCGATCCGGCGGACGGCGCGACGCTGACCGCGGGGATGGTCGAGTTCGCCTGATCCCTTCTCCGGTCGCGGGGGGGGCGGGCCCCCCCCCGCGGGGGGCGCGGGGGGGGGGGGGCCGGCGGGAAAAGCCCGGCAAAAAAGGGGAAAAAATACGGCGGGGGGGGGGGGGGGGCCCCCC
>NZ_JBSHAF010000032.1:19978-104533 GCF_053611365.1 Streptomyces sp. NPDC054813 | reverse complement strand
GGTACCGGGGGCTTTCTTCGTTCTCGCGCGGGCGGCGGGGGCCCGGTTGCGGGGGGGTTGGGCGGTGTTCGCGTCACCCTTTCGCGGGCCGCGGCCCCCCCCCCCCCCGCGGGGGCCCCCCCGCGTTCGAGACGGTCACAAGGTCACAGCGCGTCAATAAGGCGGTAACAGAGCGGGCGGTCGTGCAGGACGGCCCGCCGGCCGGGGTAAGCAGTCCGTTGTCGGGCCGAAGGATGCGCCCGGGGCCCGCCGACAGGCTTCGGAACGGGACCCGTACCATTCCTACAGTTGAAAGCAGGACAAGCAGTGATCGCCTGCGCCATGAACGGAATCGCCGTGTACGAACCACCTTCCGCCGCCGCCTCCTGGCGCATCGCGCTGCCGCACACCGTCGCAGCCGTGCCGGTCGCCCGTGCCCTGGTGCGTTCGGCGATGGAGGGGGCCGACCACCCGGCGGACCCCGACACCGCCGAGCTGCTCACCGCGGAACTGGTCGCCAACGCCGTCGAGCATACCGCCGGCAAGGGGCCGATAGAGCTGGTCGTCGAGCTGATGCCGGGCGGCTGCAAGGTCGAGGTCCACGACCCGGACCCGGCGCCGCCGGGCCACCTGACCCGTCCGGTGATCGAGGAGCCCGACCCCATGGACGAGGGCGGACGCGGTCTGCTGCTGATCCGCGCCCTCAGCGCGTCCTGCGGGCACCGCCCCACCGAGTCGGGCAAGGCGGTGTGGTTCAGGCTTCCTGTAGTACCGCGTCAGTGGCGTCCGGCGTGACCACGTCACTGGTCGAAGCAGCCAGCGTGGATTTCCGGCGCCCGTAGCCGACGTAGACCAGCAGGCCCACGACCAGGAAGACGGCGAACTGGATCCAGGTCGCCCACCCGGTCTCGTACATCAGGTACAGGCAGAAACCGACGCCCAGCAGCGGTACGACCGGGTAGAGCGGCACCCGGAAGGTGCGGGCGAGGGACGGTTCGCGACGGCGCAGGGCGATCACCGCGATGTTCACCACCGCCATGACCGCGAGGGTGCCGATGGTGCACAGGTTCATCACCGCGTCCAGCGAGGCGAAGGCCGCCGGCAGCGCGAAGACGCCCGCGACGATCAGGGTCCCGGCGACCGGGGTGGCGGTCTTCGGGGAGACCTTCTCGAAGACGCGCGGGATCAGCCCGTCCCGGGACATGGACATGAGGATGCGGGTCTGGCCGTACATCACCGCGAGGACGACGGAGGCGATGGCGACGACCGCGCCGAAGGCGATCACACCGCCGCCGATCGTGGACCCGGTGACCTGGTTGACGACGTAGGAGAGGGCTGCGGGACGCCCTGCCACCTGGTCGCCGCCGATGGCGCCGGTCGCGGCCAGCGCGACCGCGCAGTAGAGCAGCGTGACCACGCCCATGCAGACGAGGATCGCGACCGGGATGTCCCGGCGCGGGTTCTTCGCCTCCTCGCCGGCCGTGGTGATCGCGTCGAAGCCGATGTAGGAGAAGAACGCGGCGGTGGTGCCCGCGCCGATGCCGCCGAGCCCTGCCGGGGAGAACGGCACGAGGTTGCCGTCCTTGAAGGCGCTGAAGCCGATCACGCAGAAGGCGATCAGGATGACGAGCTTCACGGCCGCCATCGCGGCGGTCGCCCGGGCGCTCTCCCGGACCCCGCGCACCAGCAGCACGGCGGCCATCGCGATGACGATCACGGCGGGGAGGTTCACGATCCCGCCGTCGCCGGGGCCCGCGGACAGGGCGTGCGGGAGCTGGAGGCCGGTGAGGCTGTGCAGCAGTTCGTTGACGTACTGGCTCCAGCCGACCGCGACGGCCGAGATCGAGATGCCGTACTCCAGCAGCAGGCACCAGCCGACCAGGAAGGCCGTGGACTCGCCGAGACCGGCGTAGGCGAAGGAGTACGACGATCCGGAGACCGGGATCGCGCCGCCCAGCTCGGCGAAGGAGAGGGCGGTGAAGACGCAGGTGATCGCGGCGAGGACGAACGAGATCACGACGGCCGGGCCGGCCTGGGCGACCGAGTCGGAGAGCCCGACGAAGATGCCGGTGCCGACGATCGCGCCGATGCCGAAGCAGATCAGCTGGAAGAGGCCCATGGTGCGGCGGAGGCCGTGGCCCGCGCGGTCGGCGCCGGATTCGGCGACCAGCAGGTGCGGGGACTTGATGCGGGGCATGCGGGTGGTGCTCGTTTCTGGTGGTGCGGGTGCGATCCGGGTCGGTCGCCGTGGCGGCCGCGACAGGGGTGGGCCGGGCCGCCGGAAAGAATAAGGCCTGGTGAGGCCGGAGCGTTACGGCGGCGGTCAGCCGAGCGTGGCCACCAGCACCGCCTTGATGGTGTGCATCCGGTTCTCGGCCTCGTCGAAGACGACCGAGTGCTCGGACTCGAACACCTCGTCGGTGACCTCCAGCTCGGTCAGTCCATGGCGTTCGAAGATCTCCCGGCCGATGTCGGTGCCCAGGTCGTGGAAGGCCGGCAGACAGTGCAGGAACTTGACGTCGGCGTTGCCGCTGGCGCGCAGCACGTCCATGGTCACGGCGTAGGGGCCGAGCAGCGCGATCCGCTCGTCCCAGACCTCCTTGGGCTCGCCCATCGACACCCATACGTCGGTGGCGATGAAGTCGGCGCCGCGCACGCCCTCCTTGACGTCCTCGGTGAGCGTGATCCGGGCGCCGGATGCCTCGGCGAGCCGCTCGGCCAGCTCGACGATCGTGCCGTCCGGCCACAGCAGCCGGGGCGCCACGATCCGCACGTCCATGCCGAGCAGGGCGCCGGTGACGAGGTAGGAGTTGCCCATGTTGTAGCGGGCGTCGCCGAGGTAGGCGAAGGCCATCGCGGTGAGCGGCTTGTCGCTGTGCTCGGTCATGGTGAGCACGTCGGCGAGCATCTGGGTGGGGTGCCACTCGTCGGTGAGGCCGTTGTAGACGGGGACCCCGGCGAACGCGGCCAGCTCCTCGACCACGCCCTGGCTGTGCCCGCGGTACTCGATCGCGTCGAACATCCGGCCGAGGACCCGGGCGGTGTCCTTCACCGACTCCTTGTGTCCGATCTGCGAGCCCGCCGGGTCCAGGTACGTGGTGTGCGCGCCCTGGTCGGCGGCGGCGACCTCGAAGGCGCAGCGGGTGCGGGTGGAGGTCTTCTCGAAGACCAGCGCGATGTTCTTGCCGCGCAGGTACTGCGGCTCGGCCCCGGCCTTCTTGGCCGCCTTCAGTTCGGCGGCCAGCCCGACCAGCCCGCGGAACTCCTCCTGGGTGAAGTCCAGCTCCTTGAGGAAGTGGCGGCCGGCGAGGGCGGTCGGGACTGTCGCCATGGGGGCGCTCCAGCAGTAGAGATCGACGCGGGGACTTTTGGAAGTCTATACGACGTTTCACATTTCTATACAGACACCTTGGCCCTCACCTATACGGCGTCCCGCTCCACCGGGCAGCTCATGCAGCGCGGACCGCCCCGCCCCCGGCCCAGCTCGCTGCCCGGGATCTCGATCACCTCGATGCCCTGCTTGCGCAGATGGGTGTTGGTGGTGGAGTTGCGCTCGTAGGCGACGACCACACCGGGTTCGACGGCGAGAACGTTGCAGCCGTCGTCCCACTGCTCGCGCTCGGCCGCGTGCACATCCTGGGTGGCGGTGAGGACCCGGATCTCGCTGAGGCCGAGGGCGGCGGCGATCGCGCGGTGCATGTGCTCCGGCGGATGGTCGGTGACCTTGAGTTCCTTCTCGCCGGTGCCCGGTTCGATGGTGTACGAGCGGAGCATGCCGAGCCCGGCGTACTGGGTGAAGGTGTCGCCGTCGACCATCGTCATGACGGTGTCGAGGTGCATGAAGGCGCGCCGCTTCGGCATGTCCAGGGCCACGATCGTCTGCGCGGAGCCCGCCGCGAACAGCTTGTGCGCGAGCATCTCCACGGCCTGCGGGGTGGTGCGTTCGCTCATCCCGATCAGGACCGCGCCGCTGCCGATCACCAGGACGTCGCCGCCCTCGATGGTGGAGGGGTAGGCGGCCTGCCCCTCCGACCAGACGTGGAACGTTTCGCCACGGAAGAGCGGGTGGTGCCGGTAGATCGCCTCGAAGTGCACGGTCTCGCGCTGCCGGGCCGGCCAGCGCATGGCGTTGATGGAGACGCCGTCGTAGACCCAGGCGGAGGTGTCCCGGGTGAAGAGGTGGTTGGGGAGCGGCTCCAGGAGGAAGTCGTCGAGGTCCATGACATGGAAGCGGACCGAGGTGGGCTCCGCGTGCCCGTCCAGGAACTCCCGCTTGGTCATGCCGCCGACCAGCGCCTCGGCCAGCTGGGGCGCGGGCAGGTTCTCGAAGGCGGCGCGCAGGTGGTCGGTGGCGAGCGGGCCGTACTCCTTCTCGTCGAAGACCCGGTCCAGGACGAGGGTGCGAGCCGCCGGGATCGCCAGCGTCTCGGTGAGCAGGTCGCCGAAGAGATGGACGGCGACCCCGCGGTCCCGGAGCACGTCCGCGAAACCGTCGTGCTCGGCCCTGGCCCGGCGCACCCACAGGAGGTCGTCGAAGAGAAGGGCGTCCTTGTTGCTGGGGGTGAGCCTTTTGAGCTCCAGATCCGGCCGGTGCAGGATGACGCGGCGCAGCCGCCCGGCTTCGGAGTCGACATGGAATCCCATGACTCCATCCTGACCATCGCGGACCGGGTTCACCCCCAGGTCGACCGTTTCTTCTTCTCGTCCTCTTGACGACAAGCGGAGCGGACGGGATTATTGTCATGCTGACTCTAAATCACGAGGGGGGCACCATGGCCGACATCACCCGGCGGCTGGGCCGGCGCCATCTGCGCGGGGCACCGACGGCGCACATCAGACATCACCGGGGCGGGAAGCTCCTGCACGACGGACCCGGCATCAGCTTCTGGTTCCGCGCGCTCACCGCGGCGATCTCCGAGATACCGGTCGACGACCGCGAGCTGGCGATGACCTTCCACGCCCGCACGGCCGACTTCCAGGACGTGTCGGTGCAGGCGACGGTCACCTACCGCGTCGGCGACCCGGCACTGGCGGCCGCCCGCCTCGACTTCTCGATCGATCCCGACACCGGGGCCTGGCGCGGCACCCCGCTGGAGCAGCTGGGCACCCTGCTCACCGAGACGGCCCAGCAGCACGCGCTGGCCGTGCTGGCCCGCACCCCGCTGGCGGCGGCCCTGGTCGACGGGGTGGCGGCGGTCCGGGAACGGATCGCCGAGGGGCTCGGCGCGGAGCCCCGGCTGCCGGCCACCGGGATCGAGGTGGTGGCCGTTCGGGTGATGGCGCTGCGGCCCGAACCCGAGGTGGAGCGGGCGCTGCGCACCCCGGCCCGCGAGCAGATCCAGCAGGAGGCCGACCGGGCCACCTACGAGCGGCGGGCGGTGGCCGTCGAGCGGGAGCGGGCGATCGCCGAGAACGAGCTGGCCAGCCAGATCGAACTGGCCCGCCGCGAGGAGCAGTTGGTCGAGCAGCGGGGCACCAACACGCGGCGCGAGGCGGAGGAGCACGCGGCGGCCGACGCGGTGCGCGCGGAGGCGGAGGCCGCGAGGTCGGTGAAACTGGCGGAGGCGGAAGCCGCCAGGTCCGTGAAGCTGGGCGAGGCCGAGGCGGCGCGCACGGTACGGCTCGCGGAGGCGGAGGCGGCCCGGTCCGTGAAGCTGGGCGAGGCCGAGGCGGCCCGGGCGGTCACGCTCGCGCGGGCCGAGGCCGAGGGGGCCCGGGAGATCGGCGAGGCCCGGGCCGCGGCACAGGCGGCCTGGCTGCGGGTGCACGGCGAGGTGGACGTGGCCACGCTGCACGCCCTCACGGGCACCCGGCTCGCCGAGAACCTGCCGCGCATCGACAGCGTGACCGTGTCGCCGGACGTGCTGACGGGGTTGCTGGCGAAGCTGGGCTCGGCGGAGGGGGCGTGAACGCGGCCCGCAGGTCCCCGGCAGGGGACGGCACGGGGGGCGCGGCCGCCCGGAGGGCCGCTGATTCGGCGGCGCCCCGGCCCGCCGTCCCACCGAGGCCCGCCGCCCGGGCCGGCCGAACCCCCATCGGAAAAGGCACCGGAAGCACGACCGGCCGCCGGACCGCGGAACCAGCCGCACCCCGGCCCGCCGTCCCACCGAGGCCCGCCGCCCGGCCCGGCCGAACCCCGGAGGCGGCGCCATGAGCCTCGCGCCCCGCGTGGTCCTCGTCCACCGCACCACCGAGTACGACGAGTTGGTGGCCCACCACGGCACCCACGGGCAGGCCGCCTTCTTCCTCTCCTCCCGCGGGCGGGACATCGAGGAGGTCGCCGAGCGGCACCGCCGGACCGGGCGGGCGCTGGCCGAGGTGGCCTCGGCGATTCCGCTGACCTGGCGCCAGGCCCGGGTCGAGCGGGCCGACCTGGACCGTTTCCTGTTCGGGCCCGAGGACGTGGTGGTGGTGGTCGGCCAGGACGGGCTGGTGGCGAACGTGGCCAAGTACCTGGACGGCCAGCCGGTGATCGGGATCGACACCGACCCCGGCCGCAACCCCGGTGTGCTGGTGCGGCACCGGCCGGAGCACACGGCCGTCCTGCTGGCCTCGTTCCAGGGCACGGGCGCCGACGAGCTGACGATGGTCGAGGCGGTGGCCGACGACACCCAGCGGCTCGTGGCGCTCAACGAGATCTATCTGGGAACCGCCGGTCATCAGACCGCCCGATACCGCCTGGGCCTCGAGGGCGACGGGGGTGTCGTCGAGGCCCAGGCTTCCTCCGGGGTGCTGGTGGGCACCGGCACGGGAGCCACCGGCTGGCTGCGCTCGGTGTGGCAGGAGCGCGGCGCCCGGCTGACGCTGCCCTCCCCCACCGAGGAGCGCCTGCTGTGGTTCGTCCGCGAGGCCTGGCCGTCACCGGCGACCGGAACATCCCTGGTCGCCGGTGAACTCACCGCCTCGGCGGCCCTGACGCTCACGGTCGAGTCGGACCGTCTGATCGCCTTCGGCGACGGCATCGAGACCGATGCCCTGGAGCTGACCTGGGGGCAGACGGTCCGGGTCGGAGCCTGCGCCCACCGGCTCCGGCTGGTCGGCTGACCCCGGTGCCGGCCGGCCTCACAGCCGGGGGTCGACCGGCTCCGACTCCAGGGCCAGCACCCCGAACACCGCCTCGTGGATCCGCCACAGCGGCTCGCCGTCCGCGAGGCGGTCCAGGGCCTCCAGGCCCAGCGCGTACTCGCGGATCGCCAGGGACCGCTTGTGGTTGAGGAACCGGTTGCGCAGCCGGGCCAGGTTGTCGGGGCGGGTGTACTCGGGACCGTAGATGATCCGCAGGTACTCACGGCCCCGGCACTTGACACCGGGCTGGACCAGCCGGCCCTTCGAGTCGCGCACCACCGCGCCGAGCGGCTTGACGACCATGCCCTCGCCGCCCCGGCCGGTCATCTCCAGCCACCAGTCGACACCGGTCCGCACCGACTCCGGGTCCCCGGCGTCGACGTACAGGCGCCGGGTGGTCCGGAGCAGGTCGCTCGGGTCGTTCTCCACCAGCCGGTCCAGGAGGGCGAGCTGCTCGTCGTGCGGGAGCGCGGCGAGGCTGCGGCCCTGTACCGCGAGGATCTGGAAGGGGGCGAGGTGCACCCCGTCCAGGCCCTCGGTGGTCCAGCAGTAACGCCGGTAGGCGTCCGTGAACGCGGACGCGTCGGCGGCGCGTTCACGCTGCCGGGTGAGCAGGCCGCCGACGTCCACACCGCGCGCCGACGCGCCCTCCAGGGCGGCCAGCGCACCCGGGAACACCGCGCCGGAGGCGGCGCCCACCGCCGCGTACTGGGTGCGCAGCAGGCCGCCGGCCTTGAGCGACCAGGGCAGCAGCTCGGCGTCCAACAGGAGCCAGTCGGTGGCGAGTTCGTCCCAGAGTCCGGCCGCGTCGACCGCGGCGCGGATCCGGCCGAGGATCTCCTCGGTGACCGACTCGTCGTCGAGGAACGGGCGTCCGGTGCGGGTGTAGAGGGAGCCGGTGGGACCCGGCGCGACGCCGAAGCGCTTGTGCGCCACCTCCGCGTCCCGGCACACCAGGGCCACCGCCCGCGAGCCCATGTGCTTCTCCTCGCACACGACCCGGGCGACCCCGTCCTCCGCGTACTGCGCGAAGGCCTCGGCCGGGTGCTCCAGATAGCCGTCAACGTGCGATGTGGCCGTCGGAGCCATGGTCGGCGGAAGGTACGGCAGCAGGCGCGGGTCGATGGCGAAGCGGCTCATCACCTCCAGGGCGGCCGCCGCGTTCTCCTCACGGACCGCGATCCGGCCCTGGTGCCGGGTCTCCACGACCCGCCGGCCCTGCACGTCCGCCAGGTCGAGCGGACGCCCGTCCTGGCCGCCGGGCGCCTCGGCGCGCAGCGGCCGGGCCGGCTCGTACCAGACCCGCTCGGCCGGTACGTCGACCAGCTCCCGCTCCGGCCAGCGCAGCGCGGTCAGCTTGCCGCCGAAGACGGCGCCGGTGTCCAGGCAGATGGTGTTGTTCAGCCAGCTTGCCCCCGGGACGGGCGTGTGGCCGTAGACGACGGCCGCCCGGCCCCGGTAGTCCTCGGCCCAGGGGTAGCGCACCGGCAGGCCGAACTCGTCTGTCTCGCCGGTGGTGTCGCCGTACAGCGCGTGCGAGCGGACCCGGCCGGAGGTGCGGCCGTGGTACTTCTCGGGCAGGCCGGCGTGGCAGACGACCAGCTTCCCGCCGTCGAGGACGTAGTGGCTGACGAGCCCGTCGATGAACTCCCGTACCTGCTGGGTGAACTCCTCGCTCTCGCCGTCCATCTGCTCGATGGTCTCGGCGAGTCCGTGGGTGTGCTGGACCTTGCGGCCCTTGAGATACCGCCCGTACTTGTTCTCGTGGTTGCCGGGCACGCACAGGGCGTTGCCCGACTTCACCATCGACATCACCCGGCGCAGCACGCCCGGGCTGTCCGGACCGCGGTCGACCAGGTCGCCGACGAACACGGCGGTACGGCCGTCGGGGTGCACGCCGTCGGCGTATCCCAACTTGCCGAGCAGGGACTCCAGTTCCGAGGCGCAGCCGTGGACGTCGCCGACGATGTCGAAGGGTCCGGTGAGGTGGGTCAGGTCGTTGAAGCGCTTCTCGGTGACGACGGTCGCCGACTCGGCCTCCTCGACACCGCGCAGGATGTGCACCTTGCGGAAGCCCTCACGCTCCAAATGCCTGAGGGAGCGCCGGAGTTCGCGGATGTGGCGCTGGATGACCCGGCGGGGCATGTCGGCGCGGTCGGCGCGGGCCGCGTTGCGTTCGGCGCACACCTCCTCGGGCATGTCCAGGACGATGGCGATGGGCAGCACGTCGTACCGCTTGGCCAGGTCGACCAGCTGGCGCCGGGACTCCTGCTGCACGCTGGTCGCGTCGACGACCGTACGGCGGCCGGCCGCCAGCCGCTTGCCCGCGACGTAGTGCAGCACGTCGAAGGCGTCCTTGGTGGCGCCCTGGTCGTTCTCGTCGTCGGAGACCAGTCCCCGGCAGAAGTCGGAGGAGATCACCTCGGTCGGCTTGAAGTGGCGGCGCGCGAAGGTGGACTTGCCGGAGCCGGAGGCGCCGACGAGGACGACCAGGGAGAGGTCGGTGACGGGAAGGACCCGTCCGGCTGTCTGCTCGGTCATGCTGCCTTCGCCTCCTTCACGGCGGGAGCGGTGGCGCCCGTCCCGGCTGTGCTCATCTCGAAGACAGCCATCTGGGTGGGCGGGCCGACCTCGGGGTCGTCCGGGCCCACGGGGATGAACTCGACTTGGTAGCCGTGGAGTTCGGCAACCCGAGCGGCCCAGGAGCGGAACTCCTCGCGGGTCCACTCGAAGCGGTGGTCGCCGTGCCGGACGTGTCCGGCGGGGAGGGTCTCCCAGCGGACGTTGTACTCGACGTTCGGCGTGGTCACCAGGACCGTGCGCGGGCGGGCGGCGCCGAACACGGCGTACTCCAGGGCGGGCAGCCGGGGCAGGTCGAGGTGCTCGACGACCTCGCTGAGCACGGCGGCGTCGTACCCCTTGAGCCGCTGGTCGGTGTAGGCCAGCGAGCCCTGGAAGAGCTTGACGCGGGCCGCCTGGCGCTCGCTGATGCGGTCGAGCTTGAGCCGGCGCGCGGCGATGGTGAGCGCCCGCACCGACACGTCGATGCCGACGATCTCGGTGAACGACGGGTCCTTCAGCAGCTCCTGCACCAACTGGCCCTGCCCGCAGCCGAGGTCGAGGACCCGGGCGGCACCGGCCCGGCGCAGCGCCCCGAGGATCGCCTCCCGGCGCTGCACCGCGAGCGGCGCCGGCTTCTCCTCCGCCTCCGTCTCCTCCTCGACCGCGTTGTCGATCTCCTCGACCTCGCTGTCGTCGGTCTCGGCGAGCCGCACCAGCTCCAGCCGCTCCATCGCCTGCCGGGTCAGCGACCAGCGGCGGGAGAGATAGCGAGTGGTGATGAGCTTCTGCTCGGGGTGGCCGGGCAGCCAGCCCTCGCCCGCGCGCAGCAGCTTGTCGACCTCCTCGGCGGACACCCAGTAGTGCTTGGCGTCGTCGAGGACGGGGAGCAGGACGTAGAGGTGGCGCAGCGCCTCGGCGAGGGTCAGCGCCTCGGACTCCAGGACGAGACCGACGTACCGCGAGTCGCCCCACTCCGGGAACGCGGTGTCCAGGGCGACCGGTTCGGCGGTCACCGTCCAGCCGAGCGGCTCGAAGAGGCGTCGTACCAGGTCGGGGCCGCCCCGTGCGGGCAGCACGGGGACCTCGACGCGCAGCGGCCTGGTCTGCTCCGGGGCTTCGGGACGGGCCCGGCACACACCGCGCATCGCGCTGGAGAAGACGTTGCCGATCGCCACGGCGAGCAGCGAGGAGGCCGCGTACGGGCGGTCGTTGACGTACTGTGCGAGCGCCGCGTCGGGTGCCCCGCCGCGCCCCTTGCCCTTGCCGCGCCGGACCAGTGCCACCGCGTCGACCTCCAGGAGCAGCGCGGCCGTGCAGCGCTCGGCATCCGCCTCGGGGTAGAAGACGTGCGCGATGCCGTAGGAGGTCGAGAACGTCTGCGCGTTGTCGGGGTGCTTGTGCAGCAGGAACCCGAGGTCGGTCGCGGGACGTTCGGGGGTGCCGGTGGTGGTGATCGTCAGGAACACGGTGGGTCGCCTCGAAAAGGGTCCGGAAACAGTGCGAAAGCGCTGGTCGTGCGCTTGTGCGCGGTTCCAACGTACAGAGGGTCGCCGTAAGGGGCCGCCGATTTTCTCCCGCGTTACCGGTCGGCCCGCTTCCAGGCGCCGACGCCGAGCTTCCCCGTGGTCCCGAGATCCAGGCCCGGGGTAACCATGACGGGCGCGGCGCCCGGCTTCGCCAGGACCCGGACGTAGGGCACGTTCACCGGCGTGCCCGCCAACGTCGTGTTGCGCCAGATCAGGCCGGAGAGGGCGGTCTCACCGGGTTTCAGGACGAGCGGGACGGGCGGCCCGTCGAAGCCGGTTCCCGAAGCGATGGCCGCGCCGCCGTGCAGGATGCGTATGCCGTCGACGGGCTCACGGTTCTCGTCCAGGAGGCTCAGCTCCGGGTAGCCGTCGAGCGAGAGGTCCCGCTCTCCGCAGTTCTCCAGGTGGAGTCCGACGACGCGCAGGCCCATCGCGGCGTCGCCGTCGTCGGCCCACAGCCGCACGCCCGAGGAGGGACAGGCACCCGTCTGGCCCGGCGCCTCGTCCGCGGGGACCTTTTTGACCTCGGCCACCTTCACCCGGGTCACCGGGGAGGCGCCGGGGGCGAGCACGCCCAGGTCGACGGTTCCGCTGGTACTGCGGCCCGGCTCGACCCCGCGCACGGTCACCTTCCGGGAGCCCATGACGGCGCCGGTGTCCGTCGTGAAGTCGAAGAGCACGGTGTAGGTCATGGCTTCGTCGCCGTCGTTGCTGACCTGGTAGGCGGCGGAGATGCCCGAGTCACCGGCCCCGGGCAGCGGGTCCGCGTGCACCCGGCCCGGCGTGGCGGACGGGGTCGGGCTCGGGGAGGCCGCGGGGATGGTGACCGAGGTGATCCGTACGCCGTCCACCGGCGGGTCGGTGACGGTGGCGCGGGGTGCCGGGACGTCCGCGCCGGCGCCGCGGCCGGTGTCCGCGTGCTCCGCGCCGCACGCCGTGGCCAGGAGAAGGGCGACGGCGGTGCCGAGGAGACGGGGGTGAGGTCTGCGCATCCGGCCACCTCATCAGGGCGAACCCCGAACGACTGTGGTGGAAGCCATAGTTCCGGTCACAGCCGAGTCACAGCTGACCGGATGCGCGGCCCGGGTCGGTTACGACAGCTGCGACTGGACCTGGGCGGAGATCAGCTCCAGGTGGTCCAGGTCGGACAGGTCGAGGATCTGGAGGTAGAAGCGCTGCGAGCCGATCTCCGCATAGCGGCCGATCTTGTCGACGACCTCGGCCGGGGTGCCGGCCAGGCCGTTCGTCTTCAGCTCGTCGACCTCACGGCCGATCGCGGCGGCGCGGCGGGCGACCTCCTGGTCGTCCTTGCCGACGCAGACCACGAGGGCGTTGGAGTACGTCAGCTCGTCGCTCTTGCGGCCGGCCGCCTCCGCGGCGGCACGCACCCGGCCGAACTGGGCCGCGGTGTCCTCGATCGAGGCGAACGGCATGTTGAACTCGTCGGCGTACCGAGCGGTCAGCTTCGGGGTGCGGGTGGCGCCGTGGCCGCCGATCAGCACCGGGATCCGCGCCTGGGCGGGCTTGGGCAGCGCGGGCGAGTCGGTGAGGTCGTAATAGGTGCCGTGGAAGTCGAAGGTCTCGCCGAGCTTGGTCTCCCACAGCCCGGTGACGATCGCCAGCTGCTCCTCCAGGCGGCCGAACTTCTCCTTCGGGAAGGGGATGCCGTACGCCTTGTGTTCCTCCTCGAACCAGCCCGCGCCGAGGCCGAGTTCGACCCGGCCGCCGGACATCTGGTCGACCTGGGCGACCTGGATTGCGAGCACGCCGGGCAGCCGGAAGGTGCCCGCGGTCATCAGGGTGCCGAGGCGGATCCGCTTGGTCTCGCGGGCGAGCCCGGCCAGGGTGATCCAGGCGTCGGTGGGGCCGGGCAGGCCGTCCGCGTCGCCCATCTTCAGGTAGTGGTCGGAGCGGAAGAAGGCGTCGAACCCGAGCTCCTCGGTCGCCTTGGCGACGGTGAGGAGGGTGTCGTAGCTCGCGCCCTGCTGGGGCTCGGTGAAGATGCGAAGGTCCATGCGTCCATCCTGCACGGCCGCGGCCCCGTCAACCGCACCGGCACCGGGCGCCGCGCGCGTCCCCGCCAGGGTGAATGAGTTCGGGTACCGGTCGCAGACGTGCGAGGCGTGCGGACGCCGGCGCTCCGGTGGTGCGTCGTGGGCACCGGCCCCGCTCCGTTCCGGAGGAGCCGGGAGGGACGGCTCGCGTCGAGGCCGGTGCCGGAGGTCAGCCGTCGCGGACTTCCTCTCTTGCCGCCAGTTTGCGCAGCATCTCCAGTACCCGGTCCCGGGACTCGTCGGCCGCGTCGATGGCCTCCATGCACTGCCAGTACGTCGCCTCGTCGGCCGCCGTGCTGGCCATGCCGACCAGCGTGATGCCGACCTCGGCAAGGAGGCCGCCGAGGGAGAGAAGCGTTGCACGCGCGTCGTCCAGTTCGGTGAGCTGCGCGGCACGCAGGGTGCCGGGGTCCAGGTCAGGGGCGCCCAGAATCCCGCATCCCCGCCCCGCCAGCTCGGTCAGGCCGAGGGCCTCGCCGCGCAGCTCGGGCGGGCCGGAGACGGCCAGCCGGCTGCCGATCGCCTGGGCCAGGGCCTGGGCCTGCCACACCTCGGTCATCATCTCCGGTGCACCGGCACCACTCGCCAGCGCCCGTCTGCTCGCCACGATGAGCCGCATCGCGTCCATCCGTCGCCCCGTCCCCGTCGGTCCGAACTGCCTTGCAGCATTCAGTAGTTCACTACCCAGAGTGAAGGTGCGCGAGACGTAGAGCCAGAGGAAGGGGGAAATCTGTGGACAACAATTCGGATTCGGGCGGGGTTCCGGCTACCGAGCGTTATACCGGAGTACCGCACTCCCCCCTGACCCCCCATGACCTTCCGTCAGGCGGGCGGGAACCGCTTCTCGTTGCGCTCGATCTTCGCGGCCAGCGCGGCCAGCGGGTCGATCTCCAGGACCCCGCAGAGCTGGAGCAGATAGGACAGGACGTCGGCGACCTCGTCCGTGACCTTGTGGGCGGTGTCGGGGTCGTCCATCACCCGGGCGGACTCCTCCGGGGTCAACCACTGGAAGATCTCGACCAGTTCGGAGGCCTCGACACTGAGGGCGGCCACCAGGTTCTTGGGCGTGTGGTACTGCCGCCAGTCACGGGCGGCGGCGAACTCGGCCAGCCGGTGCTGGAGCTTCGCCACGTCGAGAGGTTCTTCGTCGCTCACGCGTCCAGGTGTACCACTGTGATCGCCCCGGCCTCGGCGGCCCACGTCGCGTCGCTCACCGCGCCGACGAAGCGGATGTGGCCGCGCTCGCCCATCAGGACGGCGGTGCGCAGGAGTTCGGTGCGCTGGCGGGGGTCGAGGCAGCGGTCGAAGCCGTCGGCGAGGACGGTGAGGCTGCGCATGGCGTCGGGGACCTCGCCGGGTGCGTCGACCTCCAGGACGCCGGGGCCGGTGAAGAGGACCAGGGCGAGGGCGAGATAGCGCAGTTCGCCGTCGCCGAGCCGGGCCAGCTCCGAGCGGTGGCCGTCGCCGCGGTCGACCAGCGCCCTTACCGTGCCGTCGCCGAGCAGCTCGGCGAGCAGGTCGGTCACGGGGCCGGCGCAGCCGGTGCGTACCGCGTCGACGAGCAGCCCGTGCCGACGGCCGCACTCGGAGCGGGTGCGCCACAGGACGTCCGCGAGGTTGTCGCAGCCGCGCAGCAGGCGCCCCGAGCCGGTCAGGACGGGGGTGCGCATGCCCTCGGGGCGCGGGTCGCAGGCGAACACGGACCGCAGGGCGACGACCATCTGCTCGGCGGCGGCGAGGACCTGGCGCTGCCCGTCGGTCTTCCCGGCGACGCGCAGCGGCAGCAGGGCGGTGCCGAGCCGGTCGTCGGGCAGCGGGGCCCTGGTCACCGGGGAACTGCCCGCCGTGTGCCAGGCGGCCTGTACGGCCCGCCGTCCGGGGTCGCGCAGGGCGGTCTCCAGCAGCACGAGGCCGCCGGCGGTCAACCGTTCCCCGACGATGCGGAGTTCGGGCTCGGCCTGCACGGCGACATCGAGCCGTACGGGCCCCTCGGTGCCGTCCGCCGTACACCCGATCCGGAACCCCCGTCGCCGCTGCGCGTCGGGCCGCGCCCGCTCCGGCACCAGCGCGACGGGGTCGGGGAACACCTCCGCGACCGAGGCCCCGCCCCCCAGCCGCGCCAGCGCCTCGTAGGCCGCGAGCGCCGCGGACTTCCCACTGCCACTGGGCCCGGCGAAGAGAGTGACCGGCCCCAGCGAGAAACCCGCCCCCCGATGCCGCCCGAAAGCGGACAGCCGAAGCTCGGTGACCCGGGGCCGGGGGTCGCGTCGGGGGGCGGTGGGAGCGGGAGCGGCGGAAGAGCCACCGGCTGGCCGGGCGGACGATGCAGCGGCAGCAGGAGCCGAAGTGACGGAAGAGGCACCGACCGGCCGGGCGGACGATGCAGCGGCAGCGGGAGCCGAAGTGACGGAGGAGGTGCCGACCGGGCGGGCGGACGATGCAGCGGGCGGCGGACCGGCGGTCCCCGCGGTCGGCGGTTTCGCGCGGCGGCCCGACCGGGCGCCGGGTACCGTCTCCTGCGGTTCGGCGGGGTTGGCGGGGCGGGACTCGCGGGGGCGTTCGGGTCCAGGGCCGTCGGGGAGCGTCGGGACGCTCGATGGTGCCGGTGGTGGCACGGCTTCAGGTGACGTCGGCGTATCGCCTGGAGCGGAACCGGCGGACGGAGAGGGGCGGGACGCGGGCGAGACGGGGGGCACGGCCATATGCGGACCGTAGGGCTCCGGACGATCGGCGAACCGTTCCGCCGACGGGACCTTCCTACGATCGGGGGATGCGCGCGCCATCACCCCATGCCCGACGCGCCTTCCGCCGAGCCGTGGACCACCGCGCCGCCGCCCCTTCCGCCAAGAAGGGCGCGCCGAGCACCACTCCCTCCGCCGAGCGGACCGCAGCGGCCGCCGCACCCTCCACCAAGGAGCGCGCGCCGCCAGCCGCCGCCCCCACCAAGCAGCCCGCGCCGCCAGCCACCCCCACCGGCGAAGAGGCCGCCGGCCAGTGACCCTCCGTCGAGAAGGTCGCGTCGGGCGTGCGCGGCTCTGCCCGGACGGGTCCTCAGCCCCCCGACACCCCCGCCCCCTCCATCAGTCCGCTGACCTCCGTGCCGGGCGGGGTGAGGAGGAAGACGTTGCGGTCCACCCGGTGCATTCCGCTCGCGAGGCCGAAGACGACGCCCGTGCTGAAGTCGAGGACGCGCTTGGCGGTCTCCGTCTCCGCGCCGGTCAGGTCGAGCAGGACCGGTATCCCGGCCATCAGCGTCTCGGCGACCTCGCGCGCGTCGGCGAAGACGTTCACCCGCAGCACCACGAAACGGCGCCGCGTCTCGGTCTCCGCGTCCGGCAGCGCCCGGTGGCCCACCGCCGACGGCCAGGCGTCCCGGCCCCGCAACGGCACGACCTGGGCGAGCCCCTCCCACTGTTCATCGGTGACGTCGTAACGGCTCACCGGCTCCCCCTGACCTGACTCGCACTCGATGCCTGCACCAGCCAATTCTTACGCCAAGTCACCCGTTCGGCCCAACAGCGACACGAAGCGCGAACGACTGTGGGCGCTCATGCGAAGAAGAGGAGGTCTTGTCACTATTAGGGCGATTGCCGCGCATTGGGGGCTTCTTACCGCCCTCACACCGGACTCTTCTCCTCCTACGGCGCCCCGCTCACCGCCCGGGATTAGCGTCCGATGCGTGCACTTGGCAGAAACACAACAGGTGACACCCGACCGGCGGACACAGTCGGCGGTGTCCGCCGCCCCGGGAGAGCCCGGAGATCCCGCAGATCCCGGAGCCCCCGCACCCTGGCATCGCGTCCTGACCCTCCTCGCCGACATCGGTCTGTTCATCGGCACCCGCTCGTTCTGGACGCAGGCGGCCACGCACCACCTGGCCATGGCGGCCCTGATCTCCGTCTGCTACGCCTCGATCCTGGTGACCGGAGTACTGACGCTGACGGTCCGCAGGACCCGGTCGCTGGCCCGCCTCGACCTGCTGGTCCTGATCACGGCGGTGGTCCTCGCCCTGTGCGCCTGGGCGCTGAACCACAACGGCGGCGACGAGGGCGTCCTCACCACCCAGGCCGCCAGGGAGCTCGTCGCCGGCCACGCCGTCTACGGGCAGCCCTGGCCCTGGCTGTTCCACGGCACGGGCATCGCCCTCACGCCGACGATAGGCGGCGGCTACGACTACACGTACGGCTATCCCCCGCTGGCGCCGCTGCTGACCGTCCCGCTGTTGTGGCTGGGCCATTCCGGCACCCCGGCGACGGCGGTGTGCACGGGCGCGCTGATCGCCGGCACGATCACGCTGTGGCGGATGCTCCCGGCGCCGTGGCGGTCCGCGGCGACGCTGGCCTGCCTGGGATTCGGTTTCCTGTCGACGTACGCCCGGGTCGGCTACCCGGCGATCATCGGGCTGGCCCTGCTGATCCCGGTGATGGTGCGCTGGCCGCGGACCGGTGCGGGCGGCCGGCTGGGCACGGCCGGGATCGCCCGGGCCGCGTGCCTGGGTGCGGCCTGCGCGGCACAGCAACTGCCCTGGTTCGTCACGCCGTTCCTGCTGGCCGGGATCTACGCGGTGCGGCGCGGGGAGCTGGGCGGCCGGGCCGCCGCTCTGGTGGTCCTGCGGATCGTCGGCGTCGCCGTCACGGTCTGGCTGCTGATCAACACGTACTTCATCGTGTCCGAGCCCGGCCGCTGGCTGGGCGGGATCGCGCTGCCGCTGACCCAGGGCGCCGTGGTGCACGGCCAGGGCCTGGTGGACGTCACGCTGTACTTCACCGACGGCAGCGACCGCATCGACTGGTACTCGCACGCCAGCATGCTGCTCGCGGCGGCCCTGCTCGCCCTGTTCGTGCTGTTCGTACGGCGCCTCGGCCCGGTGGCGACCGTGCTGCCCTGGCTCGCCTTCTTCCTGGCGACCCGCTCCCAGGACGGCTACTACCTGCTGATGACCCCGCTGTGGCTGGCGGCCGCCGTCACCGCGCCCCTGTCGGAGTTCGAGCGTGCCTGGCAGCCGCGTCCGGCCTTCCTCACCGGGTCCCGCCGCCGGCCCGTCCTGGTCGCGACGGTCGCCCTGCTGTTCGCCCCGGCGCTGGCGAGCGCGGCCCTCGCGGTGTCCGGCAAGCCGCCGCTGCGGATGGAGATCACCGCCCTGCGCCGGGCCGAGCGGTCGCCCGCGGTGGTCCGGGCGATGACGCTGAAGGTGGTGAACACCGGCAGCACCCCGCTCACCCCGCACTACACGCTCACCACCGGCCAGGGCATGAGCATGTACTGGCTGCTGGTGCGGGGCCCGGCGACGATTCCCGGGCACGGCACGGCGAGCGTCGAGCTCCGGCCGCCGAACGGCCGCTTCGGCATCCCCGCCAAGCCGAGCACCCGGATCCGGCTGCGCGCCTTCACGGCGGACCCGCAGACCCTGTCCAGCCAGTACGTCACGCTGCGTCAGACAGGCCCTGTACCGCCGGTCAGGCCGCCGCGCGGGTGAAGCGCAGGGTGGCGGTCACCGTGGTCGGGCCGCCCATCATGCGCATCTGGTTGAAGGTGACCCCGAACTCCTCGCGCACCACCGTGAACTCGGCCTCCAGCGTCAGGCCGTCCGCGTCGGCCGAGACCAGCTTGGCGGTGACCTGCTGCGGCCTGCTGACGCCCCGGACGGTCAGCTGGCCGTCGACGTGCACCGCGTCGCCCGCGCCCCGCTCGGCACCGCGCACCGCGAAGGTGATCTCCGGGTGGTTGGCGGCGTCGAAGAAGTCGGCCGAGCGCAGATGGTCGTCCCGCTTCTTGTTCTTGGTGTCCAGGGAGGCCGCGTCGATCGCCAGCGTGCCGGTGGCGGTGCCGTCGGCGGCGACCTCGCCCCGCCCGGTGACGCCCGTGAAGGTGCCCTTGACGGTGACCAGGCCCCACACCGACTTGTGCCGGACGGCGACGGTTGAGGCGGTCGGGTCGAGCTGCCAGAGGCCGGTTTCCACGGTGACGGTCATGGCCGCGCTCCGATCGATTGATGGTTCAAATTTGGATGACTGCGGTACGGCTGCACGCTAGCCCAATATCCAAATTTGAACAACAGGTAGACTCGATGCCATGGCCGCCGCCCAGGAACACCCCGCAGAGCTGCCCGAATGCCCGTCCCACGCGGGCGATGGGCTGCTCCCGGCCGAACTGCGCGCCTGGATGCTGCTGCTGGCCGCGACCGGGGCGGTGGAGCAACGGCTGCGGTCGGTCGTGAAGAAGCGGCTGGACGTCTCGCACGACGAGTTCCTGATCCTGTGCCTGCTGGCCGAGCAGCCGCGCGAGGGCCTGCGGATGACCCGGATCGCCGAGCTGCTGGGCCGCCCCAAAACCCGCCTCACCTACCAGATCGCCTGCCTCCAGCACGCCGGCCTGGTCACCCGCAAGGCCGTCTGCGAGGACAGGCGGGGCATCGAGGTCGCCCTCACCGACAAGGCCCGGAGCCTCCTCGAGGACGCCTCCGTCACCCTCGCCGAGACGGTCGGGGAGGCGTTCGCCCACGTCATCGGAGCGGACCAGCGCGAGGCCCTGAGCGCACTCGTGCCGCGGCTCGCCGACGGCACGCGCTGACCGCACGAATCAGCCCACTTCCCCCTCGGGAGGCTCAGGTCACAACCACTGAGAGGGCAAGGTCACAGCCCCGTCACCCGTGCACTTTTGGCGCTCTGCCCTAGCATCCGAGCATGACGGTCCTGCCTGACGACGGGCTCTCACTGGCCGCCGAGTTCCCTGACGCGACACACGAGCAGTGGCAACACCTCGTGGCGGGTGTACTGCGCAAGTCGGGCAGGGAAGTCTCGGGCGAGGCCGCTGAGGACGCTCTGTCCACGACGCTGGAGGACGGGCTGCGCACCCGTCCCCTCTACACCGCGCGCGACATGGCGCCCGACCCCGGCCTGCCCGGCTTCGCGCCGTATGTGCGCGGCGGCCGGCCCGAGGGCGGCACCGGGGGCGGCTGGGACATAAGGCAGCGGCACGCGGCAGCCCCCGACGGCGCGGTCCTGACCGATCTGGAGAACGGGGTCACCTCACTCTGGCTGCTGGTCGGCCAGGGCGGCATCCCGGTGTCCGGCCTCGCCCGCGCCCTCGACGGCGTCTACCTCGACCTGGCCCCGGTCGTCCTCGACGCCGGCCGCGAGATGCCGGAGGCGGCCGCCGAGCTGTTCCGGCTCTACGACGAGAAGGGCGTCGACCCCAAGGCCGTACGCGGCAACCTGGGCGCCGACCCGCTCGGCTTCGAGGCGCGTACGGGAGAGTCCCTGGACTTCGCGCCGGTCGCCGGGCCGGCGCGGCGGTGCGCCGAGGAATTCCCGGGGCTGCGCGCACTGATCGTGGACGCGCTGCCGTACCACGAGGCGGGCGGGTCGGCCGGACAGGAGCTGGGCGTCTCACTGGCCACCGGAGTGGCCTACCTCCGGGAGCTGACCGAGGCCGGGATGGGCGTCGCACAGGCTCTCGGGCAGCTGGAGTTCCGGTACGCAGCCACCGCCGACCAGTTCCTGACGATCGCCAAGCTGCGCGCGGCGCGCCGGCTGTGGGCGCGGGTCGCCGAGGTCAGCGGGGCGGCCGACGCGGGCGCCCAGGTGCAGCACGCGGTCACCTCGCCGGTAATGATGAGCCGCCGCGACCCGTGGGTGAACATGCTGCGCACCACGGTCGCCACGCTCGCCGCCGGGGTGGGCGGCGCCGATGCGGTCACCGTGCTGCCGTTCGACCACGCACTCGGCCTGCCGGACGCGTTCGCCCGCCGTATCGCCCGCAACACCTCGACGATCCTGGTCGAGGAGTCGCATCTGGCCCGGGTGATCGACCCGGCGGGCGGCTCCTGGTACGTGGAACGGCTCACCGACGAACTCGCCCACGCGGGCTGGGAGTTCTTCCGGTCGATCGAGCGGGACGGCGGCCAGGCGGCCGTGCTGCGCTCGGGCCGGCTGCGCACGGACCTCGCGACGACCTGGGCGGAGCGCTCCAAGAAGCTCGCCAGGCGCCGCGAACCCATCACCGGCGTCAGCGAGTTCCCGCTCCTGGCGGAGAAGCCGCCGGTGCGCGAACCCGCCCCGGAGCCGCCGTCCGGCGGGCTCCCCCGGGTGCGCCGGGACGAGGCCTACGAGGAGCTGCGCGCCCGCTCGGACGCGCACCTCGCGGCGACCGGCGGCCGCCCCCGGATCTACCTGGCGACGATCGGCCCGGCCGCCGCCTACACCGCCCGCGCCGGTTTCGCCGCCAACCTCTTCCAGGCCGGTGGCATCGAAACCGTCACCGAGGGCAGCTTCGAGGAGAGCGGCGCCACCGAGGCGGTGCTCTGCTCCAGCGACGCGCTCTACGCCGAACAGGCCCCGGGAACCGCCGAGTCGCTGAAGGCGGCCGGTGCCCGGCACGTGTTCCTCGCGGGCCGGGGCGAGTTCGCCGGTGTCGACTCGTACGTCTTCGCGGGCTGCGACGCCGTGGCCGTGCTGTCCGAGACCCTTGACCGCATGGGAGTGTCCTGATGGGAATCCCCGACTTCTCCGGCATCGAGCTGGGGACCCCCGTCACCGAGGGCGGTGACGCGGAGTGGCGTACGGCCGTCAAGCACGCCACCGGCAGCGAGGCCCCGGTCTGGGAGACCCCGGAGGGCATCGGGGTCAAGCCGCTCTACACCGGCCGTGACCTGGAGGGCCTGGACTTCCTCGGGACGTACCCGGGCATCGCGCCGTATCTGCGCGGCCCCTACCCGACGATGTACGTCAACCAGCCCTGGACCATCCGCCAGTACGCGGGCTTCTCCACCGCCGAGGAGTCCAACGCGTTCTACCGGCGCAACCTCGCGGCCGGCCAGAAGGGCCTGTCGGTCGCCTTCGACCTGCCCACCCACCGGGGGTACGACAGCGACCACCCGCGGGTGACCGGTGACGTCGGCATGGCGGGCGTGGCCATCGACTCCATCTACGACATGCGCCAGCTCTTCGACGGGATCCCGCTGGACCGGATGACCGTGTCGATGACGATGAACGGCGCCGTGCTGCCGGTGCTCGCGCTCTACATCGTGGCCGCGGAGGAACAGGGCGTACCGCCCGAGAAGCTGGCCGGGACCATCCAGAACGACATCCTCAAGGAGTTCATGGTCCGCAACACCTACATCTATCCGCCGAAGCCGTCGATGCGGATCATCTCCGACATCTTCGCCTTCACCTCGCAGCGGATGCCCCGCTACAACTCGATCTCCATCTCCGGCTACCACATCCAGGAGGCCGGTGCCACGGCCGACCTGGAGCTGGCGTACACGCTGGCGGACGGCGTCGAGTACATCCGGGCGGGCCGCGAAGCCGGCCTGGACGTGGACGCGTTCGCGCCCCGCCTCTCCTTCTTCTGGGCGATCGGCATGAACTTCTTCATGGAGATCGCCAAGATGCGGGCGGCCCGGCTGCTGTGGGCCAAGCTGGTCTCGCAGTTCGAGCCGCAGAACACCAAGTCCCTCTCCCTGCGCACCCATTCGCAGACCTCGGGCTGGTCGCTGACCGCGCAGGACGTCTTCAACAACGTCACGCGGACCTGTGTGGAGGCGATGGCGGCGACCCAGGGCCACACCCAGTCGCTGCACACCAACGCCCTGGACGAGGCCCTCGCCCTGCCCACCGACTTCTCGGCGCGCATCGCCCGCAACACCCAGCTGCTGATCCAGCAGGAGTCGGGGACGACGAGGGTCATCGACCCGTGGGGCGGCAGCGCCTACGTGGAGCGGCTGACCTACGACCTCGCGCGCAAGGCCTGGGCGCACATCCAGGAGGTCGAGCAGGCCGGCGGTATGGCGCAGGCCATCGACGCCGGTATCCCGAAGCTGCGCGTGGAGGAGGCGGCCGCGCGGACGCAGGCGCGGATCGACTCCGGGCGGCAGCCGGTGATCGGCGTCAACAAGTACCGGGTGGACAGCGACGAGCAGATCGAGGTCCTCAAGGTCGACAACTCCTCGGTGCGCACCCAGCAGATCGAGAAGCTGCGGCGGCTGCGGGCGGAGCGGGACGACGTCGAGTGCCGGGCCGCGCTCGACGCCCTGACCCGGGCGGCCGACGGCGAGGGCAATCTGCTGGAGCTGGCGGTGAACGCGGCCCGCGCCAAGGCGACCGTCGGCGAGATCTCCGACGCCCTGGAGAAGGTGTACGGCCGGCACGCCAGCCAGATCCGTACGATCTCCGGTGTGTACCGCAACGAAGCCGGTGAGTCCCCGAACGTGGACCGCACCCGGGCCCTGGTCGACGCCTTCGACGAGGCCGAGGGGCGCCGCCCGCGCATCCTGGTCGCCAAGATGGGCCAGGACGGCCACGACCGCGGCCAGAAGGTGATCGCGACCGCCTTCGCCGACCTCGGCTTCGACGTCGACGTCGGCCCGCTGTTCCAGACCCCGGAGGAGGTCGCCCGGCAGGCGGTGGAGGCGGACGTCCACGTGGTCGGCGTGTCCTCGCTGGCGGCCGGCCACCTCACCCTCGTACCGGCGCTGCGCGAGAAGCTCGCCGAGGAGGGCCGGGCGGACATCATGATCGTGGTCGGCGGGGTGATCCCGCCGCAGGACGTGCCGACCCTCCTGGAGATGGGCGCCACGGCCGTGTTCCCGCCCGGGACGGTGATTCCGGACGCGGCCTACGACCTGGTGAAGCGGCTGTCGGCGGATCTCGGGCACGACCTGTGATCGATGTCGACGCCTATGTGAAGGGTGTGCTCGACCAGAAGCGCGCGGTCGTCGCCCGCGCGATCACCCTCGTCGAGTCCACCCGGCCACAGCACCGGGTGCTGGCCCAGGAGTTGCTCACCGAGCTGCTTCCGCACAGCGGCCGGGCACGGCGGATCGGCATCAGCGGGGTGCCGGGCGTGGGCAAGTCGACGTTCATCGACGCGTTCGGGACCATACTGACCGGCCTCGGCCACCGGGTCGCGGTGCTCGCCGTGGACCCGTCGTCCACCCGGACCGGGGGCTCGATCCTCGGTGACAAGACGCGGATGGAGCGGCTGTCGGTCGACCCGAACGCCTTCGTCCGCCCCTCCCCCAGCGCGGGCACCCTCGGCGGGGTCACGAAGGCGACCCGGGAGTCGATGGTGGTCATGGAGGCCGCCGGGTACGACGTGATCCTGGTCGAGACCGTCGGCGTCGGGCAGTCCGAGACGGCGGTCGCCGACATGGTCGACTCCTTCCTGCTGCTCAGCCTGGCCCGCACCGGTGATCAGCTCCAGGGCATCAAGAAGGGCGTCCTGGAGCTGGCCGACGTCATCGCCGTCAACAAGGCGGACGGCCCGCACGAGCGCGACGCGCGGTCCGCGGCACGGGAGCTGGCGGGCGCGCTGCGGCTGATGCACGGCAAGGACGCGTTCTGGACGCCGCCGGTGCTGAGTTGCAGCGCCCGCGACTCGATCGGCCTGGAACTGGTCTGGGAGCGTCTGGAGCAGCACCGGGCGCTGCTCGACTCCACCGGGCGGCTCGCCGAGAAGCGCCGCGAGCAGCAGGTCGGCTGGACCTGGTCGATGGTGCGGGACGAGCTGCTCGGCCGGCTGTCCGCCCATCCGGCGGTGCGCGCGGCCGCCCCCGACCTCGAACGGCAGGTCAGGGACGGCACGTTGACGGCGACGCTGGCCGCCGAGCGGATCCTGAAGGCGTTCGGGGAATCTCCCGACGCGCCTCAGGCCAGCTGATCCTGGAGCGCCTCGCGGGCCCGGGCCACCCGGGACCGGACCGTGCCCACGGGACAGTCGCTGACCTCGGCGGCCTCCGCGTACGGCAGCCCGACGAGTTGGGTGAGGACGAACGCCTCCCGTCGCTCGGCGGGCAGCGCCGCCAGCAGATCGAGCAGCGCGACCCCGTCGTCGAAGCCGGGCAGCCCGTACGGCTGGGCCCGCTCGACGGCCAGCTGCCAGTCGGGGACGTCCGCCGGGCGCGGCCGGACGGCGGCGTACCGACGGCTGTCCACGACCGCCCGGCGGGCGATCGACAGCAGCCAGGACCGGGCCGAACAGCGGCCCTCGAAGCGGTGCAGGCTGCCCAGCGCGCGCAGGAACGTGTCCTGCGCGAGGTCGTCGACCGCCTGCGGGTCGGCGCCGAGATGGGTGACGTACCGCAGCACGTCGCGGTGCAGGGCCCGGACGAACGCGTCCACGGCGACCGTGTCTCCGGAGCGGGCGGCGAGCGCCCAGGCCGTGATCGACTCGTCGCGTTTCTCGTGCGGCGCGGGGCGTGCGGGCAGGACGGAAGTGATCACTCGGTGTCCTTGTGAGAAAGGTGAGGGGGAGACGGCCGGCCCTGCGTGCGTGCGCGGGCGTACGGCCGCCGTGTTCGTCCGGGGCGCGCGTGGGCGGCCCCGGAACACCAGCTGTCGTCAGGCGACAGCCGTCCGCACGGGCGGACCCCGGGAAGTGATCGCGTGGACGAGGAGCAGCAGCCGCGGCGCCCGGTCCGAGCGGCGGCGGAGCGGGCGGGGGCGCGGCCGCTCGGGTGCGGCGGGCAGGGCGAGCAGCAGCCGCAGCGGTGCGGTGAGCCGGCCGGCGACGGCTCGCAGGATGCGGAAGGCGGCCCGTTCGCCGTGGCCGAGCCAGAGTCCGCACAGCAGCGCGGCGAGGAGGTGGGCGGCGAGCATGCCGGTGGAGGCCGTGCCGCCGGTGCCGAAGCCCAGGTATTCGACGGGGTCCAGGTGGGCTGGGCCCATGTGCATGGAGGCCATGTCACCGGCCATGTCCATATGCATAGGGGCCATATGCATAGGGGCCATATGCATGGGAGCCATATGCATGGAGGCCATGTCCATGGGGGCCATGGGGTCCGGCTGGGATGTCCACGCCTGGGCCGCGGAGTAGCCGCCGTGCAGCGCCGTCTGGGCGCCGACCGCGGCGGACACGACCAGCGGCAGCCCGCGTTCACGCCCGGCCAGGGCCCAGCCCAGGACGCCGGTGACCACCAGCCCCGCGGCCAGGGCCCAGCCGGGCACCCGGCTGCCGGACATCATGACGTGACCCAGGGCGGCGAGCAGCACACAGACGGCCGCGAACACCGCGGCCCGTACCGTGCGCGCACACCACCCTGCCGTCATGGCGCATCATCCTCGCATCCGGCGCCGCCCTGTCAGGGAGTGGTACGGCGATCCACAGGCGGCGTGCTCAACTCACAGGCGGAGCGGGCCGGTTCACAGCCGCCGGGCCGGCCCGATATTGGTTTGCCGCCGGTCGGGCAGGTCGGATAGGAAGCTCGCATGCTTAGGGGTAACAAGATCGGGCTCAGGGCCCGGTACGAGGCGGACGTCCCGGTCCTGCAGGCCGAGCTCCACGGCGACGTGGTCACCACCTCGCGGGCCAGCGGCCGGCCATGGCGGCCGTTCACGCCCGGCTCGAAGGAAGCGCCGTTCGTGGTGGCCGACGAGGTGGAAGGGAATGTCTCTTTCTCCGTGGTGGAGCTGGACGGCGGCACGCTGGTCGGCAGCGCGATGCTGTGGGGCATCGACACCCACAACCGCTCCGCGCACCTCGGGCTGGGGCTGCTGCCGTCCGTCCGCGGCAAGGGCTACGGCACCGACGTGGTCGCCGTGCTGTGCCACTACGGCTTCGTCGTGCGCGGCCTGCACCGGCTCCAGGTCGACACGCTGGCGGACAACACCGCGATGCTGCGCTCCGCCGAGCGCAACGGCTTCGTCCGCGAGGGTCTACTGCGCTCCGCGGCCTGGGTGATGGGCGAGTTCCTCGACGAGGTACTGCTCGGCCTCCTCGCCCAGGACTGGAAGCCGGCCCCGGAGGGCTAGGTTCGGCCGAGACGGCCTCCTGGCCTGTCCTTCACGCCGGACGGGAGAGTTGTCCGCGCACCCATGCGGGGTCGGGGTTGGTGTGCGGCCGGCCCGCCACGACGACCGTCGGCACGGTCTCGTTCCCCTCGTTGGCCGCCCGCACCGCGGCGGCTCCCGCCGGGTCGCGCCAGATGTTGACCCAGTGCACCTGCCGTGCGCCGCGGCCCAGCCGGAAGCGCAGCCGTATGCAGTACTGGCAGCCCGGCCGCCAGAAGACGACCGGCCGGCCGTCGGCCGCGCTCCGGCGAGCTGCCTCCAGCGCGCCGATCGACCGCGGGAACACGAGAGGTGAGTTCACCCCCGCGACCAGCACGAACACCAGCAGGACGGCCACGGCGGCGGAGGGGCTCCCCCGCAGGATCAGGCCGGTCCCCATGACTGATCCGCAGAGCACGAACAGCATCGGCAGGATCCAGGCGCGCGTCATGGTGACGCAGCCTACCGATGTGTCGAACTGCTCCTCGAACCCGACGACCGGGGCCGCGCACGGTGGGCACCGGTGCGCGGCCCGTTCTGTATCGCCCTCGCGGGGTTATTCCGCGATGAGGCTCTTGACCGCCTCCTGGATCAGGTCGGCGACCTTCCCGGGGTGGGCGAGCATGACCAGGTGGGAGGAGTCGACCTCGATGGTGGTCATGCCGGCGCGCTCGTAGCCGTAGCGCTCGACGTCGGGGTTGATGGTGCGGTCCGAGGAGGAGACCAGGCCCCAGGACGGCTTGGCCTTCCAGGCCGCGACGGGGGCCGGCTCGGCGAAGGCCGCGCCGGCCAGGGGCCGTTGGGAGACGGCGAGCACCTTGGCCAGCTCCGGGTCCACGTCGGCGGCGAAGATCGCGGGAAACCTGTCGGTGTCGACCGTCACGTCGGTGCCGGGCTCCGCCGATCCCTCGACCGGGAACGGCGTGTACACCAGTGCCGAGGCCAGCTCGGAGTCCGGGAACCGGCCCTGCAGCTCGCCGAGGCTCTCGCCCTCCTCCAGGGCGTAGCCGGCCAGGTAGACGAGGGCCTTCACGTTGTCCTCGGCACCGGCGACGGTGATGACGGCACCGCCGTAGGAGTGCCCCACCAGGACGACGGGGCCGGGTATGGCGCGGACCACCGAGGCGATGTAGGCGGCGTCGCCGGTCAGGCTGCGGTTGGGCACGGCCGGGGCAAGCACCTTCAGCCCGTCGGCGAGCAGTTCGGGGATGACCCGGGCGAAGCTGGACGCGTCGGCGAAGGCGCCGTGCACCAGGACGACGGTGGGTGCGGGGTCGGTCATGGGAGTTCCTTGTCGGCTGTCCAGGGGCGGACGGGGGTCGGGCGGGGCCGGGCGGCGCGGGTCGGCGCCGAGGTCCGTGTCGACGTCGTATCCGGCCGCCGTGGGGTCGGGGACGGGGTGCGCGATGTCGGCCCCCAGGTCGAAGGCGGCGGAGCCGATCGCCTCCGCCGGCTCGGCCTCCTCGCGTTCCGCCCGGACCCGGCGGTGGTGCTCGGTCAGCTGTTCCCTGAGGTGCCTGAGGTGCGGGTGGCCGTCGGGCGCTGCCGACGGCTCGCCGGTGTTCACACCGCGCCCCGGATCAGGCGGTGTGGAGGGCCGCGTGCAGGGTGCGTACCGCCATCGAGATGGCGGCCTCGGCGGCGTGCGTCTCGCGCAGGGCGTTGAGCATCACGAAGTCGTGGATGATGCCCTGGAAGCGGACCGCGGTGACGGGCACACCGGCCTCGCGGAGCTTGTTGGCGTACGCCTCGCCCTCGTCGCGCAGCACGTCGGCCTCGCCGGTGATGACCAGGGCCGGGGGCAGGTCCGTGAGCTGCTCGGTGGTGGCGCGCAGCGGGGACGCGGTGATCTGGGCGCGCTCGGCCTCGTCGGTCGTGTACTGGTCCCAGAACCAGAACATGCCGTCGCGGCGCAGGAAGTAGCCCTCGGCGAACTGGTGGTAGGAAGGCGTGTCGAAGCCGGCGTCGGTCACCGGGTAGAACAGCACCTGCTGGAGCAGCGGGAGGCCGCCGCGCTCCTTGGCCATCAGGGTCAGCGCGGCCGTCATGTTGCCGCCGACCGAGTCGCCGGCCACCGCGATCCGGGTGCTGTCCAGGTCCTTGGTCGTGCCCTGCTCCACGACCCACCGGGCGACGGTCCAGTTCTGCTCGATGGCGACCGGGTAGCGCACCTCGGGCGAGAGGTCGTACTCGGGGAAGACCACGGCGGCGTTGGCGCCGACGGCCAGTTCGCGGACCAGGCGGTCGTGGGTGTGGGCGTTGCCGAAGACCCAGCCGGCCCCGTGGATGTAGATGATCACCGGCAGGGTGCCGGTGGCGCCGGCGGGCTTCACGATGCGGGCCCGGACCGTGCCGGTGGGGCCGCCCGAGACGGTGATCCACTCCTCGTCGACGGCGGGCTTGGCGATCTCGCCGGACTGCACCTCGTCGACGGCCTTGCGGCCCTCCGCCGGGGCGAGGTCGAAGAGGTACGGCGGGTTGGCGGTGGCCTCGGCGAAGGCCTGGGCGGCGGGTTCGAGCACCGGCTTGACGGGCGTGAAGTCTTCGGACATGCGAGTCTCCTGGAATTGCGTGGGGCACACCGGTCGTTCCGGCGCCGTCACGCCTCACCGTAGGAGCCCGCCGCACCGGGCAGTTGTCCCCGAGCGCACTTCCGGCCACCCCGCAGCGCACGCTCGGACGCGGTGCGCGGACGGTCATCTGGGACGGAGATGGCTGACATCCCGATCCATCGCCGTGCGAAGGGAAGCATGGCGGGCGGTGGAGCGCTGTGCACGATGAGAGTCACTCCTGTGAGGAAGGTCCCCGTGTCCCAGTCGTCGTCCGAAGTCCGCTCCCCGCGCCGGAAGCCCGCCGCCGAGCCCGCCCACGGGGTGCCGGGCTGGCTGATCGCGCTGTTCGCCGTCGCCTCCGGCATGACGGTCGCCAACCTGTACTACGCCCAGCCACTGCTGTCCGAGCTGCGCGGCGTCTTCCACATCAGCGAGGCCACCGCGGGTGCGCTGATCACGCTCACCCAGGTCGGCTATGTGATCGGCATGCTCTTCCTGGTGCCGCTCGGTGACCGGCTGGAGAAGCGGAGCCTGATCACCGCCCTGCTGACGGTCACCACACTCGCCCTGGTGGCGGCCGGTCTCGCGACCGGCTTCCCGATGCTGCTGATCGCCTCGCTGATCAGCGGTGCCACCTCGGTGGTCGCGCAGATCCTGGTGCCGTTCGCCGCGAGCCTGGCGCCCGACCACGCCCGGGGCCGGATCGTCGGCCGGGTGATGAGCGGCCTGCTCACCGGCATCCTGCTGTCCCGCACGCTCAGCAGCCTGGTCTCCGGCGTCGCCGGCTGGCGGGTCGTCTACCTCGGCTCGGCCGTCCTGATGGCCCTGCTGGGCGTGGCCCTGCGGCTGGCCCTGCCCCGGCAGGCACCGACCACGTCCGTGCCGTACCACCATGTGCTGCGCTCCACGGCGGCGCTGGTGCGCACCCATCCCGCGCTGCTGCGCCGCGGCCTCTACCAGGCCGCGATGTTCGGTGCCTTCAGCGCCTTCTGGACCACCGTCTCGTACCTCCTGACCGGGCCGTACTTCCACTACTCCGCCGTCGGTGTCGGTGTGTTCGCGCTGGTCGGAGCGGCCGGCGCGGCCGTGGCGCCGCTCGCCGGACGCTGGGCCGACCACGGACTGACCCGGCGGATGACCGGTGCCGCGCTCGCGCTCGGCGCGCTGGCCTTCGTCATGGCCGGCTTCGGTCAGCACAGCGTGCTCCTGATCGCCCTGGGGGCCGTCGTACTGGACGCGGCCGTCCAGACCAGCCTCATCCTCGGCCAGCACACCGTCTACCAGCTCGACCCCCTCGCCCGCGCCCGGCTCAACAGCGCCTTCATCGCGATCTTCTTCATCGGCGGCGCCCTCGGCTCGCAGCTCGGCTCGATCGCCTACCGGGCCGGCGGCTGGAGCGCGGTCAGCCTCTTCGGGGCGGTCCTGCCGGTGCTGGCGCTGCTGTACTGGCTGACCGAGCGGCGGCAGAGCGCGAAGCGTCCGGCGTAGGGCCGTGCGGCCCGTACCGGGGAACCACCGGTCCGGTTCCCCGCCGAGCGCCCGGCCGACACTCCCCCGGTGCGCGCCGCCGGGAGCCGGCGGCTGCCTAGGATGCAGCGAAGATCGCCGCCCTGCCGAGGCGGGGCGCTGCGCCGGCGGGAGCGGATGATGGACCTACGGCAGATGGAAGTCGTCGTCGCGGTGGCGGACGCGGGCGGGTTCACGGCGGCGGCACGGCGGCTGCACGTGGTCCAGTCCGCGGTCTCCGGCACGGTCCGCGCGCTCGAACGCGAGCTGGGCACCGCGCTGTTCACCCGGACCACCCACCGGGTCGGGCTCACCCCGGCCGGCGAGGCGTTCGTCCCGGCGGCACGGCAGGCGCTGCGCGCCGCCGAGCTGGCCCGCGAGGCGGTCGACGCGGCCAAGGGGGAGCTGCGCGGCCGGGTGACGGTCGGCACGATGCAGGGGGTCTGGGCGAACCTGCACCATGCGCTGGCCGCGCTGCGGGCGGAACACCCGCGGGTGGTGGTGCGGTTGCGGCAGGCCGCGGTCGTCGACCTCCGGCAGGCGCTGCGCGAGGGCACGGTGGACCTGGCGGTGGTGGCGCTGGACCGCCAGCAGCAGCGCGGGCTGGTGACCAGGCTGCTGACCCACGAGGAGATGGTGCTGGTGGCCTCGCCCCGCCGGAGCCTCGCCGCGAGCGGCCCCGAGGGCACGGTCGACCTGGCCGACATCGCCGAGCTGCCGCAGGTGGAGTTCACCCCCGGCTGGGCCATCCGCGACGCGGCCGACCGCGCGTTCCGGGCGGCCGGCGTCGAACGGACCGCGACCTTCGAGGTCAACGACATCGTGGCCGCGTCCGAACTGGTCCGCAACGACCTCGGCGTCTGCATCATGCCGCCGACCGTCGCCCACCGCTTCCCGGACCTGATCACCTACCGCTTCACCCGTCACGCGCCGAGCTGGAAGGTGATGGTGGTACGCCCGCCCGGCGAGCCCCCGGCCGCGGTCGCGGCCCTGCTGCGGCACATGACCTGACCCGGCACTCCGGCCGGCGCCACGCGCAGGACGCCACGCGCACGGACCCACGCGCAGGGCGCCACGCGCACGGATCCACGGCTCGGCGCGCACGGGAGACCGGCGCCGCGCGCACGCGGCCTCTCGGTGCCGCCCGCAGGACACCGGCCTCGGCCCCACGGGACACCGGCACCACCTCGCGGCGGGGTTCGGCGCCGCGAGGTGCCCGGACGTGCGGGAGCCGTCAGAAGGTCTCGGCGTCGGGGACCACGTGCATCGCGGCCTCCTCCGCCGACGCCCCGGCGCCGTCCAGGCCACGGTCGGAGGCGAACAGGTCGGTCTCGGTGTTCTCGTGGGCGCCCTCGTCCGGTGCGACGAGCCGTCCGGCGCGGACGTCGCCGACCTCGTCGTCGAGGAGTTCGCCGTCCGTGTCCCAGGCGTCGCCGATGTCGTCGCCCTCCAGGACGGCGATGTCCGGGACCTCCTCGGCGAGCCGCTCGTCGAGAGTCTCCCCGCGCTGTCCCTCCGCAGCCGTGACGCCCGTGTGCTCCACGGCCCAGGGCCGCTCCGGCGGTGAGTAGCCCTCGTCCAGGGCCTCCTCGCCGGCCCGGTAGTCCAGGGTGTCCGACGCGTCCAGCAGACCCGCGTCGTCCTGCACCTCCGAACCGTCCGGCTGGTAGACGTCGTCACCCATCGCCTCGTCGGTCATACGTGCTCCATCGTCACTCGGGCCATCAGTTCGATCCGGCCTTCATCGGAAAGGTTAGGAGGTCCGGCCGCGACCCGGGGGCGTTCTCGGCGGCCGTCCGCCGCCACTGCGCCGGTGACATGCCGTACGTCTCCCGGAAGGCCCGGCTGAAGTGGGAGGGGCTGGTGAAGCCCCAGCGGGCGGCCACCGCGGCGATGGGCCGGTGGGCCGACCCGGGCCGGGCGAGTTCCTCGCGGGCCGCCTCCAGCCGCCGGGTCCGCAGCCAGGCGCCGACGGTGATTCCGTGGCGCTGGAAGAGAAGGTGCAGATAGCGCAGCGAGATGGCGTGCTGGTCGGCGATGTCCTGCGGGGTGAGTCCGGGCTCGCCCAGCCGGGTCCGCAGCGCTGCGGTGATCCGTTCCCACAGGGCCGGCTCGGGCTGCCGGCCGGCCTGGTCGAGGGCGACGGTGGCCAGGATCTCCGCCGCGGTGCGGGCGAGTTGTTCGCGCCGGGCCGGGCCGGTCCGTCCGACCTCGTCGACGAGTCCGTCGAGGAGCGGCAGCAGCAGGGCCGCCGCGCCCCCTCCTGCCTCGTCCACCACCGTGGCCGTCAGCGCGTGCAGGCGCCGTTCCTCCAGGCGCAGCAGGGCACGGGGCACCATGAGGATCCGCGCCCGCTGGCGCTCCGGCAGCACGATCCGGAACGGGCGCCGGGCGTCATGGAAGGCCAGCCGACCGGGGCGGAGTTCGGCGGTGCGGCCGTCCTGGAACAGCAGGGCGGTGCCGGCCAGCTGCCGGCGGACCAGGATGTGGCCGCGCGGGTCGGCGGCCACCGCGCGGGCGCTGCGCAGGACGGTTCCGGGGCCGGACTCCTCGGTGGCGATCTGGAGGGCGCCCAGGCGTTGGGAGGTGAGCTCGCCCGTCCAGGGACGGCCCGGCGCCACCGTGACCTCCAGGTCGACGAAGATCTCCGACAGCGCCCGCTGCCAGGCCGCGGGACGCTCGCCGGGTGCCGGGTCCGGGACCGCGCAGGACACCGCCGTCAGCATGGCGTCCCGTCCGCCCGGACCCGGTCCAGCCAGTCGGTGGGTGACAGCCCGAAGGTGCTGCGGAAGGCCTTGCCGAACCCGGCGGAGCCGGTGAAGCCCCAGCGGCGGGCGACCTGGCCCAGGTCGACGGCGCCCGCCGGCCGGGCGGCGAGTTCCCTGCGGCACTCGTGCAGGCGCAGTTCGCGGATCCACCGGCACACCGTGGTGTTCTCGGTCCGGAACAGCCGGTGCAGAGAGCGGACCGAGATGCCGTGGACCGCGGCGATGACGGACGGGGTGAGTTCCGGGTCCGACAGCTGCCAGCGGATATACGTCTTGACGCGCAGCAGCAGGACGCCGTCGGCGCCCGGCAGTTCGGCGGGGTCCTCCCCCAGCTGGTCCGCCGCGGTGGCGGCGACCAGGTCGATGACGCTTCCGGCCAGCCGCTCGGCCGTCGGCGTGGCATACGACTCGGAGGTGTCCGCCAGCCGCTCCAGCAGGGGCGCGAGCAGCGCGGGGAGTCCGCCGCTGGGGCGTACTGCACGGCCGGTGAGCCGCCGCACGTCGGCCTCCGAAAGCTCCAGCAGCCGGCGCGGAACGGCGAAGATCTTCAGCCGGAAGCGTTCCGGGAAGGCGGTGCGGAACGGGCGTACGGTCTCGAAGAACCCGATGTCGCCGGTGCGCAACTCGGCACTGCGGCCGTCCTGTTCGACCCGGGCCCGGCCGGTGCTCTGGACGGCGACGAAGACCTGGTGCCCGTCGCCGCGGGCGATGAAGCGCGGCGCCCGGTGGACCTGGCCGGGGTCGGCCTCCACCGTGGTGACCTGCAGATCCCCGAGTCGGTCGGTCCGCAGGGTCGCGTCGTAGGTGCCGCCTGCGGTGGCGATGTCCATCCCCACCAGGGTGTCGAACACGGCATCGTGCCAGTAGTCCAGGCTCTCGCCCGGCGGCACCGAACGGGTGGTCAGAACCCTGGTTCGGGTACCCGCCGAGACGGTCGGAAGGACCCCGGCTCGGGTACCCGCAGAGGCGGTCGGACGCCGGCGTCTCTCCTCGTAGGAGCCGATCGCGGTTGGCATGACGTCAGCTTCGCCGGGTGAGGGGCGTCGACGCATCAGTCGGCCGACTGGTCCTGTGCCGGTCCTCAGCCGGTCCTCAGCCGGTCCTCAGCCGGTTCTCGCCCGGCTGTCGGCCGGTACCGTGCCCGTCAGGACAGCCGGGCGCTCAGGAAGGCGCAGCCGGTCAGGATCGCGGCCCGGGTGGGCACGCTGTCGGCGAGGGCGTGCAGTGCCACGAAGTCGTGGATCGTGCCGAGGAAGCGCACGGAAAGCGCGTCGACACCGGCCTCGGCCAGCCGGCGCGCGTACAGCTCGCCCTCGTCGCGGGCCACGTCGGCCTCGGCGGTGACGACCAGGGCCGGTGGCAGTCCGGCCAGTTGCTCCGTGCGGGCCCGCAGCGGTGCCGCGGTGGGTTCGGCGCGCCGGGCCGGATCGGGGACGTACCGGGCCCAGTAGGCGTGCAGCGCCCGGCGGGTGAGCAGGTAGCCGGTGGCGAACCGGCGCTGGGAGGCGCTGTCGCAGCGGGCGTCGGTGAGCGGGTAGTAGAGCAGCTGCGCGGCGATCCGCGGCCCGCGCCGGGCCTTCGCCAGCATCGTCACGGCGGCCGCCAGGGTGGCCCCGGCGCAGTCGCCCGCCACCGCCAGCCGGCCCGGATCCAGGCCGAGTTCACCGGCCCGGTCGGCCGCCCAGGTCAGCAGGGCGTAGCACTCCTCCAGGGCCAGCGGGTAACGGGCCTCGGGGGTGCGGCTGTACTCGGGGACGAGTGCGCACACGCCCGCGCCGGTGACGAGTTCGCTGATGAGGCGGGCGTGGGTCTGTGCGTCCCCGAGCGTCCACCGGCCGCCGTGCAGGTACAGCAGGGCCGGGAGTGGGCCGGTGGCCGACGCGGGCCGGACGGTCCAGAAGCCGAGCAGCCCTGCCGGGCCGACGGGGGCCGCCTGGAAGGCCGCGTCCACGTCGAAGTCCCCGAACCGGTCGGCCTGGGTCTCGCGCAGCGCCCGCCGTGCCGTGTCCGGACCGAGGTCGTCGAGGGCGGGCGGGGCGGCGGAGGCGGTGAGCAGGCGCTGCACCACCCGGTCGAGGACGACGGCCGTCCCCGCCGCTCCGGGCCTCATGGGCGCGCCTCCGTCCGGCCCGCCGGCCCCCCTCACCGGCCCTGCACCAGGTCGCGCAGCTGATGGCGGCTGCTGATGCCGAGTTTGGGATACACCTTGTAGAGGTGCGAGCCGACCGTGCGCGGGGAGAGGAAGAGCCGTTCGCCGATCTCCCGGTTGGACAGGCCACTCGCCACCAGCTGGACGATCTGCCGCTGCTGCGCCGTCAGCTCCGCCAGCGGGCCGCCTGCCTCGGGGGCGGGGGCGGCTCCGCTGGCGCGCAGTTCGCGGCCGGCGGCGGCCGCGAGGGGGCCGGCGCCCAGGCGTTCGGCGGTCTCCAGGACCGTGGTCAGCTGCCCGCGCGCCTCCAGGGTCCGGCGGCAACGGCGCAGCCAGTGGGCGTAGTTGAGGCGGACGTGGCCGCACTCCCACGGCCAGCGGTTCGCCGCGTGGTTGACCAGGGCGAGCTGGAAGTGCTCCTCGGCTTCCTCGTCCGGGCCGAGCACGGCGGTCGCGTGGTGCAGCAGCAGCGTCATCCGGGTGCTGGGCCGGTCCCCCTGTTCCGTGCGCACCCGCTTCAGGATCGGCAGGGCCTCGGCCGGCCGGCCGGTCCGCTGCGCCGTGACGGCGAGTTCGGCGATGCTCCGGGGCGACAGGAGGGGGTGCAGCGGCGAGCCGTCGGCGGTGAACAGCTCGCGCAGCTGCCGCCAGCTGTCGTCCCAGTGCCCGCGGGCCATGGCGGCGAGGCCGCGGGCGCGCAGCAGTCGGGCGTGGGTGGCCCGGTTCTCGTCCAGGGAGACGGTGCGCCAGACGGCCGGGGTGAGCTGCCAGGGCTCGTCGGGGAGGGCTCCGCGCAGCGCCCGCAGGGTCAGCGCCTGGGTCTCCAGGTCCGCACGCAGGCGTGGCAGGCGCAGCACGGCCGCCTCGGTCATGGCGTTCTGGAGCACGGTCTGGGCCTCGGTGAACCGGCCGACGGCCAGCAGGGTGTCCACCAGGCCGAGCACCGACCAGCCGCGCAGGCCGAAGGCACGGGCGGTGCGCAGCCGCTCGTCGGCCAGCCGGGACTGCCCCAGGTCCAGGTCGGCCTCGTCGGCGTGGTGGGCCACCGCGGCGGCCGCCAGCCGGCCGGCCGGCGCGTCCGGACCGCCGAGCGGTGCGCGGGGCGGCCGGCCGAGGGCGCGCAGCGCACCGGTGGCGGTCTCGGGCCGGGCCACAACGGCGACCAGCGCTTCCATGGCCAGCCGGGTACCGGGCGCGTCCAGCCGCCCGAGGGACCCGGCCGCACCGGGGTGATCCGCCCCGCCGCCCTCACCCTCCGGCACGTCCAGCTCGCCCAGACGCCCGGCCGCACCGGGGTGCCTCGGCACGTCCAGCTGACCCAGAGACCCGGTCACTCCGGGGTGCCCCGACCCGCCGCCATCGCCCCCCGGCACGTCCAGCTCGCCCAGACGCCCGGCCGCACCGGGGTGCCCCGACCCGCCCCCGTCAGCCCGCTGAGTGCCCGGCACGTCCAGATCACCGAGATGCCCGTTCGCTCCGGGCAGTCCTGCCCCGCCCCCGTCATCCCCCGGCGCGCTCAGCCGGCCCAGAGGCCCGGTCACTCCAGGGTGCCCCGACCCGCCCCCGTCGGCCCGGCGGGCGCGTTCGAGGAGTGCGGGCAGGGCCGCCCGGTGCTCGGGCAGTCCGGACTGGGCGGCGACGGCCGCTGCCAGGCCCGCCAGGGTGAGCGCGAGCGGGCGGCCGATCCGGGGAAAGTGCTCCGAGGCGGCGGCCAGCAGCTCGAAGGCCTCCCGCTGGGCGGACTCGTGGCACAGGACGGAGGCCAGGGCGCCGGCCGCGACACAGACGGACTCCGGCTCGGCGGACTCCCGGAGGAGCCGGCCGTACAGGTCCCGTACCCAGCCGGGGTCCCCCACCGCCTGCGCGGCCGTCAGGGCCTCGGCCAGCCGACGGGCGTGTTCCGGCCGCCGCGGGCTGAGCCGGGCCGCCTGTTCCAGGGCCCGGGCGGCCTGTACGGCGTCGCCGCGCCGCCAGGCGGAGGTCGCCAGCCCGGCGGCGACGAACGCGTCGGCGCCCACGGTGACGGCGGCCAGGTGCCGGGCCCTGTCCTCCGGCAGTACGGCGACCTCGGCGAGGTCCCGGTGGGCCTGCTGGCGCTCCCCCGCGGGGTGCCGCAGATACGCGGCCGACCGCGCCAGCGGATGCCGGAAGACGAGCCGGTCCTCGACCAGCGAGACGAGTCCGGCGGCCTCCGCCGGGGCCCACACCGCGAGGTCGCCGGTGTCCAGGGCCGTCATGACGGCGGCGACGGTCTCGCCGGGCCCGGCGGCCGCCGCGTACAGCAGGGCGCGCCGGGTGCCGGCGGGGAGCGCGTCGAGTCGTACCCCGAAGACGGGCTCGGCGGGCGCGCGCCGCACCGCTCCCGCGGGGCCGGGCACGCTGCGGCTCAGTTCGACCAGGGCCAGCGGGTTGCCCTCGGCCTCCGCCAGGATCTCCAGCCGGTGCCGGCCGCTGGGCGGCGCGGGCTGCCGGTCCAGCAGCGCGGCGGCCGACGCGTCGTCCAGCGGGCCCAGGCTCAGGATCTCGGCGCCGGGAGGCAGGCCGGGCAGGGCGGTCTCGTGGCGGGCGGCGAGCAGCACCGTCAGCGGGCGGCCGGCCAGCAGCCGGGCGGCGGCGAACAGCGCCTCCACGGTGGCACGGTCGCACAGGTCGGCGTCGTCCACGCACACCAGCACCGGCCGGGCGGCGGCGAGCCGGTCGAGCAGCGCGGTCAGCGCCGCCCGCAGCTCTCCCTCGTCCGGCCGGTCGTCCCCGTGGAGTACGGCCGTCAGCACCCGCTGGGACACGGCCGGCAGGGCGGCCACCTCGGCCGGCACCGGCCGCGCCAGCAGCTGTTGCAGGCAGGCACGGGCATGCCGTGGGTCACCGGCCCAGCCCTGCGCCGAGAGCACCGCCACGCCCTGGCCGGCGGCCAGTTCACGGACGCGCCGGAGCAGGGCCGTACGTCCGATCCCCTCCTCGCCGAGGACCAGCAGGGTCTGGGGAGTGCCGGGCTCGCCTGTCACGTACCGCAGGATCCGCTCGATCTCGCCGTCCCGGCCCAGAACGGCGGCCTCGGCGGCGATCGCGGACTGCTGAGGTGACTGGACCGTCATGCACGTACTCCCGTGGCGGTGGACGTTCTCCCTGGCCAGAGCCATTGTCCGGGCGACCGCGCAGCCACGCTTCTGTCACATGACCAGTCACCCGCGGCCGCTGCCGCGCAGACCGCCGCTGGCAGGATTGCCGTATCAGGAGCCCTACGGCCTCTGACGGCCTCTGACGATCTCTGAGACAAGGACCGCTCATGCACACCGGCACCGACCGTCCCACCCATCCGGTCGTCCTGGGCCGGGCCGCCGAACTGGCCCGGCTCGACCGGCTGCTCGGGGCGGTGGCCGGCGGCGGCCCCCAGGTGCTGGTGCTGACCGGGGAGCCGGGGGCGGGCAAGAGCACCCTCGTGGACCGGGCGGCCGAGCGGGGGCGGGCGCTGGGCTTCGGCGTCCTGCGGGTGCGCGGCAGCGAGGGCGAGACCGGCCTCGGTCTGTCCGGCGTGCACCAGCTGCTGCATCCGCTGCTGCCCGGTGACGGTCTGCCCGCGGCGCACCGGGAGGCTCTGGACCAGGCCTTCGGCCCGGGGACGGCGGAGTACGAACTGCGACTGGACCAGTTGTCGCTGTGCGTCGGAGTGCTCGGGCTCATCACCGGGGCCGCCGCGCACCGGCCGCTGCTCCTGCTGGTGGACGACGCCCAGTGGCTGGACCTCGGCTCGGTGGACGTGCTGGCCTTTCTGGCCCGCCGGCTGGAGGGCGAGCCGGTGGTGCTGCTGCTGGCCGCCCGTGAGGAGGGCGTGCCGGCCCGGTTCGACCGGGACTTCCCGCAGGTCACCGTGGGGCCGCTGAGCCGGACGGCGGCCGGGCAGCTGCTGGACGCGCAGCCGGATCCACCGCGCGGCAAGGCGCGCGCGGAGATCCTCCGGCAGGCGGCCGGCAATCCGCTGGCCCTGATCGAGCTGCCGCGTGCCCTGGCCCGGGGGCGAGCGGCGGGCGCCGGAGGAGGTGCCGGAGGCACAGGCGGTGCCGGGGGTGCGGCCCTTCCGCTCACCGCGCGGCTGGAGAACCTGTTCGCCGCCGATCTGCCCGGTCTGCCCGCGCCCACCCGGGAGGCCCTGCTGCTGGTGGCCGCGGCAGGTACGGCGGAGCTGACCGACCTCATCCGGGCCGCCCCGGAGCTGGACGTCGTCCGGGCTCTGGACCCGGCCGAGCGTGTCGGGCTGGTCCGGGTGGCGGACGGCCGGGTGCTGCCGCGGCACCCGCTGGTCCGCTCGGCCGTGTACCACGCGGCCTCCTTCCACGAGCGCCGGCAGGCCCATCTCGCCCTGGCCGGGGCGCTCGCCGGGGAGCCGGACCGCCGCGCCTGGCAGCTGGCCGCCGCGGCGACCGGCCAGGACGCGGAGGTCGCCGACGCTCTGGCGGAGAGCGCCGAGCGGGCCCGAAGCCGGGGCGGTTACGCGGCGGCCGCGACCGCGCTGGAACGCGCGGCCGAGCTGACACCGGATCCGGGGCTGCGCGCCCGGCGGCTGCTGACGGCCGCGCAGTCGGCGATGTTCGCCGGGTACCCGCAGTGGGTCGGCGAGATGAGCGGCCGGGTCGGCGGTCTGACCGAGGATCCCCGGCTGCGCGCCGAGGCCTCGCTGCTGGGCGGCTGGGCCCTCGGGGTCACGCTCCGCCACGAGGAGGCGCTGGCGTTGCTGCTGGGCGTCGCCGAGGCCACCGCCGCCTCGGTTCCGGGCCTGGCCCTGGGCGCCCTGAGCACGGCCGCGACATCCGTCTACAACTCAGGCGCGCCCCACCACCGCGCGGAACTCCGCCGGATCGGCGAGCTGATCGACGGGGACGGCGATCCGGCCGGCCGCTCGTGGGCCCTGGCCGTCGTCGACCCCCATCGTGAACGGCCGCTGCTCATGAGCCACCTGGCGGACGGGCTGGCCGAGCTGGCCCGCGAGGAGAGCCTCGGGAACCTCACGGCGGTGGGCGGCACGACGTGGATCCTGGACGAGACCGAGCAGGCCGTACGCGTCCTCGGCCGCACGATCGACGTCCTGCGCCGCGCGGGCAGCGCGGGTACGAACGCGACGGTGACCCAGGCACTCGCCCTGGCCCTGTTCGAGAACGGCTCGTGGGCGACGGCCGAGGAGGCGGCCGACGAGGCGTTCTGGATGGCCACGGAGGCGGGCGCCGACAACGTGACGGTGGGCGCCCGCATCCTGCGGGCGACGCTGTGCGCGCTGCGGGGCGACCCGGCGGCGGCCCGGGCCCAGGCGGCGGAGGCCGTACGCGGGGTGGACCTGCGCAAGTCCCTGAGTCTCCAGGTCCGGCACCGGCACGCCCTGGGCATGGCCGCGTTCGTCGCCGGGGACCACGCCGGCGCCTACGAGCAGCTGCGCGCCGCCTTCACCCGCGACTTCCGCCCAGCCCCCGTCCACTACCACGCCTCCCTCTACTACCTGGGCGACCTGGCCGCCGCCGCGGTCCGCGCCGGGCGGACGGACGACGCGCGCACGGTGGTCGACGGCGTGACGCAGGAGCTGAAGCCCGACCCCTCCCCGCGGCTGGCCGCCGTACTGCACCGGGCCACCGCCCTGCTGACCGACACCGACGACGCCGAGCGGCATTTCCAGGCCGCTCTCGACGGCTCCGGCACCGACTGCTGGCCGTTCGAGAAGGCGCTGGCCCACCTCGACTTCGGCGAGTGGCTGCGCCGGCGCCGCCGCGGTGCCGAGGCCCGCCGGCATCTCGGCGCGGCGCTGGAGTGCTTCGAGCGGCTGGACGCCCGCCCCTGGACCGAGCGGGCGGCGGCGGAACTGCGGGCGGCGGGTACGGCGGGGGCCACCGCCCCGGCCGGTGAACTCACCCCACAGGAACGCCAGATCGCCGAACTGGCCGCCCAGGGCCTGACCAACCGCGACATCGCGGCACGGCTCTATCTCTCACCGCGCACGGTCGGCTACCACCTGCACAAGATCTTCCCCAAGCTGGGCATCACGGCCAGGGCGCAGCTCCGGGACGCCCTCACCGCGGAGGGAGGCACCGGCGGCTGAGGGGCGCCCACCGGGCCGCTCGCGGCGCCGTGCCCCTGCGATCAGGTCGGCGGCCGTACCCGGCCGGCACCGAGTTCGTCGAGCATCTGCTCGTGCGTGAGTTTCCCCGGGCCGGCCCTGCGACCAGCCACGACGGTGCCGCAGCCGGTCGACGGCACATCACGGCGCCGACCGCGCCGGTGCGTGCGGTTGTAGTCCGTCGTGCGGCACGGGATGCTGAGTGAGCACGAAGGGAAGCGGTGCCATGGATCGTTTTCCGAATGGTGCCAACGTCGAATTCCACAGTCCTCTGGACCTCGCCAAGGCCGCCACCGCCGTGCTGGACGCGGAGGGCCGCGTCTCCGGCTGGAGCATCTCGGCCCAGCGTCTCCTCGGACATTCGCCCGAGGAAGTGCTCGGCTGGTCGGCCGACCGGCTGTTGGCGGCGGCCCCGGGCCCGCGACTGTCCGCTCTCTGCAGGGCGCGCCGCCCCCGCAGCACGGTCCTGGACCTCCGCTGCCGGGACGGACACACCCTGCGCGCCGCCGTGACGTTCAGTCCGCTCACCCACCAGGGTGTCGCCGCGACCGTGGTGGTCGCGGCTGAGCTGACGGCCCTGCGCGGCTGGGAGGCGCAGCTGGCGATGTTGCAGGGGCTGGCGACCGAGTCCTCCGTGGGTCTGACCATCTTCGACACGGACATGCGCGTCGTCTGGGGAAACGTCTCCACCGACCAGGAGCTGGCGGGGGTCGCCGCGTACGTCGGCCGGCCCGCCGCGGATCTCTTTCCCGAGGGCGAGTTCATCTCCCGCCACCACCCTCCGGACGAGGACCAGGTGATGGAGCAGGTGCTGAAGACGGGCGAACCGGTCCTCGGCATGCACTATCGCGGGCGCGCCCCCGCCGACCCGGTGCGCGAGCACGTCTGGTCGTGCTCGTACTACCGGCTGGTGGACGCCAGGGGCGAACCGCTGGGGCTGTTCGAGGAGTCCCTGGACATCACCGACCGCTACCGCGCCCAGGAACGGCTGTCGCTGCTCGTACGGGCGGGAAAGCGCATCGGCGCCTCGCTGGACGTGCGGCGTACGGCCGCGGAGCTGGCCGACGTGGCGGTGCCGCAGCTGGCCGACGAGGTTCTGGTGGATCTGCCGCCGGCGGTCATCGAGGGACGGCAGCCGCCGACCCGCTCGGCACCGGGGCACAACCTGCTGCGGATGCACGGCCGTACCCCGGAGGAGTTCCGGACCAGCCCGGTCTCCTATCCGCCGTCGTCACCGCAGGCGCTGAGCCTGGCCACCAACCGCCCCGTCGTCGGCGCCTCCCCGCCGCCGGGAGAAGGGGTCCCGGCCGCCCGGCACACCGACCTCTTCGTCCCGTTGCTCGCCCGCGACGCGGTCCTCGGTCTCGCCACCTTCCGGCGCAGCAACAACCCGGACCCCTTCGGGCCCGAGGAGCAGACGCTCGCGGTGGAGCTGGCCGAGCGGGCCGCCGTGGGCATCGACAACGCCCGCCGCTACACCAGCCAGCACGCGGCCGCCCTGGTGCTGCAGCGAAGCCTGCTGCCCCAGCGGCTGCCCGAGCAGAGCGCGGTCGAGGTGGCGTACCGCTACCTGCCCGCCGACAGCCGGGTGGGGGTGGGCGGCGACTGGTTCGACCTGATCCCGCTGTCCGGTGCCAGGGTGGGGCTGACCGTCGGCGACGTGGTCGGCCACGGTGTGCACGCGGCCGCGACCATGGGCCGGCTGCGCGCCACCGTACGGACCCTGGCTCTGCTGGACCTGGACCCGGCCGAGCTGCTGACCCGGCTGGACGGCCTGGTCGGGCAGGACGCGGAACCCGACGAGGCCGACGGGCTGAGCGACGAGGCCCTCGGCGTGACCTGCCTCTACGCGATCTACGACCCGGTCGGCGGCCGCTGCGTCTGGGCGAGCGCCGGTCATCCCCCGCCTATCGTGGCCGACGCGAGCGGCTCAGTGGCCCTGTCCGCGCCGGCGCCGGGGCCGCCCCTGGGGCTGGGCAGCCTGCCGTACGAGAACGTCGAGCTGAGCCTGTCCGACGGGAGTGTGGTGGCGTTCTTCACCGACGGTGTCGTGGAGGACCGGCGCACCGACATCGACAGCGGGATCGACCGTCTCGCCCACGTGCTCACCTGGCAGCGCTGCCCGCTGGAGGAACTGTGCGACCGGGCGATGTCGACCCTGCCGCCCGGACCCCAGGCGGACGACGCCACGCTGCTGCTGGTGCGCACCCGGCGGCTCGGCGCCGACCGCGTGACGGACCTGGAACTGCCGCCGGACCCGGCCATGGTGGCGGACGCCCGCACGGACACCGAGCGCCAGTTGGAGAACTGGGGGCTGTCCGAACTGTCCTTCACCGCCGCGCTGGTGGTGAGCGAGCTGGTCACCAACAGCATCCGGTACGCCACCGGTCCCGTGCTGCTACGGCTGATCAGGGACCGCAGTCTGCTCTGCGAGGTCTCCGACAACGCACACACGGCGCCTCATCTGCGACGCGCCCGCCGTGACGACGAGGGAGGCCGCGGCCTGTTCCTCGTCGCCCAGGTCTCCCAGCGCTGGGGCACCCGCTACACCGCGTCCGGAAAGACCATCTGGGCGGAACTGGCCATCCCCTAGCGCTCGGGCCAGGGCCCGTCGCACGGGGCTCTGTCGCCGACCGGGCCAGGCACGAACGACACTTCAACGCTCGATAACTTTAGTGCTCAAGTTATTACGGCGCGCCGAGAATGGACCGAAGGAAGTCGTTACGCACGGCACCCAGCCCACCCCCACCCGCCACCAGTTGAACGTTCACGCGATTCGGGAGTACCGTGAACGTTGAATGCTGATCATTGCGGGATCTCTGCGTGAAAGGAAGCGCCTGATGAGCGCAGTGCTGACACCCACGGTGGACGTGCGACGTGCCGACCGACGCCTGACCAGCCGGCTGTCATGGCTCGACTCCAAGCACTCCTTCTCCCTCGGCACCCACCGGCCGGACCCGGCCAACACCCACCACGGCCTGCTGCTGGTCAACAACGAGGATCTGGTGCAACCGGGCACAGGATTCGACACCCACCCGCACCAGGACATGGAGATCGTCACCTGGGTCCTGCAGGGCTCCCTGGTCCACCAGGACTCCAGCGGCCACTCCGGCGTGATCTACCCCGGCCTGGCCCAGCGCATGAGCGCCGGCACCGGCATCCTGCACTCGGAGAAGAACGACTCCTACCGGTCGGCCGGCGAACGCCCCACCGACCCGGTGCACTTCGTCCAGATGTGGGTCGTACCCGACGAGGCCGGCGTCACCCCGGGCTACGAACAGCTCGAAATCGACGCCGAGTTGCTGACCGGCGGACTGGTCACAGTCGCGTCCGGCATGGACAGGCACCGGGACGCCAGCGCCATCCGGATCCAGAACCGGCACGCGGCCCTGCACGCGGCCCGGCTGCGCCCGGGACAGCAGGTGACCCTCCCCGAGGCGCCCTACCTGCACCTGTTCGTCGCACGCGGTTCCGTGGACCTGGAAGGCACCGGCACCCTCGACGAGGGCGACGCGGCACGCTTCACCGCCACCGGCGGCCGCCGGATCAGCGCCATCGCCCCCGCCGAAATCCTCATCTGGGAGATGCACGCGACGGTCGCCCTGTGACCAGGTGTTCCCGGAGCCCCGGGCCCCCTGGGGGTTCAGGCCCTGCGGGCGGGCATCGCGTCAACGACGCCGCTGGTCGGGCCGCAGCTCGAAGTCGCCGTAGCTGTTGTCGACCGGGTTGACCGTGACCCCGGGGGCCACGATCTCGTCGATGGCGTCGAGCACGTCGGCCGGGAGCGTGACGTCGGCGGCGGGCAGGAACGCCGCCAACTGCTCCATGGTGCGCGGCCCGATGATCGCCGAGGTGACGCCCGGGTGGTTGACGACGAAGGCGACGGCAAGCTCGATGAGGGTGAGTCCGGCCTTCTCGGCCAGGACGGCGAGCTGCTCGACGGCGTCGAGCTTGCGCTGGTTGGCCGGGGCGCCCATGTCGAAGCGGGCCCGGGGGCGTGCCGCCGAGGCAGGCCCCTCGGAAGCGCTCTTGCGGTAGCGGCCCGAGAGCCAGCCGCCGGCGAGGGGGCTGTAGGTGAGGGTGCCCATGCCGTGGCGTCGCACCGTGGGCAGCACGTCCTCCTCGATGCCGCGGACCAGGATCGAGTACGGCGGCTGCTCGGTCACGAACCGCTCCAGATGCCGCTCCCGGGAGACCCACTGGGCCTCGACGATCTGGGAGCCGGAGTACGAGGAGGAGCCGAGGTAACGGATCTTGCCCTGGTGGACGAGGTCGGAGAGCGCGCCGAGGGTCTCCGAGACGTCGGTGTCCGGGCTGGGGCGGTGGACCTGGTAGAGGTCGATGTGATCGGTGCCCAGGCGCCGCAGGGAGTTCTCGACCGCGCGGATGATCCAGCGCCGTGAGCCGCCGCGCTGGTTGGGGTCGTCCTGGTCCATCGGCATGAAGAACTTGGTGGCCAGGAACACCTCTTCGCGCCGGCCCTTGAGCGCCTTGCCGACGATCTCCTCCGAGACGCCGACGGAGTAGACGTCCGCGGTGTCGACGAAGTTGATGCCCGCGTCGAGGGCGCGGTGAATGATCCGTACGGAGTCTGCTTCGTCCTCGTTGCCCCAGGGCCCGAACATCATCGCGCCCAGGCAGAGCGGGCTGACCTGGACGCCGGTGCGGCCGAGCGGTCGGTACTGCATGGAGGGGTTCTCCTGGTTCTCGCGGTTCGCGTGGTCCGTTTGGTTCGCGTGGTTCGTTGGTTCGCGTGGTTCGCTTGGTCAGTCGGTTCCGGAGGGGGCGACCGTGCCGGTGGTCGTCCAGCTGGCGAGGAGGCCGAGGGCCTCCCGTTCCGGAGAGTCCGGTTCGGGGGTGTAGAAGTTGAGGCGGAGGCCGGGGTCGGACGGCAGGTCCATCGCCTCGTACGGCAGGGCGAGAGGCCCGACCAGCGGGTGGTGGAGGTTCTTCACGCCAGAGCGGTGGAACCTCACGTCGTGGCGGGCCCACCGGGCCGCGAAGGCGTCGCTCCTGGTCGTCAGCTCTCCGATCAGGTCGGTCAGCGCCTTGTCGTGCGGTGCCCGGCCCGTCTCGGTGCGCAGGAAGGCCACCGAGTCGTCGGCCCCCTTGTCCCAGTCGACCCAGAAATCCTTGCTCGCCGGGTCCAGGAACATGAAACGGGCGCTGTTGACCGGCCCCCGCTGGGCGAACAGCGGCGATTCGAAGACCGGTGCGTACAGCGCGCGCCCCAAGGCGTTCGCGGCCACGATGTCGAACCGGGCGTTGCGCACGAACGCCGGCACCCCGGTCATCGACTCCAGCAGCCGCAGGATCGTGGGCCGCACCCGGGACGAGGTCACCGTGGCCCGCCGGCCCGGCGGTGTCGACGCACGGGCCAGGTCGTAGAGGTGGGTGCGCTCGGCCTCGTCGAGCCGCAGGGCGTGCGCGAGGGCTTCGAGCACCGAGTCCGAGGCGCCGGAGAGGTTTCCGCGTTCGAGACGGACGTAGTAGTCCACGCTCATGCCCGCGAGCAGGGCGACCTCCTCACGACGCAGGCCCGCGACGCGGCGGTTCCCGCCGTAGACCGGCAGTCCGGCCTGCTCCGGGGTGATCCGTGCCCGCCGGGTGCTCAGGAAGTCGCGGACCTCGGCGGCCAGGCCCTTCTTGTCAGCGCCGGCCATGATCGGACTCCCCAGGCGTGTGCCACGGCGCTGCCGACGGACATGACGCGAGGTGGACGGTGGCTTCGGCGGGTGCCAGGGACACGGGAACTCCTCCTGATCGGCGTGAATCTTGTGCCGGCGCCTCCACGGTAGGTCCGTGTGCCACGACCTGCGAGGTACTGCGAGTACCTGGAAAAGCAGTGCCTCCCACCCGCGGTCCCGCATGCGCTTTCCTGGAGAGGACCGAGGCAGGGCCACCCGGAACCGACCCCGGATCCCGACTCCGAACCGACCCGAAGGAACACCGTGCGCGCAGCACTCATATGCCTCGACGGCACCTCGTCCACGGTCCGGTCGATCTCCGGAACCACCGGACCGGCAGCGCGCTGAGCCTGAGCACCCTGACCGCCGTGGACGCCGCCGTCTCCACCGGACACACCGGCGCCGAGATGGCGGCCCGCCCAGGCGCGGCACCGACCGGCTCCGCCGTCCTGCTCGCGTCGGCGTAAGTGACCGTCTCGGCCCTCATCGTCCCCACCCCGTCCCCCACACCACGAAAGGACACCCTGATGCAGACCCTCACCCTCAACAACGGCGTCCCGATGCCCGCGCTCGGACTCGGCGTCTTCCAGACCCCGCCCGACGAGACGAGGGCGGCCGTCACGGCCGCCCTCGACCTCGGCTACCGGCACATCGACACGGCCGCCGCGTACGGCAACGAACGCGAGGTCGGCCAGGCCATCCGCGAATCCGCCGTACCCCGCGACGACATCTTCGTCGAGACGAAGATCTGGATCAGCGACTACGGGTACGAAGAGACCCTGCACGGCTTCGACAAGAGCGCCGCGAAACTCGGCGTCGACCGGATCGACTTGCTCATCCTGCACCAGGCGCTGCCGTCGGACTTCGACAGGACCCTCGCGGCCTACCGCGCGCTGGAAAAGCTCCTGGCCGACGGCAAGGTCCGGGCCATCGGCGTCAGCAACTTCATGGTCGACCATCTGACCGCGCTGCTCGACGCCACCGCCGTCGTCCCCGCCGTCAACCAGCTGGAGATCCACCCCTACTTCCAGCAGCGTGCCGTCCTCGACTTCGACGACGAGCACGGCATCCTCAACCAGGCGTGGTCCCCCATCGGCGGGATCACCTTCTACCCGGGATACGGCGAGAACCGCAGGAGCGTCCTGGAGGACGCCCTCGTCACCGGCATCGCCGAGGCACACGGCAAGAGCCCGGCCCAGGTGCTGCTCCGCTGGGGCGTTCAGCACGGTCGCTCCGTGATCCCCAAGTCGACCAGGCGTCACCGGATCGCCGAGAACATCGACATCTTCGACTTCGAACTCACAGCGGACGAGCTGAAGGCCCTCGACGCCCTGGAGACCGGCCGGCGCGGCGGCCCCGAACCGGAGAACGTCACCCTCGCGAACTACGGCCGCGCCATCCCCGAAGCCTGATCGTCCTCCCCCGTTTCGAACGGGCCTGAGCTGGAGGAGCTGGTGGGCCGGGTGGCGCTCGGGCGCAACCGGGCGGACCGCCCCGGAAGACGACGGCCGTGTCCGGCGGCACTGCCGGGGCCGCACGACGGCCCGCCCTGGGACCCGCCACGCCCCCGGTAACCGTGCTGCCCGCCCTCCGCGGGATGATGGCGGTAGCCGCCAGGGCGGCGGAGCCGTACACGACACACACAGGGGTCCGTCTGAGTGCCGCCTCGCATCGCATACCGCATGTCCACTGAGCCGTACACCGACCGGGCCCGCCGCACCGCCGTGTTCCAGCAGCCCGCCGCCTGGTGGCCCGCGCTCCGGCGCACGCCGGTGTCCCTGTGGAACGACGACATCACGGACTACGCGGCTGCGCTGACGTACTACGCGATCCTGACCGTGCTCCCCGCCCTGCTGGCGATGGTCCTGGCGTTCGGTCTGATCAGCCCGGACACGGCCGAGGAGTTCATCGGCCACGTCGCCGCGTACGCCCCGGCCGACTCCGGTGCCGACCTGCACGCCGTCCTGTCCCACGCCCTGGACACGGACGGCACGGCCTGGCCGCTGCTGGTGACCAGTACGGCCAGCGCACTGTGGTCGGCCTCCAGCTATCTCGCCGTCTGCCGCCGCGCCCTGCACCGTATGCACCGCGTCGAGGACCGGCGCTCGACCTGGCGCAAGGCGCACCGCATCGTGCTGACCGCGCTCGTGGTGCTCGCCCTGCTCCTCGTCGGCTCGCTCACCCTGCTGCTGACCGGGCCGCTCGCGGAGGCCGTCGGCCGGATCCTCGGCATGGACACCACCGCGGCCTGGGCGTGGAGCCTGCTGCGCTGGCCCGTGCTGCTCTGCCTGGTCGCCCTCCTGGTCGTGGTCGTCTTCCACACCGGCCCGGCGGGCGCGCGCCGACGCGGGCACAGCCTGCCCGGCGGCGCGCTGGCCGCCGCACTGTGGCTGGCCGTCTCCGCGGGCTTCTCGTCGTACGCCACGACGCTCGACGCCTACAGCAGGCTGTACGGCTCGCTCTCCGGCAGCGTCGTCTTCCTCGTCTGGCTGTGGCTGTCGAATCTGGCGCTGCTCACCGGAGCGCAGTTCGCCGCGGAACTCGCCAAGCCGGCCGGCCCGGCGACCCCGCCGTCGCGGGGGCGGTAGCGGACCCTGGCGGGTCAGCCGCGTTGCCCGCACCTGCCTCCGGGAAGAACGGCGAGACGCGGAACTCCCTCGCGGTGCGCGCGGTCCCGGACGCGTCCGGCCGCAGCAGGTGGCAGTGCCGCCCGCCGTAGGTGTTGTGCACCTCCGCGACCGCACGGCGCGGTTCCCCGGCGGGGCCGTGACACCAGCACAGGGTGGGCGGGTTGAACACGTGTCCGAGCATGCGCGCGTGGGTGAGCATCACCACCCGGCCGCCGTCCAGGTGTACGCCGTGACCGGCGAGGAAGTCGGCCGGGCCGGCCCGGATCGAGGGCCGGTCGCCGGTGAAGTGGGCGCGTGGGTCGAAACGGGCCAACGGCCGCAGCGGAAGGGGCAGGTGGGGCGGTCTGTCGGGGTCGATGAGCCACATGTACGTGCGGTGGCGCAGCGCGTATCGCCAGGGAGTGGTCCGCACGTGCCCGATCGTGCACGAGTAGAGAGCGGGTACGGCGTTCACCAGCGCACTCCCAGCGCCGCGGCGGCCTCGACGCCGAAACGGCAGCCGTCCTCGTGGAATCCCCAGCCAGCACACGGCCCACAGTGCGCTCCGCTTGCCGGACCCGAAGCCGTACGTCTGACCGGCGGGTCAGGAGGTGAGGATGGAGATGCCGTCTCCGAGCAGCTTCAGCCCGAGGACGAAGAACAGGACGGCCATCACGGCGACATTGTGCTGGGCTGCCCAGTCCTTCCAGTTGCCGAGCGTGGTCTTGGCTTTCTCTCCGCCGAGGAGGAAGACTCCCAGCGGCGCCAGCAGGCCGAGGGTGGCGACCACGACGAAGATCGCCAGGGAGCCGATCTGCTGCCCGACCGGTATTCCGGCCGAGCCGATCGCGGCGCCCGCGGCGATGGTCAACGGGGCGTTCTTGGCGTTGAGCGCGGCCAGGGCCAGCCCGAGTGCGAAGATCTTGACCGGCGTGAGGCGGTCGATCGCGCTCATCCACTTCGGCAGCTGGGCCTGCGAGGGATCCTTCGGACGCCGGTGCCATTGCCGGGTGCCGAACAGGACGAGGAACAGGCCCAGGGCGAGCTTGAGGGCTCCCACCCAGGTGGCCGGGTGCTTGTGGGTGGAGGCACCCGCCGGGGAGGCGATCGCCAGCATCACCGCGCCCAGTATCGCGAGTCCCAGGATCCAGCCGACGGTGAAGAGAACGCCGTTGAGACGGCCCCTGGGCGTGGCGAGGATGAGGATGATGGCGATGATCGGGAGCGGGCTGACCGCGACGGCGGCCGCGAAACCCAATACGTCACCGAGAACTTTGCCCATGGTTGCCTCCGCGGGGGTCAGGGGGCGATCCGGTCGAGTCGGGGCTCGGCGCGAGAGGGGCCCTCGACCGCCTCGGCGGTGCCTGGGCCGGGGTGCGACCGGCCGCGCCACTGTCTTCACGGGCGTGCGGAAGTGGCTGCCCGAGAACGAAGACGACGTACGACCAACTCGGCACGTCCCGCCGTTCCATCTTCCTGCGCCCGGCCGGGTCTGTCCTCGGGAGCCTCTCGGGGGCTTCTCGGGAGCTGCCGACCACTGTGCCCGGGCCCGGGATGCGAGGCGGAGGGCTCGCGGTGACGATTGACGTGTGAGGGCGACGGTGCCTCATGTTCAGGCTCCTGGTGACCCTCGCACCGATCCGTGGCAGGAGAGTTCCACGATGACTGCGACGACAGGTGCAACCCAACCGGCTCACCCCGAGCGCCCGGGCAGGTCGGATGGGGTCTGCAGTGAGTTCACCGTTTTCACCGAGATCAAGCCGGGCCATGCGGACGCGTTGCGTGAGGACCTCGCCGCGCTCTCCGCCGCGGCGGATGACGAGAAGGTCCATGCGGCGGTGCGCCAGATCGGCACCCTGCACGACGCACGGCATGTGATCTTCGACAACGACACCCGGTTCATGTTCGCCAGCGTCTTCGACGGCTCCTGGGACAACTACATCGACGACTTCGCCAAGACGGTGGTCGGGGACCGCTTCGACAGGGTCTTCTCGCACAGCGTCGGGTTCCCCGGCGTCACCGACCCAGGGGCGAAGGACTGGTTCGTCGCCCACCAGGAGCCCGCGGGGGTCTTCGTCAGCGCCTATCCCGACCTGACCGTTCAGCAGATCTACAAGGACCACCGCGTGGACGACGCGTTCCAGGAGGTGCTGGACACCCCCCAGTTCCGGGCGGCGCTGGAGAACCCGGCCAACGCGGAGTTGGTGTCCACGCCGGCCTTCCAGAAGCTGCTGGAGGAAGCCTCGGCCTAGAACCGGACACGGCCGACCCCAAGGACCGACCCGAACTTCGGTGGCCCGCGTCGGCGGGCGCGGGCCGCCAACAGCAGGGCTGCCCAGGCAGAGACCGATGTGGAGGCACAAGCGATCATGAACCCCGCGGACAGCAGCAGCGCGGTCGGCGTACGCGTGGAGATCGACGACGTCCAGAGCGGGGCACTGCGCCCACGGCCCGTGCCCTATCAGGGGGAGTTCGTCTTCCTGCGTGTCGATGACCGCCATGCCGGGCGCGACCTGCTGCGGCGGCTGCTCCCGATTGCCTCGGGTGGCCTGCCCGGCAAGGACCGGAGCCAGGATGCCTGGGTGGCTGTGGCGCTCACCTACCAGGGGCTGAAAGCTCTGGGAGCGCCCCAGGAGTCGCTGGACAGCTTTCCGCAGGCGTTCCGCGAGGGCATGGCCGCGCGCGCGGAGCTGATCGGCGACGTGGGCGAGAGCGCACCGGCCCACTGGGAGGCACCGTTCGGAACGGGCGACGTCCATATCGCGTTGAGCGCCCTCTCCTCGGATGCGGCGCAGTTGGACAGGGAGCTGGCGCGGGCCCGTGCCGCCTACGAGGACACGCCCGGTGTCGAGGTGATCTGGCAGCAGGAGGTCCACCAGCTCCCGACCGGGCGCACCACCTTCGGATTCCGCGACGGCATCAGCCATCCGAACATCGAAGGCGTCGGACTGCCCGGCTCCAACCCGCAGGAAGCCCCCATCAAGGCCGGCGAGTTCATCCTCGGCTACCCCGACGAAACCGGCAATCTGCCGCCCATGCCCAGCCCCGATGTGCTGGGGCGCAACGGCACCTACGCGGCCGTGCGCAAGGTCCACACCAACGTGGCGGCCTGGCGCCGTTACCTGCGCGCGAACAGCGCCGGCGCCGAGGATGAGGCACTTCTCGCGGCGAAGATGGTCGGGCGCTGGCCCAGCGGGGCGCCGTTGGCGCTGGCGCCGGAGCACGACGATCCGGAACTGGCTGCCGATCCGCACCGCGTCAACAACTTCCTGTACCGGGAGAACGACGACCGGGGCTACCGGTGCCCCGCCGGTGCGCACATCCGGCGCACCAACCCCCGCGACGCCACCATCATCGGCGACGCGCGGATGCACCGCCTCATCCGTCGCGGCACCACCTACGGCCCGCCGCTGCCCGAGGGCGTGCTGGAGGACGACGGCGCCGACCGCGGCCTGGTCGGCGTGTTCCTCGGGGCCCACCTGGAACGGCAGTTCGAGTTCATCAAGGCCGAGTGGGTCAACGACGGCAACTTCATCGGCTACCCCGGCGAGCAGGACCCGGTGGCCGGGCACCACGGCGGGACCGGCAGCGTCACCATCCCGGAGAAGCCGGTCCGGCGTCGCCTGCAGAACCTGCCCAGTTTCGTGGTCACACGCGGCGGCGAGTACTGCTTCGTGCCGGGGCTGCGTGCCTTGCGCTGGCTCGCCGAACTGGAGGGCTGACAGCCGCTCCAAGCCCCTGAGGTCCGATCACGCTCTCCGAGGAGAGGCCGCAGCCATGGCAGCACAGTTCGTCCGCTACACGCCCGACGTCGAAGACTACGCCCCGAACTTCGACCGCGACGTGCAGACGGTGATCGAGAAGACCGAGGGCTACATCGCCGAGTCCGTCGAGGCCGGCGGCACCGGGCGGGCCCTTCGCGACGCCCATGCCAAGGGCTACGGGCTGGTCCGGGGGGAGGTGGAGATCCTGGACGGGCTGCCTCCGGAGTACGCCCAGGGCATCTACGCGACCCCGGGAACCCACGACGCGCTGATCCGCTTCTCCAACGGCTCGCCCCACGCCGGAGCCGACGCGCGACTGGGCGCCGCCACCGGACTGGCACTGAAGATGTTCGGCATCCCCGGCCCGACCCTGCTGGAGGACGAACCGGACTCGGGCACCTTCGACTACGCCAACATCAACGGACCGGTCTTCTTCTGCAACACGGTCGAGCACTACCTGTTCATCCAGGAGCTGTTCCTGAACGCGCCGGCCTACTTCTCCCAGGGCCGCCCCGGAGCACATCGTTTCTACACCGAATTCGTGACCGGAAAAGGAACGCTGGACCAGGACAACTGGGCGTGGGACGAGTTCCTGGCCTTCCTGCGCCTGTCGAAGACGCCTCCGGTGAACATACTGCTGTCGAGCTACTGGACGATGGGCGCGGTCCGGCACGGCGACTACATCGCCAAGGTGCGCATCACCCCCGACCCGACGTCCGCCGCCGGGGTGGTCCGGCGCACCCTCGACCCGACCTCGGCGGCGGAGGTCTTCCGGCCGGCCCTGCAAGCAGAGTTGCAGGAGGGGCCCTACGTCTTCGACATCCAGGTCCAGCTCTGCACCGACCTGGAGCGCATGCCGGTGGAGGACACCACCGTGGAGTGGCCCGAGCAGCTCTCGCCGGCCTTCACCGTGGCGAAGCTGCGGCTGCCGCAGCAGGACATCTCCGAGCCGGAGAACCTGGAGAAGATGGACTCGCTGTCCTTCACGCCCTGGCGGGTCACCGCCGAGCACGCGCCCCTGGGCAACATCATGCGGGTCCGCAAGGAGGTCTACCGGCGATCCTCCATCGAGCGCCACAAGCTCAACCAGCAGCCCCGCACCGAGCCCCGAAGCGTCGACGACGTACTCGGCCGCACCACATGAGCACCGGATCGAGCGGCCCAGCCCCCATGGCCCCGCTGTTCGCCCAGGAGAAGAACGACGAACGGCCCCCAGCGACCACCTTCCCGGCCACCGTGCCGAGCGCGGGCGGATGCGGGCGGCTGCGGTCAGCACGGTGGCCGCGGGCGGATGATGGCCGGTATGCGCATCCGTATCGACGCCGTCGACCTGCCCGGCCGCACCCGCCCGGCCCCCGCCGGCACCGACGGCCCCGCGTACGCCGACATCCATGTCGCCGTGCAACGCCGTGACCGTCCGGCCGAACTTCTCGCACCACAGCCCGGCGACGCCGCGTCCGCGACATGGACCCTGGAGTGCACCGCGACCGCCACCCCCGCCGGCATCGAGGTGACAGGCCCATATGTGCAGGACCGCCTGGGCCGCCGGTTCGTGTACCTGTCCTGGTGCACGGTCGACGACTCGGGCGTCTTCTCCATGTTCCGCCGCACCAAGCTCATGCTCGACGCCGTCCCCGCCGACGTACTCGCCGCCGCCGCGCACCACGGCCTGCTGGTCGGCCGTGTCGGGCTGACCGACGCGGACGGCGGCCCCCGGTACGCACGCGTCGAGCCCCCGCACATCACCTGGACCGCCGGACCCGGCGACCAGGACGGGCTGTCACCGGGCCATGAGGACACGATGCCCCCTCGGTGAGCGCCGACGGCCCCTCCGGCCCGTCCTCAGCTCCGGGGACGGTCACAGAGGTCGAGGATCTTGGTGAACGGTCTGCGGAGCAGTACGGCCACAGGAGCGACGTCCTCCTTCCTGTACCGGGCCAGTGCGGCGCGGGCGGTGGCCGTGTCCTGGTGGGGGTCCCGTCCTTCGAGGAGGGCTTTCAGGGCTCGTCCGGTGGCCTCGGCGACCGGGAGGAGGGCGGTCCGGGCCCGGGAGAGGGCCGGGGTGGGTCCGTCGCGTGCGGTGAAGAAGTCCACCTCGGCGGCCAGGGCGAGGAGATGAGGCGCGGCCTGGGCGGTGCGGTCGATCCGGTCCCTCAGTTCGGTCACCTCGGTCCGTTGGCGCCGTCGAAGTGGATTGAACCGCATGGCCTTTTCCGCTTCCCGGGCCTTGTCCGCGTAGCCGGGCAGCCGGTCCGCCTCCGCTTGCGTGTGCGCCCGGTTCGCGTACGCGGCGTCCGGTGAGCCGATCGCGTGTGTGCTGCGTACGAGGCCCTCCGTCAGATCGCCCGCACACTCGCGTGCCAGTGTCGCGGCCTCCTGGTGGGGGTTGCGCGGCCAGAGCAGCGGAGCGAGGACGGCGGTGACCGCGCCGCCCAGCGCGTTCTCCCACAGCCGGGCGAAGCCGTAGGAGTCCGGCGAGGGGTTGGCGAAGACCAGGAGTGAGGTCACCGCGACCTGCACGTTCAGTGCCGTGCCGGAGGTGATGACAGTCCCGCACAGCAGGGCCAGGCCCATCACGACGGCAAGGACGGCCGTGGTCGGCTGGAAGAAGTGGACCACGGTGACGCCCAGGGCCACTCCGGCCATCACGCCGAGGATCCTCAGCAGCAGCGCGGTCAGGGAGGAGGCGGAGTCACCGCGCAGGCTCAGGACCGGGACGATGGCGGCGAACACCGGCGGCTGAACGGCACCGGCCCACAGCGCGACCTGCCAGCAGACCACCGCGATCACCAGAATGCGGGCCGCCGTCGGCCCCTGCGCCCGGAGCCTGGAGCGCACCCGCGTCCACGGCGAAACGCCCGTCACCTGCCCACCATAAGCACACGCCGCGACCCACGCCCGCCGGTGTACGCCCCGTGGACCGGTGGCTCAGGCCGCTTCGCGCGCCGCCCGGGTGAGCTGGTCGACCTCTTCGGGGTCGAGGGTGACCCGGGCGGCGCCGACGTTCTCCTCCAGGTGCGTCACACGGGAGGTGCCGGGGATCGGCAGCATGACCTCGGTGCGGGCCAGCAGCCATGCGAGCGCGACCTGACCGGGGGTGGCCTCGTGCCGCTTGGCGATCGTGTCGACGAGACGGCCCGGCTCGACCAGCTCGCCCGCGGCGACGGGCGCCCACGGGATGAAGCCGATGCCCTCACGCGTGCAGTGGTCGACCACGTCCTCCGACGTGGAGTCGGTGAGGTTGTAGCGGTTCTGCACGGTGACGATCTCCGCGATCCGCCGGCACTGCTCGAGCTGGTCCACCGTGACCTCGGAGAGTCCGATGGCCACGATCTTGCCCTCGTCCTGGAGCTGCTTCAGCTCGCCGATCTGGTCCGCCAGCGGCACCTTCGCGTCGATGCGGTGGAGCTGGAACAGGTCGATACGGTCCAGGCCGAGCCGCCGCAGGCTCATCTCGACCTCCTGCCGGAGGTACTCGGGCCGTCCGACCGGGGCCCACTCGTCCGGGCCCGAGCGGGTGAGGCCCGCCTTGGTGGCGATCAGGACGTCGTCGGGGTACGGGTGGATCGCCTCGCGGATGATCTCCTCGCTGACATGGGGACCGTACGAGTCGGCGGTGTCGATCAGCTGGACGCCCAGCTCGACCGCGCGGCGGACGACCCGCCGGCACTGCTCGCGGTCGGCCGGCTCGCCCCAGATGCCGGGTCCGGTCAGCCGCATCGCCCCGAAGCCCAGCCGGGCCACCTGCTTGCCGGCTATCTCGAAGGTCCCTGACTCATGTGCGATCAGCGTGTCTTCGGCCATGAATTCCACGCTACTCCGGCACCGGGAATCCGTCTGGGCGCAGCCGTACCGGCCTGCCGTGCGCAGAGGGCCGCACCCGCCCGGCGGAGGCACACCCGGCGGGGTGTGCCCGTCCGCCGTTGCCGGTCTACCGCATCACCCCGGGCCGCACGGACTGACGGGGCGTCAGGAGGGGTTCTTCCACGGGCCGGCGCTGGGTCCGTAGGTAGCCGTAGACCACCGAGGCCATCGCCAGCAGGAGAAGCGGGCCGGACGCCCACGGGTGCCTGGCCATCTCCAACGGCAGCCAGCGGTACGACACCAGGAGCGCGGCGAAGACCGTCACGCCGTAGGCGGCGAACCGGAGACCCGACCGGTCCCAGCCGCGGTCGAACGAGCGCAGCGCCGCCTCGATGGTGAGCGTGAACACCACGCCGGCGACGAGGTCCACGCCGTAGTGGTAGCCGAATCCCAGCGTCGCCGTGAGCGTGGCGACCAGCCAGAACGCGCCGGCGAAGCGCAGCACGCGCGGACCGCTCCGGGAGTGGATGAAGATCGCGACGGCCCACGCCGTGTGCAGGCTGGGCATGCAGTTCCGCGGGGTGAACGCGTCGAACGGCATGGGGTGCGGGGAATCGACGGGTGGCGTCGCCCGCGGCCACAGGTCGGCCACCTCCCAGTGGCCGCCGTCGAAGCCGTGCCCGCCGGGCGGCGCGTCCGGCCACAGGATGACCGAAGACCAGTGCTCGACGCCGGTGCCATAGGCGAAGACCGGTCCGACCACCGGGAAGATCATGTAGACGGCCGGCCCGATGAGGCCGATCACCAGGAAGGTGCGCACCAGGTGATGACGGGGAAAGCGCCGTTCGGCCGCCACGTGGCGCAGCTGGTACAGCGCGACGACGACGGCGGCCACGGCGAGCTGGCCGTAGACGATGTTGAGAAGGTTGAAGCCGACCGGACCGGTGGCGGTGACGAACCTGCCCATCAGCCACGACGGTTCGCCCAGCGCGTGATCGGCGGTGGCCACGTACTGGTCGAGTACCGTCGGACGGGTCTTCGAGGTGAGGAGCAGCCAGGTGTCGCCGGTCTTGCGTCCGGTCACCAGCAGCAGGCCCAGCCCTACGCCCTTGAGCAGCAGGACGCGTTCCCGGCCGGTGCGGCGGGTGACCGCTATGGCCGCGTGGCCCAGGATCACCCACAGCGCGCCGTTGCCGAATTGGTGGCCGTCGGTCACCTGGGCGCTCAGTGCCCACCGGACCGCCACGATGGCGATGTCGATGCCGATCGCGGCAGCGGCGGCGGCGAACCGTTGCCGCCAGGTGAGCACCGTCATCATCAGCGCCAGGCCGGCGTACAGCAGGAAGCCTGATTTGGGGGCGAAGACCACCTCCCGCGCCTGGTTGGTGATCGGCCCCGGCAGGCCGTAGCGTCGTGCGGCGATCTCGAGTGCCAGGAGGAACCCGAGGGCCGTGACGCCCGCCACGGCCCAGAGTCTCAGCCCCGGTCGAGGCCACGGGGAGGGGGGTGTTCCGTCGCTTCTTCGCGAAGGACCCCGCGTTGGTATGGATCTCAATTCCCGGCCGATTTGCTAGACGACGACACCCTGTCCGATGAGGGAAGACGGAAAGATCGCCCGCCAGGTTCCGGCCTCGTTCAGGAAAGACCCCCGGATTGTTCACCCAGGGGTCTCCCGGGGCAAGACCGTGGATGGGTCAGCCGGTCTGGGACGGGGTCTGCTTGATGCCGTCGACGACGGCGCGGATCATGACGGCGCTGGTGAACGTCACGGTGCCCGGCTTGATGAGGGCCTCGGTGCCGGTGTTCCGCTTCACCTGGACCGTGCGCTCGCCCAGGAACACATCGCTCTTCCTGTCGAAGATCCACTCCTCGCGCTGACCGCTGGTCTCGTCGAGCCGGGCCACCGCGACACCGTGCCGGCCGGCCGCGTCCACCGCGTCGTCCACGACGACGACGCCGGGGATCTTCGCGGCGGTCTTGAAGAGGGCCGAGTACAGCTCCGCCGGGGGGTAGCTCTCGCCGAGCAGGTCGCCGATGGTGGTGAACGCCTCCTGGTCGGGGGAGTTCCCCTGCCCCTTCGTCTCCTTGTAGATCTTGGCCAGCAGGGCGTCGGGGTCGGTGGTCAGCCTGGCCAGGTAGTCGTACGACGGAGCGTTCAGGTTTGCCTTCGGGGTGTTGCCCTGTTCGTCGGGCAGGCTCAGGGTCTCGCCCTCGGGGCTGTCGTTGACGGCCGGGTCGATCAGCCAGCCCTTGGTGCCGTCGGCGGACTTCCACACCTGGCGGGTGTGCAGCTCGTGGCCGGCCAGGGTGGTCCCGTCGTCGGTGGACTTCAGGAAGGTGTCGGCCGACTTGGACTCGATGTAGACGTACTGGCCGGGCTTGACGTCCGGATGGGACGTGTCGGCCGCCGCCAGTGCGATCCGGTCCAGCAGCTGCGGTACACCCTTGCTGGTCGCGGCGCCGACAGTGGTGGTCAGGGCCGGTCCGGTGGCGACGCCTTCGTCCTTGACGCCGTCGCCGCCACCGGAGACGGCCACCCCTGCGACAACCACCCCGGCGAGGGCGGCGGCCAGCGCGGGCAGGGCGATCGCGGGGCGCGGCAGCCGCAGCCGCCGGGTCCGTGCCCGGTCCGCCGGCTGCCCCGCCGGGTGCTCGGCGGTGCGCTCCGCCGCCTGGGTCTCGTGAATCTGGGCCATCATGCGCTCCTTGTGGAACCGGTGACGGCCCGGTGGCAGGTCGCGCGTCGTCCGGTCGAAGAGACGGTCGCCCTCGTCCCGTTCGGCAGCGTTCTGCCGGGACGTGTTCGCGTTCATCGGTTTCCTTCCTGTGCGGGCCGGATCGCGTGTGCGTGATCGCCTCTTGTCTGTCGGCCGGAGCGGCCGCCTTCCCGTTTCCCGGGACTTGTTCCGATATTTTTCCCGGCCGCCGCTGCCGCTGCCGGATCCCTCAACTGCCTTGGCTGGAACGGTGGTTGATGTCTGGCCTGCGCGGCCTCGGCCAGCTTGCGGAGCTTCTTGCGGGCGCGGGAGAGCCGGGAGGCGACCGTGCCGACCGGGATGCCGAGGGCCTCCGCCGCGGCCTCGTAGTCCAGGCCCTCCCCGAGGCACAGCGCGATGACCTCGCGCTCGGGGCGGCGCAGCGACGCGAGCGCGGTGAGCGCCGTCGCGAGGCGCTCCCGGTCGTCGAGCCGGTCCGCCACCTCCTCCGCGTGGTCGGGCACCGACAGCTCGGCCGCGGCGGCCGCCGTCGCCGCCGCCCGGTAGCGCCGGTTGCTCCGGTACTGGTTGCGTGCGGTGTTGGTGGCGATCCCGAGCAGCCACGGCCGCAGGGAACCACCCGTCGGATCGACCTTCTCGCGCAGCCGCCACGCCTCCATGAAGGTCGCGGCCATCACGTCCTCGGCCGTCGACCAGTCGGCGGTCAGCCGGAAGGCATGGTTGTAGACCGCGCGGGCGTACGCGTCGAAGAGCTCGGCGAACGCGCTCGAATCCCCGGCCCGTATCCGGGTTCGCATAGGAGTGCTCACCTCATTGAGCTGTGCGGCACCCGGCACCGACTTCCCGTGACCTGCGCCACACTCGCCTCTGGTACACCCTCCCGCGCGGCGGGGACTCATCATGCCCGAGGGGCAGCGGGACCAGGAGACCCGGCGGGTTCGCCGTGGGCGGCGGTCACCGGTCTTGCCTCCCCGTACCGGCCCCCGTTACCTTGCGGCGGGGCTTGCGGCCAGGTACGCGATGCGTCCGGCGCATCAACGCGCGGCGTACGGAACGGACATCGGGTGACAGGTCGAGGCAAGGGCCGGCAGGAGGCGCAGCACGGCCTGCTCACGAACATCGCCGCCGAGGCGGGGGTCTCGCTCAGCACCGTGTCCAAGGTGGTGCACCGGCGCCGGGACGTCGGCGCGGCGACCCGGGACCGGGTCGAGGAACTGCTGGCACGGCACGGGTACGTCCGCCCGTGGGAGCGGGATCCCGAGACGCCCCGGCAGATCATCGTCGTCTTCCGCGACCTGTCCGGCCCGTACACCCTGGAGGTCGCCCGGGGGATCGTGGACGCGGCCGGTGAACTCGGCATCGACGTGGTCACCGGCACGACGAGCCGGCGGTCGATCTCCGCGTGGCTGGAGGAGTGCGTGGCCCTCGGCGCTGCGGGGCTGGTGATCGTGATCTCGATGCTGGCCGAGGAGGACCAGCGGAGGATCGTCGAGCAGCGGCTGCCGGTCGTGCTGATCGACCCGCTCAGCGCGCCGTCCGAGGACATCCCGAGCATCGGCGTGACGAACTGGAGCGGCGCCCGGGACGCCGTCCAGCATCTGCTGGACCTGGGGCACACCCGGATCGGCATGGTCGCCGGCCGCTCGCACTCCCTGGCCGGGGCGGCCCGCGTGCACGGCTACCGGGCCGCGCTGGAGGAAGCCGGGGTCTCCTACGATCCGGCGATCGTCCGCGCGACCGACTTCGACTACGCCGAGGCGCTGACCGCCAGCCTGCAGATCCTGCGGGCCGACGACCCGCCCACGGCCGTCTTCGCGGCCAGCGACGCACAGGCGCTCGGCGTGCTGGAGGCGGCCCGGCAGCAAGGGCTCGCCGTGCCGGGCGACCTGTCGGTCATGTCCTTCGACGACACCCTCGTGGCTGCCATGGCCTGCCCGCCGCTGAGCGCGGTGCGCCAGCCGTTCGAGGAACTGGGACGCGAGGCGACCCGGGTGCTCATGGACCTCGCCCAGGGCCGGCCGCCCGCGTCCTCGAGGATCGAGCTGACCACGGAACTCGTGGTGCGGACCTCGACGTCCGTTCGCCACCGCGTCAATACCTCGTAACCCGCCGCCGCGCGAAACCCTTTCGCAATGTGCCGGTGACAGTGCCGCGCCGCCTGCGAATACTGGCTTCCTCCCCGCACCCCCGTGGCAAAGGAACGCCGTTGAATAGATCCTGGGCGCGAAAGGCCTTCGCTTCGGCGACGGCCCTCTGTATGGGCGTGGCAGTCGCCATCGCCTCCGCGACGGCCGCGTCGGCGTACCAGCCGAGCCCCGCGAATCTGTATACGGCGGACAACACCGCCGCCTGCAACAAGAGCCCCTGTGTGCTCTACCCGAAGTCGGCCCAGCTGGCGGACGGCCGGATCGTGGCCACGTTCGAGAACAGCCAGAGCGCCCCGGTGGGCCAGACGCTGCCGATCTACAAGAGCGACGACCACGGCACGACGTGGGCGAAGCTCGCCGACGTCAAGGCCCCCGCCTACCTCTCCACCGACTCCGCGTACGCGAAGTACACGAGCAACTGGACCAACCCGTACCTGTACGTCCTCCCGCAGAGCGTCGGCTCCCTGAGCGCCGGCACCCTGCTGCTCGCCAGCATCGTCTCGGGCGACGACTACTACTACGAGGAGCAGAAGGCCGCCAACTCCAGCTGGACGCCCACCAGTGACGGCGACCGCAAGGACGTGGCGCTCGCCCTGTACGCCAGTACGGACGACGGCGCGACCTGGAGCTTCCAGAACATCATCGCCGCCGGCGGCTGGCAGGGCGGCAGCGCGGGCAGCCTCGGCCGGGTCTCCACCGCCAACACCCACGCCCAGGTCGACCCCGTCTGGGAGCCGCACCTGCTCGCCCACAACGGGCAGCTCATCGCCTACTACTCCGACGAGGACGACTACACCGGCTACAACACCACCACCGGCGCCCCGACCCTCGACCCGGCCAACGACACCGCGACCGACTCCGGCGGCCAGGTCCTCCTCCACCGCACCTGGAACGGCACCGGCGGCTCGGCCTGGAGCAGCCCGGTCGTCGACGTCCCGGGCTCCACGGTGAGCATGGGCAGCGGAAAGACGGAGATCGGCGGGGGCCGCCCGGGCATGACGACCATCGCCCCGACGACCGACGGCAAGTGGCTGCTGACGTACGAGTACTGGGGCGGCGGGACGAACGTCCGCTACCGGATCTCCGACGACCCGACGAAGTTCTTCTCCGCCACGGACGCCGCCATCACCTCGCTGCCCGTGCCCTCGGGCGGGGCCGCCCCGTCCACCGGCGGCAGCCCGGTCCTGCTGCCCATGCCGGACGGCCGGATCGTCTACAACGCGGCCGGCAGCGGCGACGTCTGGGTCAACGAGTCCGGGCTGTCCACCGGCACCTGGAAGGAGTACAAGACGCCGGTCGCCGCCGGATACAGCCGAAACCTGCAGTACGTCGACGGCACGGGACGCGTCCTGATCCTCCAGGCGTCCTGGAGCGGCACCAGCGTCGGCCCCGTGAAGTACGCCGAGGTCGACCTCGGCCGCTCGGACGGCGCCTACTACAGCCTCGTCAACCGGCTGACCGGCCAGGTCCTCACCACCGCCTCCGGCAAGACCCAGGACGCGAACCTCACAGGGAACACCCCCGACCTCGTCCTCGCGGCCGGCTCCACCGCCGACACCCAGCGCTGGCACCTGACCGCCAAGGGCAGCAACGTGACCCTGCTCAACAAGGCCGGGGGCCGCTCGGTCGCCATCTGGACCGGCACCGCGACGGCCGGGCAGAAGCTCGCCCAGTGGGTCGACGACGGCGCCACCGACAAACAGTGGACCCTCGCCTCCCCCTCGACCAGCGGGTACTACAAGCTCCGCTCGGTCCTCAACACCGGCCTCTACATGACCGGTTCGACCGCGGGCGGCTCCGTCACCGTGGCGGCGGCGACCACCGACGGCTCACAGGACTGGCAGCTGGTCCAGGACCCGCTCCCCACGGCCTCGACGTTCACCCTGAAGGGCGCCTACTCCGGCCGCTGCCTCGACGTCCCGAACGGCCAGACGGGCGTCCAGGTCCAGATCTACGACTGCTCGGGCAACGCCAACCAGACCATCACCCAGACCACGGCCGGCGAACTGCGCGTCTCGGGCAACTGCCTGGCCGCGAACGGCGACGGTACGACCACGGGCACCACGCTCATCCTCTGGGCCTGCAACGGGAAGTCCAGCCAGAAGTGGGCGTTCCGCGTGGACGGCACCGTCGTCAACCGCTCCAACGGCCTGGTCATCGACGTCACCGACTGGGGGACGCCCAACGGCTCGAAGGTGGAGCTGTGGACGGGGCTGGGCAACGCGACCCAGCAGTGGACCCGAGGCTAGCCGGTCAGCGGGGAAAGGGGGCCGGTGCGTCGTGGCTCGTCGCGCAGTTCCCCGCGCCCCTGAAAAGCCGGGGCTGCGCCCCGCTTTTCTGGGGCGCAGCCGAAGAGGCGGCCACCGGTGGCGCCGCCTTCTCGTACACGTCGCTACTCCCTCTCGACGGTCACCGGCACCCCGTGCTGCCGCAGCACCCTCGCGTCCCGCTCCTCGCCCACCAGCCGGATCGCGGCCCGCACCGGGGTGTCCAGGCTGGAGGAGCCCGCCTCCAGCAGAATCTCGCCGGGCTCCACGATGCGGTGGCCGGCCAGGCCGGTGAAGGCCAGCCGGTCGGTGTGGACGTGGAACCGGACCGTCGCTCCCTCACCGGGTTCGAGGGCCACCTTGGCGAAGGCCAGTAGCGCGCGCACCGGGCGGGTCACCTGGGCGACCGGGTCGATCGTGTACAGCTGGACGGTCTCGGCGCCCGCGACCGCCCCCGTGTTCCGCACCCGCGCCCGCACGGTGAACTCCCCGTCCGTGGGCACCTGTTCACGATCCACGGACATCTGGTCGACCTCGAACGTCGTGTACGACAGCCCGTGCCCGAAGGGGAACGCGGGGGTCGGGTCGAGGTTGGACAGGAAGCTCTGCCGGTCGCCGAGCGGCGGGTGGAGATAGGTGTACGGCTGACCGCCGGGCGAGGTGGGGATCTGCACGGGCAGCTTGCCGCTGAAGTTCGCGCTCCCCGCCAGAAGTTGGGCCACCGCCCGGCCGCCCTCCTCGCCCGGCAGGAACACCTGCACCATGGCCGCGGCGGCGGACGCGAACCGGCCCACGGCGTAGGGCCGGCCGCTGCTGACGACCAGTACGACGGGCTTCCCGGTCGCGAGAACGGCCTCGACCAGTTCCTCCTGGACGCCCGGCAGCCGGAGATCCTCCACGTCGCAGCCCTCGCCGGAGGTGCCGATGCCGAACATGCCCGCCTTGTCGCCGACGACCAGGACGGTGAGGTCGGCGGCGGCCGCGGCGTCCACGGCGGCGGGCACACCGGAGCGGTCCTCGTCCCGGATCGGGCAGCCCATCGCGAACTCCCACTCCACGGAGGGGAGTTCCTCGGCCAGCGCGGTGCGGAGGGAGGCGGCCTCGACACCGTTGCCCAGGTCGTCGCGGCCGGCGAGGACGTGGTTGGGGAAGCTGTAGCAGCCGAACATGGTGCGGACGTCGTCGGCGCACGGGCCGATCAGCGCGATCCGGCCGCCGGACGGGAGCGGCAGGGTGCCGTCGTTCGAGAGCAGGACGGCACTCGACCGGGCCACGGCCAGGGCGAGCGCACGGCTGCCCGGCTTGTCGAGGTCCAGTTCGCCCGCGCGCAGGGCGGGGGACCGTGGGTCGACGTCCGCGTCCAGCAGCCCGAGTTCGGCCTTCTGTCGCAGCACCCGGCGCACCGAGCGGTCCAGCAGGTCCGCGTCGACCGCGCCCTGCTCCACGGCGTGCACGAGTGCGTCGCCGAAGCCGCGCTGGTCGGGCAGTTCGACGTCCATCCCGGCGCGCAGGGCGAGGGCTCCGGCGTCGGGCAGGTCGGCGGCCACCCGGTGGGCGTTCACCAGGAAGGGCAGCGACCAGTAGTCGGAGACGACGGTGCCCTCGAACCCCCAGGCGTCCCGGAGGACTTCGGTGAGGAGCCGGCGGCTGGCGGCGGGGGCCTCGCCGTCGATCTCGGCGTACGAGTTCATGACCGACCGGACACCGGCGGCGACCAGGCGTTCGAACGGCGGCAGGATGACGTCGTGGAGTTCGCGGGGGCCGGCGTGGACGGGGGCGTGGTTGCGGCCGCCCATCGAGGCGGAGTATCCGGCGAAGTGCTTGAGGGTGGCGTACACGCCCGCGCTCTGCAGACCGATGACGTACGCCTCGCCCATCTCCCCGACCAGATAGGGATCTTCGCCGTAGGTCTCCTCGCAGCGGCCCCAGCGGTAGTCCCGGATCACGTCGACGACCGGGGCGAGCCCCTGGTGGACGCCCGCCTCGGCCATGTCGGCGCCGATGGCCGCGCCGAGCCGCCGGATCAGCTCCGGATCGAAGGTGGCCGCCATGCCGAGCGAGGTGGGGTAGATCGTCGCCCCGTAGGCGGTGAACCCGGTCAGGCACTCGTCGTGCGCCATGGCCGGGATGCCGAGTCTGCTCTGTGCCATGACCTGCCGCTGGCGGTCGGCCAGTGCCCGGGAGTGTTCCAGGGCGGGCCGGGGCAGGGTGCCGTACGGGCGGGTGAGCTGGCCCAGGCCGTGCCGGGCGGTCTCGGCGAGGTCGCCGACCCGGTCGAAGATGCTGGTGCCCGGTGCCACCTCGGGTCCGGCCGGTTCGACGTCCTCCCAGGCGCTGCTGAGCTGCGCGACCTTCTCGGCGAGGGTGAGCCGGGCGAGCAGTGCCTCGACCCGCTCGGCGACGGGGAGGGCGGGGTCGGTCCAGGGACGGCCGTCCTCCTCCTGGGGGAGGCCGCCGTGGTCGGGCATGGTGGTCGTCATTCACGACTCCTCGGGGAGTTGCGCGGGCATGCCGACGGGGCCGGGCGCGGGCCCGGCCGTCGTACGGGGTGAACTGCCCGGTGGTATGGGCTGCTTGGCTACTTGGTTATTTGGAGAAACCGGCGGTGAGGCCGGCGACGAGCTGGCGCCGGGCGAGGATGAACAGCGCGAGCATCGGGAGGGTGGAGAGCACCACCGCGGCCATGGTGGCCGGTACGTCGATGCCGAACTGGCCCTTGTAGAGGGTCAGCGCCAGCGGCAGTACGGCCTTGTCGCCGCTCTGGGTGAGGATGAGCGGGAAGAGGAAGCCGTTCCAGACCTGGAGTCCGTCGTACACGGCGACCGTCATCAGGGCCGGGCGGGCCAGCGGCGCCGCCAGCGACCAGAGCATGCGCCAGTCGCCGGCACCGTCGACGATCATGGCCTCGAACAGCGAGCGGGGCACGTCACGCAGGAAGCTCACCAGGATCATCACGGTGATCGGCAGCGCGAACGCGGCCGAGGGAAGGACGATCGCGAGCAGGCTGTCGTAGAGCCGCATCCTGATGATCAGCAGGTACACGGGGATGATCACGGCCTGCAACGGGATCGCCAGACCCAGCAGGAACAGCCGGAACGACAGCCTGGACAGGCGGCTGCCGGCGCCGCGGACGATCGCGAACGCGGCCATCAGGGCGAAGGCGACCGCGAGCACCACCGTCCCCGCCGTGACGACCACGCTGTTGAGCAGGTAGGTCGTGAAGTCACCGTCCAGCACGGTCCGGTAGTTGTCGAACGTCGGGTGGCCGGGCAGCGCCAGGGGGCTGTCGGTGGTGAAGTCGGTGCGGTTGCGCAGGCTGGTGACGACCAGCCAGTAGACGGGTACGACGACGATCGCCGTCCACACCAGCGTGGCGCTGCCGCTGAGGGCGCGGCGGAGGATGCCGGGTACGGGGTTGGGCCGTACCGGACCGGGGGTCGCCGTGTCCCGGGCGGGGACGTCGTCCGGTGCGGTGGCGGCACGGGCCTTGGTCACGGTGGTGCTCACATGCCCTCCTGCCGGCTGTCCATCCGGGTGAAGCCGGACAGCCGGGTGGTCAGCAGCGACAGGCCGAGGCCGAAGACCACCAGGAGGGTGGCGACGGCGCTGGCCCGGCCCATGTCATGGGTCTGGAATCCGGTGATGTACATGGCCAGGGGAAGGACCCGGGTGGCGGTGCCGGGGCCGCCCGTTCCGCCGGACAGCACGAAGATCAGGTCGAAGTAGGTCAGCGAACCGACGAGCATCAGGGTGCTGGAGGTGACCATCGTGTACTTCAACTGCGGCAGGGTGATGTGCCGGAAGCGGGCCGCCGGTCCCGCGCCGTCGAGGGCGGCGGCCTCGTACAGCGCGGTGGGGATCTGCCGTATCCCGGCCTGGTAGAGCAGCGCGTGGAACGGCACGAACTGCCAGGCGATCACGAAGATCACCGTGTACAGGGCCAGGTCGGGCGAGCCGAGCAGCGGCTTCGCCAGCCAGTGCAGGCCGGGCGTGGCGCCGATGCCGAACGCCGGGTCGAGCAGCGCCTGCCAGGTCAGGCCGATCGCCACCGCGGACAGCAGCAGCGGGAGGAAGAACAGCACGGCGAACAGCGCCCGCACCTTCCCCTTCGGCGCCTGGAAGACGCCGAGGGCCAGCGCGATCGGCGTCTGGACCAGCCAGCTCACCGCCATCACCTTGACGGTGAGCCAGAGCGACTGCCAGGTCGCACCGTCGGTCAGGACGTCGCCCCAGTTGGCGAAGCCGGCCCAGCCGACGGAGCCCAGGCCGTCCCAGTCGGCGAGGCTGAGCGCCAGCACGCCGACGAGGGGGACAAGACCGAACAGGCCGAAGAGGAGGAGGGCGGGGGCGGCCATGAGGAGGCCGCTCGAACGGCGGCCTGCCTTACGGCCGGCGGCGACAGCGGTGGTCACGACCCCGCCTTGCTCATGTTCGCACCGAACTCGGCGGGCGGGATCTGCCGCAGGAACGACTTGTCGGTGTTGGTCAGCAGCGGGTCCGCCTGGTCGGAGGGCAGTGCCTGGTCCCAGGAGAGCTGGAAGCCCGGGGCGTTCTGCACCAGGTCGTAGACGAACGTCAGCCACTGCTTGTCCGACGACGACTTCACCGCGGCCAGCTTCGACTCCAGGCCCTTGACCGGCGGCACACTGCCGGCGGCGAGGTAGGCGTCGACCTGGGAGCCGTCCAGGACGTAGTCCTTGAGGTAGGTCAGGGCGGCCGACTTGTTCTTCGACGAGGAGTTCAGGGACAGGAAGTTCGAGGGGTTGCCGACGATGCTCTTCGGGTCGCCGGCACCGCCGGACAGCGACGGGAAGGCGGTGTAACCGAGGTCGCCCTTCTTCAGGAAGTCCGGCGCGGCCTTGGCTATGTTGGCGTACTCCCAGGTGCCCATCACCTCCATCGCCGCCTTGCCGGTGTAGAGGAGGGCCGTGGATGCGCCCTGGTCGTAGTTGACGGAGGAGGCGTTGTCGCCGAAGGCACCGGCCTTCGCCAGGTCCTGGAGGTACTGGTTGGCCTTGGTGACCGACGCGTCCTGCCACCCCGCGGAGTCACCGGAGGCGATCTTCGTGAACACGTCCGAGCCGCCCTGCCGGTCGAGCAGGTACTCCAGGTACATCAGCGTCGGCCACTTGGAGTTCGCGGCGAGCGAGAGCGGGGTGACGCCGTTGCCCTTGAGCTTCTTCACGGCCGCCAGCAGGTCGTCGTACGTCTTCGGCGGCTGGACGCCCGCGTCGGCCAGCACCTTCTTGTTGTAGTAGAGGACGACCGGGGCGAGGCCGTTGGCGGGGACGCCGTAGACCTTGCCGTCGAAGGTGGCGCTCTGCATCACGCTCGGCGTGTACCGGTCCGTGTTCGCCTGGGCCTGCGTCAGCGCGTCGACCTTGCCGGCCTTGACGTAGTCGTCGAGGGCCCCGCCGCCCCAGCTGAAGAAGATGTCCGGGGCCTGGTTCGCGCCGAAGGCCACGCGCAGCTTCTGCTTGTAGTCGTCGTTCGCGAACAGCCGCAGGGTGATCTGTGCGTCCGGGTGGTCCTTGTTGTAGGCGTCGACGGACTCCTTGAGGATCGTCTGGTCGTTGAGCGCCCACATCGTCAGGCCCTTCGCGGACGAGTCCGCAGACGATCCGGACGGTCCCGAAGTCCCGCACGCGGCAAGGGCCATGGCCGCCGCCAGGGTGACGGCGGACGCCACGACGCGACGAATGCGCGGGCTTTCGAGATGTCCGCTGACCGGTGTTCTCCGCATGGTCGTGCCTCTCTTGTTTCCCCATACCGTCGGTGAGCGAGGCAGATCGGAGACTCGTACGGAGTCGTACGGACTCGTACGGACTCGTACGAAAGGCTTTCGTACGTCACGTTGCCGACGGCCTGCCTGCTGGCCGGGACACTGACACGGGATTCACGGCAGGGACAAGCGAGGGAAATGCCTCGGTTACGAAATATTTTCGCGAACCGAGGCAAGTGGCGGGAGGTGCGGTGGCACGGCGCCCGGGTCAGAGTTCCCCGAGGTCATCCCCGAAGTCATCCCCGGGGTCGTCCCCGAGGTCACCCGCCGCGGCCGCCATGAGCGATTCCGCGGCGTCCTCGGCGGTGTCCGGGGGCACGACCACAAGGTCCCAGCGTCCGCGGCCGGGGGCGAGCAGGACTACGGTGTGCGGGGCGTTCGCCGCCAGGGCTCTGCGTAGTCGGACGACCTGGTTGGAGACGAGTATCCGGCCCGGCGTCGCGGACCACACCGCCCCGTTGACGGTGACGCTGGTGATATGGCCCCAGTCGTGCGGCAACCCGGCCAGCAGTCGCGGGAGTTCCACGAGGAGGTCGTAGGAGCGCGGCCACCATGCTCCGTCGATGGGCCTGGGCAGGTCGCCGTGGGGCGCCAGGTGCAGGCGGAGGACCGGGTGGGAGGGAAGCGCGGGTTGCAGTGCGGTGGTCATGAGGCTCCTGCCAACTGCCGTAAATGGATGCGTGGTTGCCGTCAGGCGCGACGCGCGGCGACCCGGTCCGGCGTCGGCCAGCGCACGTCGTACACCCAGCCGAGGCGTTCCAGGAGGCGGATGACGGCGGCCGACGGGTCGATCTGGCCGCGGTCGACGCCGTGCCGGGCGCTGGTCGGGTCGGCATGGTGGAGGTTGTGCCAGCTCTCCCCGAAGGAGAGCAGGGCGAGCGGCCACAGGTTGGTGGCGCGGTCGTGGCGGCGGGTCCGGAAGGGGCGCTCCCCGATCATGTGGCACAGGGAGTTGACGCTCCAGGTGACATGGTGGAGCAGCGCGATGCGGACAAGTCCCGCCCACAGCAGGGCGGTCAGGCCGTACACCCAGCTGCCGCCGATGGCCCAGCCCGCCCCGAACGGCAGGGCCAGGGTGAGGACGCACAGCAGCGGGAAGGCGCGCGAGACGGCACGGATGTCGGGGTCGGCGAGCAGATCCGGGGCGTAACGGTCGGCGGGAGTCCGGTCGTTGCGGAACAGCCAGCCGATGTGGGCGTGCAGGAGCCCGCGCAACTGGCCGCGCAGGTGTGTGCCGTAGCGGTACGGGGAGTGCGGGTCGCCGGGCCGGTCGGTGAAGGCGTGATGGCGGCGGTGGGTGGCGACCCAGCCGATGACGTCGCCCTGGAAGCTCATCGAACCGGCCACCGCGAGCGCGATGCGCACGGGACGTACCGCACGGTAGCTGCCGTGGGTGAGACCGCGGTGGAAGCCGACCGTGACGCCCAGGCCGGTGACCGTGTAGAAGACGGCGGCGAGCAGGATGTCGACGGGGTGGACGAGACGGCCCCACAGCAGCCAGCCGGCCAGGCCGAGAGCCACGAACGGCAGGACGACGATCACCGCCGTCACGGTCACGTACACCCGCTCCCCGCCGTCGCGCGCGGGCACCGGTCCGTCCGGCGGGAAGGGCGAGACGCCGTCGTAGCCCCGGGACGGCGCGGGAGTGTCCGGCGGGCTCGGAGCCACGGGGGCGGTGGGGGTTACGGGGGCTATGGGAGTGGATGGCACGGCGGGACTCCTTGACCTGGGCGAAGGCCGCTGGAAAGGAGGTGCGGCCGGGGTCACGGACTGCCCCTGGGGGATGGGTGGTGTGCTGGAGACGACCTGCCGGTAGGCACGACGCACCCTCGCTCCCCCCAACGTACTCCCTCGTACTCCGTGTGCGCGGGATACCAGGAGTGCGTCGACCGGCGCCCGCCGGCCGGACGCGCCCGGGCCGGCGTCGCGTTGACACCGGTCGTCGCCGGACATTGACTGGCAGGACGACCGAGGACCAGGCCATGAAGGGGCAGGGTCGACCGGGTCCCCGGAAGCCTGGAGCAGGCCGTCGAGAAGGTGACGCGAGGGCGTCTTCAGGCGGTGCCCCCCCATCGCAACGGAAGCGGTACACACGACGATGTACGACCAGACACGCGCCCAGCAGCCTGCGGACCGGTCCCCGGCCTCCGGCGGACGCCGCACCACGGGCCCGGAGCCGCTGCTCCCCCCGGAAGAACGGGACGAGATCGTGCGCCGCCTCGGACATGCCGTCAACACCTTCGCGGACACCCCGCGCGAGGCTCTGGCGGAGGCCGAGGGCGCCTTTGACGAGGCCGCCGCCCAGCTCACGAACGCCCTTGCGGAGCTGCGGCAGGTCCTCCGCACGGGCTGGCAGGACCGGGACCCCGAGACCGACTCCGCCGAACTCCGGGACGCGCTGAGGCAGTACCGGGAGATCACCCAACGGCTGCTGCGCACCTAGTTTCCGGCCAGGGCCTGTCCGGCAGAGGCCGGGGGCTCCCCCGGTCGTCTGCGGGGCCGCGGGACATGCCGGAGTAGAGTGGAAGATCCAGTCCGAGTCCGTCTCATACCGGGACACCGAACTCCGAGGTCGCCGTGCAGTCCATGCAAACACCCTCGGACGGGTATGCCGCGGTCCGTATCGTCGCCGCCTCGCCCGAGGTCGCCCGTAGGGTGGCGGAGGTACTGCGCCACTGCTTCGCCGCCACGGAGCAGCGCAGCTATCCCGCGGGCCCCGACGGAGGAACCCGCCTCGACCTCACCGTGGACACCACCCGCACGGCAGAACCCGCACGCTCCTGGCTCGAAACCAGCCAGTCCGGGCAGCGGGCCGCCGGCGGAGGTGGGACGGCGTCCGGGAACGGTCCCTCCGACGCCGTCGCGGAGTAGCGTTGAGTCACCGGGAGCATTTCGCACACCGACTCCGATGCCGGTGCCGTTCCTGGTGAGCGACGACACCGGGCGGCTGCCCTTGCGCAGGGGTCCGGAGACGGGTCCGCGCAATGTCCGCCACCACGCCTCGTGTCTCCCCACGGCCCGCTCCCCCCAGCCCCTTCAGTTCGTCTGGTCCGTCTGGTCCCTTCAGGGTTCCGACCGCGCGCCTCGCGCTGAAATCCGTGAGTCCTTCCCCTGGGGCCGCCGGATTGGACGGCGCCTGGTGGCCCCGTTCACGTGACCTGCCGAGCGAGCTCTCCGCCTTGGCGGATGTGCTGGATCCGCTGTGGGGACGGATCACCCGTATCGCGGTCAACCCCCGCCACTGGCCGGTCCTGCCACCCAGGATGTCCGCCAACGGCCATGTGCTGAAGGTCGGTTGGTCCACCTCGGAGCTGGATCCGCACGAGATCCTGCTGCTGTCCTACACCACGGGCCGCTGGGACCTCCTGGTGATCCCCCCGGAAACCGGGCCCCTCTCGGCCGCCCGGCTGATGGCCGCCGCGAGTGCGGACACCGGCCCGTCCATGACCGCGACCACGCTCATGACGGCGGAACGAGCCCGCACCGGAACCCCGGAGCCCGGGAAGGACGAGACCGGCGGCGCCCCTTCCGCACTCCTGCTCCGCCCCTGACGAAGTAGCGGCCTAGGCGAGACACACCGGCGACGGTCATGCCTACGCATCGGGGGACACGGCTCGCAGCGGCCGAGGAGCAGAGCGGCTGACCCGGCAGGGCCGCGCCCGCAGAGGCCGGCGTGACCTTCTCCGCGGTACGGCTCTCCCCGGCGCGCCGGGCGGCGTTCCGGCCGCCGGCGGCGACCGTGCGGTGGGGCGGGCACCCGGGAGGTGCGGGAACGGATCGTCGTGTCGGCCGTGCGGGCGGGCTCCGGCCGGGAGACCATCGGACACTGGTGTGTCGGTTTCCCTGACGTGCCCGCGGTCTCCGGTGCGGAGCCGCGACGGCTGGAGGGTGCGTGGTGACGGGTGCGTGGTGCAGGGGCGGTGCCCGGTGCGGGAGATGCGGGTCGGGCGGGGCCGGCGGCCGAGCCGGGTTTCTGGCGGCAGGTCGTCGACCAGCTGAGCACGGCCCTGATGGTGCTGGATCCGGCCGGACGGATCGTCGCCCTCAACCCGGCCGCCGAGCGACTGCTGGGCCGTGCCGCCACCGAGATGCGCGGCAGGGACGCGCACGATCTGCTGCACCGGGACGCGGGCGGCGGCCCGCTCCTCCGGGAGCGGTGCCCGCTGCTCCAGGCGCTGGCCGAGGAGTCCGCCGCGCGCGGGGAGGGCGACAGCTATCTGCGCGGTGACGGCCGCCTGATCACGATCTCCTGGTCCGCTTCTCCCCTGCGGGACGGCGGCTCCTTCGAGGGCATTGCCTTGATGTTCACCGACGTCACGGGCGACCACGGCGTGCGTCGGGAGCGTGCGGCCTACACGAGCGCCCTGGAGGACCTCAACGAGCGGCTGACGCTCGTCGCGGAGATCACCGACGTACTGGGCCAGACCCTGGAGACGGACGAGGCCCTCGCCCGGCTGGGCCGCCTGCTGGTTCCCCGTCTGGCCGACTGTGCGGCGATCGACCTGCTGGCTGGTTCCGGGCAGGTCCACCGCGTGGCGGTGACCGGTCCCGCGGGCCGGGACATCGCGCTGGAGGGTGGGCGCGAGCGGCTTCCCGATCCCGGGGAGGGGGACCACTCACCTCTCGTCCACGTACTGAACAGCGGTGAGCCCGTACTTCAGGACGAGACCGGGACGGCCGTGCCACCCGGCTCTCCCCTGGCCGCGGCACACAGCGGGTTTCTGCGGAGGGTGGGCGCGAGGTCCGTCATCACGGTGCCGCTGGGCTCCGGACGCCAGATCACCGGCGCCCTGACGCTGGTGCGCACCGATCCGGCGCACCCCTTCGACAGCGCCGACCTGGAGGTGGTGAGCGACATCGGTCGCCGGGTCGGCCTGGTCATCGACAACGCACGGCGGTTCGGCCGCCAGCGCGCCGTCGCCGAGGCCATGCAGCGCAACCTGCTCGCCCCACTCCCCCAGCCCGGCCGCCTGCGGCTGGCCGCCCGCTACCAGCCGGCCCCGGCCGGCTCCCAGGTCGGCGGTGACTGGTACGACGCGTTCGAGTTGAAGGACGGCACGCTCGCGCTGGTCATCGGCGACGTCGTGGGCCACGACCTGACCGCGGCGGCCGGGATGGCTCAACTGCACGGCATCCTGCGCTCACTGGCCTGGGACCACACCGGACCGCCCGGCGCCGTCGTCGACCGTCTCGACGACGCCATGTCCGCCATCACCACCGTCTCCATGGCCACCCTCGTCCTCGCCCGGATCGAAGGCCACCCGCACACCGGGCCGTGGACACTTCGGTGGACCAGCGCCGGACATCCGCCGCCCCTCCTCCTCACCCCGGGCGGACACGCGCGCTACCTCGAAGCCGGACAGGGAATCCTCCTCGGCGCCCCCCTGGGTACCGAAACGAGCCGACCCGACGCCACGCAGTCCCTGCCACCGGGCTCCACGCTGCTGCTCTACACCGACGGGCTGGTCGAGGTCCCCGGCAGCGACCTCAGCACCGGCCTGGGCGGGCTGCGCCACCACGCTCTCGCACTCGCCCAGGCACCGCTGGACACGCTGTGCGACCAGCTGCTCGCCCGCATGCCGCCCGGCAGCACCGACGACGTGGCCCTCCTCGCCCTGCGCCTGCCGGCTCTGTGACAGGGGCGGGAGAGGCGGGGTGCCCAGGCCCCGAGCAAGCCCCGCGGACGCCCCGAGGACGGACGGCCCGGACCCGGCGCACCCGGACCTCACCCGAGGCCACGGCACGCCTCGCTGTCAGGCTGCGCGGTCGCCGGCGGCGGTCACACCAGTCGTCTGATCTCGCCGCGCACTCGGTAGAAGCCACCCGAGGAGGAGTGCAACGCATCCACCACATAGCGTGCGCCGGGCTGGCGTATCGCACGCGGGAACTGGACGTTCCAACCTGGCTCATAGCCCTCGGAGAGCACACGCACGCGCACCCGGCCTCCTTGGTCGAAGCACTCCACGACGACTCCGCTCCCCGCCGCAGGGACAGCACTGACCGTGGCGACGGAGGCGGCGGTGGTCAGCGGTGCGTACGTCGGCAGGGCAGCCGCCAGCTTGATGTCCGCGGCGACCGGGACGGTGCCCGACTGAGCAGCGTTGATCGCGGCCTCGCTCGCGTCGATGCAGGCGAGCGAGCCATCGGTGGAGACGATGTACAGCCTTTCGTCGTGGTACTGCATGGAGAGCGCCGAGCCGCCACCCGTGCCGAGCTTCCACAGCCGGGCGCCATCGGCGGTGAAGCAGTAGACGGAGGAAGCGGAGTCGCCCGCGAAGACATACCGCCCGCCGGGGGACGTGGCACACGAGTAGACCGCGGCGTCGCACTGGTAGGAGGCCTCGATACGCCCGGAGGACTTGGTGAGCCGCTGGACAACCCGCCGCCCCGTCCCGGCGTAGACCGCGTTCTCCTCCTGCCATCCGAAGAGCACGTTGCCACTGGTCGCGGTGTGCCAGAGCTGGCTGGTGCCGTCCGCCGCGTAGGCGGTCACACCGCGGCTGTGCCCGTGGTACACGGCGCGGTCGTCGGCGCGCACCATCCACCCGTGTTCCCCGGACGAGTTGCGTGACCACTGAAGTTCGTCCTCGTGGTCGATGACCGTCAGACCGCCGTTGCGGTCGGAGACGTTCAGCACGCCGGCGTGGATGTCCAGCCAGAAGATGTCCACCTCTGCCGCTATCTCGTAAGCGGCGAACGGCACCTTCGCCGAGAGGTCGTACACCCGGCCGTCGTCACAGCCCGCGTAGATCCAGAAGTCGTCCGCCACCAGGCACTTCACACCGTCGGGCAGGGAGTAGTGAGCCAGCACCTCGCCGTCATGGCTCAGGTTGTAGACGCTGCCGTGCTGGTTGCCGACCCAGCAGCGGTCCTCGTCCACATGGATGCCGAACGCCGAGGCGCCCGTGGAGAACCGCCACAGCACCGGTGCCGTCGCCCGTGCCGTGGACGGGGCGGACGTCACCTGACGGCGCGTCACCGGGCGGGCTGCGCGCTGCCCCTGAACGGCGGGCGCGTACCCCTTCCGCACCTTCTCGGCTATCTTCTTCGCCGCCGCTGCCTCCGCCTTGTCGACGGTCGGAAAGGTGGAGGTCTGGCGCTGCCCGTCCACACCGATCCGTCCGTACCGCACGGAGACGGTGGTCCCCTGGACGGTCACCTCATAGAACTTGTGGGCACCGCCGCTTTCCTGGGACAGCTCCAGATAAGTTGTGTTCCCCGACTGTCGTGCCTGCGCAGCGGACACAGCCCACCCCTCCCCAAAGGCCCGGTCGGCCAGTGCGGCCGATCTCCAGCGACTCCAAACTAGTGGTCACCACTGACATCGACGCCCCGGCCGGATTCGGGGATGTGGGTATCCTCCGTGATCGATCGGGGTATCAAGCACGAGTCGACTGAGCTCGCACTCCGCGCGGCCGAGGCCGCCCAGCGGGCACGGCTGACCGGCTCGCCTGCCGAACGACTCATACCGGGACCCGCTGATTGATCACGCGTGTGCTGGTCCCGAGCTGCCTACCGAGCTCGTGGCTGCGGCCCGCCGCTTCCAGAACAGCTGAGGCTCCGTACCTCGGGCTGTGCAAAACCGCAGGTCAGTTGCCCTTACCGGCCAGTTCGAGAATCGCCACGCACTCCACTTTCATCGGAAAGATGTACGGAATGGCGAGACACGCAGAACCCGCAGGTCAGCAACCCTTTTCACCCTGCTGCCGAGCTCTCCGTGCGGCCGGAGCGCCACATGAGCGCCAACTCCGGCCGCCTCGAGGGCGCGCAGGAAGACTTCGGGCGGTCGGAGGCGGGCAGCCGGACGAGCGCACCGACCGCACGGAAGGCGGCTTGCCCGCCCGCCGCCACCTCGACCGTCAGCCCGCTTCCGCCGACCTGCTTCCCTCGGCACGCCCGACGTTGCCCGGCAGGACATTTCGGCAATACACCGAATTCCGGTACAACCGCAAACGCCTGCATTCGGCGGTGGGTTACCGCCTGCCGCAGGAGGTCCACGCCGGACATCAGCGACTTCGGCTCGTTGCGAGAAACGCAGGGCGCCTCCGACGGCGTGCGGAGCGGAGCGCATGGTCATCGATGGGTCGGCTATAGCCGCGGCCTCCAGGGTGGTCGGGTCGGTTCGGCACTCGAACCGCTCCGCGTTCTCAAGGAGGCACGGGATGGTTCATCCAGTCCTGATCGTGGGGGGCGGCACATCCGGATGGATGAGCGCGTCGTACCCCAAGGCCACGTTCGGCGACAAGGTGGACGGCACCCCGGTCGAGTCGAACCGGGTCGGGACGATCGGTGTCGGCGAGGCGACCTCCAGTACGGTCCGGCACTCCGTCGACTTCCTGGGCCTGGACGAGACGGAGTGGATGCCGACGGCCTCCGGCTCCGCCAAGCACGGCATCCGCTTCGAGAACCTGCGCGGCGACGGCACGCACTTCCACCACCCGTTCGAGCGGCCGCGCGTCTCCGACGGCTTCCACCTCGCCGACTGGTGGCTGCAAATCGGCGGCAGGTCCAAGAGCTTCGACGAGGGATGCTCCCTGACGGCCGAGGCGGCCGATCCGGCCAAGGCGCTGCCCGGCACTCGTGAGTACCTGAGCAGCCTGCGCGAGCGCCAGGACCGGGCACCCGGCTCCGTGCCGACGCCGTGACGGGGCCCGATCGCGTCGGCACCCCCGGCGCGACCGGCACCGAGCCGTTCGTGGACGAGTACCGGTCGCTGATGAGCAGTTTCCCGACCGGTGTCGCCGTGATCACGTCCTCGCTGGAGAACGGCGCGCCGCAGGGGCTGACGTGCTCGTCCCTCACGAGTGTGACCCTGTCCCCGCCGACCCTGCTGGTCTGTGTGGAGGTCTCCAGCGTGACCCTGGCGGTTGCGGCCCGCTGCGGTGCGTTCGCGGTGAACCTGCTGCACGCCCGCGCGGCCAGCACGGCCCGGCTCTTCTCGACCCGGAACGTGGACCGCTTCGCCCAGGTGCGCTGGCAGCGCACCCAGCACTGCGGTATGCCGTGGCTCGTCGACGACGTGCTGGCTGTGGCCGAGTGCCAGCTGGGCGACGTCCAGGTGGTCGGCACCCACGCCGTGGTCTTCGGCCAGGTCGAGGCCATCACCTTGTTCGACGAGGCGCCACTGCTCTACGGCAGGCGGCAGTTCGCGTCCTGGCCCATGGGAGTGGGATGAACAACGACCTGGCGCCGTGGCCGGCCCCCGGAACCGCCCGGCCACGGTCTCGTCCCGGCTGTCCGGCTCGGCCCGTCGCGATGGCGCTCCTGACCACCATCGCTACCGGACCGCCTCTCACCCTGCTCGTCGGCCGGACCTGGCAGTCGGGCCAAGCCGCCGCGGCGCCGCCGGCCCACATGGATCTCGTCGGCGCGGCCTCCGGTCGGCCCGGCGAGCACCGCGTGCCCTGAGCCGCACAGTGCCCTGAGCCGCACCGGCCGAATACCGGAGCGTCGGCGAGCCTGGCAGCCGCCGACCCCGTCCGAAAGTGGAGTCCCATGCCTGCCGAATTCCATATCGCCCAGGTCAACATCGGCCTGCCCGCGGTGCCCGTCGACTCGCCCGGGTTCCGTGACTTCGTCGAGAACTTCGACCCGATCAACCGCCAGGCCCAGTTCAGCAAGGGCTATGTGTGGCGGCTCTTCGGCGGGTCCTCGGACGGGCGCCGGGTGGTGGACGCGGTGTGGCCCGACGACTCGCGGGTCATCGTCAACCTCTCCGTCTGGGAGACGCTGGACGACCTCCGTGACTTCGTCTACCAGGGGGACCACGCGGCCTTCATGCGGCGCCGCAAGGAGTTCTTCGTCTCCATGCCGGAGGCCTTCCAGGTGCTCTGGTGGGTCCCGGCCTGGACCGTGCCCACCGTCGAGGAGGCGCATGCCCGGCTCCTGCACCTGCGCGAGCACGGGCCGACCCCGCAAGCCTTCACCTTCCGCAAGGTCTTCCCGCCGCAGTCGGCGGAGGGCTCCCTGGAGGGGTCCGCGATCGAGGCCGGGGAGCAGCGATGAGCCTGCCGGCGGAGCGCCTGTCGGCCGCACAGCTCGGTGCCTGGGCCGCGCAGCGCCTCGATGCCACCGGGCGCCGCTTCGTCATCGCGGGCTACGCCGAGGTCGGCGGCCCGGTCGACGAGGCGGTGCTCGGGCAGGCGTGGCGGCGGCTGGCCGAGGAGTGCGGGGTGCTGCGGCTGCGCGCCGTAGAGCAGGACGGCACCTGGGTGACCGCCCCGGCCAATGAGGCGGACGGCTTCGCGCTGGTGGACCTCACCGCGGCCGCCGACCCCCGGGCGGCCGCGGCGGACTGGATGCGGGCGGATCTGCGCCGGCCCACCGACCTCGAACAGGGCCCGCTGTCCCGCGCCGCGCTGCTGCGCCTGGCGCCCGACCTGCACTTCTTCTACCAGCGGTACCACCACTGCGCGGCCGACGCGACCACGTACGCGATGGTCCTCGGCCGGCTCGGCGAACTGTATTCGGCGCTCGCCGCCGGGGAGGCCCCCAGCGCAGGACGCTTCGAGCCGTTCCCGGCGCTCGCCGCGGCGGACGCGGTGTACCGCGGGTCCGAGCAGTACGCGCTGGACTCCGCGTACTGGACCGAGCACTTCGCCGACCGGCCGCTGCCGAGCCGGCTCACCGTCCGCACCAGCCCACCGGCCGGTGCCGACGCCCACCCCCAGCGGATCAGCCGCACCGGCGTACTCGCCGTCGAGTCGGTCCGCGCGCTGCGCGACCTGGCCCGCGAGCGGCGCACCGGCTGGCCCGTGGTGGTCACAGCGATAACCGCGGCCTACCTCGCCCGGATGACCGCCCGTGAGGAGGTCGTGCTGGGCCTGCCGGTGGCGGCCCGGACGTCCCCGGGCGAACGGCGCTCTCCGGGCATGGCCAGCAACACGGTGCCGCTGCGGATCACCGTACCGGCCGGGGCAAGCCTGGCCGACCTGCTCGTTCAGGTGGGCGAGGAGTTCACGGCCGCGCTGCGCCACCAGCGGTTCCGGCACGAGGACCTCACCCGAGCTCTCGGCCTCGCCGGGGACGAGTTCGGCCTGCTCGGCGCGATGGTCAACTTCCTGCCCGCGCTGCCCACCACCGCGTGGGCCGGGCACCCGGTGACCGTGCACAGTCTGTCGGCCGGTCCCGCGCCCGACCTGACCTTCGGGATCGGGAGCCCGGCCGAGGGCGGCGTCGGGATCGCCTGCGACGCCAGCCCTGACTACTTCACCGAGGAGGAGGTGCGGGCGCACCGTGACCGCTTCCTGCGGTTCGCCGAGGCCGCCGCGGCCCGGCCCGCCCTGGCGGTCGGCCGGCTGCCACTCCTTTCCGACGAGGAGCGACGGGTGGTCCTCGGCGAGGGAAACGACACCGCGCGGGAGCCGGGCATCCGGTTCGTCGCGCGGACCGTCGCGGAGCGGGCCGCCGCGCACCCGTCCGATCTCGCACTGGTCGCGGGTCCGGAGACCCTGACGTACGCACAGCTCGACGAGCGGGCCGGGGTACTGGCCCGTGAGCTGGCAGAGCGTGGGGTCGGGCCGGAGGACCGTGTCGCGATCACGCTGCCGCGCTCACCAGAGCTCGTGGTGGCGATGCTCGCCGTCCTGAAGGCCGGGGCCGCGTACGTCCCGGTGGACCCGGAGTACCCGGAACAGCGCCGGAACCTGCTGATCGCCGACTCCCGGCCGGCCTGTGTCATCGACCGCACCGGCGCGGTGACCGGGCGCGGCGGCAGCGCGGCGGCCGGACGCGAGGTGCTGGCCGAGCACCCGGCGTACGTCATCTACACCTCTGGTTCGACGGGCAGGCCGAAGGGCGTCGTTGTCTCGCACGCCGGGCTGTCGAACCTCGTCGACGACCACATCACCCGGTTCGGCTTCGAACGCGGCAGCCGGGCCCTGCAGTTCGTCTCCCCTAGCTTCGATGCCGCAGTGGCCGACATCTGGCCCACGCTGGCCTCGGGCGCCTGCCTGGTGCTGGCCCCGGTGGGCCGCACGCTCTCCGGCGGCTACCTGCACGACTTCCTGCGCGAGCAGCGGATCACGCACGCCGCGCTGCCGCCGGTCGTCGTCGCGACGTTGCCCGACGTCCCGCTGCCCGAGTTGCGGGTGCTGGTGGTGGGCGGCGCGGACTGCGCGCCCGAGGTGGCCGAGCGCTGGTCGGCCGGGCGCCGGATGTTCAACGCCTACGGCCCGACAGAGGCGACGGTGACGGCCTCGTGCAGCGTGCCGCTGTTCGGCCGCGTGAAGCCGACGATCGGTATGCCGATCCAGAACGCCCGGATGTTCGTGCTCGACGACGAGCTCCAGCCGGTGCCCGCCTCGGTACCGGGTGAGCTGTACGTGGCGGGTGTCGGCCTGGCACGCGGCTACCAGGACCGCCCGGCGGCGACGGCGGAGAAGTTCCTGCCCTGCCCGATCGGCCCGGCCGGCACCCGGATGTACCGGACCGGCGACCTGGCCCGCCGCCGCGCCGACGGCACCCTGGAGTACCTCGGCCGCGTCGATGCCCAGATCAAGCTCCGCGGTTTCCGTATCGAGCCGGGCGAGATCGAGTCCGTCCTCGCCCGCGACGAAGCCGTCGCGGGCGCACTGGTGGTCGCCGCCGCCGGCGGGACGCGGCTGCACGCCTACGTGGTGCCCGAGCCCGGCACCACCGTGGACCGGGCGGCCCTGCGGCGCCGCGCGGCCGGCTCGCTGCCGGACTTCATGGTCCCAGCCGCGATCGTGGTCCTGGACGCCTTCCCGCTCACCCCGAACGGCAAGGTGGACCGCGTCGCGCTGCCCGAGCCCGACTTCGCGCACCCCGAGACGGAGGGCGCGGAGCCGGTCACCGAGGCCGAGACGGCACTGTGTGCGGTCTTCGCCAAGGTGCTGGGCGTGCCGCGGTTCGGCGTGAACGAATCCTTCTTCGACCACGGCGGCGACTCCATCATGGCCCTCCAGGTCGTCTCGCTGGCGCGGGAGGCGGGGGTCGGCCTGTCACCCACCGATGTGTTCCGCCACCGGACCCCGCGCGAGCTCGCAACCGTCGCCCACACCGAGGAAGCCCCGGCCGAGCCGGTCGCCGAGCCGTCCGGGCTCGTCCCGCCGACCCCGGCCCTCGCCTGGTTCGGCGAGGTGACCGGGTGGAAGCACGGGGTGCGCGGGTTCAACCAGTCCGTGGTGGTGCGGGTGCCCCGGGAGGCCGACCTGCCCTCACTGCGGGCGGCGCTCGAGGCCGTGGTGGACCGGCACGATGCCTTGCGCGCGGTCCTGGTCGCGGGCGACCGCGACACGCCCCGGCTGCTGGTCCGCGAGACCGGCCGGCACGACGTCACCGACTGGTTGACCACCGTCCCCGGGCCGGCGACGCCGGAGGCCCTCGACGAGCAGACCGCCCTCGCGCGCGACCTGCTCGACCCCTGGCACGGCGACATGCTCCGGGCGGTCTGGTTCGACAACGGCCGCGAGCAGGACGGCAGGCTGCTGCTCATGGCCCACCATCTGGTGGTCGACGGGGTGTCCTGGCGCATCCTGCTCGCCGACCTCGCGTCCGCGTGGGACGCGGTGCGTGCAGGCCGGCGGCCCGGGCTGCCGCCGGTCCCCACCTCGCTGCGGGACTGGTCGCACCGGCTCCACGCGGCCGTCGCCGACACGGCGGACGAGGCGGGCTTCTGGCAGGAGGTGTTGCGGACCCCCGATCCGCGGAATTCGCCGCGCGGCCGCGGCCCGCCGCGGTGGCGGGATGTGTGTGCGCGCGGACCGCGTCGAGCGACGCTCACGCGCCGACCT
>NZ_JBSHAF010000032.1:0-19968 GCF_053611365.1 Streptomyces sp. NPDC054813 | reverse complement strand
GCGCCCGCCGCGCGCGCGCCCCCCCCCGCGGGGGCGGGGGGCGGGGGGGGGGGCGGGGGGCGCGCCCCCCCCCCCCCGCCCCGCCGCCCCCGCCCCCCCCCCCCCCCCCCCCTCGACCTGGTCGGACGCGCCCGGCACCTGCGCGTCGAGCTGCCCGCCGACGTCACCCGCCGCCTGCTGGTGGGCATACCGGCGGCCTTCCGCGCCGGGCCCGAGGACGTCCTGCTGACCGGCTTCTCGCTCGCCCTCGCGCACTGGCGGGAGCAGCGTGGCGGGCCGTCCCGCAGCGAGGTCCTGATCGACCTGGAGGGACACGGCCGGGAGCAATCGCTGCCGTCGACCGACCTCTCACGCACCGTCGGCTGGTTCACCGCGATCTACCCGGTCCGGGTGGACCCCGGCCCGGGCGCGGACCTCGGACACGCGCTCAAGCAGGTGAAGGAGCAACTGCGCGCGGTTCCCGCCCGGGGCACCGGCTTCGGCCCGGCCAAGTACCTGGCGGCCGCCCTCCCCGACGCGCCGACCCCCCGCGTCGGCTTCAACTACCTCGGCAGATTTGCCATGGACGCGGGCCGGCCGTGGGGGGTCGAGCCGGACCGGCGGACGCCGGGCTCGGGCGCCGATCCCGCGATGCCGTTCAGCCACGAGATCGAGGTCGACTCGATCGCCCACGAAGACGCGGACGGCCTGCGGCTGGTGACGGTGTTCTCCTGGCCGGAGGGGCTGTTCGGCGAGGACGACATCCGCGGCCTGGCCGACTCCTGGCTCGCCTCACTCGGCCGGCTCGCGGCCGCCGCCGGCGCCCCGGACTTCGGCGGGCGTACCCCGTCGGACTTCCCACTGGTGGCCCTGGACACCAACCGGCTGGAGCGGCTGGAGCGCGAGCGCCCCGACCTCACCGACATCTGGCCCCTGACGCCCCTCCAGCAGGGGCTGCTCACCCAGACCCTGTTGGACGAGGACGCCGAGGACGCGTACGTCGCCCGGCTGACACTCGACCTCGACGGCCCGCTCGACACCCCGCGGCTTCGCCGGGCGGCCGAGCGGCTGGTGGAGCGGCACCCGGCGCTGCGGGTCGCGTTCGACTGCCTGGACGGCGCCGAGCCGCTGCAGATCGTCTGCGCCTCGGCCGTGCCGGGCTGGCGGATCGTCGACCTCTCCGGCCACGACGAGGCCGGCCGCGCGGCGGCCCTCACCGACCTGGAGTGGGAGCTGGAGCGAGTGCGGTTCGACATCACCCACCCGCCGCTGCTGCGCCTCGTCGTGGTCCGGCTCGACGCCGATCGCCACCGGGTCTTCCTGCTCAACCACCATCTGTTGTGGGACGGTTGGTCGACCCCGGTACTGCTCACCGACCTGTTCGCGCTCTACGAGGGCCAGGAGGCCCCGGAGGCCGCCCAGGACAGCTCGCCGGCCGGGTACCTGTCCTGGCTGGCCGACCAGGACCGGGACGCGGCGGCGCGGGCCTGGTCGGCGGCCCTGGCCGGGCCGGCCGAGCCCACTGTCGTCGCCCCCGAAGCGGCCGGCCTCGGCTCGGTCCGTCACAGCCAGCTGCGCACCGAGCTTTCGGCCGAGCTGACCACGGAGCTGACCGAGCTCGCCCGTGGCCACGGTCTCACCGTCAACACCCTGACGCAGGGAGCATGGGCGGTGGTGCTCGGCGGCATCGTCGGCGGCGAGGACGTGGTGTTCGGCACCTCGGTGTCCGGGCGGCCGCCCCAGCTGCCCGGTATCGCGCGCGCCGTCGGCATGTTCACCAACACGGTGCCTGTGCGGGTCCGGATGGATCCGGCCGAACCCGCCATCGACATGCTCGAGCGGCTGCAGCGCGAGCAGACGGAGCTGCTCGGCCACCAGTTCCTCGGCCTCGCCGAGATCCAGCACGCGGCCCACGGCCGGACCCTGTTCGACACGACCATGGTCTGCCTGAACTACCCACTGGACCTCAAGGTCCTGGACGCGCAGCTGAGCAAGGTCCGGCTGACCGCGCTGGACGGGCACGACGGGACGCACTTCCCACTCCGGCTGGTGGTCATACCCGGGGCGCGGCTGCGCCTGTGGCTCGGCTACCGCCCCGACGTCTACGGCGTGGCCGAGGCCCAAAGCGTCCTGGACCGGGTGGTCGGCGTCCTGGAGGGCCTGGCGGCCGCCCCGGACGCGTCGGTCGACTCGCTCGACCAGGAGCCCGTGGCCCACGGGTTCGCCGATCTCGCCCTGTGGGGCGGCTATGGAAGTGCTGGATCCGATGGCTGAGCCGCAGAACGCGATCGTCCTGGCCCAGGAGATCGACGCCCTCCTCGGCCGGGCCGCACCGATGCTCGCGGAGCTCGACCGCGACGCCGCCTACCCGCAGGAACAGCTCGCCCAGCTGGACGGATTGGGGCTGCCGGCCTACTACGTGCCGCGCGAGCACGGCGGCCGGCTGGAGAGCCACCAGGAGCTGTTCGAGCTCTGGCGGGCGATGAGCCGGCACGACCTGTCGGTCGCCGTGGCGCACGCCAAGACGTATCTTGGCTCGGTCTGCGTGTGGATAGCGGGCTCACCCGAGCAGGCCCGGGGCCTGGCCGGAGCGGTCCTCGGCGGCTCGCGGGTCGGCTGGGCGTTGACCGAGCCCGGCCACGGCGCCGACCTGCTCGCCGGCGAACTCACCGCCGTCCCCGAGGAGGGCTGCTACCGCCTCGACGGCACCAAGTGGCCGATCAACAACGCCACCCGGGGCGACCTGCTCGCCGTCCTGGCCCGCACCGACGAACGAGGGGGCGGCCGCGGCTTCGGCCTGTTCCTGGTGGACAAGGCCGAGTTGGCACCCGGCTCGACGACGCAGCTGCCGAAGGTCGACACCCTGGGCATCCGGGGCGTCGACATCAGCGGGATCCGCTTCGACGGCGCGCGCGTCGACGAGTCAGCGCTGGTCGGTACGCCGGGCGGCGGCATGGAGACCGTCCTCAAGGGCCTCCAGCTCACCCGGACACTGTGCGGCGCGATCTCGGTCGGCGCGGTCGAGCACGCCCTCCGGCTGGCCACCCGGTTCGCCGTGGAACACCGGATCCAGGGGCGGCCGCTGATCGAACGGCCCTTCGTCCGCTCGCTGCTCGGCCGTTCGACCGCCACCCTGTTGACGGCCGAGGCCGCCGGGTTGGTCGGCTGCCGGGCGGCGCACACCCTCACCGGCGAGATGAGCGTGGTGTCCGCCGTGCTCAAGGCGCTGGCGCCGACGCTTGCCGACGAGGCGCTCGGCCGGCTCGGTGACTTCCTCGGCGCCCGTTCCCTGCTCACCGAGCTGCACGAGCACGGAGCCTTTCAGAAGCTCGCCCGGGACCACGCCGTGCTCGCCATCTTCGACGGCAGCACCCCGGTCAACCGCCACGCGCTGATCAACCAGTTCGCCATGATCGCCGCCGGGCACGCCGGCGGCACAGCCGACCGGCACGGCCTGACCGCAGCGACCACGCTGACCGCGCCGCTCGCCCCGTTGCCGTGGATGCGGCTGCGGGCGGCGAGCCGACAGGGGTGCAGCGTGGTGGCATCCGCGCGGACGACGCTGCCCGCGGTGGAGGCGGCCGGGAACGCCGGCCTGTCGGCGCTCGCCCGGCACACGGTGGACGCCATGGACCGGGTCTGCGGGGCCATGGCTGACGTCCGCCCGAACCGGCAGCCCTCGATATACGCCCACGACCTGGCCCAGCAGTACGAACTCTGCTTCGCTGCCGCGTCCGCCCTGCACCTCTGGACGGCGAACCGCGCGGCAGCCGACGGCGCGGAGCCATGTGTTGCCGGCGAGCTGTGGGACGGACAACTGTGGCTCGCCGGCGTTCTGCGGGAGATCGTCCGCCGACTCGACCCGGCCCTCTGCGGCGACGCGCCGGAGTTCGCCCCGGCCTGGCACGAGGAGCTCGACCACCGGCTGGCGGACTGGCTCGTCCGAGCGACGGATCACCCCGGCCCGATCACGGCCTTCGGCTTCGTACAGCACCTGGAGCGTTCCCATGGCTGACCGCGCGTCCGCCCTCGAAGCCCTGCTCGGCGACGCGTGGCAGGAGACGAACCCGACCGGCTTCCGGGCCCTGCTCGCGGCCGACGAGCGCGAGGAACAGCTCGCCGCTGCCACCGAGGCCCTGGACGGCTTCGTGTTCAACCGCGAACTTGTCCCGACCGGGCTCGGCGGGCGGCTCGACTCACTGGAGGCACTCGTCGCAGCCATGCGGGTGCTCTGGCGGCGCGACCCGTGCCTCGGCGTCGGCTACGCCGGCAGCTCGTACCTGGCGGCCGTGCAGGTGTGGGTGGGTGGTGACGAGTCGCAGCAGCGCGCCATGGCGGACGCGCTGTCCGCGAACAGGCGCTTCGCCACCGCCTACAACGAACTCGAACACGGCAACGACCTCACCGGTGCCGCCTTCCGCGCCACCCCCGGCCCCGACGGCTGGAAGCTGCACGGCCGCAAGGACGTCGTCACCAACCTCGGCGCCTCCGACGGCATGGTGCTGTTCGCCCGTACCTCGGACCGCCCGGGCGGCCGCAGCCACAGTCTGTTCCTGCTCCCCGAGCTCGACCTCGCCTCGGCGCGGCTGCGCCCCGGGCCGCGATACCGCAGCAGCGGGCTGCGCGGCGTGCACCTGGGCGGCGCCGGGTTCCTCGACTACCCCGTCCCGGCCGAGGCGCTGCTGGGCGCACCCGGCCAGGGCCTCGAACTCGGTCTGCGCAGCTTCCAGGTGACGCGCACCACCCTGCCGGCGATGTTCCTCGCCACCGCGGAGACCGGCCTGCGGGTCACACTCACCGCGGCCGAGGAGCGCCGACTGTACGGGGCGCCCATCGTCGCGCTGCCCTACGTGCGGGCCTCGATCGCGCGCGCCGCCGCGGACCTGCTGGCAGCCGACGCCCTGTGCGCGGTCGCGATCCGGGCGCTGCACCTCCTGCCGGAGGAGGCCCCGCTGCTCGCACCGGCGGTCAAGTACCTCGTCCCGCAGCTGCTCAAGGACGTCGTTGACACCCTGCGGATGGTCCTCGGCGCGCAGTCGTATCTGCGTGAGGGGTCCGCCGCGATCTTCCAGAAGCTCGCCCGCGACCTCGCCCCGATCGCGTTCATGCACGCCTCGCGGACCGCTTGCCAGGCCGGCCTGCTGCCGCTGCTGCCCCGGCTGGCCCAGCGCTCCTGGCTCGGCACCGAACCCACACCGGGCGAGTCCGGGCTGTTCCGCCCCGGCGCGCCCCTGCCGCCGATGGACTTCACCGCGCTCGGGCTCGGCATCCCGCGGACCGACACCGTCTCGGCGACCCTCGCCGCCGTCGCCGAGCAGCCTGGCGGCGGCCTGCCCACCCGCTTCGCCGCGTACTTCCGCGACGAACTCGCCTGCCTCCGCGACCACTTCACGGGCCTCGCCCCGCAGGCCACCACGATCGACGCCTCGGCGGCCGTGTTCGAGGCCGTGCACCGCTACACCGTCGTCCTCGCCGCGGCAGCCTGCCTGGGCGTCTGGCGGCACGCGGGCGGCGGCACGTGCTCGGGCCTCGGCGACGACCTGTGGGTTTCGGCCGCCCTCGACCGGCTGGCCACCCGCCTCTCGGGCCGCCGGCCGATCACCGCCGAGGAACGCACCGAGCTCGAGGATGCCTTGTTCCGGCAGACGGTCGACCTTCACCATGCCGGGCGCCCGCTCGATCTGACGGGGCGCCAGGGAAACCCGGACACCTAGGAAGAACGATGACATCCAGTTCACTCAACGCGCCGAAGTCCCTTGAGGAAACGACCACCTGGCTCATCGGCCGGGTCGCCTACTACGTGCGGCTGCCGGCCGAGGAGGTCGCCGTCGACGTCTCGCTCGCCGACTACGGCCTCGACTCGGTCTACGCCTTCTCGCTCTCCGCGGACATCGAGGACGAGTTCGGCGTGACGGCCGACCCCACTCTGCTGTGGGACTTCGAAACCGTCTCAGCGCTCGCCGGGTATCTCGTGAACGGCGGCGGCCAGGAATGACCTCCCCGGCCCTGCGGGGAATCACGGAGGCCATCGGCGGCACTCCCCTGGTGGCGCTGGACGGCCTCGTGCCGGGGTGCCGTTCACGCGTGTTCGCCAAGCTCGAATGGTTCAACCCCGGCGGCAGCATCAAGGACCGCACCGCGCTGGAGATGCTCTCCACCCGGATCAGCTCCGGTGAGGTGGACCCGGCGAAGACCACCGTCGTCGAGTCCAGTTCGGGCAACCTCGGCGTGGGACTTGCCCAGCTGTGCCGCTACTACGGCATGCGGTTCGTCTGCGTGGCCGACATCCGTACGGCGCGCAGCAACCTCGCGCTGATCGAGGCGTACGGCGGGCGGGTCGAGATGGTCGACCAGCCCGACCCGGAGACCGGTGAGTTCCTCGCCGCCCGGCTGCGCCGGGTGCGGGAGCTGGTCGCCTCCGACCCGCACGTCTACTGGCCCAACCAATACGGCAATCCGCTCAACCCACGGGCGCACAAGCGCACCATGCGGGAGATCGCCGAGCAACTCGACCATGACGTGGACTACCTGTTCGTCGCGGTCAGCACCTTCGGCACGCTTCGCGGCTGCGCCCAGTACATCCAGCAGAGCGGCAAGTCCACCAAGGTGATCGCGGTGGACGCGGCCGGCAGCGTCATCCTGGGCGGGCAGCCCGGGCGCCGGCTGCTGCCCGGCCATGGCGCCGGGGTGCGCTCGGCCCTGGTGGACCTCACGCTGGTCGACGAGGGGATGCGGGTCACCGACCTCGAGTGCGTGGCGGCCTGCCGCCGTACGGTCGCGCGCACCGGCGTGCTCGCCGGCGCGTCCTCGGGCGCGGTGGTGGCGGCCTACGAGCGGCTCGCCCCGAAACTGCCGGACCACTCGACCAGCGTGCTCGTCTTCCCGGACAGTGGCGAACGCTACCTGGACACCGTCTACAACGACGCCTGGGTGGCCCAGAATCTCGGCGAGCTCCCGGATCCACCGGGGCTCGGCTGAGCGCGACGAAGGTGCGGTTCCGCCTCCCCCGGGAACCGCACCTTCGTCGTTGTCGTGTCAAGGGCCGGACTCAAGCCGGCAGCAGTCCGCGCACCTCCGGGGACAGGTCAGCGTAGACCGGAGCAAGGCCGCCCTCCAGGAACAACGAGCGCATCGTGCCGCGCTGAATCTTCCCGCTGGTCGTCCGGCGGACGGCACCGCGGCGCAGTAGCACCACATCGCGCAGTGGGGAACCCAGCACCCCGGTCAGCTGCTTGCGGACAGCCGCGACCAGGGCGGGGAGCTCCTCCGCCGAGGCCACGGGGTTGATCTCGTGCACCAGCACCACGCGCTCGTCGGGGGCCTGGACCGCGAAGGCCGCGCCGATGAAGCCCGCCAGCAAGGGGTGGGCCGTGCGAGCCTCGTGCTCGACGTCCTGCGGGAAGACGTTGCGGCCGCGGATCACCATCACCTCCTTGAGCCGGCCGGTGATCACCAGCTCGCCCTCCTGCACGCTTCCGAGGTCACCGGTACGCAGCCACCACGTGTCGTCGGCGGAGTCCGCCAGGGTGGCCCGGAAGATCTCCTCGCTGGTCCCGGGCCGCTTCCAGTAGCCCTGTCCGACGCTCTCGCCGCGCACCCAGATCTCGCCGGTCTCACCCGGCGCGCAGGCCAGGCGGGTCACCGGGTCGACGATCCGCAGCTCGAAGCCGATCGGCAGACCGCAGCCGGCGACCTCCCTGCCGGCGCCGGTGGTGAGGAGCGCGGGCCGCTGCCGCGGCGGCTTGGTCGAGACGTAGACGGTCGCCTCGGCGAGGCCGTAGCCGGGCGTCATGGCCTCCGGGGCGAAACCCGCGGCGGCGAAGTGCTCGGTGAAGGCGCGCAGCGTTGGCACATGGACGGGCTCGGAGCCGTTGATGACGCAGTGCAGGCTGGACAGGTCGACGGCATCCGCCTGCTCCTTCGGAACCAGCCGCACGCAGAGGTCAAAGGCGAAGCTCGGCGCCGCGCTGACGCTGATCCGGTGACGGTCGATCAGCCGCAGCCAGGTGGCCGGCCGCTTGACAAAGCTGATCGGCGACATCAGCACGACGGTGGCCCCGGCCAACACCGCGGAGCTGAGCATCGCGAACAGGCCCATGTCGTGGTGCAGCGGGATCCAGCCGCCGAAGACGTCGTCCTGATCGGCGCCGTTGGCCCGGCAGAACAGCTCGGCGTTGGCGAGGACGTTGCCCTGGCTCACCATCACGCCCTTGGGCTCGCCTGTGGAGCCCGAGCTGTACTGGAGGACGCCGAGGGTGTCCCGGTCGATTTCCGGCAGCGCGGCCCGCCCCTCGGCCGCGGCCTGCGCAACGGCAGGGGACTCCACGGCGCAGCCCTCAAGACCCGCCTGCGCGACCGTCTCGGCGAGGCCCTGGATCTCGTCCTCCTCGGTGAGGACGAGGGCGGGCTCGCAGTCCCGGACGATCTGCTCGATCCGCGCCCGCGCCTGCGCCGAACCGCCGGGCGGCGGCACCGGGACGGCGACCATCCCGGCGGTCAGGCAGCCGAAGTAGGACTCGACGAAGCCCACGCCGCTGGGCAGCGCGAGCACCACCCGGCTGCCGGGCTCCAGCCGGGCGGCCAGCCAACGCGCCGAACGCTCGACCTGGGCGAGGAGTTCGGCGTAGGTGTACACCTCCTCCCCGTCCGGTCCGGCGTCCGGCGAGACGATGAGGGCCGGGTGCTCCGGCCGAAGCCGGGCACGGTCGACGAGGGCGTCGGGGACGTTCCGGTAACCGGCGAGGTCCACGGTCATGGCTTGCTCCCTTGGTCCGTCCATTGGCGCAGGGCCTGGGCCAGGACCTGCGCCAGGGGTTCGGGATTCTGCTCGAAGTAGAAGTGGCCGCCCTCGAAGCTGTGCACGGCGAAGGATCCGAGCGTGTGCCGGGACCAGTGCGCCGCGTCCTGCTCGGTGAAGGCCTCGTCCTCGTCGCCGACCATGACGGTGAGCGGACAGGCCACCGGCGGCCCCGGGGTGAAGTGGTAACGCTCGCTCATCAGGAAGTCGTTGCGCAGGATCGGCGCCGAGAGTTCCCACAGGTCGGGGTGGCGCAGCAGTTCGCTGCCGGTGCCGCCGAGCCGGTCGACGACCAGCCGGATCTCCTCGTCGTCGAACTCCAGCCCCATCGGCGTGATCCGGTCGGGGGCCTTGCGGGCCGAGACGAACAGCGCGGTGAGCGGCGAGGGGTAGCGGGGCCGCAGCCGGCGGACCACCTCGTAGGCGACGGTCGCGCCCATGCTGTGCCCGAGGAAGGCGGTGGGTGCGCGGCCCAGGCCGGGGGTGAGGAGCTCGGCGAGGAGGTCGGCGAGCTCCTCGAAGTCGGCGATGAACGGCTCCGCGAAACGATCCTGCCGGCCCGGGTACTGGATCGCCAGCACCTCGATCTCGGGCGCGAGCAGCTCGGCCAGCTCCCGGAAGGTGTTGGCCGTCCCGCCGGCATGCGGGAAGCAGACCAGCCGGGCGCGCGCCGCGGTGTTGCGTGGGAGGAAGCTGCGCAACCAGGACGACTGCGGGGCTGACGGGAAGGGTCTCAACTCGCCCGGACCCCGGAGTCGGAATCGGGCATGTGGCCCTCGGTCATCGCGACCGCGATCTTGCGCGGACCGGTGAACGGCTCGCGCGCGTGCGCCGCCAGCATGTTCTCGACGATCAGGATGTCGCGCTGCTGCCAGTCGAAGCGCGTGGATGCGGCCCGGTAGCAGTCGCGCAGATGCGCGGTGACGTCATCCGGGATCGGCGTGCCGTCACCGAAGTAGGTGTTGGTCGGCATGTCCTCCTCGTCGAACAGCGCGAGCAGGCCCTCCTGGACGTCCGGCGCGAGCGTCGTGTAGTGGAAGAAGGTCGCGTGGTTGAACCAGACCTCCTCGCCCGTGTCGGGGTGACGGTGGATCGCCTTGCGCACGGCCTTGGTGCGCAGCCCGTCCGTGCCGCGCCACTCCACCTCGAGGCCGCTGCGCTTGGCGTGGGCCTCGACCACTGCGCGGTCACCGGTGTTGAACACCGAGCGCCACGGTACGCCGAAGCCCTCGTGGAAGTTGCGCACGACCATCCAGCCCTTGCGGGCGAACTCCTCGCGCACGCTCGGGTCGATCGCCTTGTAGACGGCCCCGATGTCGGCCAGCGGCGTGGCGCCCTGGGTCTCCGGCGCGGTCTCGCAGTAGAACCAGAGCAGCCGCGGCCAGGAGGCCTGGTAGGAGTTCTCGTTGTGCAGGAAGATCTCCTCGTTCGGCGGGTAGTCCGTCGAGGTGTAGACGTTCCCGAGGATCGCGTGCCGCGGGGAGGAACGCTCGTTGTAGACCAGCGGGTCCCCGGAGAGAGTCCGCACGGCCTCCTGGAAGCCCGCGACCCCGTCGATCGGGAAGCCGCGCAGCAGCACCGCGCCGTGCTCCAGCAGCTTTCGGCGGATCCGGGGGCGCTCGGCCTCGAACACCTCCCGGGGGGCGCGGCCGTCCGTCCCGGCCTCGATGACGTATGCCAGAGTGTTGTCAGTCATGGTGCGGCTTCCTCACGCCTCGTCGGTTCCGGACATGGCCACCAGCACGCGGCGCGGACCGTCGAAGGGCCGTCGGCCGTGCCCGACCAGGACGTTGTCGATCAGCAGCAGGTCCCCGACGTGCCAGTCCACGTCGACCGCCTTCTCCAGGCCGAGGTCGCGGATCTTGGTGACGTACTCGTCCGGGATCGGGCTGCCGTCGGCGAAGGTGGCGGACTGCGGCAGGTCCTCGGGCGGCATGATCTCGCTGAGCGCCCGCGCGGTCTCGTCGCCGAGCCCCGCCGGGTGCCACTGGTCGGCCTGGTTGAACCAAACCTCGGCGCCGGTCACCGGGTGGCGGACGAAAGCCGGGCGCAGCTGCTCGATGCGCAGGCTGCCGTCCGAGCGCCACTCCCAGGAGGCCGCGGACTCGGCCAGAAAGGCCTCGACCTCGCTCCGGTCCTCGGTCTCGAAGGTCTGCTGCCAGCTCTTGCCCAGGCCGTATCCGCCGTGCAGATTCTGCTGGTAGCGCACGCCGTCGGCGAAGGCCTCGCGGATCTCCGAGCCGACCGACTCCAACCACAGCTCGCCGTCGATCACCGGGGTCGCGCCGCCTGAGCCGGGCGCGGTCTCGCAGTAGAAGGCCAGCCGGGTCGGCCAGCGCGAGGCGTACGACATCTCGTTGTGCATCGAGATGGCCAGCGTGGCCGGGTACTCGGTCGAGGTGTAGACGTTGCGGCCGACCTTCGTCCGCGGCGAGTTGCCGTGCACGTAGGCGAGGCGGTCGGGCAGCAACGCGTCGAGCACGTCGTCGAGTTCGCCGGTCGCGACCCCGAACCCATGCATCACCAGCGCCTTCTCGGCGGTCAGCAGCGCGGCCAGGTCGATCCCGCGCAGGTACTCGACCAGCCCGGCCGCGTTCGCGGCGGTGCCGATCTCGTCCGGGTTGAGCTCCCGGGGCTTCCAGTTGTGGTTCACGTCCGTCCCTTCAACATGTGCCGGCGGGCACCGACTCCACGCTCCGCCCACTGCCTATAGGCCCTCTGTATCGCGTCCGGTCGGCCGGCCGGCCGGTGCCAGGTTCCTTTGACAAGCCCTACTTGAGCGGTTCACGGCCGGAGCGGACCGCCGGGCTCACCACGGAGATCACGGCGAGCAGCGCCATGAAGCCGGTGGCCACGCCGATCGTGCTGGTGAGTCCCGCACGGGCCAATGCGAAGCCGGCCGCCATCGCGCCCAGTGAGTTGGTGCCGGAGGAGAGCAGGCTCGCGACACTGATCGCCCGGCCCTGCATCTCGTCCGGGCAGACCTTGGTCAGATAGACCCCGGCGGCCAGGTTGCTGATGGCGCCGACGGCGGCGATCCCGGCGGACAGCGCGCCGAGGGCCACCGGGTTGGGGCTCAGCAGGATCATCGGTACCAGGAGGGTCCACACCATCAGGGCGCCGATCACGATCCCGGAAGCCGACAGCCGGGACAGGAACCAGCCGCCGGACATCGCGCCGAGCACACCACCGAGCCCGCCGACCACGCTGACCACACCGAGTTCCATCGGCGAGCCGTCGTTGCGCTTGATGATCAGAACCACGGCCAGGTTGGTCGCCTGGAAGACCAGGTTGCTCCCGGCGACCAGGGAGATCGCCGCCCGCAGGAAGCGCTGGCGCCACAGCCAGGCCATGCCCGCGCCGATCTCGGCCCGCAGATTACGCTCGCCGGTCTTCGCCCTGGTCTGCTGGAACCCGGTTCGGATGGCCAGCAGGCTGAGACCGGCCACCGCCCGGCCGGCCAGCGAGACCAGGAAGGGCAGCCACGGCAACAGCGTGAACAGGGCGGAACCGAGCGGACTGCCCAGCAGGCCCGAGGCCTGACCGCGCGCCTCGTTGCGGGACAGCGCGGCGGAGAGGTGTTCGGGGCGCACCAGGTTGCGGACGGCGGCGCGCTCGGCGAGCCGGTAGAAGATCATCGCGCCGCCCTCGATGAAGGCCGCCACCATGAGCAGGGGGATCCACAGGTGGCCGAGCATCAGCACGGTCACCACCCCGGCCATGGCCAGGCCCGCGGCGAGGTCGCAGACGAGCATCACCCGTCGGCGGTCCCAGCGGTCCACCAGGGCCCCGGCCGGCAACTGGACGACCAGGTTCGGCAGCTGTGACGCGAAGGCCACCAGTCCGGCCGAGGAGATCGACCCGCCCTGCCAGAGGACCAGCAGCGGGAAGGCCGTGGAGGCGACCCGGTTGCCGAGCGCGGAGACCCCGGCGCCCAGCCAGAGCAGGTTGAAGTCGCGGTTCTTGGAGAGCGGTCGGACTTCGTCGTTCCGCTCGGTCGTCCCGGTCCGGCTCACCCGAGTTCCACCCCGGTCGGCCCGGGCGGGACGACCACGCCGTGGTGGCACCATTCGAGGACCGCCATCGCGCCGTACATCTTGCACGCGGCCTGGTCGAAGGCGATGCTGCGCGGGCCGTCCAGCACCTCGGCGCTGACCTCCTCGCCGCGATGCGCCGGCAGGTCGTGCATGAACGCCGCGTCCGGGCTGGTGCGCCACAGCTCCCGGGTGACCCGGAAGGGCTCGAAGCCGCGCCGCCAGTCCGGGTCCGGCTTGCTGGTCCCGGTGGTCTGCCAGCGGGTGGTGTAGATGACGTCGAACCCCGGGGGGAGGTCGGCCGTGTCGTGGCGCTCGACGATCCGGGCGCCGCTCTTCTCGGCCCGTGCGCCGGCGCGGTCGAGGATCCGGGCGGGCAGCCCGTACCCGGGCGGCGTGCGCAGCTCCAGGTAGGTGTCCCGGTACCGCGAAACGGCCAGCGCGAGCGCCGCCGCGGTGTTGTTTCCCTCGCCGAGGTAGAGGATCCGCAGTCCGGCGACCCGGCCGAACCTGCCCTGCAGCGCCGCCAGGTCGGCGATGGCCTGCGTGGGGTGCTCGTCGGCGGTCATCGCGTTCACCACCGACATGCCGCGCGGCCCGGCCCAGCCGCGCAGTTCCTCCGGCTCACCCGCGGTACGCGCGACCAGCACGTCGAGCATCCGGGCGAACACCGCTCCGGTGTCCTCGGTGGTCTCCCCCGTGTTGGTCTGCAGGTCGTCCGGGCCGTAGGCGACGATGCCCGCGCCCAGCCGCAGCGCGCCGACCGAAAAGGCGGTGCGGGTGCGGGTGGAGGTCTTGCGGAAGTAGATCCCGACCACCGTCCCGTCCAGCGGTCGGTGGCCGGCCGGGCGGCCCGCGCCGTGGTCGGCGGCGCGGGCGACCATGGCGTACAGGTCGTCGTCGGAGAGGTCCTCAAGGGATATCAGATGCCTGGTCATGCGGTTCCTTTGGCAGCGTGGTCGGTGGCGGGGGCCGGGCCCGTCGCGTGCCCGGACCCGGGTCCGGACAGCCCCTAGCGGGGGCCGGGCCGTCCCGAGGTCGCCGAGGTGAACAGCCGGACCAGACGGTCGCCGCCGGCGCCGGCCGCCAGGACGACGAAGCCCCGGCCGGAGCGCAGCTCGGCCATGGTCATCGCCCGGTGCCCGGGCAGTTCGCCCGCGTGGCCGTACCAGGTCGTCCCACCGTCGGCGTCCAGCACCGTGCCGAGCCCGTAGAAGCTCCCCGGCGACTGCTCGGTGAGCAGCTCGGTCACCGTCTGCGGACGCAGCAGTGCGCGCGGTCGGCCGAGTCCGCTGCGGCGGATCTCCAGAGCGAACGCGGCCAGGTCGGCCGCCGTGCTCCACAGGCCCGCGGCCGCGGCGTCCACCCGCTGCTCCCAGCCGCCCTCGACCGGCGCACCCTGCGCGTCGTGTCCGTGGGCGGCCGTGCGGCCCTCGGGGAACGCCGGCCGGAAGGAGGAGTCCGTCATGCCCAGCGGCTTGAACACCATCCGGTCCATCAGGTCGGCGAACGGCTCGCCGGTGACGTCCGACATCGCCTGCTGGAGCACCGAGAAGTGCGTGTTGGCCTTGCGGAACTCGGCGCCGGGCGCCAGCTCCCGCTCGGGGGCCGGCCGACCCCCGACCTCGCCGGCGAGCAGCTCGCGCAGCTCCGGCAGGACGGCGCCGCGCGGGTATCCCGCACCGGCCATGACCGTCAGCCCGGACAGGTGGGCCAGCAGCTGCCGTGCGGTGATCGGCGCGTGGGTGCCGTTGCCCGGGATCCGCCAGCGCGTCAGGTACTCGTTGACGTCGGTGTCGAGGGCGAGGACGCCCTCGTCGACCAGCCGCAGCGCGGCGAAGGCGGTGATGTGCTTGCTGACCGAGCCCACCGGGAAGAGGGTGTCCGCGTCGACCGGTTGGCCGCCCTCGCTGCGGGTGGAGCCGAAGGCCTCCAGGGCGACCAGTTCGCCGCCCTCGATCACGGCGACCACGGCGCCGGGTACCCGGCCCTCGGCCAGCGCCCGCTCGACGGCGGCCCGGTCGACCGCGGCGGGCGCGGCCTGCGGGGCCGACGCCGCGGGGGCCGACTGCGCCGCCCGGGCGGCGAGTTCGGCGTCCACGGCGGCCGACAGCTTACGGACGGTGTCGTTCTGGTAGAGCATCGCCAGGCTGAGCGGTACGCCGGCCCGGCGGGAGGCCGCGACCACCTGGATGACGACCATCGAGTGGCCGCCAAGCTCGGTGAAGGTGTGGTCGATGCCGACCCGCTCGTGGCCGAGCGCCGCCGCCCAGATCCGGGCCAGTTCCCGCTCGGTCTCGGTCTCCGGCGCTGTGTAGGGCAGTTCCTCGGTGACCTCGCCGACCTGGGCCAGTGCCTCCCGGTCGACCTTGCCGTTGGCGGTGAGCGGCAGCTCCTCCGTCACGTGCACGGTTGCGGGCACCATGTACTCCGGCAGTCGCTCGCCGAGCCAGTCGCGCAATCGCGCGCCGTCCGGGCTCTCGCCGACCCGCGGGACGGCGTGGCCGACCAGCCGCAGGCCCTCGTCGCCCTCCTGGGCGACCGCGAGCACCACGGCCGTGGCAACCGACTCGTGGGCGGCCAGCGCGGTCTCGATCTCGCCCAGCTCGATCCGGTGCCCGCGCAGCTTGATCTGCCCGTCGGTGCGGCCGAGGAGTTCGGCCTCACCGCTGTCCAGGAGCCTGGCCCGGTCGCCGGTCCGGTAGAGCCGGGCGCCCGGCGCCCCGAACGGGTCGGGCAGGAAGGACGCCGCGGTCAGGCCCGGTCGCTTCAGGTAGCCACGTGCCACGCCCTCGCCGCCGACGAAGACCTCGCCGACCACGCCGGCCGGGAGGCGGCGCAGCTCCTCGTCGAGCACGAACATGGTGGTCCCGGCGTGCGGCCGGCCGATCGGCACGGTCTCGGCACCGTGCGCGGCATCGTACTCGGCGGAGCTGTTGGCGACGGTGACCTCGGTGGGACCGTACTCGTTGAGGATCCGCGCGCCGCCCGAGAGTTCCGCCCACCGCTGGGCCAGCGCGCTCGGGAAGGTCTCGCCACCGACCAGCACGATCGCCGCCAGGCCGCGGGCCTGCTGCCCGGTCAGCTGCTCGGCGAGGATGCCGAGGTGCGAGGGCGTCAGCTTGAGGAAGGAGTAGGGACCGCTCGCCGCCAGCCAACTGCCTAGCTCGTCGAGGTCGAGGTCGGCGGGCATCATGTGCACCGCCCGGCCGCGCAGCAGCGGCACGTACAGCTGGGGCACCGCGAGGTCGAAGGCCACCGAGGAGAACAGCGGTGCAGGTCCCTCGGCGTCGGCGGTGAGCTCGGTGACGCCAGCCAGGTAGCCCGCCAGCGAGCGGTGGGTGATCTGCACGCCCTTGGGCACGCCGGTGGAGCCCGAGGTGTAGATCACGTAGGCGAGCGAGTCCGGGTCGGTGGCCACGGTCTCGCGCGAGGCGGCCGGCTCGGGCAGCTCGCGGTCGACCACGACCAGCGGGACGCCGGAGAGTTCCGCGAAGGTCGCGGCGTACTTCTCCTCGGTCACCACCGCCACGACGCCCGCGTCGGCGAGGGTCCGGCCCAGCCGCTCGGCAGGGTGGGCCGGATCGAGCGGCAGGTAGCCGCCGCCGGCGCGCCAGGTGCCGAGGAACGCGGCGAGCAGGTCGGGCCCGCGGTCCAGGGCGACCGCGATCACCCGGTCGGCGCCGGCCACGGGCGCCAGCGCGGCGGCGATCCGGTCGGCCCTGGCGGACAGCTCGGCGAAGGTCGCCGTGTCGTCGCCGCAGAGCACGGCCGGCTGCCGCGGCGTCCGGGCGGCCTGGGCGTCGAACGCGGCGAGCGCGAGCGGCGGCTCGGCCGGGCGGGTCGCGCCGGTGCCGAAGGCGAGCAGGCGGGCCTCCTCCCCGTCCGGCAAGCGGACCGCTCGGGCGTCGCCGTCCGGGTCCTCGGCCATCGCCTTCAGGACGGTCAGGTACGACTCGGCCATCAGACCGGCGGCCTCGGCGGACATCGCCTGGGCGTTGGTGCTGAAGGTCAGCCGGCCGGCCTTGACCGCGACCGTCACCGGGAACTCGTTGGAGCTGAAGCAGAAGTCCAGCCGCCGGTCGACCGGGCCGTCCTCCTGCTGGTCGAAGTCGATGAAGCTGAAGTGGACGTCCATCAGGCGCCCGGTGTCGATCGCCTCGTTCTGGATCGCCGGCATCGGGTAGTGCCGGTGCTCCCAGGTCCTCGTCTCGTTCTCGAAGACCTGGGCCACGAGTTCGCGCCAGGTGCGGGCGGTGCGGTCGAAGGCGAACGGCAGCGGGTTCAGGCTCATGCCCGCGACCTGGTCGGCGCCCGACACTTCGGCCCGCACGTGCGACATGAGGCCGCTGAAGAAGGTGCGCTCGGCGGTGATCTGGCTGAGCACCTTGAGGTGTGCGGCGAGCAGCACGGTCTTCACCGAGGCGCCCGACTGGAAGGCCAGCGCGCGCAGGCCGGGCAGCAGTTCGCCGAACTCGACGGAGCGGCGGAAGACGTCGTCCGGGCCGGCGTTCGGGTCGCCCCAGGCCGTGGGCAGCTCGAACTTCGGGTTCGCGCCGACCACCTCGGCCCAGTACTTCCGGTCGTCGCCGGAGGCCAGGGCGCGCAGCTCGGCCGCCACCTGGTCGGCGAAGCGCATGCCGCTCTCGCGGCAGGGCTCGATCTCACCGCCGTCGCGCATCGCGCGGTAGAGGCCGAGCAGCTCCACCCGGAGCTGGAAGAAGCTCCAGCCGTCGAGGATCACGTGCGACTGCGAGAAGCTCAGCTGCCAGCGGCCGCCGGAGAGCTTCTGCACGATCAGCCGCTGCTGCGGCGCCTCGTGGTAGTCCACCGGCGAGTTGGCCTCGCCGTCGAGGAACTCGGCCAGGAAGGCCGGTTCCTCCTCCTCGGTCAGGTGGGTGGAGTCGTGCACGATCAGCCGCGGCTCGGCGCTCCGGTGCACCAGTTGCATGGGCACCGAGTAGGTCTCGAGGTCGAACGTCGTACGCAGGATCTCGTGCCGCGTGATCAGCTCGGCCAGCGAGGCGCGCAGCGCGTCCTCGTCGAAGGGCTCCTCGTCGGTCAGACCGATGGTCTTGACGATGTGGTAGTGCTGCTTGCCCTCACTGGAGAGCATCTCGACCAGCATGCCGATCTGGTTCTGGGTCAGGGGGTAGGCATCGGCCAGCCCCTCCGGCAGCAGTGCCCGGTCCTCCCCGCCGAGCAGGGCGAAGGGCTCGACCCTGGTGCTCTCCTCGCGGATCTCGGCCCGGTCGGCGAGCGCCCCGCACAGCCGGGCGACGGTGTGCTGCGCGAACACGTCGCGGGTGCTGACGTTCAAGCCCTCGGCGCGCAGCCGGCCGGCGACGGCCACGGCGCGCACGGAGTCACCGCCGATGTCGAAGAAGTCGTCGTGGATGCCGACCCGGGGCAGGCCGAGCACCTCGGCCCAGACTTCGCTGACGCGCGTCTCCAGGTCGGTGCGCGGGGCGGTGTAGGCGTGTCCGGTCGCGACGGCCGCGTCCGGCAGGGCCCGGCGGTCGACCTTGCCGTTGGCGGTCAGCGGGAGCGCGTCCAGCGGCACGAACGCGGTCGGCACCATGTACTGCGGCAACGCGCCGGCGCAGTGCTCGGCCAGGTCGGCCGGCAGCTCGCCGCCGGTGACGACGACGTACGCCACCAGGCGTCGGTCGCCGCCCTCGCCGCCGGCCGCGACCACCGTGGCCTCGGTCACCGTGGGATGCGAGCGCACCGCGGCCGTGACCTCGCCCAGCTCGATCCGGTAGCCGCGGATCTTCACCTGGTCGTCCAGTCGGCCGAGGAACTCGACGTTCCCGTCGGCATCCAGCCGCGCCAGGTCGCCGGTGCGGTACATCCGCGTGCCGGGGGCGCCGAAGGGGTCGGGCAGGAAACGGTCGGCGGTCAGCGCGGGCTGCCCGCCGTAACCGCGGGCCACGCCGGTCCCGGCCACGAACAGCTCGCCGGCGTCACCGGCAGGCACCTGGTCGAGGAACTCGTCGAGGATGTACATCGCCAGGTTCGGCAGGGCGCGCCCGATCGGCACCACCCCGGCGCCGGGCGGGCCCCCGAGCCGGTTGACGCTGGTGCCGACGGTCACCTCGGTCGGGCCGTACTCGTTGATCAGGCGGTCGGTGCCGAGCCAGGAGACCCACTGGGCGGCCAGGGCGCCGGGCAGAGCCTCGCCGGCCACCACGACCGCACCGGCCAGTCGCGCGGCCTGGGCTCCGGTGATCTGCTGGGTGATGATCTCCAGGTGACCCGGGGTCAGCTTGAGGAAGGAGTAGGGCGCGCCGACCAGCAGGGCCGGGCCGAGGTCGGCGGGTTCAAGGTCCTGCGGCAGCAGTCGGACCTTCTGGCCGACCAGCAGCGGCGCCCACAGGTTGGGCACGACGAGGTCGAAGGCCACCGAGGAGAAGACCGCGGAGCCGCCCTCACCGGCGCCACAGAGGTCGCGGGCCGCCCACCCGAGGTGGTTGGCCAGGCCCTCGTGGGTGACCTGCACGCCCTTGGGCGTTCCCGTCGAGCCCGAGGTGTAGATGACGTACGCCAGGTCCAGCGGGTCCACCGCCGCCGGCTCGACCGCGGACCGCGGCGCCTCGGCGGCGATCAGGTCCTCGGCGCGGAGCACCGGTCCGTCGAAAACGCCCGCCAGGCCCTCGGCGTAGGCGGCGTGCGCCACGACGGCGACGGCCTTCGCGTCCTGCAGCGTAAAGCCGCAGCGGGCCGCCGGGTAGGCCGGGTCCAGCGGCAGGTAGGCCGCGCCCGCGCGCCAGACGCCCAGCAGCACCGGCAGCAGGTCCAGACCGCGGTCCATGACCACGCCGACCACCGAGCCGGAGCCGGCGCCGGCCGTGCGCAGGCGGTCCGCCACCGCGTCGGCGCGGGCGAGCAGCCCGGCGTAGTCGAGCTGCTGCTCGCCGCAGGCCACGGCCACCGCGTCGGGCGTACGCCTGGCCTGCAGGGCGATCGCGGACGGCACCGAGGTGATGCCGAAGTCCGCGCGTTCACCGGCCTCCGGGAGCGCACCGTCCGCGCGCGGCGCGCCGGACCGGGCGAAGGCCGCCAGTGCGGCGACGGTGCGGTGTTCGAACAGGTCACGCACGGCGACATCGAACCCCTCCGCCCGCAACGCACCCACCACCGTGATCGCCCGGATCG
>NZ_JBSHAF010000031.1:93981-116928 GCF_053611365.1 Streptomyces sp. NPDC054813 | reverse complement strand
CGTCTCATCCAGCCGATCACCGCCGCCGAGAACCACCTCCCGAACCGACAACCCCAACACCGACTCCAACCGCCCACACACATCCGCGAACGACTGGGCGAACACCGGATACCGCTCAGCCAGCTCCCCACCCATTCCCGACCACTGCGACCCCTGCCCCGAGAACAAGAACCCCGTAAGCCCACCCCGGTCAGCCACCGCGCTGACTGCACCCGGCCCACCATCCGCCAACTCCGCAAGCCCGGCCAGCAGTTCATCGCGGTCGGCGGCCACCACCGCACCGCGATGCTCCAGGGCGGCCCGGGTGGTGGCGGTGGCGAACGCCAGCCGGGCGACGGTCAGTTCGGGGTCGGCCGCGACGAACTCGTGCAGTCGAGCGGCCTGGCCGGCCAGGCCGGTCGCGCCGCGGCCGGAGAGCACCACCGGCACCGGGAGCGAGAGCACCGGCTGCGGGGCCGCCGCCGGCTCCGCGTCTTCCGGGTCGGGAGCCTCTTCCAGGATGACGTGGGCGTTGGTGCCGCTGATGCCGAACGAGGACACCGCGGCGCGGCGCGGCCGTTCCCCGCGTGGCCAGGGCACCGCCTCGGTGGCCAGCGAGAGGGTGCCGGAGGACCAGTCGATGTGCGGGGACGGGGTGTTCGCGTGCAGGGTCTTCGGCACGGTCTCGTGGCGCAGCGCCAGCACGGACTTGATCACCCCGGCCACCCCGGCGGCGGCGAGGGTGTGCCCGATGTTGGACTTCACCGTGCCGAGGAGCAGCGGCCGTTCACGGTCGGCGCCGTAGGCGGCCTGCAGGGCCTGTGCCTCGATGGGGTCGCCCAGGGAGGTTCCGGTGCCGTGCGCCTCCACCACGTCGACGTCGGCGGGGGTCAGCCCGGCGGCGTTCAGGGCGGCTCGGATGACGCGCTGCTGCGAGGGGCCGTTGGGGGCGGTGAGCCCGTTGGACGCACCGTCCTGGTTCACCGCCGAACCGCGCAGCACCGCCAACACCTCGTGGCCGTTGGCCCGCGCATCGGACAGCCGCTCCAGGACCAGCATGCCGACGCCCTCGGCCATGCCCATGCCGTCGGCCGCGGCGGAGAACGCCTTGCAACGGCCGTCGGCGGCCAGTACCCGCTGGCGGCTGAACTCGATGAGCGGTCCGGGTCCGGCCAATACCGTCACGCCGCCGGACAGGGCCAGCGTGGACTCTCCGTTGCGCAGCGACTGCATGGCCAGGTGCAGGGTGACCAGGGAGGTCGAGCAGGCGGTGTCGAGGGTGATGGCCGGGCCTTCGACGCCGAGGGTGTAGGAGATCCGGCCGGAGAGCACGCTGGGGACCACGCCGGTGACCAGGTGTCCCTCGACGCTCGCGGGGGCGTGGGCCAGGCCGGTGCCGTACTCCTGGTAGTTCTGGCCGACGAACACTCCGGTGCGGGTGCCGCGCAGTGCGATGGGGTCGATGCCGGCCCGTTCCAGTGCCTCCCAGGAGGTCTCCAGGAGGAGCCGCTGCTGCGGGTCCATCGCCAGCGCCTCGCGCGGCGAGATCCCGAAGAACCCCGCGTCGAACGCACCGGGGTCGTCCAGGAAGCCGCCGCGCCGTACGTAGCTGTGGCCGGAGCGCTCCGGGTCGGGGTCGTAGAGACCGTCGACGTCCCAGCCGCGGTCGGCGGGCAGTTCGCCGGTGACGTCCCGGCCCTCGGCCAGCACCCGCCACAGGTCTTCCGGGGAGCGGACCCCGCCGGGGTAGCGGCAGGCCATGCCGACGACGGCGATGGGCTCGGTGCGGGACTGTTCGACGTCCTGCAGGCGGCGGTTGGCCTTGCGCAGGTCGACCATGACCCGGTTCAGGTAGCCGCGCAGCTTCTCTTCCTCGGACATGTGCAGCCCCCTTCAGTTCGCGCCGAGTTCGCGGTCGATGAGGTCGTACATCTCCTCGTTCGACATCGGGTCGAAGTCCTCCTCGTCCTTGCCGAAGTCCCTGCTGAACTGCGCGAGCATCGCCCGGAGCCGCAGTTCGACACCGGCCCGGTCGTCGTCGGCGTCCGCCCGGGACAGCCGCTCGGCGAGCCGGTCCAGTTCGGTGAGGAGGGGTGGTTCGGGGGGCGCGAGCCGGGTGCGGAGGTATGCGGCGACCGCGGCCGGAGTGGGCTGGTCGAAGACGAGGGTGGCCGGCAGCGCCAGACCGGTCGCCTCGCCGAGCTGGTTGCGCAGTTCGATCCCGGTCAGCGAGTCGTATCCCAGGTCGCGGAAGGCGTGGTCGGCGCCGATGGCGGCCGCGCCGGAGTGGCCCAGTACGACGGCCGCCTGCTCGCGTACCAGCCGTAGCAGGGTGCTGCGGCGTTCGGTGTCCGACAGCCCGGCCAGTCGCTGTGCCCAGGGGGAGCCGGCCGGCTGCGACCCCGGTTCGGACGTGCCGTCCAGCACCCGCCGGGCCTCGGGGATCTCGGCGAACAGCGGCCTGCTGCGGGCGGAGGCGAACAGCGGCATGAACCTGGCCCAGTCGACGTCGGCGACGGACAGCCCGCTCTCGGCGCGTTCGAGAACGGTGCGCAGCGCGTCCAGCGCCGGTCCGGGAGCGATCAACGGCAGACCCTGGCGGCGCAGTTGGCCGGCGTCGACCCCGTCGGGGAAGCGGGCGCCGTCCCAGACGCCCCAGGCCACCGAGGTGACCGGCAGACCGGCGGCGCGGGCCTGCTCGGCGAGGGCGTCGAGTTCGGCGTTGGCGGCGGCGTAGGCACCGTGGTCGCCGCTGCCCCACACCCCGGCGATGGAGGAGTAGAAGACCAGGGCGTCCAGTTCGGCCGGGTCGAGCAGTTCGACGAGGTACCGGGCGCCCTGGACCTTGGCGGTGAGGACGTCGGCGTACTCGGCGAGGTCGGTGTCGGGAAGCGCGGCCAGCCGCATCAGCGCGGCGGCGTGCACCACCGTGCGCACCACCTCGCCCTGCTCGCGCATGCCGGCCAGCAGGGCGGCCACGGAGGCCCGGTCGCCGATGTCACAGGCGCGCGCGGTCAGCCGGACGCCCAGGACGTCGAGTTCGGCCGTCAGTTCGGCGATCCCCTCGGCGTGTGGGCCGCTGCGGCTGACCAGTACCACGTGTCGTACGCCCTGTGCGGCGAGCCAGCGGGCGACCTCCGGGCCGAGCGCGCCGGTGCCGCCGGTCACGAGCGCGGTGTCCCGGGCCTGCCAGTCGCCGGCCGCACCGCCGTCGAGCGGGGCGCGCACCAACCGCCGTAGCAGCGTGCCGGATCCGCGCACCGCGAGTTGGTCCTCCTCGCCCCAGCCGCCCGCGAGCACCGCGCGCAGCTGTTCCAGCGCGGTCTCGTCGAGTTCGGCGGGCAGGTCGACGAGGCCGCCCCAGAACGCCGGGTGTTCCAGCATCGCCACCCGGCCCAGGCCCCACACCTGCGCCGCGCTCGGTTCGCGCAGCGGATCGGCGTTGCCGGTGCTCACCGCGCCGGAGGTCACCAGCCAGAGCGGGACGGCCGCGTCCAGATCGCCGAGCGCCTGCACCAGTGCCAGGGTGGCGGCCACCCCGGCCGGCACCACCGGGTGGTCCGGGTGCGGTCGGCGGTCGGCGGCCAGCAGGGACAGCACCCCGCGCGGGGGGTGCTCGGCCAGCGCACGGCGCAGCCGGTCGGTGAGACCGGCGCGGTCGGCATGCTCGGTGTCCACGGTGAGGGTCCGCACCGGGAGGCCGCCGGTGAGCGTCTTCAGCCAGTCCTGATCCGCACCCGAGGCGGGCACCAGCGCCAGCCACTCACCGTCCGGTCCGGTGCGCTCCGGCGGGCCCGCGGGGCGCCACTGGACGCGGTAGCGCCAGGTGTCGGAGCGGGGTCCGGCCTGCTCGGCCAGCCAGTACCAGCGGTGCTGGAAGGCGTACGTGGGCAGGTCGACCCGTCGGGCACCGGTGCCCTCGAACACCTCGGCCAGCCGTACCCCGGCCCCGCGCACCTGCGCCTCGGCCAGCGACTGGGCGAAGCGCGGCCAGCCGCCGTCGTCGCGCCGCAGCGTGGCGAGTACGGCGGCCCGCGCGCCGTCGGCGTCCACCGTCTCCTGCACGCCCGGGGCGACCACCGGGTGCGGGCTGATCTCGATGAAGGTGCCGATCCCGGCGTCCAGCGCGGTGCGCACCGCGTCGGCGAACCGGACGGTCTGACGGAGGTTGGTGTACCAGTAATCGCCGGTGAGCTCCCGGGTGTCCAGTCGCTGCCCGGTGACCGTGGAGTACAGCTCGGTGCGCGCCGCCTGCGGACTGATCCCCGCGAGCAGTTCGGCCAGGCTGTCCTTGACGGCGGTGACGTGGGTGGAGTGCGAGGCGTAGTCCACCGCGATACGGCGGGCCCGCACCCCGCGCTCCTCGCAGGCCGCCCGTAGCTCTTCCAGGGCGTCCGGGTCGCCGGAGACGACGGTGGACGTGGGGCTGTTGACCGCGGCCACGCCCAGCCGGTCGTCGGTGAACAGGGCCCGCACCTCGTCGGCGGGCAGCGCCACCGACATCATGCCGCCCTTGCCGGACAGTTCGGTCAGCGCGCGGCTGCGCAGGCACACCACAGCGGCGGCGTCGGCCAGCGACAGTGCCCCGGCCACGCAGGCGGCGGCGATCTCGCCCTGCGAGTGGCCGATCACCGCCTCCGGTTCCACACCGTACGAGCGCCACAGCGCGGCCAGCGACACGGTGACCGCGAAGGTCACCGGCTGCACCACGTCCACCCGCTCCAGCGTCGGCGCACCCGGCAGTCCGCGCAGCACGTCCAGTACCGACCAGTCGACGTACGACTCGATCGCGGCGGCGCACTCGGCCAGCCGGGCGGCGAACACCGGTGCGGAGTCGAGCAGTTCCAGCGCCATCCCGGCCCACTGCGCGCCCTGCCCGGGGAACACGAACGCCACCCGCCGTGCCGCGTCGGCCGCGGTGCCGTGCACCACACCCGGGACATCCCGGCCCTCGGCCAGCGCCCCGAGCCGCTCGCCGAGTTGCTCCGGTCCGGCGGCCAGGACGACCGCGCGGTGTTCCAGCGCGGCCCGGCCGGTCACGCTGGACCAGGCGATGTCCCGCACCCGCTCGCCGGGGTGTTCGGCGAGATGCGCCGCCAGCCGTGCGGCCTGCTCCCGCAGCGCCTCCGCGCTCTGCCCGGACACCGCGACCGGCACCAGCCCCGGCCCGGTGTCCGACCGCGCCCCAGCGAACACGTCCACCTGACCGGCCTCAGCGAACACCTCGGCCTGCCCGGCCCCGGCGAACCCTTCAACCTGACCGGCCCCAGCGAACACGTCCACCTGCCCGGCCCCGGCGAACACCTCGCCCTGCCCGGCCCCAGCGAACCCTTCGACCCGCCCGGGCTCACCGGACCCGTCGGCCGGCCCGGCCTCGGCGGACGCGTCCGGGTCCGCCTGCTCGATGACGACATGCGCGTTGGTGCCGCTGATGCCGAACGAGGACACCCCGGCCCGGCGTGGCCGGCCGTGCTCCGGCCACGGCCGCGCCTCCGTCAGCAGCCGCACCTCACCGGCCGACCAGTCCACGTGCGGTGAGGGCTCGTCGACGTGCAGGGTGCGGGGCAGCACCCCGTGCCGTATCGCCTGCACCATCTTGATCACGCCGGCCACCCCGGCCGCGGCCTGCGCGTGCCCGATGTTGGACTTGACCGACCCCAGCCACAGCGGATCGCCGGTACGGTCCCGGCCGTAGGTGGCCAGCAGCGCCTGCGCCTCGATCGGGTCGCCCAGCGGTGTCCCGGTGCCGTGGCCCTCGACCGCGTCGACGTCCTGGGCCAGGACTCCGGCGGCGGCCAGCGCGGTGCGGATCACCCGTTCCTGCGAGGGCCCGTTGGGAGCGGTCAGGCCGTTGGACGCGCCGTCCTGGTTGACGGCCGAGCCGCGCAGCACGGCCAGCACACGGTGGCCGTTGCGGCGCGCGGCGGAGAGCGGTTCGAGCAGCAGCAGGCCGACGCCCTCGGCCCAGCCGGTGCCGTCGGCAGCCCCGGCGTAGGGCTTGCACCGTCCGTCGGCGGCGAGTCCGCGCTGCCGGGAGAACGCGGTGAACGTGGTCGGCTCGGCCATCACCGTCACACCGCCGGCCAGGGCCAGCGAGCATTCACCGGAGCGCAGCGCCTGGGCCGCGAGGTGCATGGCCACCAGCGAGGAGGAGCATGCCGTGTCCACGGTGACCGCGGGCCCCTGCAGGCCGAGCGTGTAGGCGACCCGGCCGGAGGCGACGCTTCCGGCGGTGCCGGTGAGCAGGTGCCCCTCGACGCCCTCGGGCAGCTCCCGCAGCGCGGTGGCGTAGTCGTGGTACATCACTCCGGTGAACACGCCGGTCTGGCTGCCGCGTACCGAGGACGGGTCGATCCCGGCGCGCTCCAGCGCCTCCCAGGCGGTTTCCAGGAGCAGCCGCTGCTGCGGGTCCATGGCGAGGGCCTCGCGCGGCGAGATCCCGAACAGCCCGGCGTCGAACCGGCCGGCGTCGTAGAGGAAGCCGCCGTGCCGGGTGTAGCTGGTGCCCGGGTGGTCCGGGTCGGGGTCGTACAGTCCGGTGACGTCCCAGCCGCGGTCGGTGGGGAACCCGCCGACGGCGTCGACGCCGTCGGCCACCAGGTCCCACAGATCTTCCGGGGAGGCGACCCCGCCCGGGAAGCGGCAGGCCATGCCGATGATCGCGATCGGCTCGTCCGCGGCCACCACCGGGGCGGCGGCGGGCGGGGCGCTCTCGGCAGCGGCGTCGCCGATGACTTCGCCGCGCAGGTATCCGGCGAGTGCGGCGGGGGTGGGGTGGTCGAACACCACGGTCGCGGGCAGCCGTACGCCGGTCGCCCGGCCCAGCCGGTTGCGCAGTTCCACCGCGGTCAGTGAGTCGAAGCCGAAGTCCTTGAACGGCCGGTCCGGTGACAGCCCGCCCGGGTCGGAGTGGCCGAGCACCACCGCCGCCTGGGTGAGCACCAGATCCTGGAGCACCCGCAGCGGCTCCCCCTCGGCCAGCCGCCGCAGCAGCCCGTCGGCGCCGTCCGGCGGAGCCTCCGTGGCGGCGGCGCGACGCACCACCGGCACCAGTGCGCGCAGCACCGGCGACAGCACGCCCTCGGCCGCCCGCTCGCGCAGCGCCACCGGGTCCAGGCGGGCGGCGAGCAGCACCGGGTCGTCCAGCGCGGTGGCCGTGTCGAACAGGTCCAGTGCGGTGGCGGAGTCCAGCGGCACCACACCGGCGCGGGCCAGCCGGGCCCGGTCCGTGTCGGCCATGCCCTCGGTCATACCGCTGCTCTCGGCCCACAGCCCCCAGGCCACCGCGGTCGCGGGCAGCCCGGCGGCCCGGCGTTGGGCGGCCAGCCCGTCCAGCGCGGCGTTGGCCGCCGCGTAGGCGGCCTGCCCCGCGTTGCCCAGCGTCCCGGCCACCGAGGAGAAGAGCACGAACGCCGTGAGTTCCGGGCCGGTCAGCTCGGCCAGGTGGCGGGCGCCGTCCACCTTCGCCCGGAACACCTCGGTCACCCGCTCGGGGGTGAGCGCGGCCAGCACCCCGTCGTCGAGAACCCCGGCGGCGTGCACCACGGCTGTCACCGGGTGCTCGGCCAGCAACGCGGCCACCGCGTCCCGCTCGGCCACATCACACGCCACCATCGCCACCTCAGCACCCAACTCCTGTAGTTGCGTGCCAAGTTCGGTCATTCCCGGCGCGTCAGCGCCCCGCCGGGAAGCCAGTACCACACCACGCACCCCGTGACGCTCCACCAAGTGCCGTGCCACCAAGGCTCCGAGGGTCCCGCTCGCCCCGGTGATCAGCACGACGTCCTCAGCCGTCCAGGGAGCGTCCCCGGCGGTCTCCGTCACCCGCGCCAGCCGGGGTACCAGCAACTGCCCTACGCGCAGGGCCAGTTGGGCCTCTCCGGTCGCAGCCGGCCCGGTCAGCGACGCCTTGGACGCGGTATGGCCGTCCGTGTCGACCAGGACGAAGCGATCCGGGTTCTCCGTCTGCGCGCTGCGCACCAGACCCCACACCGCCGCCGCACCGGGATCGACCGGCTCGCCCGGGCCGGTGGCGACCGCACCGCGCGTGAGCAGTACCAGCCTCGACGCGGCGAACCGCTCGTCGGCCAGCCAGCGCTGCGTCACCGTCAGGGCGTCGGTCACCCCGGCCACCGCAACACCCACCACCGCGGGCACCGGCCCGTCCGGATCCAGGTCCGACAGCCACGCCCAGGCCCCGTCCTGCGCCGGGGGCGCTGACGGAACCCAGCCGGTGCGATACAGGTGATCCCGGCGGCCGGCGGCGAGCTGTTCGGCGCTGACCGGGCGGAACGCCAGCGAGTCGATGACCGCGACGGGGTGGTCCTCGGCGTCGGTCACGGTGAGGGACACGGCTCCGCCGGCCGCGGGGCGCAGCCGTACCCGCGCCGCGGTGGCACCGGTCCGGTACAGCCGGACCCCGGTGAAGGCGAACGGCAGCCCGGTGGTGGCCGTGGCGTCGGCCGGGACGGCCGCGTGCAGTGCCGCGTCCAGCAGCGCCGGGTGCAGCCCGTACGCTCCGGCGTCCGCCGTCGCCGGTTCGGGCAGGGCGACTTCGGCGAACAGGTCCTCGCCGTGCCGCCACAGCCGGCGCAGGCCCTGGAAGACCGGCCCGTAGCCGTAGCCGAGCCGGGTCAGTGCCGGGTAGCGGTCCCCCAGGTCGACCGGGGTGGCGCCGGCCGGCAGCCAGTCGCCGGTCGGGGGCGGGGAGACCTCCGTCGTGCCGAGCCTGCCGGTGGCGTGGTGTGTCCACTCGGGGCCGTCACCCGACCGGGAGTACACGTCCACGGGCCGGCCGCCGTCCTCGCCGGGCGCGCCGAGCACCACCTGTAGGCGCACGCCGCCGCGCTCGGGCAGGGTCAGCGGCGCGTGCACGGTCAGCTCCTCCAGCACCCGGCAGCCCGCCTCGTCCCCGGCGCGCACGGCCATCTCGACGAAGGCCGTGCCGGGCAGTACGGCGGTGCCGAAGACGGTGTGGTCGGCCAGCCAGGGCTGCCGCTGCCGGGACAGCTCACCGGTCAGCAGCAGTTCACCGGTGGAGGCCACCGGCGCGGCGGCGCCCAGGAGCGGGTGGGCGGTGGCGTCCAGCCCGAGCCCGGCGGGGTCGGTGCCGCCCACCGGCGTGGGCAGCCAGTAGCGCCGCCGTTGGAAGGCGTAGGTGGGCAGCTCCGTCCGGTGGCCCGGGGCGCCGAAGGCAGGGGTCCATTCCACGGGGACCCCGCGTACCTGTGCCTCGGCCAGCGACTGCAGGAACCGTCCGGGGCCGCCCTGGTCACGGCGCAGCGAGCCGACCACCACGGCCGTGCTGCCCGCCGCCTCGACGGTGTCCTGGACGGCCGCGGTCAGGATCGGGTGCGGGCTGGTCTCGACGAACACGCGGTGTCCGGTGCGGTCCAGTTCGCGGATCGTCTCCTCGAAGCGGACGGTCTGGCGCAGGTTCCGGTACCAGTACTCGGCGTCCATGGTTGCCGTGTCGAGCCGTTCGCCGGTCACCGTGGAGTAGAAGGGGACCTCGGTGCCGCGCGGCTCCAGTCCGGCGAGCCGGTCCAGTAGTTCGGTGCGGATGCGCTCCACCTGTGCGGAGTGCGAGGCGTAGTCCACCGCGACCAGCCGGGCCCGCGCGCCTTCGGCGGTCAGCTCGGCTTCGAGTTCCCGCAGGGCTCCGGGTTCCCCGGAAAGGACCACCGCCGCGGGACCGTTGACCGCGGCGACCGACACCCGCCCGTCCCAGCGCGCCAGCCGCGGCTCCAGTTCGGCGACCGGGAGCGCCACCGACATCATCCCGCCGGCACCGGACAGCGCGCCGAGCGCGGCGCTGCGCAGTGCGCTCACCTTGGCGGCGTCGCGCAGGGACAGGGCCCCCGCCACACACGCGGCGGCGATCTCCCCCTGCGAATGCCCCACCACCGCGTCCGGCTCCACCCCGAAGGACCGCCACAACGCGGCGAGCGACACCATCACCGCGAACGACACCGGCTGCACCACATCCACCCGGTCCAGCCCCGGCTGACCCGCCTCACCCCGCAGCACACCCGGTAACGACCAGTCCACGAACTCGTCCAGCGCCGCGGCACACTCGGCGATCCGTTCCGCGAACACCGGCGAGGAATCCAGCAGTTCCACCGCCATTCCCGCCCACTGCGCCCCCTGCCCCGGAAACACGAACACCGTGCGGCCGTCGACGTCGGCGACCCCGCGCGCCAGGCCGGGCGTCTCCTCGTCGGCGGCGAGGGCACGTAGCCCTCGTACCAGGTCCGTGCGGTCGGTCGCGGTGAACACGGCGCGGTGCGGGAGCGCGGCCCGGGTGGTGGCGGCCGCGCGGGCGAGGTCCGCGAGCGCCGCCCCCGGCTCGCTCTCCACGTGTGCGGCCAGCCGTGCCGCCTGCGCCCGTAACGCGGCCGCCGTCTGCCCGGACACCACCACCGGTACGGGAGCGGACCGCACCGCTCGATCCGGTGCCGACGCGGGTGCCTCCGGCACCACCTCGGGCGGCTGCTCCACGATGACATGGGCGTTGGTGCCGCTGATCCCGAACGAGGACACCCCGGCCCGGCGCGGCCGGCCGCGCTCCGGCCAGGGCCGCTCCTCCGTCAGCAGCCGCACCTCACCGGACGCCCAGTCCACGTACGGCGAGGGTTCGTCCACGTGCAGGGTGCGCGGCAGCAGCCCGTGCCGCAGCGCCTGGACGACCTTGATCACACCCGCGACACCGGCGGCGGCCTGGGTGTGCCCGATGTTGGACTTCAGCGAGCCCAGCCAGAGCGGGTCGCCGGCGCGGCCCTGGCCGTAGGTGGCCAGCAGTGCGTGGGCCTCGATCGGGTCGCCCAGGGTGGTGCCGGTGCCGTGCGCCTCCACCAGGTCCACGTCCGCGCCGGAGAGTCCGGCGGTGGTGAGCGCGGTGCGGATCACGCCTTCCTGTGCGGGGCCGTTGGGGGCGGTCAGGCCGTTGGACGCGCCGTCCTGGTTCACCGCCGAGCCGCGCAGTACCGCGAGCACGGGGTGGCCGTTGCGGCGCGCGTCGGACAGCCGTTCCAGGACGAGCTGACCGGCGCCCTCCGCCCAGCCGGTACCGTCGGCCGCCGCCGCGAACGACTTGCACCGACCGTCCGCCGCGAGTCCCCGCTGCCGGGAGAACTCCACGAAGATGCCCGGGGTGGGCATCACCGTCACGCCGCCGGCCAGCGCCAGCGAGCACTCCCCCGACCGCAGCGCCTGGGCCGCGAGATGCACCGCCACCAACGACGAGGAGCAGGCGGTGTCCACGGTGACCGCGGGCCCGCGCAGTCCCAGGCTGTAGGCGACGCGGCCGGAGGCGACGCTGGCGGTGGTGCCGGTCAGCACGTAGCCGTCGAGGCCGTCGGCGCCCTCGTGCATCCGGGGGCCGTAGTCCTGGGCCATGACCCCGGAGAACACGCCGGTCGCGCTGTCCCGCAGGGAGAGCGGGTCGATGCCGGCCCGCTCCAGTGCCTCCCAGGAGGTCTCCAGAAGCAGCCGCTGCTGGGGGTCCATGGCGAGGGCCTCGCGCGGCGAGATACCGAACAGGCCCGCGTCGAACTCGGCGGCCCCGTAGAGGAATCCGCCGGTGCGCGCGTAGCTGCGGCCCAGCCGGTCCGGGTCCGCGTCGAAGAGCCCGTCCAGGTCCCAGCCGCGGTCGGTGGGGAAGCCGCCGATCGCGTCGGTGCCGGCGGCCACCAGGTCCCACAGGTCCTCGGGCGAGCCGACCCCGCCGGGGAACCGGCAGGCCATCCCGACGATCGCGATCGGGTCGGTGGCGGGCGCAGGATCCGTGGGCGGCCTCTCGGGCCCGGCGTCCCGCGATGTCCCGGCGGCCAGTTCGGCGGTCAGGTGAGCGGTGATCCGTTCCGGGGTGGGGTGGTCGAGTACGGCGGTGGCGGGCAGCCGTACCCCGGTCACGTCGGCCAGCCGCTGCCCCAGCTCCACCGTCATCAGCGAGCCGAAGCCCAGGTCCTTGAACGAGCGCCGCATGTCCAGCTGTTCGGCGGAGTCGAGCTCCAGCGCCGCGGCCACCTCGGCACGCACCAGCGCACGCACCGCCTGCTCCCGCTCGGCCGCGGGCAGTCCGGCGAGTCCCGAGTCCGGCCGGGCCGGCGTCCTGGTCTCCGGTACGGCTGACACGGCGGGTACGACGGGGGTCGCGCCGCCGGTGGCCGTCACCCCGGCGATCCAGTGCCGCCGCCGCTGGAAGGGGTAGGTGGGCAACGGGATCCGCCGTGCCCCGGAGCCGTCGTAGAACCGCGCCCAGTCCACGGGGACGCCGCGGGTGTGCACCCGGGCCACCGCGGTGAGCAGTGAGCGCAGGTCGGGGCGCTCGCCGCCGGCCAGCGCGGAGACGAAGGCCGTCTCCTCGGGCGCGCTACCGGGGCCCATGGCACACAGGGTGCCGTCCGGGCCGAGCTCCAGGAAGGTGCGGGCACCGTCCGCGCAGGCCGTGGCGACGGCGTCGGCGAACCGTACCGTGCCGCGGGTGTGCCGGGCCCAGAACTCCGGCCAGTCCAGGCCGGTGACGTCCAGTTCGGCACCGGTCAGCGAGGAGATGACCGGGAGGGTCGGGGTCCGCCAGTCGATACGGGCGGCGGCCGCGCGCATCCCGTCCAGGATGCCGTCCACGTGTGGCGAGTGGCTGGCTATCGTGACCTGGATGCGGCGGGTGCGGCGGCCTCGCGCGGACCAGCGGGCGGCGATCCCCAGGGTGGCGTCCGCGTCCCCGGACAGCACGGTGGCGGTGGGACTGTTGAGGGCGGCGATCGACACCAGTCGGCCGGTCGCCTCGACGTCCGGCAGCAGTTCCGCCTCGGAGGCCTCGACCAGGATCATCGCCCCGCCCGGCGGGATGTCCTGCATCAGCCGGCCGCGGGCGGCGACCAGCGCGCAGGCGTCGGCCAGTGACATCGCCCCGGCGACGTGCAGGGCGGCCAGTTCGCCGAAGGAGTGGCCGAGGACCGCGTCCGGGGTGATCCCCCAGCTCTCCACCAGCCGGTACAGCCCGGCCTGAACGGCGAACAACGCGGGCTGGGTGTAGGCCGGTTCGTCCAGCAGGGCCGCGTCCGCCGAGCCCGCCTCGGCGAAGACCACGTCGAGCAGTGGCCGGGGCAGGTGCGGGCGCAGTTCCGCGGCGACGGCGTCCACGGCGGCGGCGAACACGGGGTGGCGCCGGTAGATCTCCCGGCCCATGCCCGGCCGCTGGTTGCCCTGCCCGGCGAAGAGGAACACGGTCCGTCCCTCGACGGCCGTGCCGCGCACCACCCGGGCGTTCGCCGTGTCCCCGGCCAGCGCCGTCAGGAGGCCGGGCACCTCCTCGGCGGACTCGGCGACCAGCACCGCCCGTCGCTCCAGCGGACTGCGCGTGGTGGCCAGCGAGTAGGCGAGGTCCACCGGGGACGCCGCCGACTCGCCCAGCAGGCCGGCCAGTTCGGTCAGCGCCGCCGGGGCCCGGGCGGTCAGCGGTACCAGTACCGGGCCGTCGTACCCCTCGCTGTCGTGATCCGGTGCCGGGCGGGGAGCGGGCGGCTCGCTGAGCACCAGGTGGCAGTTGGCGCCACCCATGCCGAACGAGCTCACCCCGGCGAGCAGCGGGCCCTGAGTGGCGGGCCACGGGCCGGACTCGGTGACCACCCGCAGGCCCAGCTCCGTCAGCGGGATCCGTGGGTTGGGGGTGCGGAAGTTCAGGCTGGGCACCAGTTCCCGGCGCGAGAGGCACAGCACCGTCTTGAGCAGTCCGGCGATCCCGGCCGCGCCCTCCAGATGCCCGATGTTGGTCTTCACCGAGCCGACCAGCAACGGTCGCTGCCGCCCGCGCCCGCGTCCGGCCACCGCGCCGAGGGCCGCGGCCTCGACGGGGTCACCCAACGGCGTTCCGGTGCCGTGCAGTTCGACGTAGTCGAGCTCGGCCGGGGACACGTCGGCCGCCGCGCAGGCGAGGCGCAGCACGTCCTGCTGGGCCTCCTGGCGCGGGGCGGTCAGCGAGTCGCCGCCGCCGTCGTTGTTGACGGCACTGCCCCGGATCACCGCGTGCACGGTGTCCCCGTCGGCCAGCGCCGCCGACAGCGGCTTGAGCACCAGTACCGCGCCGCCCTCGCCGCGCACGAACCCGTCGGCCCGCTCGTCGAAGGTGTGGCAGCGCCCGTCCGGTGAGATCGCGCCGAGCGCCTGGGTGACGTCGTAGCCGTCCTGGGTGATGTTCAGGTTGACGCCGCCGGCGAGCGCCGTCGTGCACTCCCCGGCCCCGAGTGCCCGGCAGGCCAGGTGGACGGCGAGCAGTGCGGAGGATTGGGCGCTGTCCACCACCAGGCTGGGCCCGCGCAGTCGCAGGGCGTAGGACACCCGGTTGGCGATCATCGCCCGGTTGCGTCCGGTGGCCGAGTGCGGGCTCAGGCGGGCGCCGCGCAGCGCAGCGTAGTCGTCGTAGGTGGCGCCGACGTACACCCCGGTGCCGCCTTGGCGGTCGCCGTCGCCCGGGACGATCCCGGCGTCCTCGAAGGCCTCCCAGGCCAGTTCCAGCACCAGCCGCTGCTGCGGGTCCAGCACGGCCGCCTCGCCCGGGGAGACGCCGAAGAACCCGGCGTCGAAGGAGTCGACCTGGTCGAGGAAGCCCGCCCGTACCGGATCGCCGGAGGGCAGCACGGGAACCGCCGGACCGTCGGGGTGGCAGCGCCGCGGACCGGGTTCCCCCAGCGCGTGCCGTCCGTCGTGCAGCAGCCGCCAGAACTCGGCGGGATCTCCCGCCCCCGGCAGCCGGCACGCCAGGCCGACGACAGCCACCGGTTCCTGGTCGGCGGCGTTGCCCACTCGGTCACCCACGCCGGTCTCCTCCTCCACGTCGTCTCATCGAGGACACGTCTGATCCGCCCGGCAGCTGGTGTTCCGGACGTCCACGGTTGTGCTGTGCCACGGGCAGGCCTTAGCGGCCCCTTGACCAGAACGGCCCGTTGAGTACACCCGGCGCGTCAGGCCGGCGGGCATGCCGCAGGCCCGGCCCGGGGCAGCACCGGGCCGATCGGATTGGGGGCGGAGCGCGGACCGGCCTTCGGGCACCGGTCCGCTTCAGGCTGCCGCGGTCACCACGTCGTGACCGTCGTCCCCGGACCCGCCGCACGGCGGCCGGGGTGAGGGCGTCCGCCGTACGCGGCAGGACGCGGGCCCGCTCAGGCGCGGACGAACTCCACGGGCACTCTCAGTGCCACGGTGTGCTTGCTGTTGTTGGCCCAGGGCACCGGACCGGTCAGCCGTACCTCGGCGACCCGGTCGAGCAGCACGCCGAACAGCGTGCGCAGTTCGACACGGGCGAGGTCGACCGCGAGGCAGCTGTGCGGCCCCTGGCCGAAGGCCACGTGCGGGTTGGGGTTCCGTCGCACGTCGAAGGACATGGCGTCGTCGAACACGCTCTCGTCCCGGTTGGCCGAGGACCACCACAGAGTCACCTTGTCGCCGCGGCCGAACCGTACGCCGTTGAAGGTGAAGTCCTCGGTGGCCGTCCGCCGGTTGTACGGCGTCGGCGTGGACCAGCGCATCATCTCCTCGACCGCGCTGTCCAGCAGCGAGCGGTCGGCGCGCAGCGCCTGCCACTGTTCCGGCCGTTCGGCCAGGGCGAGCAGGCCGACCGCGATCACGTTGCGGGTGGGCTCGCTGCCGGCGAGGGTCAGCAGGTTGACGAACACCTCGCGCTCGTACTCGCGCAGCGGCGGTTCGCCGTGGCCCTCCGGGAGGTCACCGGCGGCGATCACGGACAGGAAGTCCCGGGCCGGGTCGGCGCGCTTCTCGGCGATCAGTTTGACGCCGTACTGGTACATGGCCAGCAGGGAGGCCTGGCTGCGGGAGGAGGCCTCGCCGGACTCGCGGTCCTCGTAGCCCATCACGACCTCGGTCCAGTCGACGAACTGCGGCCAGTCCGCGCGGGGTATGCCCATCAGCGCGGCCATGACCTCGACCGAGTACCGGCCGGCCACGTCGTTCTGGAAGTCGCAGGAGCCCTGCCTGACGACCTCGTCGATGATCGTCTCGGCGCGTTCGGTGATGGTCGGGGCCAGCGCCTCGAGGACCGGGCCGGTGACCGAGGGGCTGACCAGGTCGCGCAGCAACCGGTGCCGTGGGTCGTCCATCATGTTCAGCATCGCGCCGGAGTAGGTGCCGGCGGGCAGGTCGTCGAGGTGGGTGCCGCCGCCCTCACGGTCGCCGCCGCCCTGGGAGGACAGCAGCGGATGGGCCGCGGCTTCGACCACGTCGGCGTAGCGGGACAGGACCCAGAAGTTCTCGCCGTCGCGGGTGCGGCCCGGCGGGTGCAGCAGGATCGGTGCTTCCCGGCGGAGCCGGGCGAAGACCTCGTGCGGGAAACCGGCACCGAACCGGTCCTGGTCGCTGAGATCGAACCCGTCGAGAACGGCGGGTAACTCGGTGGCGGAAACCTCGGTGGCGCTTCGTGATAAGGGGAGGGCGGGCTGTTCCAATGACATTAGCTCTCCATTTTTTGCACTGACGTATCGAGGGACGTCAAAAGCAACATCAGTGTCACCCGATCGTGGAATTGACGTCAAGCGGCCCTTGAAGAAGTTGGGCTGACGCTGGGATGTCCTTTAGGCAGGACCGCCAAGGAACGCCCCTGGCCAGGGCAGTTGAGGCCGCTCGCCACAAGGCAGGCGCTCGAACTGTTGCATGGTGCAGGCGTACCGCACGATCGAAGAGAGAACAAACCCCCGAGGACAATCCGCTGTGCTACGACAAACGGCGTATCGACACCACGATCTGGGTAGGATGCGCGGTTCACTTGAGGCCGCTGAGCATCACACCACGGATGTAGTGCTTCTGCAGCAGCAGGAAGAGCACCAGGACCGGCAGGGTGCTCAGGACCAGGCCGGCCATGACGATCGGCGTCGTGCGGGTCGGGTCGACGTAGTCCTGGAGGAGCTGGATGCCGACGGGCAGGGTCATCACGTCCGGGTTGGCGGTCGAGACGAGCAGCGCCCAGATGTACTCGTTCCAGGCGTCGACGAACGTCAGCAGTCCGAGGGTGACGAGGACCGGCTTGGTCTGCGGGACGACGATCCGCCACCACACGGTGAACTCGCCGGCCCCGTCGATGCGTGCGGCTTCCAGCACCTCGTCCGGGATGGAGACCATGAACTGGCGCATCAGGAAGATCCCGAAGCTGCTGACGAGGAACGGCATGGCGAGCGCCGCGATGCTGACGGTCAGGCCGGCGCCGCCGCGCCCGAACAGGTCGTTGCCGCCCGCGAGCGGCCAGTGCACCAGGATCAGGAAGTGCGGGACGAGGAAGAGGAACGGGGGGAACATCATGGTCGACAGCACCAGGCGGAAGACGAAGTCCCGCCCGGGGAAGCGGAGTTTGGCGAGCGCGTAGCCGGCGAGTGACGAGGTGACCAGCACCGAGCCGCTGATCACGGCCGTGGCGACGACGCTGTTGCGGAAGAGCACCGGCAGGTCCAGCTGGTGGACGGCCGCCCGGTAGTTGGACAGGTCGAACGCCTCGGGCAGGAACCGATAGGGCAGCCTGCCGGCCTCGTCGGCGCCCTTGAAGGACGTCATCACCATGTCGAGGAACGGCACCACCGTGAGTACGGCGCCGGTGACGACCAGCAGATACGACAGCCAGGGGAACCGTCTGCGGATCATGCGTCCTCCCCCTTGCGCCGGAAGAGCCACAACTGGACCAGCGTGACCGCGAGGACCACCGCGAAGAGCACGAAGGCGGCGGCGCTCGCGGTGCCCCAGTCGCCGTAGGAGAAGGCCTGCCGGTACATCTCAAGGGCGGCCACGTCGGTCGCGTCCCCGGGGCCGCCCTTGGTCATCACGATGATCAGCGCGAACGACTGGAGGCCGGTGAGGAACTGGGTGATGCACACGAACAGCAGGGACGGCCGCAGCAGGGGCAGCGTGATCCGCCAGAAGACGGTGACGGGCCCCGCGCCGTCGAGCGCGGCGGCCTCGTAGTACGACTGGGGGACGGACTTCAGCCCGGCGGTCAGGACGAGGATCGCCGAGCCTACCGAGGCCCAGGCCTGGACGACGACGACCGCGGGCAGCGCGGTGTCCGGGTCCTGGAGGAAGGCCACCGAGCCGAGCCCGAGGGCGTTGAGGACGCCGTTGACGAGGCCGCCGGGTTCGTACATGTACTTCCAGACGTTGCCGACGGCGACGACGGTCGTGACGATCGGAAGGAAGTACAGGGTGCGCCACAGCCCCTGGAACCGGAGTTTGTCGATGCAGGTGGCGACGAGCACGGAGCCGGCCAGCGCGAGGGCCACGGTGCCGAGGGCGAACAGCAGGGTGTTGGTGAGGACCGGTGTCAGGAACGTCGCCCCGTCCGCGAAGAGGCGGGCGAAGTTGTCCGGTCCGACGGGGTCGATGTCACCGAGGTCGAAGCCCGCCCAGCGGGACATGGACAGCAGCAGCGCGAAGCCGAGCGGCAGGGCGAGGAAGACGGCGTAGAACAGCAGTGTCGGCGCCAGGAAGAGGTAGGCGACGACGGCCTGGCGGCGCTTTTGCCGGTCCCGTCCGCTGCCGCGGACGCCGACGGCGGACGGATGGCGGGCCGCCCGTTCGGCGGCCTCCGCTGTCAGGGTGGCGTTCACCATGAGCGCGACACCTCCTGGTCGACCTGGCGGCGGGTGGTGCGCAGGGCCTCGTCGACGGACTGCTGACCGGTCCACAGCGCCTCGATGTTCTTGCGCAGCAGCGACTTGGCCTGTTGCGCGCCCGGCCCGTTCGGCTCCGGCACCGCGTAGGCCAGCGCGTCCAGGAACGGCCGCAGGTTCGGGTCGCCGCCCGCGCCGAGAAGGGTCCGCATGTCGTCGGCGCGGCCGGTCAGGGAGCCGACCGACACCTGCAGGGCGCTCATCCGGGTGGCACCGCGCACCTTGTCGGCGTTGAGCCAGCGCAGGAACTCCCAGGCCTCACGCGGATGTTCACTGGCGGTGTTGACGCCGAGCATGAAACCGGTCGAGAGCGTGGCGCGCCGGCCGTCCGCCTCGGGCAGCGGCACGGGCGCCACGCCGACGTCGTGGTAGGCCTCGCCCATCAGGGACTTGAGGTTCGCCGTCCACCAGCCGGCGCTGATCACCATGGCGACCTGCCCGGACGCGAACGCCTTGTAGACGTTGACGCCGGGGTCGCTCGCGCCCTTGGCGACCAGGCGGTGCTGCAGGTCGAGCACCGCCCGGCCGGCCGGCGAGTCGATGGCGGTGCTCCTGCCGTCCGCGGCGACGAACCGTCCGCCGGCGGCGTTGAGCAGCGCGAGGGTCTGCCCGACGGTCGTGGAGTCGTCGTAGGTCGACAGGCCGAACCCCTGGACCAGGGTGTTGCCGTAGCCGTCCCGCCGGGAGGTGCGGTACGCCGTCTCCTCCAACTCCCGCCAGGTGCGCGGGGGTCCGTCGACGCCGGCCGCGCGCAGCAGCCGCTTGTTGTAGTAGAGGGCGTACGTCTGCGTCTCGGTGGGGTAGCCGTAGACCCGGCCCGCCACCGACGAGGAGCCGACCGCGGCGGCGCCGTAACCGCGCCTGATCTCCTCGGCGTGCCCGGCCGGGGCCGGCCGCAGGACGCCGGCCTGGACGAGCTGGCCGTTCCACAGGCAGTACGGCTGGAGGATGTCGGCGCCCTGGCCCGCGGCCTGGCGGACCATGAACGTGGTCAGCAGGTCGGTGAACTCCACGGCCTTCGTCGCCACCTTGACCCGGTCGTGGGTGGCGTTCCACTCGTCCACCGGGCCCCGCAGGGCCTCCTTCAGCTCGCCGCTCGCGTAGTGGGAGAGCAGCGTGAGGACGACCGGCTCCCCGGGCCGCCCGGTGCCCCGGTAGGGCGCGGCACAGCCGGACGCGAGCAGCGCCGAGGGCAGCGCGAGGGCGAGGTGACGGCGGCGCAACCGGCCGGCCGGGGGTGTCGGTGTCATCGGGCGGCCGCCTCCCGGCGCAGCACGTGGAACACCCGGGTCGTGGTGAAGCCGGTCTTCCGGTAGAGGTGGCCGGCCGGCGACTGTGCGCCGGTCCACAGGAACCACGCGGAGTGCGCGCGCAGGGCTCGCATCCGTTCCAGGACCAGGTGGAGGAGGACTTCGCCGAGTCCGGTGCCGCGCATCTCCTCCAGCACCCCGATCGGGCCGAACCGCTCGTCCACCGAGTCGAACGCGCCGTGCATCGCCCAGCCGACCATCCGGCCGGCCGGGTCGCGGGCGACGACGATCCGGTCGAGCGGTGTGCCCGCGACCAGGCACGCCCGGATCGTGCACGCCCAGTCGGGGCCGAAGTGACGCCCGGCGAGCGCGAGGAGATCCACCAGGTCGTCGTCGGCCGGGGTGACGAACCGGTAGCCCCGCTCGGTCAGTTGGTCCAGGCGGCGGGTCACGTCGTCCGGACGGCGGTAGCCGACCAGGCCGCGGTCCATCGCGGCCGCCTCGTACAGCGTGTGAAAGCCCAGGGACTCCAGGAGCCCGGCCGCCTCCGGGTAGGCCTCGGCGTCCAGGCCGGGGAACACGTAGTTCGGGGTGTACGACGAGAAGTCCACCCGGGTACGACCGTGGCCGTGCAGCCAGTCCAGGGCCTCGGTCAGCAGCCGGCGGCCGAGTCCGTGCCCGCGGGCGTCCGGGGCGACGAAGAAGAACGGGATCCAGCCCTGCTCAGGCTCCAGGTCGGTACCGGCCATGGGCGTCAGCCGCCGCACCGCGTAGGCGGCGCCGACCACACGGTCGCCCTCGACGGCGACCCGCAGCCCTTCGGGGTCGAAGTTGGGGTCGAGCAGTACCAGGGTGCGGAAGCGGTCCGCGGTGATGGGGTCGGCCGGCACGCTGCGGTGCCAGGCCTCCACCACCCGCGGGCCGTCGCCCGCGCGAAAACCACGGATCCCGGCCTGGGTCGTCGTCGTGCGGTCGGTCATCGAGGGGATCGTCCTTCCGGGCAGAGCGCCAGGTCCGTGGGATAGAGCAGCACGTCGTCGCCGGCCCACCGGCCGGGCGGGGCCGGCGGGCCGCACAGCGGCAGCGGGTCGTCGCCCGCGTCGACGGCCCGCCGCAGCCGGTCGGACCCCCACAGCAGGTCGATGAAGTGCCGGTGGCCGGTCCCTTCGGCGCCGCCCTTGACGGTGTGCCAGGCGAAGTCGTCCGGGTACAGGCGGCGGAGCACGGCGAGCATCGCGACGGCGGTGCGGACGGGTGCGAACGCCCCGCGGTCGGTGACGTGCAGCTGGACTCCCCGCAGCGGCCGTCCCGCGTGCTTGTGGAAGGCCGGTACGTAGCGCAGGTCGCGGAAGTGCACTCCTGGCAGGGCGAGTTCGGCGAGCGCGGGCGCGAACCGCCCGTCGAGGTAGGGGGCGCCGACGATCTCGAAAGGCTGCGTGGTGCCGCGGCCCTCGGAGAGGTTGGTCCCCTCGAAGAGGCAGGTGCCGGGGTAGACGAGGGCGGTGGCGGGGGTCGGGATGTTCGGCGAGGGGGCGATCCACGGCAGCCCGGTGGCCTCGGCGTCCAGGGCGCGCCGCCATCCGACGGCCTCGATCACCGTCAACTCGACCGCGCGGCCCGCCCTTTGGGGCACGGCGGAGGCGTTGAAGTGCCGGGCGAGTTCGCCGCAGGTGAGGCCGTGCCGGACGGGGATCGGGACGCGCCCGACGAAGCTGGCCCATGCCGGGTCCAGGAGCGGGCCCTCACTGACGAGTCCGCCGAGGGGATTCGGGCGGTCGGCGACCACGAACCGGACGCCGGTGCGGGCCGCCGAGACCATCAGGTCGAACATGGTCCACACGTAGGTGTAGAACCGGGCCCCGATGTCCTGGAGGTCGTACACCAGGGTGTCGATTCCGCTGTCGATCAACAGCTTGTCGAGCCGTTCGCCTTCGCACCGGTAGGTGTCGTACACCGGCAGGCCGGTGTCGGGGTCGGACCGGACCGCCTCGGACTCGCCGGCCTGGCCGGTCCCGTGCAGCCCGTGTTCGGGACCGAACAGGGCGGACAGCGGCGCGCCGGCCGCGAGCAGCCCGGGCGCCACCGGGCGCAGATCGGGGAGGACTCCGGCGTGGTGGGTCACCAGTGCGAACCGGCCGGGCCCGGCGAGCCCGGGCGAGTCGTGCAGGCGCGCGATCCCGGTCGTCACCGCGACACCGTCGTCCATGCTCATCCCTCGCCCCGTCTGCCGGTGACACCTCTCTCGAGCAATGGTCGGGAATTTACTCTTATGTCCCGCATTTAGCGGCAATGAATCGCCGACGGTTCCCGCGCCCGCTCCGTCGCACCCGCACGGGTGACCGGCATCGACCAACCGCCTTGGCGGTTCCCGTACTTGCCCTCGGGCCCACCGTCGCGCCGGCCGGGCCGGAGCGTCACGGCACGTCGACGGATGTCCCCCGGACGTGGGACGTTTCCGTGTCGTCGGGGCGTCGGGGTGCGGTGACGGTGTGTGATGGCGACGGGCCTCGGTCTCCCCGTCGATTCCGGCGTCGCCCTTTTTCACCGTTCCCACCGCTCACGAAGGACATCACGATGCGCCCCAGCCGTCCGATCACCGCCGTTCTCGGCGGGCTCGCCCTCGCCGTCATCACCATCGGCCCGGCCGCGGCCGCCGACGGCTCGTTCGTCTGGGTGGGCCCCAAGGACAAGGCGTACGCCATCCAGAACCCGCCGGAGCGCAAGTGCCTCGACATGGCGCAGGAAGCGCGCGGCCCGCAGAACGCCACGAAGAAGGCGCTCGTCGTCTACAGCAAGCAGAAGTGCAAGGGCACCGCGCTGCGGATCGCTGCCGGGCACTCGGCGCCCGGCAGCGTCCACTTCGCGAGCGTGGTCTTCAACCCCCGGTAGGCGCTTCGCCACGAGCGGCGAACCGCGGCAGACTTCGCCCGAGCCGCTTGGGCCGCGTGCCGTCCAGACCCCGGCCGGGGGGGGGGGGGGGGGGCGACCACAAAAAGAGACACCCCCCGAGGGAAAAAGGAGGACACTCCGAAAGAACAGAGAAAAACACAGCC
>NZ_JBSHAF010000031.1:92165-93971 GCF_053611365.1 Streptomyces sp. NPDC054813 | reverse complement strand
AGACAGAACCAGTGATCGGCGCCACCGGCCTTTGTCCGAGCAGTCCGAGCAGAAGGCACCCGAGGCGCAGGCCGCCGCCGACCCGCGCGGCGCGGGGGTGCGCGGGCCACCGCCGTGACCTGGGCCCGCACCGGTGCAGAGCCCCGCGACCGACGTCACACCGGGACGGCCGACATCACACCGGGACCCCCTTGATCGATCATCGACCGGTCGGTTTAGCATATGAGCGCCGCCTAGCTCGATCGAGAGTAGATCTGTGACTGTCAACGACGACTCGTTCACCAACTGGAAGAACCGCGAGGAGATCGCGGAGTCGATGATCCCGATCATCGGGAAGCTGCACCGGGAGCGGGACGTGACCGTCCTCCTCCACAGCCGCTCCTTGGTGAACAAGTCGGTGGTCAGCATCCTCAAGACGCACCGGTTCGCCCGCCAGATCGCCGGCGCCGAGCTCTCCGTCACCGAGACGATGCCTTTCCTGCAGGCGCTCACCACGCTCGACCTCGGCCCCTCCCAGATCGACATCGGCATGCTCGCCGCGACCTACCGGGCCGACGACCGGGGCCTGGGTGTGGAGGCGTTCACCGCGGAGGCGGTCGCCGGGGCCACCGGCGCCAACAAGATCGAGCAGCGCGAGCCGCGGGACGTCGTCCTGTACGGCTTCGGCCGCATCGGCCGCCTGGTCGCCCGGCTGCTGATCGAGAAGGCGGGCTCCGGCAACGGACTGCGGCTGCGGGCCATAGTGGTGCGCGGCGCCGGCGGCGAGGACATCGTCAAGCGCGCCTCGCTGCTGCGCCGGGACTCGATCCACGGCCAGTTCCAGGGCACGATCACCGTCGACGAGGAGAACAGCACGATCCTCGCCAACGGCAACGAGATCAAGGTGATCTACGCCGACGACCCCTCCCAAGTCGACTACACGGCGTACGGCATCCGGGACGCCATCCTCATCGACAACACGGGCAAGTGGCGCGACCGCGAGGGCCTGTCCGAGCACCTGCGCCCGGGTATCGAGAAGGTCGTGCTGACCGCGCCGGGCAAGGGCGACGTCCCGAACATCGTGCACGGCGTCAACCACGACACCATCAAGCCGGATGAGCAGATCCTGTCCTGCGCGTCCTGCACCACCAACGCGATCGTGCCGCCGCTGAAGGCGATGGCCGACGAGTACGGGGTGCTGCGCGGGCACGTGGAGACCGTCCACTCGTTCACCAACGACCAGAACCTGCTGGACAACTACCACAAGTCGGAGCGTCGGGGCCGGTCCGCGCCGCTCAACATGGTCATCACCGAGACGGGTGCCGCGTCCGCCGTAGCGAAGGCGCTGCCCGACCTCAAGGCGCGGATCACCGGCAGCTCGATCCGGGTCCCGGTGCCGGACGTGTCGATCGCGATCCTCAACCTCCAGCTGGCCCGCGAGGCGTCCCGCGAGGAGGTCCTGGACTACCTCCGCGAGGTGTCGCTGACCTCGCCGCTCAAGCGCCAGATCGACTTCATCACCGCCCCGGACGCGGTCTCCAGCGACTTCATCGGCTCTCGCCACGCGTCGATCGTCGACGCCGGCGCGCTGAAGGTGGAGGGCGACAACGCGATCCTCTACCTCTGGTACGACAACGAGTTCGGCTACTCCTGCCAGGTGGTCCGGGTCGTCCAGCACGTCTCCGGCGTCGAGTACCCGACGTTCCCGGCGACGGCGGTCTGACGCCTCTCCCTCCGATACGGGGAGGACAGACCCGCGGCCGGGGCTGTCGTTGTGAGTGGCGGAGAGCCCCCCGCGGTCCCCCCCGCGGACCCCCCCCCCCCCCG
>NZ_JBSHAF010000031.1:60333-92155 GCF_053611365.1 Streptomyces sp. NPDC054813 | reverse complement strand
ACACAAAATACCCTCCACCTTTTTTGTTTTTTTTTTTGTGTGTTTTTTTTTTTTTTAAACCACCCGGGTGAAAACTTCCGGGGGGGGGGTTTTTTGGTGCCGCCGTTCGTCATTCCCGCCCCGTGCACCACCCTTGACGCGCCCACGCCCCGATGGCAGCTTTTTATCGATACAAACGCTTTCCGAACGTCGTTCGAGATATCGACCAATCGGCCTCCCGGACAGGAGTACCCGCGTGCCCACCGCCACCGCGATCATCAACCTCGACATCGCAGGCCCGACCATCAGCCGCCACCTCTACGGCCACTTCGCCGAGCACCTCGGCCGCTGCATCTACGGCGGATTCTGGGTCGGCGAGGACTCCCCCGTCCCCCACCAGGGCGGCATCCGCCTCGACGTCGTGGACGCGCTGCGCGCCCTGGACATCCCCAACCTCCGCTGGCCCGGCGGCTGTTTCGCCGACGAGTACCACTGGCGGGACGGCGTCGGCCCGCGCGAGCAGCGACCCCGGATGGTGAACACGCACTGGGGCAACGTCGAGGAGAACAACCACTTCGGCACCCACGAGTTCATGGCCCTGTGCGAACTCCTCGGTGCCGAGCCCTACATCAGCGGCAACGTCGGCTCGGGCACCGTCCGTGAGATGAGCGAGTGGGTCGAGTACCTCACCCGGGACGGCGACAGCCCGATGGTGCGGCTGCGCAAGGAGAACGGCCGCGCGGAGCCGTGGAAGGTCAGGTTCTGGGGCATCGGCAACGAGACCTGGGGCTGCGGCGGCAACATGCGCGCCGAGTACTCCGCCGACCTGGCCCGCCAGTACGCCACCTACTGCCGCGACCACGGCGACAACAAGCTCTACCGCATCGCCTCGGGCGCCTCCGACGCCGACTACAAGTGGACCGAGACCCTGATGCAGCAGATCAGCTGCTTCGGCTGCGAGGCCACCCCGAAGAACTTCTTCCAGGGCCTGTCCGTGCACCACTACACGCTCTCCGGACCCTGGGAGGCCAAGGGCAGCGCCACCGACTTCGGCACCGACGACTACTACCGCACGATGCTGTCGGCCCGCCGTATCGACCGCATCCTCACCGGCCACTCCACGGTCATGGACGTCTACGACCCGGGCCGCACGGTGGGCCTGGTCCTCGACGAGTGGGGCACCTGGTGGGACGTGGAGCCCGGCACCGACCCCGGCTTCCTCTTCCAGCAGAACACCCTGCGCGACGCGCTGGTGGCGAGCACCCACTTCGACATCTTCCACAAGCACGCCGCCCGCCTGCACATGGCCAACATCGCCCAGACCGTCAACGTGCTCCAGGCCATGCTCCTCACCGACGGCGACGCCCTGGTCCTGACCCCCAGCTACCACGTCTTCGAGATGAACAAGGGCCACCAGGACGCGACGTCGCTACCGGTGCACCTGCGCGGCGAGGACACCCGGCGCCGGGTCGGGGACGCCGAACTCGACACCCTCTCCGCCTCGGCCAGCGTCAAAGACGGCACGGTCCTGATCTCGCTGAGCAATCTCGACGCCGAGGAACCCGCCGAGATCACCCTCGACCTGCGCGGCGGCACCCTCGGCGAGCCGACCGCCCGGGTCCTCACGGCCGACAGGCTCCAGGCCCACAACTCACCGCAGAGCGCGACAGCCGTTGCTCCGCGGGCATTCGAGGACCTCACCGCGACCTCTCACGGCCTGCGGCTCTCCCTCCCGCCGCACTCGTTCGTCACCGTCCAGGCCGCCCTGCACCAGCACTGACCCCCAGGAGTGCGCACATGACCCGATCCGCACGCCCCCTGCCCCCGCGGCACCTGCGGCCGCCGATGGGCTGGAACAGCTGGGACTGCTACGGCACCACCGTCACCGAGGAAGAGGTCCTCGCCAACGCGGAGTTCATGCGCGAGCACCTGCTGCAGTACGGCTGGGACACCGTCGTCGTGGACATCCAGTGGTACGACCCCACCGCGCGGGCCCACGGCTACAACCCGGACGCCCCGCTCGTCCTCGACGGGTACGGCCTCCAGCTCCCCGCACCGAACAGGTTCCCGTCCGCCGCCGCCGGGGCCGGGTTCGGTCCGCTGGCCGAGCAGGTGCACAGCATGGGCCTGCGGTTCGGGCTGCACATCATGCGGGGCATCCCCCGGCGCGCGGTCGAGGCCGAACTCCCGGTGCTCGGGACGGAGTTCACGGCCGCCGACGTGGCCGACACCGACTCCGTGTGCCCCTGGAACTCCGACAACCACGGCCTGGACCACGACCACCCCGGCGCCCAGGCCTACTACGACTCCCAGGTCGCCCAGTTCGCCGCGTGGGGCGTCGACTTCGTCAAGGCCGACGACATGCTCTTCCCCTACCATGAGCGGGAGATCGCCGCCTACGCCCTGGCCGTCGAGCGCAGCGGCCGGCCGATCGAGCTGAGCCTCTCCCCCGGCACGGACATGTCCCTCGCGCGCCTCGACCACCTGCGGGAGCACGCCACCATGTGGCGGGTCTGCGACGACCTGTGGGACCGCTGGGCGGACGTCGAGGCCCAGTTCGCGCGGATGGCCCGCTGGGCCCCCTGGCAGGGCCGACAGGGCTGGGCGGACGCCGACATGCTGCCGCTGGGCCGCATCGGCATCCGCGCGGAGCGCGGCGCGGACCGACAGTCGGCCCTCACCCGCCCCGAGCAGACCAGCCTGCTCACCCTCTGGCTGATCTCCCGCTCACCGCTGATGATGGGCGGCGACCTGCCCACCAGCCCGCCGGAGACCATCGAGCTGCTCACCAACGACGAGGCGCTCGACGTCCTGTGGCACAGCACCGGAAACCGGGAGGTGCTGCGCGAGCGGGACCTGGTGCTGTGGACCGCCGGGGACACCGACGGCCGCTCCCGGTACGCGGCGGTGTTCTCGCTGGCGGACGAGGAGCGCCGGTTCGAGGTGCCGCTGGGGTCGATCGGGGCCGAACCCCGCGACCGGGTCCGGGAGGTCTGGACCCGCACCGACACCGCCCACGACGGCCGGCGCCTGGCCGTCGAACTGCCCGCCCACGGCGCCGCCCTCTATCGTCTTGCCGAGGACGGCAGGCGGGAGTGAACGTGGCGACGATCCAGGACGTGGCGAAGGCGGCCGGAGTCTCGGCGATGACCGTCTCCAACGTGATCAACGGCCACCCCAACGTCCGCCCGGCCACCCGGGACCGCGTCCTGGAGGCGATGACCCGGCTCGACTACCGGGTCAACGTTGCCGCCCGCAATCTGCGCAAGGGCCGTACCGGGACGATCTGCCTGGCGGTCCCCGAGATCAACCGCCCGTACTACGGCCGGCTGGCCGCCTCGGTCATCGCGGCGGCCGACCGGCACGGCCTCGGGGTGAGCATCGAGCAGACCGGGGCCCGCCGGGAGAACGAGCTGGCGGCCCTCTCCCTGTCCCGTAACCGGCTCTACGACGGACTCATCCTCAGCACCGTCGGGATGGGGCCGGCCGATCTCGAGGCGCTGGAGGTCGACCATCCGGTGGTGATCCTGGGCGAGCGGATCTTCGGCGGGCCCGTCGACCATGTCGCCATGCCGAACGAGGCGGCCTCGGAGGCGGCGACCCGCCATCTCGTCGAGCGGGGCTGCCGGCGGATCGCCCTGGTGTGCGGGCGCCTGGGCAGCGAGGCCGACGTGTCGAGCCTGCGGCACGCCGGATATCTGCGGGCGCTGGCGGCCGCGGGGCTGTCGGCCGACCCGGAACTGCTGGTCACCGCCGAGTCGCTCACCATGCAGGAGGCCGCCCGTCGCGTCCGGGAGCGGCTGGCGGACGGCCTCGATGTCGACGGGGTGTTCTGCGTGACGGACACGGTGGCCATGGGCGTACTGCGCGCGCTCGCCGACGCCGGGCTCCGGGTGCCGGAGCGGGTCAAGGTGATCGGCTTCGACAACGTCGACGAGAGCGCGTACCTCGTCCCCTCCCTGTCCACCGTCGACCCGGACCACGACCTGATGGCCGAACGCGCGGTCGACCTGCTGGCGGCACGCATCGACCGGGCCGGGCCCGGGCCGGAGCGGGAGGAGTTCATCGGCCCCTTCCGCCTGGTGGTACGGGAGTCGACGGGCGGCTGAACCACTCAACCGCCCGCAGCCGGCGCCCGTACCGTGCTCACCGGGCCTCGGCGCGCGGCTCTGCGGTGCTCAACGGGGCCACGGCGCGTGGCCGTTGGCGAAGCGCTTCCTTGATCACACGGTCCGGGCAGGGCAGCCGGGTGACGTCCTTGAAGGCCACCGGCCGGTCGCCCAGCAGCTCGTCGAGTTCGGCGAGGGCCCGGGACTCGATCTCCGGGTTGCGGGCGACCTCGTACAGGCCCCGTGACAGTTCGGACGCCGTGGTCTCGGTGCCCGCCACGGCCAGGGTGAGGATCTCCGAGCAGATCCGGTCCTCGGTCAGCACGGCGATCATGACCTCGCTCACGGCTGCCCACTTCCGACCATGGCTCAATCTCTGTCGCCCGACACGCGATCACGCGTTCGATATCAGACGAGGTGGCCGAAGACGACCAGGTTCTCCGTGTAGTCCTTCACGTCGTGGTCGTAGTCGCCGGCGCAGGTGATCAGGCGCACCTCCGGACGGCGGGTGTCCGCGTAGACGCGTTCGCTGGGGAAGTCGTCCTTCGCGAAGGTGTCGGCGCTGTCGACCACGAAGTCCGCCTCCGTGCCGTCGGCCCGGAGCACCGAGAAGCCGTCGCCGGGCGCCAGTTCGTCCAGCCGGACGAAGACAGCGGCCGAGATCTTGGTGTCGACGTGCCCGGCGATGATCGCGGTGCCCGCCTCGCCGGGCGCAGGGCCCTCGGCGTACCAGCCGACGAGATTGGTGTCGGCGGCGGGCGGCGGCTGGAGCTGGCCCGAGGGGGCGAGGGTGAGAGTGGTGAAGGGGGCGTCGACAGCGATCTTCGGGATGAGCAGACGGGTCGGCGCGGACCGGGACAGTGCCTCGCCGGCCCCGCGCGCACCGCCCGAGGGGGCGGCGTCCGCACTCTCGGCCGGCATGCTGCCCGAGGGGTCGGAGGCTTTGCCGTGTCCGAAGAGCATCGCCACGGCCAGGAGCAGGACGGCCATGCCCCACACGGGCAGCCGTCCGGCGCGCCGGGTGCCGTCCGGGTCCTCGGGATCAGGGGCCGCGGGGGCGGGGCCGTCGGGGTTCGGGCAGGAGGTGCCAGCTGCCATCGGAGATCACCTTTCTGGGCACGGCAGCGGGAGGGGGGAACGGGGCCGCGGCCGCGTCCATGACGGTCGGCGGCCGCGGCTCCCGTATACGCAAGCCCGTCAGGACACGGACCCGGCGTTGTTCCTGCGCCGCAGGGCGTAGGCGCCGGCGGCCGCCACACCGAGGACGGCCAGCCCGCCGGTCGTCACCCCGGCCGTGGCGAGCCCGCCGCCACCGGTGTGCATACCGCCGTGCGGCTTCTCATTGTCCTCGTCGTCGCCCCACGAGCCGCCCTGGTCCCGGCCCTGACCGCTCCCCTTGTCACCCTTGTCACCGCTGTCCCCCCTATTACCCTTGCCTCCCTGGTCGTCGCCCTTGCTTCCCTGGTCGTCGCCCTTGCTTCCCTGGTCGTCTCCCTTGCTTCCCTGGTCGTCGCCCTTGCTTCCCTGGTCGTCGCTCTTGCCCCCCTGGTCGTCGCCCTTGTCCTTGTAGGTCTCGGGATCGAACTTGCTGTCGTTGCCGCTGTCCGAGTCCCATTCGCTGGTCAGCTTCGCCGCGGCGAGGACTCCGCCGCCCGTGTGCATACCGCCACTCGGCCCTTCGTGGCTGCTGTTGTCGTTGTGCTCCTTGCTGTAGGAAGAGTCGTCACGGCCTCCGTTGTCCCAGTCCCCCGCGACCGCGGCCTGAGCGCCGGGTGCCGCGAAGGCGAGGGCTGCGGTGGCTGCCGTCGTCGCGAGGATCATGCGGGCAGAACGCATCTCGATGTCCTTCCGCCGTGGCCGGGCAGCGGATACTCCATCGGCTGATACGACCCGGCCCCGACATGAACCACCGTCAGCCAGCGCCACGCCCGGCACCATCCAGGCCGCCCATCCGTGGTGACGACACGCCCAACACCGCCCGGCTGGGTCAATCGCGACCGGCGGCACGGGGCCGTTCGGGGGTCTCTGGGCCCGTCGTCGGCGTGTCGCCGCCTGACGGGCCCGCTGCGGCGTCAGTAGCCGACGTGGAACGTGGCGTCGGCCAGCTCCGTGCTCGTGGACACGGGGTCGATGCGCAGCACGTAGTCGGAGTGGCGGATGTAGCGCGTCGGGTAGTTGTACGAGCGGAACGAGGACCAGGAGGAGTCGGCGAGACCGGCCGTCCGGTAGAACGTGGCGTCCTGGGCGAAGGCCGTCGTGCTGTCGTTCTCGTCGAGTTGCAGCTGGTAGTTGTAGTGGCGCAGGTAGCGGGTCGGGTAGTTGACCGACTGGAAGGACACGCCGCCGCTGTCGGCAAGGCCGGGGACCAGCTTCCACATGCCGTCGCTGTAGGGGTCGAAGGCGTACTCGTCGATCCGGCCGACGAAGTTGCTGTGCCGGACGTACCGGGCCGGGTAGTTGTAGGACTTCAGCCGGTTCCAGGTGGGGGCGCCCCACTTGGCGACGAGATTGCTGTACTCGGCCGAGGTGATGGGCTGGATGCCGCAGTGCTTGGAGTTGAGCGGCTGGGTGTAGGTCTTCTGGTCGAGGGCCGTCCAGGTGCCGGCGGACAGGGCACTGGTCTGCCAGGCGTAGAAGACGCCGTTCGGGGACCAGGTGTCGCCCCACAGGTACCAGGTCGAGCTGGAGGCTAGGGACTTGACCAGGGTCGGGGCCTCGGTGCCGTTGTGCGAGACGGCCGTGCTGAACTCGGTGAAGCTGCCCGGGTCCAGCGAGCCGGAACGGGCCCCGACCAGCGTCGAGTTCTTCTTGAAGTACAGGTAGTTGACGCCGTTCACACCGACCGCCAGGTCGCCGTCGATGACGTCGTAGCCGGGGTCGAAGAAGACCTGGGGGTCGCCGGCGGTCACGAAGTCACCGGTGTAGTTGATCATGATGACGTTGTGGCCGCTGGCGTTGACGGCGGAGTAGATGACGCCGTACTGGCCGCGGCCGGCGTCCCAGAACGCCTCGGGCGCCCAGCTGTGGGTGTCCATGTCGTGCAGCTTCATCCGCCGGTAGCCCGTGAAGCTGCGCAGGTCGGTGGAGTCCCAGACGTGGATGTACTGGCTGACGTAGGTCCAGTCGGTGCCGTTCAGGTCGGTGGCGAGCACCGTGAACGTGCCGTCCTGCTTGCGCAGGATGAACGGGTCTCGCAGGCCGAGGGAGCCCGCGGTGGGGGTCGCGACGGGGTTGTTCTGGTTGAGCGGGGTCCACTGGAGGCCGTCGGCGCTGACCGCGAGGTGCAGGCCGTAGTTGGCGGCCAGCATGTCCGGGGGCTCGGTGAAGTAGCACATCACGTAGGCCGAGTCGGTGGCCGCCCGGGCGGTTCCGGCGCCGAGGGCGAGGGCGCCGGTGGCGGCGAGGGGGACGGTCGCGGCCGCGCCGAGGAAGTGCCGGCGCGACAGGGGGGTGCCGTTCATGTGCGCTCCAGACGAAGAGGGGATGTTCGGTACTTCGAACGCGGTTCGGAGAGGCGATCAGAAACTAGAGGGACGCCTGGGGCGCGTCAATCCTTGCGTAACAAGGGAGTTACTCGGGTGTCCCTCGCCTGACGGCTCGGCCGAGCTCCCGGGCGCCCGCACTTGCCTTCCGGGGCACCTCCCCCGTCCGGACCGGTCGGGTCGTACGGCGGTGCGGCCGCGCCTAGCCTCGATCTGACAGTCCGTCTGACGAGGACCAGGACCCCGTATGCCCCGCCGACTCCCCCGACGCGTGCTCGCTCTCCTGCTCGGCGCCCTGACCGGCGTGACCGCCGTCGCGGCGCCCGCGCGCGCCGCAGGCGGCGGTGGCGTGACGGAGTATCCGATCACCACCACCGCCGACAGCCTGCCCGCCGGGATCACCGCCGGGCCGGACGGGGCGCTGTGGTTCACCCAGTCCGGAGCCGCCCGGATCGGGCGCATCGCGGCGGACGGCACCGTCACCGACCGCCGCACCCCGACCCCGGGCAGCGCGCCCTTCGCCATCACCCCGGGGCCGGACCACGCCCTCTGGTTCACCGAGCAGGCGGCCGGACGCATCGGACGGATCACCACCTCCGGCACCGTCACCGAGTTCGTCCTGCCCCGGGCCGCGAGCGCACCCGCCGGCATCACCCGCGGGCCCGACGGCGCCCTGTGGTTCACCGAACCGGGGACCAACCGGATCGGCCGGATCACGACCGCGGGCAGGATCAGCGAGTACCCGGTGCCCACCGCCGCCGCCCTCCCGTACGGCATCGCCGCCGGTGCCGGTGGTGCCCTCTGGTTCACCGAACTGGCCGGCGGCAGGATCGGGCGGATCGACACCACCGGCCGGATCACCGAGTTCCCGCTGGTGAGCCGCGCCGACTTCCCCGAGGACATCGTCGCCGGGCCCGGCGGGATGTGGTTCACCGCGTCCGGGTCGGACTCCGTCGACCGGATCGACGGCACCGGCCGGGTCACCCGGTACCCGCTGCCCGGAGCGGACGGCGACCCCGGCGGGATCGCCGCGGCGCCGGACGGCCGGGTGTGGTTCACCGACCGGTCCGGCCGCATCGGCCGGGTGTCGGCGGACGGCGGGATCACCGTCGTACCGGTGCCGGCCGGTCCCGACAAGTCGCCCTTCCGGCTCACGACCGGCCCGGACGGCACGGTGTGGTTCACCGAACTGCTGGGCAACGCGATCGGCCGGATCGAGCCGGCCTGAGAGAAGCCCGGCCGGAGCGGGTGCTACCAGATCACGGGCAGCCGCTCCGGGATGCGCTTCATGAAGCCGGTGCGCCACACCAGTTGGGCGGGCGGCACGGCGAGGGCGAGATCCGGCAGCCGGTCGAGCAGGACCTCCAGGGCGATCCGGGCGTGCGCCCGGCCCAGCGCGGTCGCCGGACAGTAGTGCGCTCCGCCGCCGAAGGAGAGATGGTCGGCGGTGTTGTCGCGGTGCACGTCGAAGCGGTGCGGGTCCGGGAACTTCTCCGGGTCCAGGTTGGCGCCCTCGACGAGGACCAGGACGAGGTCGCCCTTGCGGATGCCGGCGTCGCCGAGCCGGACGTCCGCCAGGGCGAGCCGGGGCAGCGCGTCGCCGATGGAGAGGTTCACCCGCAGCAGTTCCTCGATCCCCGGGCCGATCAGGTCCGGGCGGTCCCTGAGGAGATCGCGTGCCGTGGGACGGGTGAGCAGGTACACCAGGGCCATGGTGAGGAAGCCGGAGGTGGAGACGGTTCCGGCGCCGAACATGGTGACGCCGACGGTGGCCAGCATCTCCTCACTCGGACGGTCGTCGTCGAGGCTGTCCCGGAGTGCGGCGAGCTCGCCCATCAGGCCATGGGTGGCCGGGTCGTCGAGCAGGGCCGTCATCCGGGCGATGTCCCGGTCCCAGTTGATCCGGGCGCCGGTGACCGGGCACGCCGAGTTCATGAACGCGATGTCGAGGCTGCGCAGGAACGCCGGGGCCTCGGTCTGCGGGATGCCGAGGATGCGGCAGTGCATCCCTGCCGAGTACGGCTCGCAGAACGCGCCCCGCAGATCGGCCGTCGGTCCGTCCCCGACGAGCCGGTCGACCAGCCGGTGCGCCTCGGCGCGCAGCCACTCGGTGAGGCCCGGCGCCTTGGGGTTGAGGGCTTTGAGCACCGCTCGGCGCAGCCCGGCGCCGGTGATGTTGCCCATGTTGTTCACCACCTCGGGCGGGATGGTGAGCGCGTACTGGCGGGGCACGCCCGGTGCCGAGGTGTCCTTGAGGGAGAACCGGTCGTCGCGCAGCACCTGGTGGCACAGCCGGTACGACGACACCAGCCAGGCCTCGTCGCCGGCGATCGTGCGCACCCGCCGTACCGGGGTCGTGGCACGCAGGTCCCCGACCTCGTCCGGCACCCGGGTGCCGTCCCAGGAGAACGGGAAGGGCAGCAACTCCGTGACGGTGGTCATGCCGCGGCTCCTTCGACGGCGGGGGTGACGATCGCGTGCCCCTGGTTGCGGGAGGCGCGCAGTCCGGCGCCGCGGGCGTACAACAGCTCCGCCATCGGGAGCAGTTGGTGGTAGCAGTTGAGGGAGGACGGCACCTGGAGGATGGCGGGGGTGTCGAGGAAGAGCGGGGCCTCCGCGCACACGTACTCCAGGCACACGGCGCGCTGCCGGTCGCTCGCCTCCTCTCCTCTGTCCGAAAGGAAGCGGCTGACCAGGGAGTCGCAGACGGTCCGGAACTCGCCGTCCTCGTCCAGCCGGCCCCGCAGCAGGCGGTGGATCTCCTGGTAGGCGGCGTTGGTACGGAAGTGGGACATCGGCTGCCAGCGCAGCCGGGTGCCCTCCGGATCGGCCTCGGTGACGGCGTCCCGGACCTTGGCCCGCACCCCGCGCAGGTTCTTCACCGCCTTGCGGCGGGCCTCGTCGGGCGGATAGCCGGATGCCTCGTACATCTCGGCGACGTACAGGTCGGTGTAGACGAAGTCGACTCTGTCGAAGTGGTCCAGTCCCCAGTGGGCGAGGTCGTGCAGGCGCCGGGCGGAGAAGTAGCTGTTGCCCGGAGAGACGCCGATCACGGCGTGCGCGCCCTCGTCGTGGATGACTTGGCAGTGGGAGGTGTAGGGCTGAACCTCGAAGACGTCGGCCATCAGCACGGATGCTGTGGTCAAGGGGGATACCCTCCGCCGCGCGCTAGTCCCGGCGGGGCCCAGTGCCCCTGGTGTGGCGACGCGACGGCCCTCACGCTAGCCGTACCCGTCCGACACGGGTAGTTACCGCCTGGGTTTGGCCGGAACCTGTCGTAGCAATGGTGGAAGTCCCGTGGAAATGCACGTGCTTTCCGGCCGCGGAGATGGGATTCTCCTCTACGGTCCGATGAGTACCGTAGGGGGAGGTATCACCGCAGTGAACCGTATGCGCACTTCTTTCGGTGTCCTGGCTGCCGCCGGCGTCGTCACCGCTGCCCAACTGGGGCTCGCCACCGGCGCGTCCGCGCAGGCCGGGGCGGCGCGGAGCGCCGGCTGCCCGGTCGACATCGTCTATCCGAGCCGCTTCTACGTGAACTCGAGCGGCTGGGTCACCAACGGCGGCCTGTACTTCGCGGTGAAGAACACCAGCGCGAGCAAGAGCTTCAAGAAGGTCACGTTCACCGTGACGGATGTGAAGAACATCCGCTTCGGCAGTGCGACGGCCAAGGGCGGCAAGGTCAGCCACAAGACGTCGAAGACGGTGTCGGTGTACACGACGACACTGAAGAAGAAGACCAGTCTCGGCGTGAAGGTGCAGACGCATCTGCTGAACACCCATACCTACAAGGTGAAGTTCGCCCTGCACGGCACGGGGTGGAACTGCGCCGTCGACCAGGGCACCTGGGGGGCCTGAGCCCGGGCGGCCCCTGGTGCGGTGGCCGTGGTCGACGGCGGCGAAGGTCCTGGCGCGGCGGCCGCCCGGCTCACCGGGCGGCCGGTCTCGGCTGCGCGGGCACGGGCAGGCGGCCTGGCGGAGGTGACGCTCGCCGGCGGGCGGGCGGTGATGGTCAAGCGCGGCGCCGGGCCCGGCGCGGTACCGGCCGAGGCGGCCGGGCTGCGCTGGCTGGCCGCCGCCGGGGCGGTCGCGGTACCCGAGGTGCTGGGGCAGGACGAGCGGTGGCTGGTGACCGAGTGGGTCCCCACCGGGCGTCCGAGCGCCGAGGCGGCGACGCGTTTCGGCCACGCCCTCGCGGCTCTGCACGCCGCCGGGGCACCGGCCTTCGGGGCGGCACCACCGGACGGTCCGCGCGACGCCTGGATCGGCCTCGCCCCGATGCGCAACGAGCCGGGCACCGACTGGCCGCGCTGGTACGCCGAGCACCGCGTACTGCCGTATCTGCGGGCGGCGGTGGACCGTGGGACCCTGCGGCCCGGCGAGGCCGCGGTGGTCGAGCGGGTCTGCGAGCGGCTGCCGGAGTTGGCGGGCCCGCCCGAACCGCCCGCCCGGCTGCACGGAGATCTGTGGAACGGCAATGTCCTGTGGGGTACCGACGGCACGGTCCGGCTGATCGACCCGGCCGCGCACGGCGGGCACCGTGAGACCGATCTGGCGATGCTCCTTCTCTTCGACTGCCCGTACCTTGACCTGGTTCTGGAGGGGTACCAGGAAGTGGCCCCCCTCGCCGCCGGCTGGGCGGAGCGCGTGGCGGTGCATCAGCTGTTCCCGCTGCTGGTGCATACCGCGCTCTTCGGACGGGGCTACGCCGAACAGACCCTGGAGACATCCCGGACCATCGCGGGCATCTGACGCCGTCACATGCCGGACGGGCATGTGAAATCGGCCACGGGCGGGAACGATTCGCCGCTGATTTCCGGCTGGTTCCTTAACAAGCCCTTAATTAGGACTGAGATTACGCAGAGTAAGGAAACCAACCACGCGTTCGAATCGTATAAGTGCATGGAAGAACGAAACAGGGAGAGACCATGCAACCGTTCGCGCTCAACTATGCACGCCCCGCAGTGCAGTTGGACGTCATCACTCCGTACGCGTATGACTCCGGACTGCAGTTGAACGTTCTCCTCGATGGCCGGATCGCGGCCACCGATCACGCAACGCTCAGAGCCCTGGGGACCACGACCTCGACCGCGGGCTCCAAGACGCACTTCGACGACTGAGCGCGGACCCCGACGATGACTGTGCTCATCCTGACCAGTGACGAGGACGTGACGGCGGACATGGTGGTCCTCCGCCTGCACGAGGCCGGAGTGCCCGTCGTCCGCCTCGACCCTGCCGATCTGACCAGCGGTGTGGCCCTGTCGGGCGAGTTCGTGCAGGGCGCCAGCCGCGGGCATCTGTCCGTGAACGGGCGTCTGGTGAGCATGAACGGCCTCCGCTCCATCTGGGTGCGCAGGCCGGGAGTGGCGGCCGCCCGGGCCACCCAGCCGTCCACCTGGCTGACCGAGGAGTCCGAACAGGCGTTGTACGGCATGCTGCGCGGGACCGACGCGCGCTGGATGAACCATCCGGACGCGGCCCGCCGGGCCCGCCACAAGCCGTGGCAGCTGCGGCTGGCGCAGCGCAGCGGGCTCGCCGTGCCGGCGACGCTGATCACCACGTTCCCGCAGGCGGCCAGGGAGTTCGCGGAGCGCTTCCCGGACCTGGTGGTGAAGCCGGTGTCGGGCGCGCATCCGCAGGAGCCGCCGCGGGCGGTGCCGACCAGCCGGGTGGCGCCCGACGCCGACTTCTCGGCGGTGGCCTTCGGGCCGACGCTGTTGCAGCGGCGGGTGGCCAAGCGGGCCGACATCCGGCTGACGGTGGTCGGCGAGCGGCTGCTGGCCGCCCGCAAGCCGGTGAGCCCGGACGCGCAACCCGACGACGTGGACGTCCGGTTCGCCCCGTCCGTCTCTCCCTGGCTGGCGGCTGAGGTGCCGCCGCGAGTCGCCGAGACCGTTCACACGTATATGAAGGACGCCGAGCTGTCCTACGGTGCCTTCGACTTCGCGGAGGATGCCGACGGCATCTGGTGGTTCCTGGAGTGCAACCAGTCGGGCCAGTTCGGTTTCGTCGAGATGGACACCGGTCAGCCGATCGCCGAGACCATCGCCGGCTGGCTGGCGCACGGCACGGAGCAGTAGCGGCCCTACGTCGACGGCGGGCGGAGCACGACGCCTTGACGGTCTGGGCGAGGATGTGGCACCGGGCACGGAGAAAGGAACGGGAGATGCGCATCGGACTGCTGGGGACGGGCCCCTGGGCATGGGCGGCCTACGCCCCCGCGCTGGCGGGGCACGGATCGCTGGACTTCACCGGGGTGTGGGGCCGCCGCCCGGAGGCCGCGGTGGAGCTGGCCGGGGAGTACGGGGTCCGGGCGTACGACGACGTCGACGCGCTGTTCGCCGACGTCGACGCGGTGGCCGTGGCGCTGCCGCCGGCCGTGCAGGCGGAACTGGCGGTGCGGGCCGCGGCGGCGGGTCGGCATCTGTTGCTGGACAAGCCCCTCGCCCTCGGCGTCGCCGAGGGGCGGGCGGTGGTGGAGGCGGCCGAGCGGGCCCAGGTCGCCTCGGTGGTCTTCTTCACCACCCGCTTCCAGAGCGAGCCGGAGGCATGGATCGGTGAACAGGCCGGCACGGCGGGCTGGTTCACGGCGCGGGCGCAGTGGCTGGGGTCGGTGTTCACCGACGGGAGCCCGTTCGCGGCGTCGCCGTGGCGGCGGGAGAAGGGCGCGCTGTGGGACGTGGGCCCGCACGCCCTGTCCGTGCTGCTGCCGGTCCTGGGCGACGTACGGCGGGTGGCGGCCGCCGTGCACGGCCCCGCGGACACCGTTCATCTCGTCCTCGACCACGCCACGGGGGCGTCGAGCACGGTGACCCTGAGCCTGACGGCTCCCCCAGCGGCGGCCGGGGCCGATGTGGAGCTGCGGGGCGCGGCGGGGGTGACGCTGCTGCCGAGGAGTGCGGAAGGAGCGGTCCCCGCCCTGTCCCGGGCCGCCGACGCCCTGGTCACCGCCGCCCGCACAGGCCACCCGCACCCCTGCGACGCCGCGTTCGCCCTACGGGTGACCGAGATCCTCACGGAGACGGAGACCCTGCTGGGCAAGGACATCGACTAGCGGTCCGCCACGGGGTCGTCGCTCCGCCTCGACCAGGCCCGGTCCCCCCGATGGGCAACAGGAACCTCAACAGGAACCGGGGACCGGGCCGTACGGCGAGAGCACCGCGTCGTCAGCCTGTCACCCGGCGCTGACCGCGACCGAGGCCCAGAAGTTCACCCGCTCCCGGACGACCGGGTAGCCCGCCTTGGCGAAGTGCGCGGCCATCGGGAAGTTGCCCTGGTCGGTGGCGGCGCCGATGGCCTCCGCGCCCTGCTCGACGAGGAAGCGGGTGCACTCGACGAGCAGGTCGTAGGCGTAGCCGTGCCCGCGTTGTCCGGGCAGGACGCCGATGAACCCGATGCACGGCCCGGACGGATTGCGGGCCGGGATGTGGATGCCGACCGGCTCCCCGTCGGGCGTGCGGGCCATCTGCCACCACTCGCGGGGCGAGGGGAACCAGTGGAAGATCTCCAGGTCCTCCTGGGCCGCCAGCTCCACTCCCCCTTTCGCGACGGCCCGGCGGGCGTGGGCGTCGAGGGTCGCGGAGCTGATGCCGCGCAGGATGGCGAGGAAGACCGAGTCGTCGGGTTCGGGGGTGAAGACGAGACGGCCGGGCCGCTCGGGCAGGCCGCACTCGGGGGTCCAGCGGTAGTTGTAGCGCTCCACCAGCAGTTCGTAGCCCGCCTTGCGGGCGGCGCTGAAGCGGGTCTCGGCGGCTGTGCGCAGCGCGGGGACGTCACGCCAGCCCGCGGGCAGGTCGAGCTCCAGTTCGTCGGCCTGCCAGGGCGCACTGCGCAGCAGCTCGGCGCCGGCCTCCTCCTCGCCCTCGGCCACGTCGAACCAGTTGACCAGAAGCGGCTCGGTGTCCTCCGGCCCGCCCCACCAGGCGGCGCGGGCGACCACCCGGCCGTCGCGCAGGGCGACCCGCTTCCAGTCGGGGCGGTAGCGGGTGCGCCGGTGTGTCTCGCGCAGGCGCAGGGGGTCGGGCAGGGCGTCGAAGAGGGGGGCGGTGCTGTCGTCGAGCGTACGGATGACCGGATCGGTCACGGATTCCTCCGGGATGTGTGCTGCGAGAAGCGCTCCCGGGTCAGCTCTGACCTGTCACGCCCGGACGTCGGGGAGGGAGCGCGGGATGGGTGTGATGGACATCGCACTCGCCTCCTTCCGTCCGGTCCTGGCGTGCGGCTCACACATTAGGGCCGCCGGTCAGGGAACGTCCACGGAAATTTCCACCGCGGCCTGTGAAGATCCCTGCGCGACCGGTGTCCGGGCACGGGCGTAACTTGGGGATGTGACTTCGGTGCGCGGCTGGTCGCCGCGTGACTACCGGGACGGGCGTGGCTGGTTGCAGGGTGCACCGCCGCCGCGCTGGGTGCGGGTGCTGCCCGTGCTGCTGCTCCTCGTGGTGACCGTGGCGACGCTGGTCAGCCCCGACGGAAGCGACTTCGGCTTCCTGCTCGGGGCCATCCCGCCGCTGGCTGTGCTGTCGTACGGCCCGCTGGCGACCGCCGTGCTCAGCTGCCTGGTCGTGCTCCTGCTGAACGTGCCCGCCACCCATCTGAACCATCCCGGCGACACCGACCTGCTCACGGTCACGTTCGTCGCCGTACTGAGCGTGTTCGTGTCCTATGTGCGCAGTCACCGGGACGCCCAGCTGGTCACCGAGCGGGCGGTGGGCGAGGCGGTGCAGCGGTCCGTGCTGCCGCCGCTGCCTGAGCGGGTGGGCGCGGTGCGCTGTACCGGGCTGTACCGGGCCGCACAGCACGGCACGCTGGTCGGCGGGGACTTCTTCGACGTGCGGGACGGGCCCTTCGGCGTGCGGGCGGTGATGGGGGACGTGCGCGGGCACGGGCTGGCCGCCGTCTCCACCGTGGTGTCGCTGCTCGGCGCGTTCCGGGAGGCGGTCCTCGACCAGCCGGACCTGGAGTCGGTGGCGGCGCGGATGGACCGCCGGCTGTCGGTGGACTCGGCCGACGTACCGAACGCGGAGTTGTTCGCGACGGCCCTGCTGCTGGAGTTCTCCGCCGATCTGCGGTCGGTGCGGGTGGTGGCCTGCGGTCACCCGGCGCCGGTGCTGCTGCGCGACGGCCGGGCCCAGGAGCTGGCCGTCGCGCCGGGGGCACCGGTGGGGCTCGCGCTCGCGGGGGTGGAACCGCCGAAGGAGGTCACGGTCGAGCTGGGACCCGGCGACCGGCTGTTCGTCGCCTCGGACGGCGTCTGGGAGGCCCGCGACCAGGCCGGGCGCTTCTATCCGCTCCCGGAGCGGCTGGCCGGGTTCGCCGGTGCGGAGGCGGCCGAGCTCACCGAACTGGTGTGGGCCGACCTGTCCCGGCGCTGTGAGGTGCGGGACGACGCCACCATGCTCGTCCTGGCGCCCGGCATCACCTGAGGCCCCGGCCCACGTCCCGGCTCAGCCCACGTCCCACAGGAAGCGGTGGGTGTGGATGCCGAAGTACGGGAACGAGCGGACCTCGCGCACGCCCTCGACCGGCCGGACCACGTCGTTGACGAAGTCGAGCAGGTCCTTCGGGCCGGGGGTGACCACCTCGGCGAACAGGTCGAAGCCGCCCGAGGTGAACACCGAGTACACCACCTCGGGGTGTGCGGCGAGGGCATCGGCGACGGCTCGGGGGTCGCCGTCCACGCCGACGCCGAGCAGCGCCATCGCCTGGCCGCCCATGGCCATCGGATCGGTGACGCCGACGACCTGCACGGCCCGGGAGTCCAGCAGGCGCTGCAGCCGCTGCCGGGCCGCGGAGGCGGACAGGCCGACCCGGGGGCCGAGGTCGGCGTAGGCGATCCGGCCGTCGGTCTGCAGTTCGCGCAGGATGGCCCGGTCGATGTCGTCCATGTGCACCTGGGCTCCCTTCCTCAGCCGGCGAGTTCGAGCAGGGCGGCGCCGAACACCGCGGTGTGGGTGTCGACGTCCTGCTCGGTGGTGTCGGGGCACATCAGGGCCATGTTGTGGAACGGGGTCAGGAGGATGCCCCGGTTGGCGAGGTAGAGGTGCAGGAAGTCCTCCAGCTCGGGGTCGGCGGCGGCCGCGGACTCGGTGCCGGTGCGCGGGGCCGGGGCGGCGAAGCGGTACTCGGTGCGGGCCCCGAGCCGGCTGACCGACCAGGGCAGGTCGTGCGTCTCGACGGCCTGCCGGACCCCGGTCTCGAAGCGTGCGGAGAGCCGCGCCATACGGTCGAACGCCTCGTCGGTGAGGACGTGCTCCAGGGTGGCCCGGGTGGCGGCGACCGAGAGCGCGTTGCCGGCGAGGGTGCCGCCGACCCCGCCCATGTCGACCAGGTCCAGGTCGGCACGGGCCAGCAGGCGCTCGGCGAGGTCGGCGGAGAGGCCGTAGGCGCCGGCCGGGATGCCGCCGCCGATGGCCTTGCCGATGGTCAGCAGGTCCGGTTCCAGGGCCCAGGCGGCCGTGCAGCCGCCGGGGCCGGCGGAGAAGGTGTGCGTCTCGTCGTTGATCAGCAGCGTGCCGTACTGCCTGGTCAGGGCGCGCACGCCGGCCAGGTAGCCGGGTTCCGGCAGGACGATGCCGATGTTGGTGAGCGCGGGTTCCATGAGTACGGCGGCCACGTCGCCGTGGGCGAGTTCGCGCTCCAGCTGCGCCAGGTCGTTGAACTCGGCGACCCGGCTGGTCAGGGTGACGTCACAGGGCGCGCCGACGTTTCCGGGGCGGGGCGCGCCCTGGCCGTCGGGGCCCACGACGATGAGCGACTCGTCGACGCTGCCGTGGTAGCTGTAGCTGTTCACCAGGATCTTCGGGCGGCCGGTGACGGCCCGGGCGAGCCGGATCGCCCAGCGGTTGGCGTCGGTCGCGGTGAGCGAGAAGCTCCAGCGGGCCAGCCCGAAGCGGCGGGTCAGCTCCGCGCCCACCCACTCCGCGTCCTCCGTCGGCAGCATCGCGGTGGCCCCGCCCAGCTCGGCGAACCTGCGGTGCACCGCCTCTGTCACGACTGCCGGCGAGTGACCGGCCATCGCGCCGGTGTCGCCGAGGCAGAAGTCGATGTAGGTGTGCCCGTCGACGTCGGTGACCCGGGCGCCGCGCGCGGTCGCCAGGTAGCGCGGGAACGCGCCGGCGGTCTTGTTCATCCAGGTCATCGGGACCCGGCCGAAGAGATGGCCGGCGTCGGCATATGCCGCCCGGGAGCGGGGATTTCGCCGCTCGGCCTCGGCGCTCTCCCGGGTCAGCAGGGCGTGCAGTCGGGTGCGGTCCATGGAATACCCCTGGTCGGGAGCGGCGACGACGGAATATCGGGAGCCTACGACCGATACCGGTGCCCTATCAAGAGCTGACACTCGAATCGATTGCCACAACGATTGATTCGAGCGTCGACTCGTCCGGGAGGCGCCCGGGAGGCGGCCGTCGCGCCGATCAACAAGCGAACCGACACTGGGTGTTCGAACATTCGCCCCAAAACGCCAGGGTTCGCCACCCCTTCCGCCACGTAGAAATATCTACCAGCATGCATATGCCGGGTTGGCGTGCGAACGCGCCGAGTGCCCGGCGTCGGTCGTTCCCTGCGTCCGAAACAGGTGAGCGGTGATCCCCCGGAGCAGTGGATGACGAACGCGATGTGGATGCAGGGTGTGGAATGGCTCGCGGCGGCCTCGGCGGACCCCCGGGCGTGCAAGTGGGAGTGGGACCACGGAGAGGGCGTCGCGCTGCTGGAGGCGGGCCGCTACTGGGACGTGCTGAGCGTCCCGGACCGGCTCGGTCTGCTCACGCTGGACCTGCTGTGGCGGCCGTCCCTGCCGGTGCCCGGGCCGACCCTGGCGGACAGCGCGGCGGGCCGGATCGGTTTCTTCCTGCCGCCCGATCCGTCCGGCGGCTGGATCGGCTCGGGTCTTCGCTACGCGACCAAGGGCGCATGGGTCGCCGTACCACCGCCGTACCGGCCCGCGCGGTATCTGGAGTGGCTGGTGCCACCGGACGGCAGCGGCGCGCTGCACGTGCCGGGCACGCTGGAGCCGGCGCTGCAGGAGGCCAACGGCACGCTGGCGGTGCTGGCCCCGATGTACGGGGAGTAGCAGAGTCAGCGGCGGGGCGGCGGGACGAACACGACGGCGCGCCGGCTCTCGGGTTCGGCCGGCACGGTACGGCCCTGGTCCCGCCACTCCCGCAGGAGCTGGGCGTAGATCGGCTCGCGGGAGCGGAGGGCGCGCGGCTCCCCGACCGGGCGCCTGGGCGTGGGGGAGGATCCGTCCATACCGGAGCAACGCCCGGAACGCGCCGGTGGTACGCGCCGTCCGACGCGCTCACCGGGTCGGGTGAGAACACCCCCCGATCGGGCCTGGCCGTCGGTCCTACAAGCATTCCGGCGGACGTTCCGGCGGCCTGTGGCCGACAGGCGCCGTCGGGTGCGCGCTCGTATCCTGTGGAGTCAGGGTTCCGACGTCCGACCCCACCGCACGTTCCTTCTCACGTGCTTGGAGTCAGCCCATGTCGCACATCTCCGCCATGCTGCGCGGCGGGGCCGCGATCGCCGTCGTACTGGGAGCGCTGACGGTGCCGCTCGCCGGAGGGGCGGCCGCCTCCGTACCCGCCGCGTTCGCCGCACCCTCGCCCACCCCGTCACCGTCACCCTCGGGCAGTTCCGACGTCCGTGCCATGACCCCGGCCGTGGCCCGCCACCTCGACGCGGCCGTGCGGAAGGTCATGCGCGAGGCGAACGTGCCCGGTGTGACCGTCGGCGTCTGGACACCCGGCCGGCCCGACTACGTTCGCTCGTTCGGGGTCGCGAACAAGGAGACCGGGCAGAAGATGTCGTCCGACCTGTACATGCGGATCGGCAGCGAGACCAAGATGTTCACCGTGACGGCCGTGCTGCAACTGGTCGACCAGGGCAAGGTGAGCCTGGACGACCCCATCGGCAAGTACCTCGACGGGGTGCCGAACGGCGACCGGATCACCCTGCGGGACCTGGCCGGGATGCGCAGCGGGCTGTTCAACTACTCCGAGGACGACCGCTTCTTCAAGGCGCTGACCTCTGATCCGCAACGCCCCTTCACGCCGCAGGAGTTGCTCGCCTACTCCTTCGAGCACCCGGTGATGTTCCAGCCGGGGCAGAAGTTCTACTACTCCAACACCAACCTGATCCTGCTCGGCCTGCTCGTCGAGAAGGAGAGCGGGCAGCGACTCGGCGACTACCTCCGGGAGCATGTCCTCGCTCCGGCGGGCATGAGCCACACGGTGTTCCCGACCGGGAACGAGTTCCCCACCCCGCACGCGCAGGGCTACACCGACCAGACGGCGACCGGAAAGGTCGAGGAGACCGCCGGCTGGGACCCCTCCTGGGCCTGGGCGGCCGGGGCGATGATCTCCGACCTGGACGACCTGCGCACCTGGGCGCGTACGGCGGCCACCGGGGCCTTCCCCGACGGCACGACCATGGTCGGTCCGGCCGTCCAGAAGCAGCGGCTGACGACCCCGTCGACGGGGATCCCGGGCGCCGGGTACGGCCTCGGCATCTTCGACGTCCAGGGCTGGATCGGGCACAACGGCTCACTGCCGGGCTACGAGGCCCTGACCGTCTATCTGCCGTCGGCGCGGACGACCGTGGTCGCCCTGCTGAACACCGACATCAGCTACCGGGGGAACATCGAGCCCAGCACCCTGTTCGGCCAGGCGGTCACCCGGATCATCTCGCCCGCCCACGTCTTCGACCTGCCGGCGCCGGCCGCCGCCACCCGCTGACGCACGAAACGCATAGGGCCCAACTCACCTTCTGCGCACGGCATTTCCGACAGTTGACACAGAAGCGAACACTCGCCGAGCAGATTCGAAGCGATGTAACGATTCACCGTGCGGGGCCGGTCGATGACGGTGTGTACTGTGCTGCGAGCGCCACATGGGAGGGCCCTGGGCTCCCCGTGCCCACTGCTGCCCTACTCCCCTGGAAACCGATTCCATGATCGAATTGCCGGAACTGGTGGCCGGCGGTCTCGCCGCCGGAACGCTCTCCGCGCTCGCGCTCGGCGGCAGCCTGCTGCGGACCCGGCGCCAGAAGGCGGCGCTGCGGGCCGAGGTGACGGAGTTGCGCGCCCGACTGGCAGGCACCGAGGGCACGTTCATCACCGAGATCGAGCATCTGGCCGCCCGCCGGATGCCCGCGGCCGCCGCGCAGCTCACGCATCCGCACCTCAAGGTGCCGGGGCCGGCCGGGCAGCAGATGCCCGGGACCCCCACGGGGATCGCGCTGGAGTACGTACTCACCGCACTGCGCGAGGAGTTGACCGCACAGCGCACCCGCATCGACGCGGCCGCACAGGCCGGCCTGCGGGGCGCCACCCGGGAGATCCAGGCCGCCCTGTACCGCCTGCAGGACGCTCTGCGCGGGCTCCAGCAGCGCTACGACGACCCGGAGTTGGCGCAGACGCTGTTCGCGTTGGACCACGAGAACGAGCAGTCGCTGCGGCGGGCGCAGGTGGCCGCGGTGGTGTGCGGGGCCTGGGTGGGGCTGGCCCGCGAGGAGTCCCACGTGGTGGACGCCGTCACCGGTGGCCAGGCCCGGCTCGCCGGCTACCACCGGGTCACGGTCCACAACCATCTGGAGCCGGGCACCGCCCTGGTGTCCCACGCGGTCGAGCCGGTCGCCATCATCGTCGCCGAACTCCTCGACAACGCGCTGCGCCACTCGGCACCGGACACCGACGTCGTGGTCAATCTGGAGCACGTCCACCACGGGGTGTGCGTCACGGTCGACGACGCCGGCCTCGGCATGACGCAGGACGAACGGGCCCGCGCCCAGCGGCTGGTGGCCGGCAGCGAACCGATCCTGCTGACCGACCTCGGCGATCCGCCGCGCATGGGCCTGGCCGCGGTCGGCCAGCTCACCCGCCAGTTCGACCTGAGCGTCGACGTCTCCACCCCCTCGCCGTACGGCGGAGTGCGCGCGGTGCTGCGGGTCGACAGCCATCTGCTCGGCCGGATCGACCCGGACGTACGGCCGCCCTCGGCCAGCGCGCCGCGCTCGACGCGCGAGCGCACGGTGGTACGCCGGAAGCCGGCAGGCGAGCCGGCCGTGCACGAAACGCCGTCGAGCCGGCCCGCCGTGGACGGGACGCCGTCGGCCGAGCCCCCGGCACCCCCGGCACCCCCGGCTCCCGCGCCCGCGGCTCCGACACCCCCGGCTCCCTCACCCGCGGCTCCCGCACCCGCCGCGGTCGTCCCCGGAGCCGAGCACGAACGCGCCCCCGGCCATCAAGAGCCCGGTGACCTGGGCGGTCTGCCGCAGCGGCGGCGTCGTACCCGTCCCGACGCCCCCGGCGTACCGCGGCAGCAGCCGGCCGCCCGGCGGCCCGAGGAGGCGGCCGCCGCGCTCGCGGCCCTGCAGTACGGCACCGCGGCGGCGCGGACCCCCAAGCGGGCCGACGCGCCCGATCCCCAACGGACCGACGACGAAGGAGGAGCGGCCAGATGACCAGCCGCGATGCGGGCGAGACGGCATGGGTGCTGGATCCGATCCTGCAGGTACCGCATGTACTGGCCGCCGTCCTGCTCACCCGGGACGGCCTCGCGACGGGGTACACCGATGCCCTGTCCCAGGCGACCGCCGAGCGGGTGGCCGCGATCACCAGTACCGTGCAGGGCGCCTGCCGGGCCGCGGCCGCCGCGTTCGCGGACCGGGACCGGGCCGAGGTACGGCAGGTGGTCGTCGAGTCGGACCACGGGTACGTACTGATCGTGCCGACCGACCACGGCACCTGCGTGGCCGCCTACGGCGACCCGGAGGTACGGCTGGACCTGCTGGCGCACCGGGTGCACTCGCAGGTCGCCCGGCTCGGCGAGAAGGCGATGGCGGCGGCGCCCAGAGGCTCCGACGGCGGCGCGCCGGCATGACCGGCCGCCGTGGCGGCCGTCCCCTGGTCCCCGCGTATCTCTCCACCGGCGGGGTGGCCCGGCCCAGCCGTCCGCATCTGGAACGGCTGACGGTGCTCACCCGTGACGGGACACCCCTGCCGGCCGGTCTGCCCGCCGCCGAACAGGCTCTGCTGGAACTGCTGTCCGGTGGTGCGCTGACGCTGGTGGAGGCGGCGGCGCTGCTGCGGCTGCCGGTCTCCGCCGTCCGGGTGCTGGCCGCCGACCTCGTCGACCGGGACCTGGTCCAGGCCCGCGCGCCGATCCCGCCCGCCGAACGGTTCGACCCCGACCTGCTGAAGAGAGTGGCCGATGGCCTCCGCGCCCTCAAGCACCGGTGAGCTGCCCCGCGCGGGCGGCCCTCATCTCCCCGACTCCGCCCGCGACTTGGTGAAGATCCTGGTCACCGGTCCGTTCGGGGTGGGCAAGACGACCCTGATCGACTCGGTGTCGGAGATCCGCCCGCTGCACACGGAGGAGCACCTCACCGAGGCCTCCGTCCATGTCGACGAACTCGACGGGGTGCGGGAGAAGGAGACGACGACCGTCGCGATCGACTTCGGGCGGATCAGCCTGGCCGGCGGCATCGTGCTCTACCTGTTCGGGACGCCGGGGCAACAGCGGTTCCGGACGCTGTGGGACGACATCTCCTACGGGGCTTTGGGCGCCCTGGTCCTGGTGGACAGCCGCCGTATCGACGCCTCCTTCGACGTGCTGGGGCTCGTGGAGGAGGCGGGGCTGCCGTACGCGGTCGCCTTCAACGCGTTTCCCGACGCGCCCAGCCACTACACGGGCGAACAGCTGCGCGCCGCCCTGGACCTGGAGCCGGGCACCCCGATGGTGACCTGTGACGCCCGCGACCCGCACTCCTCGGTCGACGCGCTGCTCGCCCTCGTACAGCATCTGATCGACGACCGGCCGGCGGAGGCCCGATGACCGTGCAGCAGTCCTTCACCGTCTCCGGACCGGTGCGTCTGTGGGAGGACGGCTTCGCCCGGAACCCGCACGGCTACTACGCGGCGCTGCGGGCCCAGGGCCCGGTCGGCTGGGCGGAACTCGCGCCGGGCACGCCCGCGTACGTGATCACCGAGCGGCACGCCGCCCTCGACGTGCTGCGGGACGTGGAGACCTTCTCGCACGACCCGCGGGGCTGGGAGGCCACCGTCCCCGAGGACTCCCCGCTGCTCGGCATGATGCGCTGGCGGCCCAACGCCCTGTTCTCCGACGCCGACGCCCACATCCGCTACCGCACCAGCCTCATCGACGTGTTCGACCTGATCGAGCCGCACGATCTGCGCGCGCTGGTGCACCGGGCGGTACGGCTGCTGGTGGACCGTTTCGGGCCGCGCGGCGAGGCCGATCTCGTCACCGACTTCACCCGGCCGCTGATGGCGCTGGTGTTCAACAACCTGTTCGGGCTGCCGGACAGCCAGGGCGACCGGCTCAACGAGGGCCTCCTGAAGATGATGGAGGGCGGCGCGCAGGCGGCTGAGGGCGAGGCGGAGTTCGCCGACTACGTGCTGCGACTGGTCGCCGCCAAGGTCGCGGAGCGCGGCGAGGACCTGCCGAGCATGCTCCTGGACCATCCGGCCGGGCTGACCCCGGAGGAGGTCACCTGGCAGGTGTTCCTCACCCTTGGCGCGGGATACGAGCCGACCACGAACCTGGTGTCCAACGCGCTGTCCCGGATCCTCGGCAACTCCCTCTACTACTCCACGCTGACCAGCGGCGCCCGCCCGGTCATGGACGCGGTGGTCGAGGTGCTGCACCACGAGACCCCGCTGGCCAACTACGGGATCTACTACGCCCGTCGGCCCGTCTCCTTCCACGGGGCGTGGGTCAGGCCGGCGATCCCGGTGGTCGTCTCCTTCGGTGCCGTGGGCCTGTTCGCCGAGCGTGAGGTCACCAACGGTCGGCGGGGCGGTGACGCCTCGCACCTGTCGTGGGGCGCGGGCCCGCACGCCTGCCCGGTGCGGCACCACGCGCTGCTCATCGCGACCGAGGCGATCGAGCGGCTCACCCTGTGGCTGCCCGACCTCGACCCGGTCCTGCCCCGCGAACGGCTCAGCTGGCGGCCCGGCCCGTTCCACCGCTCGCTGACGTCCCTGCCCGTCCGGTTCAGCCCCCGCTCCCCCGACCAGCCTGGAGAGTCGTCGTGACCATCACCGACCGCATCGCTCTCGACCCGTTCGGCTCCGACATCCCGGCGGAGAGCGCACGGTTGCGCGCCCTCGGCCCCGTCGTGCCCGTCGAACTGCCCGGCGGCATACCCGCCTGGGCACCCACCGGCTACGACGTCCTCAAGGAGCTGATCCTCGATCCCCGGGTCAGCAAGGACCCGCGCAAGCACTGGCGGTTGTGGCCGGAGATCGGCGAACACCCCTCCTGGGGCTGGGTGGTCAGCTGGATCGGCGTGGTCAACATGCTCTCCGCCTACGGCCCCGACCACACCCGGCTGCGCAAGCTGGTCGCGCCGAGCTTCACGCACCGGCGCACCGAGGCGATGCTGCCGCGCGTCACGGCCATCGCCGGGGAGTTGCTCGACGCGGTGGCGGCCGCGGGCGCCGACGGCTCGGTGGTGGACCTCCGTGCGGAGCTGGCGCATCCGCTGCCCATGCGGATGATCTGCGAACTGTTCGGGGTGCCCGACGAGATGCGGGCGGACACCGGCGAGCTGATCGCGGCCATCATGGACACCTCCGACCCGAGCCCGGAGCACGCCGCGTCCGTGCAGGAGCGCATCGGCGCGGTCCTCGGCGGGCTGATCGCGTACAAGGCCACCCACCCCGGCGACGACATGACCACGGAGCTGATCCGGGTCCGCGACGAGGACGGCGACCGGCTCAGCGACGAAGAACTGCTGTACACGCTGCTGCTGGTGATCGGCGCCGGGTTCGAGACCACGGTCAACCTGATCGGCAACGCGGTGGTGGCGCTGCTGACCCATCCGGTGCAGTTGGCGGCGGTACGCGCCGGGACGGTCGGCTGGGACGCGGTGATCGACGAGACGCTGCGGGTTCACCCGTCGATCGCCTCGCTGCCGCTGCGGTTCGCGGTGACCGACCTGAAGGTGGCGGACGTCACCGTTCCGGCCGGGGACGCGATCATCACGACGTACGCGGCGGCGGGCCTGGACCCGGAGCAATACGGGGCGGACGCGGACGTGTTCGACGCGGCGCGCGGGGCCGACGACCATCTCTCGTTCGGGCTCGGGGTGCATCGCTGCATCGGCGCGCCGCTGGCCCGGGCGGAGGCGCTCGCCGCGTTGCCCGCCCTGTTCGACCGCTTCCCGGGACTGCGGCTGGCGGTCGGGGCGGAGGAGCTGCGGCAGGTGCCGTCGTTCATCGCCTTCGGCTGGCAGGAGATCCCGGTACGGCTCGGGGCGTGAGTCCCGGGGCATGGATTCGGGGTCGCGGGGGCTGCGACCGGTCCCCCGTTCCGGTCGTGCCCCCGCGGAACGTGAACTTACGTGCGGATCCGGCCGTTGGGTACCGCGTCGGTGCCCGATCGGGCACCCGGAGGACTCACCCGTGCACAGGTGAGTCCGGTTGGCCCGGATTCGCCCGGAGCAGGACGGGGGCGGTGAGGTCCCCGAGGGCGAGGTGGGCCAGGACGACCTCGTACAGGTCGGTGCCGGCGGCCAACAGCTGACGCTCCAGGACGGGTTCGGCGCCCCGGACGTGTTCGCGGACGGTCTGGGCGTGCACCCCCAGGTCCTGGGCGGCGCGTTCGGCGTTGCCGCCGGCGGAGATCCAGGCGCGCAGGGTGCCGCGCAGATCACGGCCGTCCCGGGTCAGCCGGTCCAGCAGGTCGTGCGCCCAGGCGCGCAGCCCGGGCCCGGCCAGCAGGTCCCCGAGCCGCGCGCCGGACGCCTGCGGTGCCGTGGCGCCGAGGTCCTCCGTCCGGGCCGCCTGGGTGTTCAGGGCCAGATGGGCGGTGGCGCGCACGGCGAGGTCGGAGAAGTCGGCGCCCAGCAGGGCCTCGACGCGGTCCATGCGGGCCCGGACGGTGTTGCGGCTGACGCCGAGGACCTTGGCCGCGCTGACGGCGGTGAACTCCAGGCCGAGGCGGGTGGTGGCGAGGAGTTCCGCGCGGGTGTGGTGGGGCAGGGTGTCGAGCGGCCGGAGCACGGCGGTGGACCAGGCGTGCAGCGCGGCGGGGTCCATCAGCCGTTCCGGGTGGGTGCGTTCGGCGTAGACGGCGGCCTGGTCGGGCCGGAAGTGGGCGACGGCGAGGGCGCTGATGGCCTGGCCGTAGGCGGTGGCGGTGCGGGCGAGGCTCTGCCGGACGCTGCCGCCGAGGAAGGTGCCGGGGCGGCCGTCGACGAGCGCGCGCAGCCACTGCCCCGCCCTGGGCGCGGGGCTGACGACGATGACATGGCCGTCGACCGCGGGACAGCGCACGACCAGGGCCTGGCCGCGGGTGATGTCGAGGCAGTCCTCGGCAAGCCCGTCGCGTTCCGCAGGGTGCCCCTCGACGACGTACACGCAGGCGCTGTCGGTGTCGAGGAGGCCGGGCCACAGGCCGGCGGCGACCCGGCGGGCGGAGACGGTGTCCTCGACCATCAGCAGTTGCAGGATGGCCAGGCGCAGGTCGGCGGTGGCCCGCCGGAGCCGGCGCCCGGCGGCCGTCGACTCGCGCTCGCGCAGCAGGAGTTCGACGACGCCGGCGGTGTGGGTGACGATCTCGGCGGCACGCCGGTCGAAGGGGACGGCGCGGGCCACGGCGAGCAGCGAGGTGGCCGCCGAGCGCGGGTCGGGGGCGCGGACGGAGACCAGGCGGAGGTGGCGGTCGCCGTCCTGGACGGCGGCCGCGGAGATCCGGCCGGCGACCACCTCGGCGACGAGGCTGTCGTCGAGGGACAGCCGCTCCCCGGCGAGCAGGGTGCCGTCGGCGCCCTGGAGACAGACGGTGGCCTGCACCGCGCGGGCGAGCCAGGTGACCACCCGGCGCGGATCGCGGGCACCGGGGCGCAGATGGTCGAGGAGTTGCGCGGCCCACGTGTCGCCCTGGGGTGTCGAGGGGTGCGGGCTCTCCCCTGCCCGGCCTGCCATCTCGCCCTGCTCCTCGTCCCTAGCGTCGGCGTCGGCCTACGGACGTTACCCGATGAACCTGGGCAGGTCCCGACCGCCGGAACAACTCCGCCGGCGGCCCTCGGGGGAAGGGCCGCCGACGAAGAACGCCTCACCCGGGGCCGGGGGGAGGGCCCTCGGGCGGCTGAGTAGGCGGGTTCCCCGGGATTCCGGCGGGCATGCACACGAATTTCCCGCGGACCCGACTCGGTGGTTCGTGGGCCACCGATGACCGCGACGAGCGTCGCGGCGGCCCGGGTCGCGGCCCGTCCCGTCGCGTCCGCGCGGCCGTCCGGTCCGGTACGGCATAAGCTCGTCGGATGGCGAAGTACTTCGACGTGCACCCCGACAACCCGCAGCCGCGCAGCATCTCCCAGATCGCCGACGCGGTGCGCTCGGGGTCACTCATCGCATACCCGACCGACTCCTGCTACGCGCTGGGCTGCCAGCTCGGCAGCCGGGACGGCATCGACCGGATCCGCGGCATCCGGCACCTGGACGACCGGCACCATTTCACCCTGATGTGCCGCGACTTCGCCCAGCTGGGCCAGTTCGTGCGCGTCGACAACGACGTGTTCCGGGCCGTGAAGGCGTCGACCCCCGGCAGCTACACCTTCATCCTCCCGGCCACCCGGGAGGTGCCGCGCAAGCTGCTGCACCCGAAGAAGAAGACCGTCGGGGTGCGCATCCCCGACCATGTGGTCACCCAGGCGCTGCTGGCGGAGCTGGGCGAACCGCTGCTGTCCAGCACTCTGCTGCTGCCGGACGAGAAGGAGCCGCTGACCCAGGGCTGGGAGATCAAGGACCGGCTCGACCACCAGGTGGACGCGGTGGTCGACTCCGGGGACTGCGGCACCGAGCCGACCACGGTCATCGACTTCTCCAGCGGGGAGGCGGAGATCGTGCGCCGGGGCGCGGGCGACACCTCGCGCTTCGAGTGAACTCGAGGATCCCCCGTCCACGGCTCTCTCACCTTGGCGTGCCACGATGATCGGGACATGCCGCGCCGGGTGTCCCCGACGCCGACTCCACAGAGAGGCACTTGCGCCATGACCGCCGTACAGGGAACCGACGTGGACATCACCACCGAGGACGGCGTCGCCGACGCCTACCTGGCCCACCCCGCCGACGGCCTCCCCCACCCGGGTGTGCTGTTCTACCAGGACGCCTACGGCATCCGTCCGCACCTGAAGTCGATGGCGGACCGGCTCGCCGGCGCGGGCTACACCGTCCTGCTCCCCAACGTCTTCTACCGCAGCGGCCGCACGCCGGTCATCGACCTCCCGGAGTTCATCGACCCCTCGGTGGACCCGACGATCTGGCAGCGGATCATGCCGATCATGATGTCGCTGACGCCCGAGTCCAGCGACCGGGACTCGGCCGCCTACCTGGACTGGTTCGCCGAGAGCCCGCTGGTGGCCGACGGGCCGGTGGCGATCACCGGCTACTGCATGGGCGCCCGGCTGGCCGTGCGGACCGCCGCCGCGTTCCCGGACCGGGTTGCGGCCGCGGGCGGCTTCCACGGCGGCCGGCTGGTCACGGACGACGCGGACAGCCCGCACCTGCTGGCCGACCGGATCACCGCGGAGCTGTACTTCGGCTTCGCGGACCAGGACCAGTCGATGACCGAGGAGCAGATCCGCACCTTCGAGGAGACGCTCACCGCCGCCGGGGTCCGCAACACCTGCGAGATCTACCCGGCCGCCGCGCACGGTTACACCCAGGCCGACACCCCGGAGTACTCCGCCGAGGCCGCCGAGCGTCACTGGGACGCGCTGCTGGGTCTGCTGAAGCGCACCTTCTGAGCGGAGCACAGCGGTACATCGGGGGCCCGTCGGTCGACGGGCCCCCGATTCTGTCCCACTCATTGACATGCACTCGCCCCACCGCCAGTCTGAGAGCGCTCTCAGACTGGTACGGACCAATGTTCGTACGACCCCGACCCCCACACGGAGGTGGAGAGTGCGCACAGGACTCGCACGCCGGACGCTGCCCCTGACGGCCGCGGCGGCACTGATCGGCGGAGTGCTCACCCTGGGCACCCCGCACCCGGCCGACGCGGCGGTACCGGACACGATCCCACTGAAGATCACGAACAACTCCGGCCGCGGCGACCAGGTGTACGTGTACGACCTCGGCACCCAGCTCAGCACAGGACAGCAGGGCTGGGCCGACGCCAACGGCACCTTCCACGCCTGGCCGGCCGGCGGCAACCCGCCGACCCCGGCGCCGGACGCCTCGATCACGGGCCCGGCGGCGGGTCAGTCGAAGACGATCCGGATCCCGAAGTTCTCCGGCCGGATCTACTTCTCCTACGGCCAGAAGCTCGACTTCAGACTGACCACCGGCGGCCTGGTGCAGCCCGCGGTGCAGAACCCGACCGACCCCAACCGCAACATCCTCTTCAACTGGTCCGAGTACACGCTCAACGACTCGGGTCTGTGGATCAACAGCACCCAGGTGGACATGTTCTCGGTGCCGTACGCGGTCGGGGTGCAGCGCGCCGACGGCAGCACGGCCAGCACCGGGCATCTCAAGTCGGGCGGCTACAACGGGTTCTTCAGCGCCCTGCGCGGGCAGCCCGGCGGCTGGGCGAACCTGATCCAGACCCGGTCCGACGGCACCGTGCTCCGCGCGCTCTCCCCGCTGTACGGCGTGGAGACCGGGGCGCTGCCGTCGACCGTCATGGACGACTACGTCAACCGGGTCTGGTCCAAGTACTCGACGTCGACCCTCACCGTCACGCCGTTCGCCGACCAGCCGAACACCAAGTACTACGGCCGGGTCTCGGGGAACGTCATGAACTTCACCAACTCCGCCGGAGCGGTGGTGACGAGCTTCCAGAAGCCGGACGCGAACAGCATCTTCGGCTGCCACAACCTGCTCGACGCACCCAACGACCAGGTACGCGGACCGATTTCACGCACGCTCTGCGCGGGCTTCAACCGGTCGACGCTGCTGACCAGTGCGAACCAGCCGGACAACAACCCGGCCGACTTCTACCTGGACACGGTCACCAACCACTACGCGCGCAAGATCCACGCGCAGATGGCCGACGGCAAGGCGTACGCCTTCGCCTTCGACGACGTCGGCAACCAGGAGTCGCTGGTCAACGACGGCAATCCGCAGCAGGCGTACCTCACGCTGGACCCGCTGAGCTGACACGGCCGAGGGGGGGGCCCCCCCGCCGCCGGGGGGGGGCGGGCGCCCAGTACCCTGAGCTACCCCCGGCGCGCGCGCGGGGGCGGGGGGCCGAGCCTGGGGTGTGGGGGTCGGGCAGC
>NZ_JBSHAF010000031.1:41518-60323 GCF_053611365.1 Streptomyces sp. NPDC054813 | reverse complement strand
GTCGCAACCCTCGAGTGGTTGTAAACCCACGCCAAACCCAAGCCGGCTAACAACACCCGGCCCCCGATCCGATCACAGGCCCGCGCGCCCCCCCCCCGGGGGGGGGGGGGGGGACGCTCACCATTTCCGTACGTCAGCCGGTCGTCACGGCGGTGTCGTCGACGACGAAGCTGGTCTGGAGCGAGGAGTCCTCGACACCGGTGAACTTCAGGGTCACGGTGCTGCCCGCGAAGGAACCGAGGCTGAAGGACTTCTGCACGTACCCGGAGGCCGCGTTGAGGTTGGAGTACGTGGCCAGGGTGGTGGAACCGGCGGCGACCGTCAGCTTGTCGTACTGCGTGCTGGTGGTGGTCTCGGCGGTGTCGATGTGCAGGTAGAACGTGAACGTGGTGCTCGTGCAGCCGCTCGGGATCGTCACCGACTGGGAGAGCGTGTCGGTGTGGGTCGAGCCGTAGCCGTCCAGCCAGGCCTTGTAGGAGCCCGCGTGTGCCGCCTCGCCGGTGTCGTTGGTGATGACCCCGCTGGTGGCGGTCCAGGTGGTGTTGCCCGACTCGAAGCCCGCGTTGCCGAGGAGCTGCGTGGCGGTGCAACTGCCGCCGCCCCCGCTGGAACTGACCGTCCAGGTGAAGGAGGCGGTACCGGTGGCGCCCGTGGAGTCGGTCACCGTGACGGTCGTGCTGTAGGTGCCCGCCGTCGTCGGGGTGCCGGAGATGACACCGGTGGAGCTGTTGATCGACAGGCCGGTCGGCAGTCCGGTCGCCGCGTAGGTCAGCGAGCCGCTGTTGGTGCTGCTCGCCGAGACCTGCAGGCTGACCGCGGTGCCCACGGTCGAGGACTGGCTGCCCGGGTTGGTGACCGTCACCCCCGAGGTCGGCGGGGTGACGTGGCTGCCGACGTTGATGCCCGCGAAGGCGTTGGCCACACCCGCGTACTGGGCGGAGCTCGCGCCGTACAGAGCCGTCGCGGCGTTGAGCGCGGCGGTCCGGGCTGCCGCGTAGTTGGTGCTGGACGTCATGTACGTCGTCAGCGCCTTGTACCAGATCTGCAGGGCCGCGGCCCGGCCGATGCCGGCGACGGCGACGCCGTCGGAGGTCGTGCTGTTGTAGGTGACGCCGTTGATGGTCTTGGTGCCGCTGCCCTCGGAGAGCAGGTAGAACATGTGGTTCGCGGGGCCCGAGGAGTAGTGCACGTCGAGGTTGCCGACGCCGGAGTACCAGCTGTCCGCGGAGCCGCCGTCCTTGCTCGGCTTGTCCATGTAGCGCAGCGGGGTGCCGTCGCCGTTGATGTCGATCTTCTCGCCGATGAGGTAGTCGCCGACGTCGGAGGAGTTGTTGGCGTAGAACTCCACGCCGGTGCCGAAGATGTCGGAGGTCGCCTCGTTCAACCCGCCGGACTCACCGGTGTAGTTGAGGCCCGCGGTGTTTGAGGTGACGCCGTGGCTCATCTCGTGGCCGGCCACGTCCAGCGAGGTGAGGGCGTGGGTGCTGCCCGAGCCGTCGCCGTAGGTCATGCAGAAGCAGGAGTCGTCCCAGAAGGCGTTGACGTACGCCGTGCTGTAGTGGACGCGGGAGTACGCGGCGACACCGTCGTTCTTGATGCCGCTGCGCCCGAAGGTGTTCTTGTAGAAGTCCCAGGTCATCTGGGCGCCGTAGGCCGCGTCGGCGCCGGCGGTCTGGGTGTTGGAGCCGGATCCGGTGCCCCAGACGTCGTCGGTGTCGGTCATCAGGGTGCCGGTGCCCGACGTCGCGTTGTTGAGGCTGTACGTCTTGTGGCCACCGCGCGTGGTGTCGTACAGCTGGTACGTCGAACCCGACAGGGTCGTGTTCAGCGTCACCGTGCCGCTGTACTGGGTGTTGCCGGTACCGGACTTGACCGCCTGGTAGCGGTACAGCTCCTTGCCGGTGGTGGCGTCCGTGACGACGTGCAGCTGGCTGGGGGTGCCGTCGTCCTGGAAGCCGCCGACCACGGTCTCCCACGCGAGCTTCGGGGTGCCGTTGCCGGCCCAGATCACCTTTCGGGCGCTGTCGGCGGCGGGCTTCTCGGCGTCGAGGGCCTTGGCGGTCTTGAGTGCCTCGGCCTGGGCGGCCGACTTGGTGAAGGCCGCCGTGGTGGAGGCGACCTTGATGGTGCGCTTGTTGTTGAAGGTGGTGCTGACCGTGCCGGCCGCCAGCGAAGCGGGCGGGGTGTGCACGACCAGGTCGCCGCCGAGCACCGGCAGGCCGGCGTAGGTGCGCTCGTAACGGGTGTGCACGGTGCCGTCGTTGTCCTTGACGACGTCCTTGACGACCAGTTTCTCCTTGGCGCCGAGGCCGATGGTGCGGGCGGTCGCGGCGGTCTGCTGCTGGGCGCTCTTGATCAGCGCGGTGTGCTGGGCGGGGCTGAGCTTGGCCTCCAGGCCGCCGGTGCGAAGGGGGCTGGGGTGGGGCGCGGCGGGCTTGGCGTTCGCCGGGACCGACTGGATGCCGACGGCGAACAACGCCACGGTGGAGACCAGGGCGGCTCCGACCGTGGCGCGTCTGTGGGGAAGACGTCTCACTCGTACTCCTCCTGCTGCGGCCGCCGGGTCGCGGCCGGTGACAGACCGGGCAGACGGGGGTGTGCTGTCCGGGACGAGCTGAGCTGTGCGGGGCCCGGGATCGGGGACCGGGATACGGGGTCCGTGATCCGTGGACACGCCATGGAGAAAGCGTGTGCTGAGCGAGGATTCCAGCCTTGACCCGCGCATGTCATTCAAGTCGAGGTCAATCGAGGGTTTTCCCTATGCCACGTGGGGTGGTTGAGGCGGAGCAGGGCTCACGACGACGGCGAGCGCACCATGAAGACGTCCACCGGATCCTCGGCCTCGACGGTGAACCCGTGCCGCTCGTACAGCCGTTGGGCCGCACTGCCGCGCAGGACGTTCAGCCGGACGCGGGCGCCGTCACGGTCGCACCGCGCCAGCAGCTCGCGCAGCACGCCCGAACCGATGCCGACGCCCTGGACGTCCGGGGCCAGACAGAAGTGTTCCAGCCAGTGGGCGTCGGCAGCCGGCCGCAGCGCGACACAGCCGGCGAAGGCGCCGCCCACCTCGATCACCCAGGTGTGGGCCGTGTCGAACCCGTCCCGCAGCCGCTGCCGGACGCGCCGCGGGTCGTACCGCCCGAGCCGCTCCAGATCGGCCCGCAGCACGACGGCGCGCAGTTCGGCCACCGCCTCGACGTCCGCCGGCGATGCCGGCCGCATCTCCCAGTCCCCCATGACCGGCCAGGCTACCCAGTGGTCCGGTGTCCCTTCTCGACACCCTGCACGTACGGAGCGCGCTCCGCCGTGTGACGGCGAAACACCCCGCGCCCGGCCCGAGTCGCGGCAGGTTTGCCGATTCATCCCGTTTATCCTGATTCACCTCCCACCCCACGGAAAGGGCTCCCCATGCGGGTCTTCATCGTCGGCACAGGCAACATGGCGGGCGGTATCGCCACCCGGGCACTGGCGGGCGGGCACACGGTCCGGCTGGTCGGCACCGATCCGGCGAAGGCAGCCAACCTCGCCGACGCCCTGGGCGAGCGAATGGCCGGCGCCGATGTGGCACCCGCAGTGCCGGACGCGGTCGGGTCGGCGGACGTGGTGGTGCTGGCCCTGCCGTTCGACGCGGCCAGACAGGTGGTGGCCGAGTACGGGGACCAGCTCGCCGGGAAGACGGTCGTCGACATCTCCAACCCGGTGGACTTCGCCACCTTCGACTCGCTCACGGTGCCCGCGGACAGCTCCGGCGCCCAGCAGATCGCGGAGGCCGCCGCGCCGGGCACCCGGGTGGTGAAGGCCTTCAACACCACGTTCGCGGGCGCGCTGGTCGCGGGTGAGGTCGGCGGGCTGCCGCTGGACGTGTTCATCGCGGGTGACGACGCGGCGGCCCGCGACCAGGTGGCCGAGCTGGTCTCCTCCGGCGGACTCAACCCGGTGGTCGTCGGCGGGCTGCGGCACGCCCGCGAGCTGGAAGGCATCCAGTTGCTGCACATGGCGCTGCAGACCCGCCCCGAGGGGCACGGCTGGATGAGTGCAATCAAGATCGTCACCCCCTGAGCCGGTGCTGTGCACGGACCGAGAACGGGCTGTGGAGAAGGCGTGCCGACCCGTGGTGCCCGAGAGGCAGCCGAAGTCCCGGTGAACGCCGGGGCGCACACCCCCGGCGCGTAGTACCTTCCCTCCAACAGTCGTGACTCTGGGGGGAGTTGCAGTTATGCACGGCACGACAAGCGGGTTCCACTACGGCGCGGTCACTCCGGTGGCGGCCTATCTGATGGCCTGTCTGGGCGGAGCCCTGGGGCTGCGCTGCATCGTCCGCTCGCTCCACCACAGCGGGCAGTCGTGGAAGCCCGGTTGGCTCGCGCTGGGCGCGGCCTCGATCGGCTGCGGCATCTGGACCATGCACTTCATCGCGATGATCGGCTTCCATGTCCAGGAGACCGCGATCCGCTACGACGTGGGCCTGACCCTGCTCAGTCTGGCGGTGGCGATCCTGGTCGTCGGCATCGGCGTCTTCGCGGTCGGCTACCGGGGCGCCACCGCCGGGACGCTCTCGACGGCGGGCGTCATCACCGGTCTCGGCGTGGCCGCCATGCACTACCTGGGCATGGCCGCGCTCCGCCTCGACGGAACGATTCACTACGACCGGGTCACGGTCGCCCTCTCCGTCCTGATCGCGATCGCGGCGGCGACGGCCGCTCTGTGGGCCGCCGTGTCGGTCCGGGGTTTCCTGGCGAGCCTGGGCGCCAGCCTGGTGATGGGCCTGGCGGTGTTCGGCATGCACTTCACCGCCATGACGGCGGTGAGCGTCGACGTGCACCCGGCGTCCGCCACCTCCTGGTCGAGCGCGTCACCCACCTCGCTGCTGCTGCCCATGCTGCTGGGCCCGGCCGTCTTCCTGCTGCTGGCCGGGGTGGTGGTGATGTTCGACCCGCTGCTGGTGCTGGGCGAGGGCGACTGGAACCGGCAGCCGGGAGCCGGGAAGAACAGGCCGGCGAACCCGCCCCGGGCGGCCCGCTCACGCCCGCCGGGCCCGCGCGGCGGGCGCGCACCCGGGAGCCGGCACGGCCGTGCGACGCGCCCGGCACCGGGCGGCGCGGCCCAGCCGGACTCGGCGGCGGGCACCGCACCGCGCACCGCACCGCCCGCCCCGGACCGGTACGCCACCCCGGACCGCCCGGCACCCGGCGGCCCCGGCCAGTACGGCACCCCCACCCGTCCCGAGGGCCCGTACGGCGCCCCCTCGAACCCGTACGAATGGTGACCGTCCCGCAGGACGCCAACCCCCTCGCCGCACCCGCTCGTTGATCGTTGCTACGGTGCCCGGGTGTCTGACTCCTCACGCGAATCCGCAGAAGGCGCCGGCTGGGGCGAGGCCGAGCGCGGTGCCTATCGCCGGCTGATGCCGAGCCATGTCGAGAAGCTGTTCTGGCTCAACCCAAGGACCATGTGGGCGGCCCGCAACGGCGTGCTGGCGTCCTGGTTCGGCGACCCGACCGGCCGTACCCGCGGCCGCTGGGTGGCGCAGCGGGCGGCCGCCGGGGCAGCGGCCGACAAGGTGATCCGGCGTGCCGAGGCCGACCGGTTCTCGTTCATGGTGATCGGCGACACCGGCGAGGGCGACGACTCCCAGTACGCCGTCGTGCCCGGCTTCCTGAAGGCGAGTCAGGACACCGACTTCGCGGTGATCGCGAGCGACGTGATCTATCCGGTCGGCGCCACCGACGACTACGGCACCAAGTTCTTCCGCCCTTACCAGGACTATCCGGCGCCGATATACGCGATTCCCGGCAACCACGACTGGTACGAGGACCTCGGCGCGTTCATGCGCGTCTTCTGCGACGACGCCCCGCCACTCCCGGCCGAGCCGAAGCCGCGCCCCCTCTCCCGCGCATGGTGGCGTGCCCTGCTGTGGCACCGGCCGAGCCCGGCGGACGAGCAACTCCTCGCGGAGGCGCGCAAGTTGCGGCCGACGCCGGAGCAGCATGCCGTACAGCCCGGCCCCTACTGGGCCATCGACGCCGGCCCGGTCCGGATCGTCGGCATCGACACCGGTCTGCTCGGCACGATCGACGCCGAACAGGGCGCCTGGCTGCGGGAGGTGTCCCGGGGGCCGCGCCCGAAGATCCTGGTCACCGGCTCCCCGCTGTACGTGGACGGCGAGCACCATCCCTGCCCGATCGACGGCGGCGGCACCGTCGACGACATCGTCCGCGACCCGGCCCACCACTATGTGGCGGCGATCGGCGGCGACATCCACAACTACCAGCGCTATCCGGTCGACGTGGCCGGCCGCACCATCCAGTACGTGGTCGCGGGCGGTGGCGGTGCCTTCATGCACGCCACCCACACCATCCCCCGGGTCTCCGTGGCGAACGTCACCGAGGACGACTTCCGCTGCTACCCGCTGCGCGGCGACTCCCTGGCCTTCTACAGTCGGCTGTACGGCCGCCGGCTGCGCATGCCCCGGTTCTTCACGCTCACCGCGGCTGAGGCGACGGCCGTGATCTCCGAACGTCTCGGCATCAAGCCCGGCCGCGCGCCCGGCCCGGACACCCGGGTCACCCGCCGCACCCGGCTGGTGGCGAGCCTGCTCGGCGCGGGCGGCCGCCCGGACCGCACCTCCCGCTTCCGGCTGCCGGTGAAGAAGATCTACACCCAGCTGTTCTCCCCGGGCTCGGCCACCTACAGTCCGCCCTTCTTCAAGTGCTTCCTGCGCCTCGACGTGAGCCCGGAGGCGGTACGGCTGCGCTGCTTCGCGGCGACCGGGAACCGTGTGCAGGAGCTGGATCCGCCGGTCGAGGACGAGATCACCATCCCCCTGACCTGATCCGCAGCTGATCACACTCCCGCAATGTTCGGGTGTCACAATCGGGGCAGAACTGACGTACGACCGCTGGAGGACCCGTGCCGTCCACCCCCCGCCCGCTGCGCAGACTGGGCTTCCTCACCATCGGCCTGTTCGACGGGGCCGATCCGGGCAAGGGGCACGAGTCCACGCTGGAGATCATCGAGCTGGGCGAGCGGCTCGGCTTCGACAGCGCGTGGGTGCGCCATCGCCACCTCCAGTACGGCATATCGTCCCCGGTGGCCGTCCTCGCGGCGGCCTCGCAGCGCACCAGCCGTATCGAACTGGGCACCGCCGTGATCCCGCTGGGGTGGGAGAACCCGCTGCGGCTCGCCGAGGACCTGGCGACCGTCGACATCCTGTCCGGCGGCCGTCTCAACCCCGGCGTGAGCGTCGGCCCGCCCATGCACTACGAGCAGGTCAGAGAAGCCCTCTACCCGGACACGGCGGACGCCGAGGACTTCAGCTACGAGCGGGTGCGGCGGCTGCTGGACTTCGTGCGGGGCAAGCCGGCCACCGACTTCAGCGGGGTCGAGGGCTTCGAGGTGTTCTCGGACGTGGTCCAGCCGCACTCCCCGAGCCTGGGGCGGCGGCTCTGGTACGGCGGCGGCAGCCTGAGTTCTGCGCGCTGGGCGGGCGAGCACGGCATGAACTTCCTGACCAGCAGTGTCGTACGGGCCGGGGGCCCGAAGGACGCGAACGACTTCGCGCAGATCCAGCTCTCGCACATCCGTGAGTTCCGGGCCCACCACCCGGACGGTGACGCGGCCCGGGTCTCGCAGGGCCTGGTCGTCATCCCCACCGACTCCGCCACGCCCGAGCAGCGCGCCAAGTACGAGGCGTACGCGGCCAAGCGGCTGCCCCGCACCACGGCCCCGCAGGGTCCGGCGCGGCTGCTGTTCGCGCCCGACCTGGTGGGCACCTCGGCCGAGATCGCCGAACAGCTGCACGCGCACGTCGCGTTCCGCGAGGTCGACGAGGTGGCGTTCGCCCTGCCGTTCGCGTTCGAGCACGAGGACTATGTGCAGATCCTCACGGACATGGCGACCCACCTGGGCCCGGCGCTCGGCTGGCGGCCCGCGGCCGCCTGAGTCACCAGCGGCCCGCCTCCGTGCCGGTGACCGGCTGCGACGGCTTGCCGTCCACGCCGACCGGCACCTCGCCGTGCAGCATCACCCGGTGCATGACCCGGGGGAAGCCGAGGTGGGCGTTGTCGCCGGGCGCGAGATGGATGGTGGCCCGGTTGTCCCAGAACGCGACGCTGCCGGGCTCCCATCGGAAGCGGACCGTGTACTCGGGCCGTACCGCCTGTTCGAGCAGCATCTCCAGGAGCGCGGCACTCTCCGGCCGGGAGACGTCGGTGATCTGCTCGACGTAGTAGCCGTTGACGTACAGGACCCGCTCGCCGGTCTGCGGGTGGACGCGCACCAGCGGGTGCACCGAGGCGACCTGATGGTCGAGGAGATGGCGGAGGTAGGAGTCGTCGCCGGGCCGGGACTGGTAGCCGACACCCAGGCGGTGCTCGGCACGCAGTCCGTCGACGAAGGCGCGCACCGGCGCGGAGAGCCCGGCGTAGGCGGCGGCGAGGTTGGCCCAGGTGGTGTCGCCGCCGTACGGCGGGACGGTCTCGGCGCGCAGGACGGTCGCTGCGGGCGGGTCGATGCGGGCGCCGTGGTCGCAGTGCCAGCCGCGCAGCAGGGTGTGCCGGCGCCGCTGGAGCCACTCCTCGTGCTCCATGCCGAACCGTCCGCCCAGTTCCAGCCGGTCGGCGGTGGTCTCCACCTCGGGGAAGCCGGCGGGCGAGGCGCTGCCCCGTCGCCCGAGCACGACCGGCTCGCCGAACCGCCGGGCGAAGGCGACATGCCCGGCGTGGTCCAGCCGCTGCTCCCGGAAGAAGACGACCTTCCAGCGCAGCACCGCCTCCCGGATCAGCGCGACCACTGCGTCGTCGAGGTCCCCGCCGAGGTCGACGCCGGTGATCTCGGCCCCGATGTGCCCGGCGACGGGTTTCACCTCGGCCCCTGCGACGCGCTCCGCCTTCTCCGCCGTGCCCCTGTCCGTCGTCATGCGTACTCCGATGCTCGCCGGTACCGCTTTCCCCGAAGATCGTGACAGCCCGGCGCGCCCGGCGACAGACGTCACGGAACGCGTCGGCCCCGCTTGATCACCACTCCCCGCATCGGTGAGGGTGGAGGGAGGACAACGTCGAGGGAAGGCCCCATCGTGATCAGCATTCCGGCGTACTCGCTCAACGACGGTACGGCGATCCCCGCCGTCGGCCTGGGCACCTGGCCGATGGACGACACGCAGGCCGAGCAGGCCGTTCGCCATGCGCTCCAGGCGGGTTACCGGCTCGTGGACACGGCCGTGAACTACGGCAACGAGACCGGGGTCGGCCGGGGTGTCGCGGGCAGCGGCGTCCCCCGCGAGGAGGTGGTGGTGACGACGAAGCTGCCGGGCCGTCACCACGGGTACGAGGAGACCCTCGCCTCCTTCGAGGAGTCCCGGCAGCGGCTGGCGGCCGCCGAACGGCAGCGGGCGAACCTCGACGTCTTCGGCTTCCGGCTCAGTGCCGCGCAGCTGGCGGCGGTCTCCGAACGGCCCCACCAGCGCCTCGGCGGCGACCCGGACAGCCACGAGGAGTTCTAGCCGCGCGGGTACTCGGGGCGTACTTCCGACGAAGGGAGCCGCGGTGGGTACCGACGAGCGGCTGCGCACGTACCGTGACAAGCGTGACTTCGGGCGGACCCGGGAGCCGTCGGGGCAGGCGGGGCCGGGCGGCGGGCGGCCCCGGTTCGTGGTGCAGATCCATGACGCACGCCGGATGCACTTCGACTTCCGTCTGCAGGTCGACGAGGTCCTGAAATCCTGGTCGGTGCCGAAGGGCCCGTCGGCCGACCCCGGGGACAAGCGGCTGGCCGTGCCCACCGAGGACCATCCGCTGGAGTACGAGGACTTCGAGGGCGTGATCCCGAAGGGCGAGTACGGCGGTGGCACCGTGATCGTCTGGGACCACGGCTGGTACGAGCCGCTCAGCCACGACCGCAAGGGCGGGCCGGTCGGCTTCGCGCAGTCGCTGGAGCACGGGCATGCCACGTTCCGGCTGCACGGCTCCAAGCTGCACGGCGAGTACGCGCTGACCCGGTTCCGGGGCAGCGCCGGCGACGACGCCTGGCTGCTGGTGAAGAAGGGGGCCGCGCGGTCGGGCGGCCACGGCACGCCCGATCCCCGGCGGGCCCGCTCGGTGACCTCCGGCCGCACTCTCGCCCAGGTCGCGGCGGACGCGGACGCGGGCGCGGACGCGGGCGCGGGCGCGGGCGCGGGCGCGGGCGCGGGCGCGGGCGCGGGCTGACGGACCGTATCCGGTCTCCGTCCTCGCCTACCGGGGCACCTGGTTCGACGGGCCGGAGGGCGCGGGCCCGGTGCACCGGGATTGCGGCGTTCCCGCCCCGGGTGACCCCCTGGGGGCCTATGTTCACGGAGGTACTCGATCTTCGGCTCAGGAGGCCCTCCGTATGCGCACCGCGCTCCGTACCGCGCTGGCCGGGGCGGTCGCCGCCGGCACTCTGCTGACCTGCGGCACCGCCTACGCCACCCCCGCCGGGCCGGGTGTGACCGGCCGGGTGATCAGCCAGACCACCATCGGCGGCACGGACTACGTGCTGCGGGAGATCACCGTCCCGCCCGGGCAGACCACCGGCTGGCACTTCCACGACGGCCCGGTCTACGGATACGTCCAGAAGGGCACGCTCAGCCACTTCCACTCGGACTGCGCGGGGGACGGCGTCTACCGGCAGGGTGGCACGGTGTACGAGCCGGGCGGGGCGGGCGATGTGCATCTGGGCGCGAACCTGGGCGACACCGACCTCGTCCTGGACGTGCTGTACATCCTCCCGCACGGCTCGCCGTACTCCGAGTCGGTGCCGAACCCGGGCTGCGCCTTCGAGTAGACCGGCCGCCGCGTCAGGCGTCGATGACCGGCAACGGCCCTTCGGGCAGCGGCTGTTCAGCCCAGATGGTCTTGCCGGTGCAGGTCTGGCGGCTGCCCCAGCGCTGGGTGAGCTGGGCGACCAGGAGCAGGCCGCGGCCGCCCTCGTCGTAGGCGTGCGCGCGACGCAGATGCGGTGAGGTCGAACTGCCGTCGGACACCTCGCAGATGAGGGCGCGGTCGCGGATCAGGCGCAGCTGGATGGGCGGTTCGCCGTAGCGGATGGCGTTGGTGACGAGTTCACTGACGACGAGTTCGGTGACGAAGGCGGCCTCGTCCAGGCCCCAGGCGGCCAGGCGTTCGGTGGCCGCCTGCCGGAAGTGCGCGACCTCGGCGGGGTCGGGCGGGACGTCCCAGGTGGCGACCCGGTCGGCACCGAGGGCGCGGGTGCGGACCAGCAGCAGGGCGACGTCGTCGGAGGGCTGTTCCGGCAGGACGGCCTTGAGCACGTTGTCGCTGAGGTCCTCCAGCGAGTCGGCCGGCGCGCTCAGCGCCCGGCACATCTCCTCGGTGGCGCGGTCCACGTCCCGGTCCCGGTCCTCGATCAGGCCGTCCGTGTAGAGGGCGACGACGGCGCCCTCGGGCAGGTCGAGCTCCACCGCCTCGAAGGGCAGACCGCCGACACCGAGCGGCGGTCCCGCGGTCATCGGGACCAGCTCGGCCTCGCCGCCGGGCAGCACCAAGGCGGGCGCCGGATGGCCCGCGGCGGCGAGGGCGAGGCGGCGCGAGACCGGGTCGTAGACGGCGTACAGGCAGGTGGCGCCCTGTTCGGCGACCTCCTCGCCGTTGCCGTCCGCGGCCAGGTGGGTGACCAGGTCGTCGAGGTGGGTGAGGAGTTCGTCGGGGGGCAGGTCGACGTCCGCGAGGGTGCGTACGGCCGTGCGCAGCCGGCCCATGGTGGCGGAGGAGTGGATGCCGTGACCGACGACGTCTCCGACGACCAGGCCGACCCGGCTGCCGGAGAGCGGGATCACGTCGAACCAGTCGCCGCCGATGCCGGCCAGTGATCCTGAGGGCAGGTAGCGGTGCGCCACCTCGACGGCGGCCTGGCCGGGCAGGCCGCTGGGCAGCAGGCTGTGCTGGAGGGCGAGGGCGGTGGAGCGCTCGCGGGCGAAGCGGCGGGCGTTGTCGATACAGACGGCGGCACGGCTGCCGATCTCCTCGGCGAACACCGTGTCGTCGATTGCGTAGTCGTCGGTGTGGCGTATGCGCACGCCGACGACCACGCCGAGCAGGACGCCCCGGGCCCGCAGGGGTACGGCGATCATGGAGTGGACGCCCTGCCGGTACTTGCGGCCCGCGGGCGCGCGGGCGTTGCGCTCCGCGACCCAGCGGCGGAACTCCGGCTCGCCGGCCTGGCTGACCACCGCGCGCCCCTCCCGCAGTGCCCGGGCCGGCGGTGACGACGCCAGATGCACCTCCGTCTCGCCCAGCCGTACGGCCGCCTCGGGGGTGCCCTCGGTCGCCGAGCCGTGGGCGACGCGCCGCAGTTCGATGTCCCCCTCGGGGACGGTGGGCAGTTCCTCGGCGGAGAGCACCCAGTCGAGCAGGTCGACGCTGGCGAAGTCGGCGTAGCGCGGGACGATGAGTTCGACGACCTCCTCGGCGGTGCGCACCACGTCCAGGGTGGTGCCGATGGAGGTGGCCGCCTCGTTGAGCAGGGCGAGCCGCAGCCGGGCCAGGTACTGCTCGGTGCTGTCGAAGGCGGCGAGGGCGACGGCGGTCAGCTCGCCGCCGGGGTCGTGCAGGGGCCACATCTCGATGCTCCAGGCGTGCTCCCGGTCCAGGGCCGGGGCGCCGGTGAAGGCCTCGTAGCGGGTGGGCCGGCCGGTCTCGACGACCTGGCGCAGATGGCTCAGGAAGCCCTGGCTGTGCGGGACGTCCTCGACGGTGTCCAGAAAGAAACGGCCGCGCAGGGCCTCCTCGGGGACGCCCATGACCTGACAGACCTCGTCGTTGACGCGGAGGTAGCGCTGGCGGACGTCGAAGACCGACATGGACATGGAGGCCTGCTGGAAGGCCTGTTCGGCCAGGGTGGGCTCGGCCTGCCGGGGCGGGTCGGCGGTGAGGACGTATCCGGTGGTCCCGCCGTCGGGGCCGAGGACCGGGCAGGCGGTCAGGGCGATCTCCGTCCGGCGTCCGTCGGCGTGGCGCAGGGCGACGGTCCCGGAGCGGGCGGCTAGCGCCGCCTCGGGGACCGCCTCGGCGAGCAGGTCGGCGGCGGGCCGGCCCACGACCTGCTCCGCCGGGCGGCCGGTGAGTACCCGCGCGCCTTCGCTCCACCCCGTCACCCTGCCCAGGGCATCAATGATCGCCGCGGCCGCGACACGCTCCATACGCCCCAGGATGGGACCTGTGTCCCACCGCATCAAGCGCGGGGACGGCCTGTCTCAGCCCTGCTGACCGCGCAGTGCGGCGAGCGCCCGGTCGGCGTGCGTGTTCATGCGCAGTTCGCTGCGGACGACCTCCAGGACGGTGCGGTCCTGGGCGATGACGAAGGTGGCCCGCTTGGTGGGGGCGAGCGCGAATCCGCGCTTGACGCCGAACCGCTCGCGGATCGTGCCGTCGCTGTCGGAGAGCAACGGCATGCCGAGCGTGTGCTTCCCGGAGAACTCCTGCTGGCGCTCGACGCTGTCCCCGCTGATCCCGACCGGACGGGCGCCGGCGGCGGCGAACTCGGCCGCCAGGTCCCGGAAGTGACAGGCCTCGGTGGTGCAGCCGGGCGACAGGGCGGCCGGGTAGAAGAAGAGGACGACCGGCCCGTCGGCCAGCAGTTCCGTGAGCGTCCGCGTCGTGCCGGTCTCGTCCGGCAGCGCGAAGTCCTCGATCTTGCTTCCGACCTCGACGGTTCCCGCCATCTATCGGCCCTCCTCGTTGTGCGAGACGTTGTGCGCGACACCGCGCGCCCACAGCACCAGGGGGATCTGGAGCGGCAGGCGGGCGAGGGCCGCGGTCCTGAACGGCTGGGGCCGCTGCTGCCAGTCGACGGCCATCTGTACGTTGGCCGGGAACACGCCGACGAAGAAGGCGGCGGCCGCCCGGGCCGCCGCCTTGCGGGTGCGCGGCAGGGCGATCCCGGCCGCCAGCGCGAGTTCCACGGCCCCGCTGCCGTACGTCCAGGCCCGGGGCGAGCCCGGCAGTGCTTTCGGGATCGTGGCGTCGAACGACTTGGGCGCCGCGAAGTGCGCCACTCCGGCGGTGGCCAGCAGCCCCGCCAGCAGCAGGGGTGAACGTTCGGACCGGGCCACGCCGCCTCCTCTGAAGACCTGGCGCCGCATATTACCGGGCGGTACCGGCCCGCTCCCCGCCGGGGCGTGCGTGCACGGCGTGCACTCACACGGTGCGGCCCGAGGACACCGTCTCGCCGGGCTCCGGGCCGGACTCGTCCTCGACCGCGTAGGCCAGGAAGTCGTCGACCATACGGTGGAACAGCGTGGCCAGCTGGCGCAGCTCCTCCGGCTTCCACTCGCCCAGGGCCAGCTGCATCCCGCGCGCCCCGGCGTCCCGGACCCGGTGGACGGCCTCCCGTCCGGCGTCGGTGAGCTCGATCCGCTGGGCGCGACGGTCGTCGGGATCGGGGACCCGGGTGACATGGCCGGACCTCTGGAGCTGCTGCACCGTGCGCGTCACATGGGACGCCTCGACACCGAGCCGTTGGGCGAGCTCCCCCGGGCGCAGCGGTTCGGAGTCGGCGACCTGGCGCAGGAGAGCCACCGCGGCGCGGTCCAGCGGGACGCCGGCGAGGGCCATCAGCCGCTCGTGCTGCCGGGCCCGAGTGCTCAGATACGTGATGCGCGTCAGCGCACGCTCGATCTCGACGACCTCCGGGGTGGCGGCGGGGACGGCCGGCAGGGGTTCTGTGGACATACCGGCCAGTTTACCATATCGTTGCGTAACTCAAGTAAGTTACCGCACGCGTTTACGCACAGTACTGCGCGGCGTGCACGGACCGGGCCCGCGCGACCATCTCCCAGGACTCCTGCCGCGGGCCCCGCCTCACTCACACCGGCAGTGCCACACCCAGCCGCTCGGCGTGTTCCGTCAGCTCCCGCCATACCTTCGGCGCCACCGGAATCCCCTTCTCCGCGCGCTCCCCGGCCACCGCCGCGCTGCGCTCCCCCGGGTAGAACACCCCGTCCGCGCCGTCCGCGACCGGCAGGCCTTTCAGCGTGCCCAGGGTGTCGTCGACCGCCGCCACGAAGGCCTCCGGGTCACCGAAGGCGGCCGGGTCCAGGGCGATGAGCAGGGCGTTCTGGCGGTGCTTGCGGTCGCCCGCGTGGAAGGACGCGAAGATCGGGGCTCCGACCAGCACGCTGGTCAGGAGTTCGAAGGCCAGGGACATGCCGGAGCCCTTCGCGCCGCCCAGCGGCAGCGGCATGACGGCCTCTTGCGGGTCGGTCGTCGGGATGCCGTCCGCCGTCGCGGCCGCGCCCTCGGGCAGCGGGGTGCCGCTCGCCTTCGCCTGGCGGATCCTGCCGAGGGCGACGGTGGCGGTGGCCATGTCCAGCAGCAGCGGGGCGTGTTCGCGGGCCGGTACCGCGATGGCGAGGGGGCTGGTGGCGACGGCCGCACCCCTGACGCCGGTGTAGCCCATGTTGGGCATGCCGGCCACGAACCCGAGCCCGACCAGGCCCTGGTCGGCGATCCGGGAGACGTAGTAGCCGATGGCGCCGGTGTGGACCGTGCGGCGGACGCCCACCGAGGCGATGCCCATCTCGCGGGCCCGCCGTACCGCCTCGTCGGCGGCGGCCGTCAGGGCCACCGGGCCGGGGGCACGGTCGGCGTCGAGGACGGCGGCGGCCGGTGCCGTGGACTCGACGGTGAGCCGCGGGTCGGCGTTGGCGACTCCCTTGGCGAGCAGGTCCAGGTAGGCGGGGACACGTGCGGTGCCGTGCGAGTCGACGCCGCGCCGCGCGGCCCAGACGAACACGTCGGCGGTGGTACGGGCGTGCTCGGCGCTCAGACCGCCCTTCTCCAGCAGGGTGGCGGAGAAGGTGCGCAGGTCCTCGGCGGGCACCAGGATCTTGGGGGGTGTGTCGGACATGGCGGTGAAAGCCTCCTGGGCTACGGCGCGCCGTCAGGGGCGCGGGACTGCGTCGATCCGCGGCTGCCGCCGCGCGGTCGCGACCGGCCACGGACGGCCGGCGGATTTCGAACGGCGCCTACAGCGGAGCGCTCATCGGGTGACGAGGACGTCGACCACCGCGGTCGTCCCCTCGGCCACAGCCTTCAGCGCGCGCTCCAGCGCGGGCACGAGTGCCTCCGTCGTGTCCACGGTCTCGGTGTGCATGCCGAACGGCTCGGCGAACGCGGCGAGCCGGGGCAGCCGGTGCAGGTCGGTGCCCAGCCACTCGCCGGTGTCGGCGGCCGCGCCGTCGGGGTAGAAGCGGCGGTGGTTGAGGTTCATCGACTTGTACACGCGGTTGTTGAACACCACGATCAGCAACGGAAGTTCGTACGCGTTCGAGGCGTCGTACGACGGGATCACCGGGTTGTAGGTGAAGGCGCCGTCGCCGACGGTGAGGACCACCGGCCTTTCCCTCGCGGCGAGTTTGACGCCGAGTGCGACGGCGATGCCCTGACCGAGTCCGCCCTGGACGTAGAAGTAGGAGTCGGGGTCGGTGACTTGGAGATGGCGCCTGACCACCCGGCTGTGGGTGATCGTCTCGTCCACGACGATCGCGTCCTGCCCGTGCAGCAGCCTGCGCAGGGTGGCGGCGACCAGCACCGGGTCGATGCCGGTGCCCTCCTCGGCCCTGGTCTCCGCCGCCGCGATCGCCGACCGCTCGGCGGCGTGCCGCTGAGCCTGCGCCGCCCGGCGGACCTCGACCGCACGCTCGTCGAGATCCTTCGCCCGCTTGGTCAGCTGGCGCAGCGTGTTGGTGACGCTGCCTTCCAGGTACGTGTCGGCGAACAGCGCCTGGTAGACGACGTGCGGGCGCTGCGGGACCTCGTCGATGACGACGACCTTCGCCTGGCCTGGGCGCCTGGAGGGCGGGTAGAAGGGCGCCCGGCAGTTGACCAGGAGGATGAGGTCGGCCTCGTCCATCCACGGCCCGATGTCGCTGCCGGCGTGCAGCGGGTGGGTGCGCGGGAAGCTTCCGCACACCGCCGAGTCCGGCTCGACGACCGGGATGTTCCAGGCCTCCGCGAAGGCGACCAGCGCCTCGAAGCCGCCCGGCTCGCGCCCCGCCGTCTCCGTGACGATCACCGGGTTGGCCGCCTCGCGGATCAACCGGGCGACGGGATCGACCTCTTCGGGCGAGCTGTGGGTGGAGCCCGGTGCGACGACGGGCTTGGCCTCGCGGCCGTCCCACTCCTCAAGGAGGATCTCCAGCGGGATGTTCAGATACGCCGGTCCGGCCGGCGCCCGCCAGGCCAGCTCGGCCGCCCGGGTGATCATGGTCGGCAGCGTGTGCACACTGGCCGCCTCGGTCGACCACTTGGTGAACGGCTGGGCGATGCCGTGCGGGCCGCCCACGATCGAGAGGTTGCGGTACCACTGGCCACCCGGGTCGTGCCCGGGAGCGTCGCCGTACGTCGTCGACTCCGAGGAGGCGACGACCATCGGCACGCCGGCCAGCAGCGCCCCGTGCACGGCCATCGAGCCCTGGAGCAGACCCGGCGCCGCATGCAGCAGCACGCCCTGCGGACGGCGCCTGACCAGTCCGTAGCCGGTGGCCATGCCGGCGGCCACGGTCTCGTGCGTGAGGTCGAGGTAGCCCGGCGCGGGTTCGCCGTCGCGGTGGCGGCGGGCCAGCGCCTCCCACACCGGGGCCCACTCGGACCCCGAGGAGCAGAAGAGGTAGTCGGCGCCGACGGCGTTGAAGGCGGCGACGAGGGCGTCACCGCCGTCGGTTCCTGGAGTGTTGGTCATCGCCGGTGTCCCTCAGCCCTCGATCGGCCAGTTCAGGACCTCGGAGATACCGCGGCCCAGGATCCATTCAAGCTCCTCGGGCGTGAAGTCCCAGTGCTTGGTGAACTGCTCGATCGTGTCGGTGTAGGTGATGCCGTGGCCGAGCAGCCGGGTGATGTCGGTGCCGTAGAAGCAGCGCTGCGGGCCCATCCTGTCGACCATCTCGCGCACGTACTTCTGGATGTTGTTGTTCGGGAAGGCCTGGGTGGAGTAGCCCGGCAGCGCCGACACCTTGACGTAGATGTTCGGGTGCACGTGCAGGTCGGCGGTCTCCTGGACCCAGTAGCCGATCGCGTCGTCGACACAGCGGGCCATGATGCCCATGTGGTCGATGATGATCTTCAGCTCGGGATGCTTGGCGGCGATCTCGCCCAGCTCCCGCTTCCAGATCGGCGCGTGCACCATGGTCGGGATGCGCAGTTCCTCTGCGATCGGCCAGTACCAGTCGTTGGTGCCGTCGATCATCCAGTTGCGGTCCTGCGGCCGGTGGAAGGTCAGCCGGGTGCCCTTCACATGCGGGTTCTGGGCGAAGTCCTTGAGCATCGCCTTGCCCTCTTCGGGCTTGTTCTGCGGGATGCGGGCCATGATGCCGAACCGGTCCGGGTGCGCCTCGCAGGCCTCCAGGGCGTAGTCGATGCGGTCGCCCTCCCAGGACGGCGGCAGGATCAGCGCCCGGTTCACACCGGCCTCGTCCATCAGCTCCAGGGCCTCCTCGTAGGAGAAGGGGTCCTCGCGGTGGCCGTTGAGCCGGATCCGCTCGCGGGCGCCGGGCACCCAGGGGCGGTCCGGGGTCTCTTCCTTCCAGATGTGGATCTGCGTGTCGACGACGAACATGGCGCGAACTCTTTCTCTAGGAGGGGGGCTCGGGGTGCTGTGCAAGGAACGCTAGGCGGCTGGTGAGCTCTTGCGGAGATCCCGGAGCGCAAGCTGTTGTTGCGCGGAAGTGTGCTGTTCGCGGCGCCAGTTCACGCGCCCCCGCCACCTCCGTGGCGGTTCGCCCCAGAAGGCCGCGCTGCTGGTGTCGGCGCTAGCCCATGTGGGCGGGGGGGGC
>NZ_JBSHAF010000031.1:38094-41508 GCF_053611365.1 Streptomyces sp. NPDC054813 | reverse complement strand
TTCAATTCACGGCTGGGGGGGGGTTGCGTTTGGGGGGTGAGCCGGGGGCCATGGTTTTGGTGGGGGGTTGGTGGGTGGTGGGGGGCGCATGTCCAGGCGCCGCGAACAGCTCGTTCAGGAGTCGCCGAAGACGGCCGCGGTGATGTGTTCGGCGATCGCCATGGAGGCCGTGGCGGCCGGCGAGGGGGCGTTGCGTACGGCCGTGATCCGGCCGACCCGATGGATGCGGAAGTCGTCGACGAGTGTGCCGTCGCGGTCCAGGGCCTGGGCGCGCACGCCCGCCCCGCCGCGCACCACGTCCCGGACGCCGACACCGGGGACGTACAGCTTGGCGTCCTTCATGAAGGCGGTGGCGGAGAAGGAGCCGCGGTACTCCTTGACGCCGGTACGCCAGTGCCGGGCGGCCATCTTCCAGGCTCCCGGGTAGGCGGCGAGCCCGAGCAGGTCCCGGGGCGAGACCCTGCTGCGCCGGTAGCCCTCCCGGGCGAGGGCGAGGACGGCGTTGGGGCCGACCTCCACGGAACCGTCGACACGCGGGGTGAAGTGCACGCCGAGGAAGGGGTAACGGGGGTCGGGCACCGGGTAGATGAGCCCGCGCACCAGATCCGTCCGGTCCGGTTTCAGCAGCATGTACTCGCCGCGGAACGGGATGATCCGGGGCTCCTGTCCGTCCTGCGCGAGCCGGGCGACGGAGTCGGACTGGAGGCCGGCGCAGAGGATCAGGCGGTCCACGCGCACGCGGTCCTGCCCGGAGGCCACCTCGATGCCGCCGGGCACGGTGGTGATCGAGGTGACCGGGAAGCCCAGCCGTACCTCGCCGCCGGAGTCGGTGATGTCCTCGGCGAAGGCCCGGGCGACGGCCGGGTAGTCGGTGATCGCGGTGCGCGGCGAGTGCAGGGCCGCGATACCGCCGGCGTGCGGCTCCAGCTCCTTGATCTCCTCGCGGGAGATCTTCCGCAGCTCCGGCACATGGTTGTTCCTGGCCCGCTGGTACAGGTTCTCCATCCGGCCCAGCTCGTCCTCGCGGACGGCCACCACCAGCTTGCCGATCTCCTGGTACGGCAGTTGCCGGTCCTGGCAGTACGCTCGCAGCAGCGCCACGCCCCGCACACACAGGTCGGCCTTGAGGCTGCCCGGTGTGTAGTAGATGCCCGCGTGCACCACACCGGAGTTGTGGCCGGTCTGGTGCCGGGAGACCTCCTGCTCCTTCTCGAACACCACGACCCGGGTACCGGGGCGGCTCAGGGCGATCTCGCGGGCCGTGGCAAGGCCCACGATGCCGGCCCCGACCACGCCGATCGTCTCGTCAGCCATCGGCGTCCTCCTCTCTCTCGTACGGTGGTCACGTCTCTCGTACGGTGCTCACGCGCCGAAGTGGACGGCCACCGTCTTGACACGGGTGGAGAACCTCAGGACTTCCTCCCCCTGCTCCTTGTAGCCCGTGCCGGAGTCGTGGAATCCGCCGAACGGCAGGTGAACGTCCCAGCCGGTGGTCGTCGTGTTGACGGCGACCTGCCCGCACTCGGCCTCGTCGGCGAAGCGGTACGCCGAGGCGAGGTCGCGGGTGAACACGGCGGCGGCGAGGCCGAAGGCGGAGTCGTTGACCGCAGCGACGGCCGCGTCGAAGTCGTCGACCGCGCGCACGGCCAGGACCGGCCCGAAGACCTCCTCGCGCCAGACGGCCATGTCGGGGGTGACGCCGGCCAGGACGGTGGGCTGCACGTAGCAGCCGTGCGGCCGTTCGGTGTCCGGCCCGCCGCCGGTGAGGACGGTCGCGCCCTGCTCGACCGCCCGGCCCAGGTCGGCGAGGACACTGTCCCGCTGCTTCGGGCTCGACAGCGGGCACAGGGTGGTCGCCGGATCGCCGCCCGGGCCGACCGTGAGCGCCGCCACCTCCGCGACCAGCAGCGCGACGAACTCGTCGTACACCGGCCGCTCGACGATCACCCGGCTGGTGGCGGTGCAGCGCTGCCCTGCCTGGCCGAAGGAGGCGGCCACGACGGCCTTCGCGGCGGCCGGCAGACCGGCGTCGCGCAGCACCACCGAGGCGTTCTTGCCGCCGAGTTCGCCCTGGAACCGGACGTTGCGGTCGGCCAGGCGGCGCCGGATACGGTTGCCGACGGCGTTGGAACCGGTGAAGGTGACGCCGGCGATCCGGGGGTCGTCGAGGAGCGCCTCCTCGATCTCGGCGGTCCGGCCCGTGACGACGTTGAGGACTCCGGCGGGCAGGCCGGCGTCGTGCAGGGCGCGGGCGAAGTGCAGGCCCGACAACGGTGTCTCGGTGGCCGGCTTGAACACGGCCGCGTTGCCGGCGGCGAGCAGCGGGGCGAGCTTGCGGGCCGGGGTGATCAGCGGGTCGTTCCAGGGGCTGATCACCAGGATCACGCCGATGGGCTCGCGCTGGGTGTGCGTACGGTGGTTCGGGCGTACGTCGTGCAGGAGCGTGCCGTAGCCCTGGCGGGCCAGACCGGCGTAGTACTCCAGGAAGTCGGCGGCCTTGAGGGTCTCGCCGGTCGCCTCGGCCAGGGTCTTGCCGTTCTCGGCGGTGACGTCGGCGGCGATCTCCCCGGCCCGCTCCCGGATCAGCCGGGCGGCCTCGGCGAAGACCCGGGCCCGCTCGAAGGGGCTGGTGCGCTTCCAGCCGGCGAAGCCGCGCTCGGCGTGGTCGTAGGCGCGGGTGACGTCCTTGGCGGACAGGGCCGGGACCCGGGCGAACGGGGTGCGGACGTCGGCGGGGTCGTGAACGTCGATCCATTCGCCGGTCCTCGTCCACTCCCCGCCGGAGAGGGTTTCCAGGGTGCGCATGGAGATCACTTCCTTCGTCGGCCACGGCTCCGCCGGTGCGGGCCGGATGCGACAACACACCATGTGGGAGGCGGTCCACCAGCCCCGTGGCGGCAGGCATTGGTTGCGCCGTGCGCGGGTCGGCGGGCGCGTGATCCATGCTGGAATCGGCGCGCCGGACAAGACCCTTGGAGGAACCGCATGGCATACACGGTCGTTGCCCACTACCGCTGCGCAGCCGCCGACGAGGCGACGGTGCGGGCCGCGCTGTTGAAGGCGCGGGAGGCCACGCGCACGGAACCCGCGAACCTGATGTACGAGGTGCACGTGGTGGAGGGCGAACCGGGTGGGTTCCTGCTCTACGAGCGGTATGCCGACCGGGAGGGATTCGAGGCGCACAAGGCGGCCGAGCACTTCAAGGAGGTCGTCGTGGGGGTGGTGTGGCCGTTGCTGACCGAGCGAACGGTGACTTTCGCTGAGGTGCTTTAGCGTCTGCCGGGCTGATGTGGGTGGAGCAGGCGCGGGTGGTCTGTGGCTGCTCGCGCAGTTCCCCGGGGCCCCCGGGGGGGGGGGGCCGGGGGGGGGCGCGGGGCCGGGGGGGGGGGGCGGGGGGGGGGGCCGCCCCCCCCC
>NZ_JBSHAF010000031.1:30436-38085 GCF_053611365.1 Streptomyces sp. NPDC054813 | reverse complement strand
TGGGGGGGGGGGGGGTGCGGGTTGGGTCCTCCCCGCCCCGCCCCGCCCCGGGGGCGGGGCGGCGCCGCCCGCCCCCCCCGCTGGGGCCGGGGCCCCCCCCCGCGACCGGCCACGACGGCGCCGCAGTCGGCAGACGGCAGATCGTGGCACTTCCAGCGGAGCGGGGCGCTTAGAACTCGTTGCCCCAGCAGTACCGGGCGATGGTCTCGACCAATACGAGCTTGCGGCGCTGCTCCTCCGCTGTCAGGAGGGGCCTCGACGCCACGTCCGCGAAGCCCCGTGACGGGGATACGGCGCCGTCCTCCAGGTCCTTGAACTCACCGACCGCGTCTATACGGGACATCACGGTGTCGATGTCCTCCAGCTCCGGCGCCGTCGCGTCGACCACGCCCAGGCAGAAGTCGCGGTCGTCCGGCAGTGCCTTCACTAGTTCGAGCTCGGCCGGCGTGCCCTGGTCGAGCGGGAGGATCCAGCGGTCGGCGCCGATTTCGGCGTACAGCCGCTCGGCGCGGGCCCGGTCCACCTCGGCCGGGGCCGCCCAGCCGGGCGCCACGCCGATCCGTACGCCCTCGGGGCGCTCGTCCAGGCGTACCGCGAGCGCGTCGACGGCGAGCGCGTCCTCGAAGGAGAGTGCGCCGGGGTCTCCCGGGTCGGTGCTCAACTGGTCGAGGAGGAGCGGGTTGTCGAGCTGGATCAGGCGGACGCCCTGCGACACCAGCAGCCCGATCTCCGCCCGGACGATCTCCGCGAAGGCCTCGCCCAGGTCACGCGCCGAGGAGACGCCGAGCCCCGGCCGGTAGGTGGTGGCCGCGAGATACGCCGGGGAGGGCAGCGAGGCTTTCGGGGCGATCACCGTCAGCTCGGCGAGCCGGACGGCCGAGTCGGCGAGCAGCGGGCCGTCTGCCTTGGGCAGCGATTCGGCGACCCAGCGCACCAGGCCGTCCGGCCCCGCCTCGTCGGTGCGGCGGAGGCCCGACACGCCGTCGAGGACCGCGCTGCGGAAGTCCTCGCGGGGGAAGTCGCCGTCGGTGACGACGGTGGAGCGCAGCCTGCGCTGGTAGGCGACCGCCTCCCGGACCGCCGCGGCCACCGCCTCCGGGTCGTCGGTCGACAGGCCTGCCGGCCGGACCAGGCTGCCGTGGTGGTCGATGCGGTAGTTGAACGTGTCCGCCATGGTGTCAGTCCTTTCCGCCGGTGACGCCCCACGCGGCGAACTCCAGCTCGTAGCCGAGGTCCTTCAGGACCTCCTCGGCGATCCGCTGGTCCTCGTCCGCGGTGCCGCCGGCGATGCCGAGGCCGCCGATGATCTCGCCGTCCTTCTTGATGGTGACGCTGCCCTCGGCGGCCATGATCGGCAGGGCGGCGCCGGGGAGCTGGGAGAGCTGGGAGAAGAAGACGGGCTGGCTCTCCTGCCACTTCTTCAGCATGGGGCCGGGTCGCTGCATGACGGCGGCGGTGTAGGCCTTGGCGCGGGCGATGTCGGGGGTGAGCGGGCGGGCCCCGTCGGGGCGGCGGATGGCGACCGGGAAGCCGCCGGCGTCCACGACGGCGACGCTCACCGCCTTGCCGATCTCCCGGGCGCGCCGGTGGGCGGCGTCGATGATCTCCTCGGCGGCGGCCAGGGTGAGGCTGCTCATGCTGTTTCCTTCGATGCGGTGAGGGTGCGGCGGAGCCGGGCGACGGCCGCGTTGTACGGCTGGGGTGTCTCCCAGTACATGGAGTGCGGGGCGTCCGGGACGATCTCCAGGTGCGAGCCGGGCAGCAGTTCGTGGGCGCGGGTGACGGTCTTGACGCTCAGGACGGCGTCCTTCTCGCCCGCGAGGAAGGCGACCCTGACGCCGGAGCCCTGGATCTCCTCCAGGGAGGGGCCGTCGGTGTCGAGGTTGCGCAGGTCCTGCATCCTGGCGACGTTGAACGTGCCCATCTGCTGGAACAGGAAGGTGAGATCGGCCCGCTCCCGCTGGAACGTCTTGGTGAGCAGCCGGTCGATCACCGGCAGCTTCACGGCCTCGGCCCGGTCGGCGGCGGCCAGTTCCTTCAGCTCGGGGTGGCTGATACCGCCGAGGGAGTGGCCGAGGACGACCGAGGAGACCCGCTCGGGGCGCAGCAGACCGGCGCGCAGCGCGGCGACGGACCCGATGGACTGGCCGACCAGCATGGCGTCGGTGAGGTCCTCCTGGTCGAGGACGGCGACCACGTCTGCGGGGAAGTCCTGGCCGTCGAACTCGGCCATGGCGGAGTCGGACTTGCCGAAGCCGCGCAGGTCCACGGTGACGACCGTGAACTCCTCGCGCAGTGCGGCCACCTGCTGCCACCAGGCGGCGTGGTGACCGCCGCTGCCGTGCACGAACAGGATCGCCGGGCCGCTGCCGTGGCGCTCGTAGTAGATGGAGGTGCCGTCGGAGTCGGCGAGGGGCATGGGCTGAACTCCCGTATTTGCGCGTCTAGTTGGGACGGCGGCCGTGGTGGACCAGCTCGATCATGGTGTGGTCGGGGTCGTGGATGTAGCAGAACTTGGACTGGTTCTCGGGGCGTTCGATCGGCCGGGTGTGCCGGATGCCCAGCTCCTTGAGGTGGGCGAGGAAGTCGTCCCAGTCGTCGACCTCGACGGCGAAGTGGTAGGGCGCCATGCGCTCCATCTCCTCAACAGGGGTGAAGTGCAGGTCGAAGGTGCCCCGGGTCATGAGGACGACCCGTGTGTTGGACTTGGGCATGATGCGCTTCATCCCGAAGACCTTGGTGTACCAGGCGGCGGTCCGGTCGGGATCGGTGGTGGGGAAGTTGACGTGGTGGATGTAACGGGGTTCCGCGCTCATGAGTGGTTCCCTTCCAGGTGTACGGGGTTGGACAGCACGCCGATGCCGCTGATCTCGACGTCCACGGTGTCGCCGGGCTCGATCTGGCAGGTGGACTCGGCGCCCATCCACAGCACGTCCCCGGGGTGCAGGGTGAGGTGCCGGGTGATCTCGACGATGTGGTCGAAGGGGTCGAAGACCATGTCCCCGGTCGGGAACGCGGCGCGGACCTCGCCGTTGACGCGCAGTGTGGTGGTCTGGGCGAGGGCGTCGACGTCGGTCTCGATCCATGGCCCCATGGGCTTGAACGTGTCGCTGTTCTTGCTGCGCCAGAAGGTGCGGTCCTGGTGCTGCCAGGTGCGGGCGCTGACGTCGTTGCCGATGCTCCAGCCGAAGACCGACTCCCGGGCGTCGTCGTAGGTCGCGTACCGGACCGTACGGCCGATGACGGCGACCAGTTCCGGCTCGGCCTCGAACCGCCCGGTCACCCCGGCCGGCTTGACGATCGGCGAACGGTGGCCGGTGAGGGCGTTGTTGGCGCGGTAGCCGACCTCGGGCCGGTCGGGTGTCGAGGCGCCGGCGTGCTCGATGTGCCGTGGGTAGTTGTAGCCGACGGCGTAGAACACGCCGGGTACGACGGGCGGCAGCCAGACGGCCTCGGCGACCGGGACCGTGCCGAGGACATCGGGGTCGGCCGCCAATGGTGAGCCGGAGAGGAGTTCGACGTCCGTCTTCGCCACCCGGCCCCACACCGCCCGGCCGTCGACGGACACGCGTGCGTACCTCATGGCGTCAGCAGGTGGGAGACGCGCTTGGTGACCAGGTAGGCGTCCAGCGCCTCCGGCCCGCCCTCCCGGCCGTACCCGCTGTCCTTGACCCCGCCGGAGGGTGCCTCGTGCACCGAACCGCCGCAGTGGTTGAGGGAGAGGATGCCGGCCTCGAACCCGTCCGACAGCTTCTCGGCGGTCGCGGCCGACCTGGTGAAGCCGTAGGCGGCCAGACCGTACGGCAGGGAGTTGGCGACGGCCAGGGCGTCGTCCAGGTCGCCGAAGGGCACGATCGGCGCGACGGGCCCGAACGGCTCCTCGGACATCAGCTCCGCGTCCGGGGTCACGTCGGTGAGCACGGTCGGCGCGAAGAAGTACCCGGGGCGGTCCGGGCGTTCGCCGCCGGTGAGCACCTTCGCCCCCTTGCGCACCGCGTCCGCGGTCAGCCGCTCGACCGACCGCAGCCGGCGCTCGTTGGCGAGCGGGCCCATGGTGGTGCCCTGGGCCAGGCCGTCGCCGACGACGACCGACTCGGCGGCCTTCACGAACTCGGCGGTGAAGTCCTCGACCAGGGACTCGTGGACCAGGAAGCGGCTGGGCGAGGTGCACACCTGGCCCGCGTTGAAGAACTTGGCCTGGGCGGCGCGCCGGGCGGCCTGACCGGGGTCGGCGTCGGCACAGACGATCACCGGGGCGTGGCCGCCGAGTTCCATCAGGGTGGGCTTCATGACCTTGCCGGTCTCGGCTGCCAGGAGCTTGCCGACGGGCACCGAACCGGTGAAGGCGATCATCCGGGTGACCGGGGAGGCGATGAGGTACGCGGAGACCTCGGTGGGCTCACCGAAGACGAGGTTGAGCACCCCGGCCGGCAGGCCCGCGTCCGCGTAGCACTCCACCAGCGCGGCGGCCGTCGCCGGGGTCTCCTCGGAGGCCTTGATGATGAGCGAGCAGCCTGCCGACAGCGCCGAGGAGATCTTGCGATTGGGGCCGCCGACCGGGAAGTTCCAGGGGACGAAGGCGGCAACGGGGCCGATCGGTTCGCGGCGGACGGTGAGGACCGTGCCGGGCGCGGAGGGGATGACACGGCCGTAGGCACGGCGGGCGTCCTCGGTGTGCCAGCGCAGGGTGTCGGCGGTGCGCCTGGCCTCGCCGGTGGACTCGGCGAGGGTCTTGCCCTGCTCCAGGGTCATCACCCGGCCGATCTCGGCGGCGCGTTCGGCGATGAGGTCGGCGGCCCGGTCGAGGATCGCGGAGCGCCTGGCCACGGAGGTCGCGCGCCACACCCTGAAGCCCTCGGCGGCGGCCTCGAGCGCCCGGTCGAGGTCGGCGGTGGTCGCGAGGGGGACCTCGCCGATCGGCCGCTCGGTGGCGGGGTTGACGACGGGGGCGGTGAGTCCGGTGCCGCCCTGGCACCACTCGCCCGCTATGTACATGCGGACGGCGGGATAGCCGTGGTCGGTGATCATGAAGGGGTGCCCTCTCAGGGTCAGGACGCGGTGGGGGCTTCCTGGTCGCGGTTGGTGCGCAGGGCCCAGATGTGGTGCGGCGGGGTCGTCTCGTGGACCCGGGTGCCGTAGTTCCCGTCGGCCCGGTCCATGTCGGCGGCGTACTCGACGCGGCCGCCGCAGGGGGCGTGCAGGAAGCGGAAGACGTTGGAGCCGATGGTGTGCCGGCCTAGTCTGCGGGCCTCCCGCCAGCCGTGCTCGATCATGTGGTTGCCGCCTTCGATCACGTCGTCGAAGCCGGGCACCTCGTAGGCGATGTGGTTGATCCCCGCCTTGTCGGGCCGGTGGCACAGCAGCATGGTGTGCTGGTCGTCGTCGCCGGGGGCCTGCATGAAGACGCCCATGGGTTCGACCACGTCGGTCGGGCGGAAGCCGAGCCGGTCGACGTAGAAGCCGACGGCCTGCTCGCGGCCCTGCTTCGGGATGTTCAGGGCGACATGGCACATGCGCAGCGGGCGGACCCGGGTGATCGGCTCCAGGGCGGTGTTCCAGCGGTTGACGGTGCCGAGCGTGTTGGCGGCGCGGGGCGTGACGGGCGCCGACCGGGGGCGGCCCAGGGTCAGGCCGACGCCGAAGCCGGTCTCGTCGACGGTGTGGTGGACGCCGTCGGCGCTCTCCCGGATCTCGCGGTCCCGGCCCGCAGCCGCCACCAACTGCTCCAGTTCGGCGGGCGTGTCGACGCCCCAGACGACCTCGCGCAGGGTGGGGCCGTCCTCGACCGGGGCCGCCAGCAGCGGTCCGGGCAGGGTGTCGAGATGCAGGGTCTGTCCGGTGCGCGTCTCGAACACGGCGTGCTCGTCGGTCCGTTCCACCGGGAAGAGCCCGAAGTCGTCGAAGAACCGCACGCAGGTGTCGAGGTCGTCGATGCCGTATGTGACCGATTCGATTCTCTGGATTCCCATGGATTCCTCGTTTCCAGGTCGCCTCGCGAGCGTAGATATCGGCCTGCGAGGGCCTCAATGGCCTGAGCTCTACGGAATGCGCAAGCGTTTCTTGCGGCCCCGGCTACGACCGGATCGTGGGAATCGGGTTCTGCGAGAACCACTCGGCGAGGAATTCCAGGAACACGCTGATCTTGCGCGGGGTGTCCTGCCCGGGACCGTAGATCGCGTACAGCGGACGGTCGGGTACGGCGAGGTCGGGCAGCAGCACCTGGAGGGCGCCGGAGACCAGGTCGTCGTAGGCCGGGCGCTGGGGCAGCAGGGCGATGCCGCGGCCGTGCACCGCCGCCTTCTGCAGGGCGATGTAGGAGTTGGACGAGAACGCGATGTTGCGGATCTTGTGCAGGGTGCTGGCGTGCCCGTGGCCGATCCGCCAGACCGGGTCGTTGAGGTGGACCAGGCAGTCGTGGGCGGCGAGGTCGTTCGGGTGGGCGAGCGTGCCGCACCGCTCGACGTACTCCGCGGAGGCGCACAGCACGAACGGCAGCGAGGCGATCTTCTTCAGCCGGACGCTGGAGTCCCTCAGGTCCCGGGTGTGGAAGGCGACGTCGAATCCGCTGTCCAGGAAGTCGTAGGTGCGGTCGGACATCCCGCCGAGTTCGAACCGCACCTGGATCTTCGGATGGGCGGCCGAGAACGCGGCGATGGCGTCCCCGAGGTCGAGACTGCCTATCCACTTGGGACAGATGACGCTGAGGGTGCCCTCGGGCCGGTCGTGGAGCTGGGCGATGCCGGCGTCCTCGGCCTCGATCTCGTCGAGGATGCGCGCGGCGAACTCGGCGTACCGCTGGCCCGGCTCGGTCAGGCTCACGGAGCGGGCGGTGCGGTTGACCAGGCGGACACCGATCTGCCGCTCCAGTTCCGCCACGTGCCGGGAGACCAGGGAGCCGGAGGAGCCGAGTTTCTTGGCCGCTCCGCTGAAACTGCCGACCTGGGCGACGGTGACGAAGCTGTGCATGAGGAGCAAGCGATCCATTTTTCCTCCGAACGCGCGTGCGGCTCGCTCGCGCTGGTCACCCACACAAATCGAATGTCGGCAATCCTGTCAACGGTTCTTCGCTTAAAAGATCGGCCGCGTTTCTCATGGTCAGGCCCTGGATCAGGCCCCGGATCAGGCTCCGTCCGGGATGATCCGGCCGTAGCCGCGGACGTCGGGGAACGGCGGCTCCCTGTCGGCCTGGAGGTCCACCTGGAAGGCGTTGAGGCACATGCCGAGCATGGTGAAGTTGCCGAGCGCTCCGATGGTGTCGACCAGCCCCTTGGGGCCGAAGTGGGCCAGCGCGCGGGCGAAGGTCTCGTCGGTGACGAAGTGCTCCACCAGGACCTCCCGGCAGAACTGGTAGAAGGCCTGGTCGGCCTCGTCGTCGAAGACCGCCGGGCGATTCTCGGCGATGGCCTTGACGGCGGTCTCCGGGATGCCGGCCTCGATCGCCTGGTGGACATGGGCGTTCCAGGAGTACTGGGCGTCCCAGTTGCGGGCGGCCATCAGCAGGGTCAGTTCGCGCAGGCGTTCGGGCAGGCTGCAGTCGAACCGGGGGGGGGGGGGCCCCCGGGGGGGGGGGGGGGGCCCCAACGGGGGGGGGGCCCCGCCACCCCCGCCGGCCCCGCGCGCGCCCCCCCCCGCCCCCGCGACGGGCGGCG
>NZ_JBSHAF010000031.1:28044-30426 GCF_053611365.1 Streptomyces sp. NPDC054813 | reverse complement strand
CCGTTGTGGGGCGTGAATTCTGCTGTGTCTTTCGGGGGTGGGTTTGGGGGCGGATGCTGTCTATGGGGGATACCCGCCCGCGGGGGGCGCCGCCCCCCCACATCTCGGGGCTGTGCAGCCAGACCCGGAACGGGCCGCGGACGGCGCCGCGGCGGCCCGCGATCCGGGCGGCCAGCTCCTGCTGCCTCGGGTCCATGTCTTCTTCGCTGAGTACGGGGAGCCTCATGGGGGCCGGTACCTGCTTTCTCTCTCCGGCGGCCGTGGGATGCCAGGTGACGCTACAGCCGGATCCGGGCGGCTCACCCCTCCCGGAACGCAAGGTAAAACTGCACGCCAGGGGGCACCCGTTCGCGCGGACGCGGCCTAACGTCGGTCGGCGTATCGCATCGCAGTGGAGAGGAATTCCCGGATGACCACGATCATCAAGGCCGCGTCCGTGCCCCTGCTCGACCGGGGCGGCTCGGTCGGGACGACACCGCTGATCACCACGCCGTCGGCGGGCGGGGAGAACCTGATCACGAGCGGGATGAGTGTCTATCCGGTGGGTTCCGGGGCGCCGTTGCACTCGCACAACTGCGACGAGCACGTGACCGTCCTGGAGGGCGAGGCGGAGGTGTGGGTGGACGGCGAGGTGACCCGGCTGGAGCGGTTCGACACCACCTACGTCCCGTCCCCCGTCCCCCACCTGTTCCGCAACGTCGGCGACACCCCGCTGCGGATCCTGTGGGTGTATTCGTCGGGGTATGTCACCCGGACCTTCACGGAGACGGGAAAGACCGTCGAGCACCTCTCCGCCGACGACCGGATGGGCTGAGCCCCGTCCCCGGGGACGTCCCAGGCGTCCCGGGGCACGCGGGGACGACATGACGGCCCTCGGCCATGGCAATCCTCCCCATCGTGATCACGCTTCGTGGTCACGAGCACGACAGCACGGAGGTTTCCATGTCCCGTCGGATCCTGAAGAGCGGCCTGCTGGCCACGGTCGCGGTGTTCGCGTTCCTGCCCACGGCCGGGGCCGCCACCGCGAGCGCCGCCACTCCGATCCCCGCACCACAGGGAATCATCCAGTACTACAACTACACCACCCTGCCCGCCCCGGCGGCCCACCGTCACTCCTGGTACCGCACGACCGGCCGGGTGACCACGCGCCACGTCCGGCTGAACGTCCGCTCCGGCCCGAGCACCCGCTACCACGTGGTCGGCCACCGTCACAGCAACCGGCTGGTCCCGGTGGCCTGCAAGACGTACGGCGGCTCGGTGCGCGGCAACCACACCTGGTACCGGCTGCCGCACCGCAAGGGGTACGTCTCCGGCCACTACGTCCGGATCGGCCACGCCGTTCCGTGGTGCTGACGGGTCCGTCCCGCCGTACTCCCTGACCGCCGAGGCCTGTTCGGGAACCCCGTTCCCGAACAGGCCTTCGGCATGCACCCCCTGATTGACCGACTTCACACCTGTTCGCCGATTGCGGCCCCGGCAACCATGGGAAGCCATCCCGACAACAGGGGCGAAACGCCCATAGCGTAATGAAGTCGAGGCACGCGACATGCGGCACTCCGAAGGAGCGACCACCACCCCACCCGACGAGTCGCCGGCGGCGAGCCTGCGCGAACTGAAGGAGCGTACGGGACTGAGCCTGGCGGCGCTGGCCGCCCGCACCCCGTACAGCAAGTCCGCCTGGCACCGCTATCTCACCGGCGCCAAACGGCCGCCGCGTCCGGCCGTGGAGGCCCTGGCCCGGCTCGCGGGCGTCGACCCCGCGGTCGTACTGGCGCTGTGCGAGGCAGCCGAGGAGCAGCCGCCCGTGGCTCCCGCACCGGCGACGCCGCGAGCGCGGTGGTGGCGGCTGCCGCTGACCGCGCTCGCGCTGCTCGCCGTGGCCGGGGTGACGGCGGCGGCCGTGAGCGTGTCCGACCGGCGCGCCGCCCAGGGCGCGCAACCGGTGTCGGGGGCGCCGCGCTGCCACGGGCGGGCCTGTCAGGGCGAGTTGCCGGACGCCTCGGCGTGCGCCCGGGACGCGCAGACCAAGAGCAGGGTCACCGGCACCGCGTACGACGTCCGGCTGCGCTACTCCCCCGCCTGCGGCACGGCCTGGTCCGAGGTGCGGATGCACGCCCCGCACGCCCGGGAGGTCTCGGTCCGGACCGGGCAGGACGTGCTCTCCGCGAGCTATCCCGCCGAGGACTCCGTCGGCTACACCAGCCCGATGCTCGCGGTGCCGACGCCCCGGGGGGTGGAGGCGTGTGCGGACGTCGAAGGGAAGCTGGCGTGCACCGGCCTCGAAGCCGAACCCGGCGACCTGGAGGAGTGAGAAGTGGGGGGGCGGCCCGGGCCGCGGGGGGGGACACAGAATTGAGTTTCTAACAGTGCCACCCGGGCGCT
>NZ_JBSHAF010000031.1:0-28034 GCF_053611365.1 Streptomyces sp. NPDC054813 | reverse complement strand
GGTGGGGGGGGGGGGGGAGTTGGTGGGTCGGGGGGGGTCCCGCGGCCACCCCCCCCCCCCGGCCGCGTGGGGGGTGTTTGTGGGGCCGCCCCCCGGGGGGCCGGCGGGGGCCCCCGGACCGGTCGAAGACACCGGTCAGTGTGCGGCGACCAGTTGCTCCTGGTCGTTGCTGCGCTGCGGCTGCTTGGCCGAGCGCAGGGCGGCGATGCCGATGAACACCATCGAGGAGACACCCGCCAGCGCGAAGGCGGTGAAGCCCCAGTCGCCGTTGCCCGCCGCGAGCAGCTGGCCGCCGAGCCAGGGGCCGAAGACAGCACCGAAGCGGCCCATGCCCGAGGTCCAGCCGACGGCGGTGGCCCGGTTGTCCGGGGTGGAGCGGATGGAGACGGTCGCGTAGATCATCGTCTGGGCGCTGTTCAGGAAGACGCCGGTGAGGAAGACGACCACCATGGTCACGCCGGTGGCCATGTGGATGCTGAGCAGGTAGACGCCGACGGCGGTCAGGGCGAACCAGACGGCGGAGATGCGCGGGGCGCCGAACCGGTCGGCGGCGCGGCCGGCGACCAGCATGCCGACGATGCCGCCGAGGTTGAAGACGACGACGAAGGTCAGGGCGCTGCCGAGTTCGTAGCCCTCGCCGCGCATCAGGGTGGGCAGCCAGGTGGCGACGCCGTAGACCAGCAGCAGACCGCCGAAGGAGGCCAGCCAGTACAGCAGGGTCTGGATCCACTCGCCGCCGCGGAACAGGTCGAGCAGCGTGTCCCAGCGGTCGGCGGCGGTCTTCTTGCCGGTGGCGGCGGGCAGTTCGACCTCGTAGCGGTCGGCCAGCGCACGGGCCTCCTCGCCGCGGCCCTTGGCGACCAGGAAGCTCAGCGACTCCGGCAGGAACTTCAGCAGCACGGGCACGAAGAGCAGCGGGAGCACGCAGACCCAGAAGGCGGCGCGCCAGCCGACCGGCTCGACCAGCCACTTGGCGACGTAGGCGGAGAGGATGCCGCCGGCGTGGTGCGCGGTCATCAGCATGCCGATGGTGATCGCCACCCGGCCGCCCCTGGCGTAGTCCGAGACCATGCTGATCGCGGTCGGCAGCAGTCCGCCGAGGCCGACGCCGGCCAGGGTGCGGCCGAGGCCGAAGACGGCGACGCTGCCCGAGAGCGCGCAGATGCCGGAGGCGAGCGAGAACAGCGTGACGCAGCCGATCATCAGCTGCTTGCGGCCGATCCGGTCCGCGACGGTGCCCGCGGTCAGGGCGCCCACCAGCATGCCGAAGGTGGCGTAGGAGCCGAGGTCGCCGGCCTGGTCCGCGGTGAGGCCGAAGGTCTTGGTCTCCAGCAGGTGGGGCAGCACCGAGCCGTAGATGAACATGTCGAGGCCGTCGAAGAGCACGGCCAGCCAGCACAGACCGACGACCAGCAGGGCCAGTCTGCTGCCGCGAGCGGACAGGGCGGGGGAGGAGGACATCTTTGTTTTCCTCTCGTCCAGGAGGCGTTCCCTGGAGGGGAAGCGGTGAGGGGGTCGACGCGGCTCGTGCGGCTGACCCGTGGTGCGTAGACGCTAAGGATCAGGAACCAGAGGTGTCAACGTTTTTGTCAACAATCTCAGCAACAATCCAGACATAGACCACGCCACCCGGCGGGCGGGGTGAACCCGCAGGTGGCAAGGGGGGTGGGCGACGCGCAGCAGCGCGTCACCCACCCCCCTGATGGCCGAAAACAGGTCAGTCGACCGGCGGTGTCCCATGGGTGTGGAAGGACTCGATCGTCTTCAGACCCCAGGCCTGGCCCTTGGCCCGTTCGGCCTCGGTCCAGGTGATCAGCGGCCAGTCGGGCGCCAGTACCAGCCTGGTGAGCGGGTTGCAGAGCTCGATGCGGTTGCCGCCCGGCTCGTAGACGTACAGGAAGAACGTCTGCTGGATGGCGTGCTTGTGCGGGCCGGTCTCGATGAACACGCCGGTGTCGATGGCGAGATCGGCCGCCCGCAGCACGTCCTCGCGGGTGTCGGTGGCGAAGGCGATGTGGTGCAGCCGCCCGGTCGAGCCCGTCCAGTCCGAGGTGTACACCACGTCGTACGACTTGTTGGTGAAGGTGAGCCAGCGTGCCGCGATCTTTCCGGCGTCGAGCCGGATCTGCTCGGTCGGCCGGGCACCCAGCACCTGTTCCTGGAACTCGGCGTTGGCGAGCACGTCGGCGGCCAGGAAGTTGATGTGGTCCAGGCGGCGCACGCCGACGCCCCGGTTGGGCTTGGCCTGCGGCTGGTTCTTCAGCGCGGGCCTGAGCCCGTCGGGGGCCTGGTAGTGCTCGCTCTCCCAGTAGAGGGCGTGCTCGTGGCCGTCCGGGTCGGTGGTGACGTAGAGCTTGCCGAGGCCGGGTTCGTCCTCGGCCCAGTGGCCGGTGCCACCCGCCTCCTCGACCGCCCTGACACGGCGGTCGAGGGCCTCCTCGCTGGAGGTGCGCAGGGCGATCCGGCCCAGGCCGGGCCGGTCGCGGGCGGTGAGGACCAGACTGTGGTGCTCGTAGTCGTCGAAGGTACGCAGATAGACCGTGTCGCCGTCCCGGCCGTTGACGGTCAGGCCGAGGTAATCGGTGAAGAAGGCGACGCTGGCGTCCAGGTCCGGGGTGAACAGCTGGGCGTGGCCGATATGGGCGATGTCACCGAGGGGCGGAGCCATCGTTGCCTCCTTGGGGCTGTGCGGGGATGGCGGCGGCGCGGGGGAAGACCGCGCCGTCGAAGATCTTGCGGGCGGTGCGGACGACCGCGGTGCGGCGGGCGGCCGGCGGGAAGCCGTCGGACCCGGGGTCGACGCTGGTGTCGATCTCCAGGAATCCGGTGGGGTGTTCGATGCGGATCCGGTCGCCGTGGTCCGGGAGCCGGGCGATCCCCTCCCCCACGCTGCCGGGCAGCCTGAGGCCCGCGGCCACGCTCGCGGCGCCGAGGACGCCGATCGAGGTGTGACAGCGGACCGGGATGAAGGTCCGGGTGGTGACCGCGCCGCCGTCGCGGGGCGGGGCGAGCAGGCTGAGCTTGGGCACGGTGGCGGTCTCCACGTCCCCGAGGCCCATCAACTTCCCCGCAGCCAGCCGGATTTCGTGCAGGCGGTCGGCCAGAGCCAGGTCCTCCTCGAGATCCTTGGGCGTCTCGTACCCGGTCACCCTGAGGTCGCGCGCGGCGATGAGCACGGTCGGCATGCCGTTGTCGACGCAGGTCACCGCCGTACCGGCGACGGTGTCGCGGACGTTCCCGGTGGGCAGCAGCGGGCTGCGGCCGGCCGGGAACTCGATCACCACCGGGGCGGCCGTGCCGGGCACGCCGGAGATCTCGGCGTCCCCGGTGTAGTCGACGCGCCCGCCGGGTGTGGGGAAGCCGGCGATGGCCAGTTCCCCCGTGTTGAGCATCCGGATCCGTACGGAGGTCGTACCGTCACCGGGGGCCACGAGCCCCCGCTCCACGGCGAACGGGCCGACTCCGGCGAGGATGTTGCCGCAGTTCTGACGGTCGGTCACTTCCGGCCGGTCGACGGCGACTTGGAGGAAGAGGTAGTCGACGTCCGCCTCGGGATCGGCGGACGGAGCGACCACCGCGACCTTGCTGGTGAGGGGGTGCGCCCCGCCCAGGCCGTCGATCTGGCGCGGGTCGGGGCTGCCCATCACCCGCAGGAGCAGGTCGTCGCGGGCGGCGGGGTCGGCGGGCAGGTCCTCGGCCAGGAAGTAGGCGCCCTTGGAGGTGCCGCCGCGCATCAGCATGCAGCGCACCTCCGCGGGCCCGCTCATGGGGCGGACTCCTTGTGCTCCTCGCGCCCCTTGTACTCCTCGTACGTCCGGTACTCGACGCCGAGCCGCTTCAGGGTGTCCCGCAGTCCGTAGCGGTCCAGGCCGAGCTGGCCCTCGACGAACGCGGCGCGGGTGGCGGCCTCCTTGGCCTCGCGCGCCTCGGACCTCTCGGCCGTCTCGCGGACCCGCTCCCGGGGTACGACCACGACCCCGTCGTCGTCGGCGAGGATCACGTCACCCGGGTTGATCACCTGGCCGTCGATCGCGATCGGCACGTTGACCGAGCCACCGGTGGCCTTGACGGTGCCCTGCGAGGAGACCGCCCGGGACCAGGCGGCGAAGCCCATGTCCCGCAGCTCCTGGGTGTCGCGGATCCCGGTGTTCAGGACGACCCCGCGCACCCCGCGCTGCCGCAGCGCGGTCGCGAACAACTCGCCGAACAGCCCGTCCGTGCAGGGCGAGGTGGTGGTGACGACCAGGATGTCGCCCTCGCCGCACTGCTCGACGGCCGCGTGGATCATGAGGTTGTCGCCGGGCCAGCTGAGCACGGTGACGGCGGTGCCCGCGACCCGCACGCCCTGCTGGACGGGCCGGATCCCCGGACCCAGCAGGCCGGTCCGGCCCATCGCCTCGCTGACGGTGGCGACACCGAAACCGGCGAGGGCGTCCACGTCCGTCAGCTCCGCCTTCGGCGGGTCGGTGACGATCACGCCGCTCATGCCAGCTCCTTCGCGATCTGCGGGAACGGCCGCATGAACGCCTCCGCCATGGTGTTGTGCGCCAGGCCCAGGTTGGGGCCGGCGTTCCGCCTGAGCTGGACGCCCCGGCGGACGGCGAGGTCGGTGTAGTAGGCCCAGAGGTGCTGCTGGGCGCCGAGGCACTCCATCGCCTTGCGCTTGGTGTCCCAGACCTCGGTGATGTCGAGGAGCAGCTCGGGCTTGAAGCCGCTCATCTCGGGCTGGTGCGGCTCGAAGTAGAAGACCGGCGGGGCGCCGATGATGTCGCCCGCGCCCGGGTACCCGATGGCCTGGGCCAGGATGCGCGCCTCCAGGGCCATCCGGTTGGCGGCCGGGTGGTCGCCGTTGTAGGGGTCCTCGACGGGGTGGGTGAGCACGACGTCGGGCTGGGTCTCGCGGTAGACGGCGACCAGCTGGTCGGTCAGCTCCGCGGAGGCGACCAGCGGGTAGTCGCCGGCGTCGAAGAAGCGGACCTCGGCGCCGAGAGCGGCGGCGGCCTTCTCCGCCTCCTCCCGGCGTATCGCCTTGATCTCCTCGAGGTTCCTGCCCTCGCGCCACGCCTTGGCGGACTCACCGCGCTCGCCGAAGGTCAGACACGCGACGGTGACCTTTTCGCCCCGGGACGCGGCCAGGGCGATGGCTCCGCCCGCCCGCCACACGAAGTCCCCGGCGTGCGCGGTGACGACCAGGGTGGATCGTGGTGGGGTTTCGGCGGGCGCGTTGGCGTGCGTCATTGAAAAACTCTCCTTGGTGGACAGGTGTGCGCCCACCCAGCCCCGGGCGTCTCAGTCGCTCAGTGCGTCGATCACGCTCGTGAGGTGGGCGCGGACGGCCGCCTCGGCCGCCTGCGGGTCCCTGGCCCTGATCGCCTCGATCATCGCCAGATGCTCGTTCAGGGATTGCTGCGGACGTCCCGGGCGCAGCGCCAACTGGAAGCGGTGCCGCACCAGTTGGGCGTTGAGCCGCTCCAGCAGTGCCACGGCGGTCTGCTGGCCGGAGATCTCCCGGATCCTGTCGTGCAGCGCGTGGTTCAGCTCGGAGTAGGTGACCGGTTCGCCGTCCGCGACGGCCTTGGTCATGGCCGTCCCGAGGTCGGCGAGTTCGGTGAGGTGCTCGTCGCTGGCCGCGACGGCCGCCTTCGCCGCACACAGTCCCTCCAGGACCATGCGGCACTCCGTGATCGCGACCGCTTCCTCCACGGTCACCACCCGCACCCGCGAACCGCGGTTGCGGATCCGCTCGACCAGTCCCTGGGCCTCCAGATCGATCAGTGCCGCACGGATGCTGGCCCGCGTCACACCGAACTCCTCGGCGAGTTCGTTCTCCACCAGCCGCTGGGCCGGGGCCATCTCGCCGTGCAGGATCGCCTGCCGCAACAGCGCGAGCGCATGCTGCTTGGCCTGCTCTCCGGTGCTCGGACGGGCTTCTTTCGGCATCGTTTGCCCTCCCTGAGTGAGTGCCTGTCGAACGTAAATCTAGCCAAACAAGATTGTCAACAATTTTGTCTGCCGTATTGCCGGGCGATCCTGCGGCCCCGTGCGCTCAGCCGGTGCGGTACAGCTCGCTGAGCAGTTCGAGAACGGCCTGGCGCGCCGGGTGCGGATCGTCCCGCCACCAGGCCAGCCGGACGGCGACCGGTTCGGCGTCCCGCACCGGCCGGTAGACGATGCCGGGCCGCGGATACTGGTGGGCGGTCGACTCCGGGGTCACGCCGACACCGCGCCCGGCGGCGATCTCGGTGAGCCAGTCGTCGACGGAATGCGTCTCCTCGACGGCCGGACGGGATTCGGCCGGCCACAGCTCGGGAGTGGTGGTGCCGGTGCGCCGGTCGGTCAGGACGGTCCGGCCGGTGAGTTCGGCGAGCCGCACGGACCGGCGCCGGGCCAGCGGGTCGTCCGACGCCAGCGCGCACAGCCGCCGTTCCAGCCCCACGATCGCCGTGTCGAACCGCCGGTCCGCAAGCGGCCGCCGTACGACGGCCAGGTCGCAGGCTCCTTCACCAAGGCCGGCGGAGGCCGTGTTCACCCGCACGAGATGCAGGTCGGTCCCGGGGTGCGCGGCGGTCCAGCTCCGCTGGAAGGCCACGGTGTGCCGCCCCACCGCCGACCAGGCGTAGCCGACCCGCAGCCGGCTGTGCCCCGAGCCGGCCTCCCGCACCAGGTCGGCGACGTCCGCCAGCACCCGGCGGGCCCGCTCCACCACCCGCAGCCCGGTCGCCGTCGGCGTCACCTCGCGCGAAGTGCGCCGCAACAGCCTTACGCCCAGGGCCCGTTCGAGCCCAGCGAGGGTGCGGGACACCGCGGCCTGGGACACCCCCAGGGCGATCCCCGCGTCGGTGAAGGTGCCCTCGTCCACGATGGCGACCAGACAGCGCAGCTGCCGCAGCTCGACGTCATCCATACGCCAATCGTATAGATCCCGGATCGCATGCATTTTGCGCAACGCTCGGCGGAACGGAATCTGCTGTCATGCGACGAGTCCTGGAACGCCCGGCCCCCTCGACCGCGGCCCCCGCCGCCGAGCCGGGACGCCTGGCCGGCGTGGCGACCATGTTCGGCAGCGGCCTGTCCAACCAGACCGGCGCGGCGATCGGCGCCCTGGCCTTCCCGGTCCTCGGCCCGCTCGGTGTGGTGGCGGTACGGCAGTACGTGGCCGCTCTCGTCCTGGTGGCCGTCGGCCGCCCCCGGCTGCGCGCCTTCACCTGGCGGCAGTGGTGGCCGGTGCTGCTGCTGGCGGCGGTCTTCGGCACGATGAACCTGACCCTGTACACCGCGATCGACCGGATCGGCCTGGGTCTGGCGGTCACCCTGGAGTTCCTGGGCCCGCTCACCGTCGCCCTGGCCGCGTCGCGCCGCCGACTGGACGCGGGGTGCGCGGCGCTGGCGGCGGCCGGGGTGGTGGTGCTGATGCGCCCCCAGCCGTCGACGGACTACCTCGGGACGGGCCTGGGCCTGATCGCCGCGGGTTGCTGGGCGTCGTACATCCTGCTGAACGGGGTGGTGGGGCGGCGGATACCGGGGGCGCAGGGGTCGGCGGCGGCCGCGAGCGTGTCCGCGCTGACGTTCCTGCCGGTCGGAGTCGTGGTGGCGCTACGGCACCCGCCGACGGCCGGGGCCGTCCTGTGCGCGGTGGCGGCGGGTGTCCTGTCATCGGCGGTGCCGTATCTCGCCGACCTCCTGACCCTGCGCAAGGTTCCGGCCCGGACGTTCGGCCTGTTCATGAGCGTCAACCCGGTGCTGGCAGCGGTGGTCGGCTGGGCGGTACTGGGGCAGAGCCTGGGGATGCCGGAGTGGGCGGGGACAGGAGCGGTGGTGGTGGCCAACGCGGTGAGTCTGACGCCCCGATAGGGCCGCGGTGCTGTATCAATATGCGGCTCCGCCGCGTGGGCGCGACCAGCCACATCCGGCCCGCAGCTCACCCACCACCGAAACCGCCCCCTCAGTTCACGGCCTCCCCCCACCCCGCTCCGACCGCAATAGCCTGCCGCCACCCCCGAAGAACCTTCGGCGCCACCCCCACCGCGAGCACCCCGCTCAACCGCTCCCCGGTCCGGTACGCGGCGACGAACCGCCCCTCCGCCAACTCCCCTTCCACGACCAGCACTTCGTCGTGCCCCCGCAGATATCCGTACGCCTGGATCTTCATGTCGTACTGGTCCGACCAGAAGTACGGCACCGGCGCGAACGGCTTGCGCGCCTCGGGGTTGAGGAGATTGCGCGCCGCGGCCATCCCCTGCTCCGCCGCGTTCGTCCGGTGCTCGATCCGCATCGACACCCCGAACAGCGGGTTGTACCAGCGGGCGACGTCACCGGCCGCGTACACGTCCTTCGCGGCCTCGCAGCACTCGTCGCAGATCACCCCGTCGCCCACGGTGAGCCCGCTCCCGGCCAGCCACTCCACGTTCGGCAGCGAGCCGACCGCGACCAGCACCTCGTCGGCGTCGACCGTCTCCCCGTCGGCGAGCCGCACCCCGTCCTCGGTCACCTCGGTCACGGCGACCCCGGTCCGCAGGTCCACGCCGCGCCGGAGATGAGCCCGGGTCAGCACCCGCCCCACCTCCTCACCGACCGCGTGCGCGAGCGGTACCGGCGCCGGTTCGAGGAGGGTGACCTGCGCCCCGAGCTTCCAGGCGACGGCGGCGGCCTCGGCACCGAGGAACCCGGCGCCGACCACCACCAGCCGCTGTCCCGGCCCGATCCGCTCCCGGAGGGTCAGCGTGTCGTCGAGGGTGCGCAGCACATGCGCGCCCTCCCCGGGCAGCCGGCGCGGCCGTACTCCCGTGGCCACGATCAGCCCGTCGTACGGCAGCAGGGACCCGTCGGCCAGACGTACCGTACGGTCCGCCACGTCCAGCCCGGTCGCCGCCACCCCGAGCCGCAACTCCAGCTGCAGGGAGTCCAGTTCGGTCGGTTCCCGCAGGACCACCCGGTCCGGCGCCCACTCGGCCGACAGCACCTGCTTGGACAGCGGCGGCCGGTCGTACGGCGGGTGGAGTTCGTCGCCGACGAGGGTGAGCGTGCCGTCGTAGCCCTCGCGACGGAGCGTCTCGGCCGCCGCGAGTCCCGCCGCCGAGGCTCCGACGACCACGATCCGGTTCATCGCTCCACCAGTCGGATCGCGGCGGCGGGGCAGACCGCCACGGCTTCGCGGACGTCGTCGAGGATCTCCGCGGCGGGTTTCTCGTCCAGCACGAAGGCGATCCCGTCCTCGTCCCGCTGGTCGAAGACCTCGGGGGCGACGAGCACGCACTGCCCGGATGCGACGCACTTCGGTTCGTCCAGTTCGACATGCATGGCGTTCTCCCTGCTCTTCCTGCTTCTTGTGGGGGGTTGGTGGGTCACCAGGCGACCGGGAGTTCGTGGACGCCGTACACGCCGCCGTTGTGTTTGAAGGGCAGGTCGGTGAGGTCGGCGGCAAGCGCGAGGGTGGGGATGCGCCGGTAGAGCGTGCCGTAGACCACCTGGAGTTCCATCCGGGCCAGCGGCTGGCCCAGGCACTGGTGGACGCCGAAGCCGAAGGCGACATGACGGCGGGCGTCGCGGCTCAGGTCGAGCCGGTCCGGGTCGGGGAAGGCCTCGGGATCGCGGTTGGCGATGTCACTGGCCATGATCACGCCTTCGCCGGCCCTGATCACCTGTCCGGCGACCTCGATGTCCGCGAGGACCGCACGGCGCCGGCCGCTGTGCACGATGCTCAGGTAGCGCAGCAGTTCCTCGACCGCGCCGGCGATCACCTTGGGGTCGCCGCTGTCACGCAACAGGGCTAGCTGCTCGGGGTGTTCGAGCAGGGCGAGGGTGCCGAGGGTGATCATGTTGGCGGTGGTCTCGTGTCCGGCGAGCAGCAGCAGGACGCCCATCTGCGCGGCGTCCAGCCGGGTCAGCTCACCGGCCTGGACGCGCGCCACCAGACCGGAGAACAGGTCCTCGGCGGGCTTCTTCATCTTCTCGCCCATCAGCCGGTCGAGATACCCGACCAGCCTGCCGTGCGCCGCCATCCGGTCTTCGACGGAGGTGTCCCGGCTGATCAGGAGCTTGCTGTTCTCCTGGAAGAAGTCGTGGTCCTCGTAGGGCACTCCGAGCAGGGCACAGATCACCAGCGAGGGCACCGGAAGCGCGAAGGCCTCGACCAGGTCTACGGGGTTGGGGCCGGCCAGCATGTCGTCGATCAGGTCGTCGACGATCCTCTGCACGGCGGGCCGCATGGCCTCGACGCGCTTGACCGCGAACGGCGCGGTGACCATACGGCGCAGCCGGGCGTGCTCCGGGTCGTCCATCATGATGAAGCTGATGTTGTTCTTGCCGTTGCTGGGTGCCTGGAGCGGGTATCCGGGACGGTCGGGTTCGGCGCTGACCCTCGGGTCGAGCAGCACGGCGCGCTGGTCGGCGTACCGGGTGACCAGCCAGTAGTCCTTGCCGTCCCAGAGCCGGACCTTGGCGAGGGGGCCTGCCTCCTGGGCGGCCTTCAGCGCCGGCGGCGGGTCGAACGGGCAGCGCATGGACCGGGCCATCGGGAAGTCGGGGGTCTGCGCGGCGCCGGGTGTCGTGCCGGTCAGGGTGTCGGCCATCTCTGTCTCCTCGGGGTGGGGGACTCCGCTCGGTGCGGAGCGCCGGGACGATGGGAACGAGGCCTCGATGAGCACATGCAAACAGGGTGGGCTGTCCGCTTCCGGTCAGTTTCCTGACCTGAGGCTGACGTGAGCCAGGTCACAGGGCAACATGGTCGCGATACCGGGTACGGCACTGACGGCTACTACAACTTCCCTACAACAACGGGTTGTTGAGGTGACGAAGAGCTCCCGTGCGGCCGTCGGGACAGTCGGCGTTCGTCCGCTCCAGTGGCACCACCTGACAGGCGACCAGGGGAGATGCGGGATTGCTCCCGGATTCCATCGCGAAGCAGTCATACGTCCCCCGGCGACTCACCCAGCCAGTAGCCGAAGCCCCGCCGGGTGTGGATCAGCGCGGGCCCGCCCGGGTTCACCTTGCGCCGGAGCCGGGAGACCAGTTGCTCGATGGCGTTGTCGCCCCGGAACTCACCCCAGACGTAGCGGCCGATCTGCTCCTTGGACAGCACCTTGCGGGCGTTGACGAGCAGGTGGCGCAGCAGCCGGTACTCGGCGGGCGTGAGGTCGAGGGTGCGGCCGCCCCGGCGGGCCCGGCAGGTGCCGTCGTCCAGGACCAGGTCGGCGTGGTCCAGCCTGCTGCCCCACCGGCCGCCGTCGCCGACGTCCCGGAGCAGCACCTTCACCCGGGCGAGGACCTCGGCGATCCGGAAGGGCTTCGTGACGTAGTCCCGCTCGCCGGCGCCGATCTCGGGCACCAGCCGGGCCAGGGACTCGCAGGCGGCCAGCAGCAGGACGGGCGGCCGGCACACCGGCCTGAAGCGCCCCTGGGCCAGGTCGTCCATGCCGGGCAGTTCGGCGTCCATGACGACCAGGTCGAACCGCTGCGCCACGAGTCGCCGCGCCACCTCGGCCCCGCCGTCCGCGGCACCGGTCCGGTAGCCGGCCAGCTCCAGGGTGGTGGTGAGGAGATCGGCGGTGTCCGGGTCGCCGGCGGCGACGAGGAGCCGCTGCCCACTGCCGCGGGGCAGCGGTCGGGGTGGCGAAGAGCTGCCGTACATGGGCTGACCCATTCGTTCGAGGCTCGGCCAATTCGCTTGCTTGACTCAAGTAAGCCACATGTGCTTGCCTAACTCAAGTAACCGGGGCGCCACTGAGCGGAGGCCGCCCCGAGGGTCTGCCCCGGCGGACAGGCCCTGGCGCCGGACCCGTGGGGACGGGGACCGGCGCAGCCCTCGGGCCGGAACACCGGCCCACTCCCCCCGGCCCGGCACCCGGCCCGAGGGCACCTCCCCGGTCGCACCACCGCCGGGCGAAGCCGAGACGCCCGTCCGCGTCAGCACCCCCAGAAAGCGAGAGTCACCCCATGGCCACGATGAAGTCCGTACAGACCGGCGGCGTCGGCAGGATCGAGGTCGTGGACGTCGAACGTCCCGTACCCGGCCCCAAGGACGTGCTGCTGAAGATCCGCGCGGGTGGCATCTGCGGCACCGACGTCACCTTCCTGCACATGGGCGGCATGCCCTCCCGTGCCCACCTGGGCGGCGACCTGGTCCCGGTCGCCCTGGGCCACGAGCCGGCCGGCGAGATCGTCGAGACCGGCGCCGAGGTCTCGGGGCTGAAGGTGGGCGACCGGGTGGTCGTGAACCCGCAGGCCGCGCCCACCGGGATCATCGGCTGCGGCGGCCGGTACGGCTCGCTGAGCGAGTATCTGCTGATCGAGAACGCCGAGGCCGGCCGGAGCGTCGCGGCGTTCCCGGACACCGTGCCCTACGAGGTCGCCTCCCTCAACGAGCCGCTGGCCGTCTCCCGGCACGCGGTCAACCGCTCCGCCGCCGGACCCGACGACAAGGTGGTCGTGTTCGGCGCCGGACCGATCGGGCTGGGTGCGGCGATCTGGCTGAAGCTGCGGGGCGTCGGGCACGTGGTCGTCGCCGACGTCGTCCCGGCCCGGCTGGAGAAGGCGCTGGCCGTGGGCGTGGACGCGGTCGTCAACTCCGCCGAGGAGGACGTCACCGCACGGCTGACCGAGTTGCACGGGCAGAGCGCCAACGCGCTGGGCCAGCCCCGCCCGGGCACGGACGTCTTCATAGACGCGGCCGGTGCGCCGGCCGTCTTCAACACCGTGGTGGCCAACGCCAAGTGGCACGCCAGGCTGGTCATGGTCGCCGTACAGAAGAAGGGCGAGATCGACCTCGGCGGCATGCTGCGCAGCGAACTGACCCTGGTCGCCTCGCAGGGCTACCCGACCGAGATCTTCGAGGTCACCCCCGAACTGGTCGAGCACCACGAGCGGTTCGCGCAGCTGATCAGCCACCGCGTCCCCTTCACCGAGGTCCACCACGCCTTCGAGCTGGCGCTGACTCCGGGTGCCGTGGAGAAGGTCGTCGTCACCTTCGATGCGTAGCCGTGACGGGCGCCAGCCACAGCCCGAGGAGCGCGTCGGTGAGCCCGGTGGCCGCGTCGCTCCAGGTGGCACGGGGGGTGTCGGTGCCCTCGGCGAGGGCGCGCTCGCGTTCGGCGCAGGTGTGCAGGATCAGCGTCCGCGCCATCTGGCCGCGTTCGGCGCGGACTTCGGGGGGCAGTTCCGGCAGACACCGGCTGAGCCCGGCGACGGCTTCGCGCAGCGAGGGCGAGGCGAGGGACTCCTCGACCATGATCTCGCAGAGGGCCGGGTCGGTCGCCACCTGAGCACAGAAGCGGGCGTACCACGTGGGGCTGCCCAGGCCCGCGAGATGTTCGGTGACCGGCCGGACCAGGCAGTCCACCCGGTCGCGGACGTCGTCGGAGTCACCGACCGCCGCCAGCAGGCGGACCCGGATCTGCTCGATCCGGTCGAAGTGCCGGGCTGCGATCGCACGGACCAGGTCGGCCTTGGTACCGAAGTGGTAGCCGACGGCGGCGTTGTTGCCCTGGCCTGCGGCCTCGCTGACCTGGCGGTTGGACACGGCGTACACGCCCTGTTCGGCGAAGAGCCGCTCCGCCGTGCCGAGGATGGCCTCCCGTGTCGCGCCGGCCTGCTCCGCCCGCGCCGCCCTGCCCGCCATGCCCACCACCGCCCGGGGACCGCGCACCGCCCGGTGCGGCCGGTCCCGCGAGCCGTACCGGGGCCTCGCCCGGGGCGGCGAGGTCCAGCCGGGAAAGCGTACGCGGCGGCGGCGCGCGGTGCCTGCCGTCCCTGCCCGTAAGGTAAGTCAAGCGACTGACTTAAAGTACCGTGTCGCTCCGCGTCGCCCTGCACCGCTCCCTGCTCTGCCACGTTCTGAAATGTTCTGCCTACGGAGGCCCTCTCCCATGTCCGAAGCCCCTGTCCGGCCCGCCGGGTCCCCGAGACCGGCACGCCCCAATCCGAACGCGGTGGTGGCGGTGCTCGCCCTGGCCGGTATCACCGTCTCGCTGATGCAGACCCTGGTGATCCCGATCGTCCCGGAGCTGCCGAAGTACCTCGACGCCTCCGCGTCCAACGCGGCCTGGGCGGTGACCGCGACCCTGCTGGCCGCCGCCGTGGCCACCCCGGTGGCCGGCCGTATCGGCGACATGTTCGGCAAGCGGCTGATGCTGCTGATCAGCCTGGTGCTGCTGGTCTCGGGCTCGGTGGTGTGCGCGCTGAGCGACGAGCTGGTCCCGATGATCGTCGGCCGGACCCTCCAGGGGCTCGCGGCCGCCGTGGTCCCGCTGGGCATCAGCATCATGCGCGACGAGCTGCCGCCGGAGCGTCTCGCGGGCTCGACGGCACTGATGAGCGCCTCACTGGGCGTCGGCGGCGCGCTGGGGCTGCCGTCCGCGGCCTTCATCGCGGACCACTTCGACTGGCATGTGCTGTTCTGGACCTCGGCCGCCCTCGGTGTCGTCGCGTTCGCGCTGGTCCTGTTCCTGGTACCGGAGTCCAAGGTGCGCTCGGGCGGCCGCTTCGACGCGGTCGGCGCCGTGGGCCTGGCGGTCGGCCTGGTCTCGCTGCTGCTCGCCGTCTCCAAGGGCGCCGACTGGGGCTGGGCGAGTGGCACCACGCTCGGCCTGTTCGCGCTCGCGGTGGTGGTCCTGGTCGCCTGGGGCTTCTTCGAGCTGCGCACCACCCAGCCGCTGGTCGACCTGCGCACCACGGTCCGCCGCCAGGTGCTCTTCACCAACCTCGCCTCGATCGCGTTCGGCTTCTCGATGTTCGCGATGTCCCTGGTGCTGCCGCAGCTGCTGCAGCTGCCGGCCCAGACCGGCTACGGCCTCGGCAGGTCGATGATGACCGTCGGTCTGGTGATGGCCCCGCAGGGTCTGGTCATGATGGCCTTCGCCCCGGTCTCGGCCGCCATCACCAAGGCCAGGGGCCCGAAGACCACGCTGATGACCGGCGCGGTGATCGTCGCCGCGGGCTACGGCCTGAACATCGTCCTGATGTCCGAGGTCTGGCACCTGATCCTGGTCTCCTGCATCATCGGCGCCGGTGTCGGCTTCGCCTACGGCGCGATGCCCGCGCTGATCATGGGTGCCGTCCCGGCGTCGGAGACGGCCGCCGCCAACAGCCTCAACACGCTGATGCGGTCCATCGGTACGTCGGTGGCCAGCGCCGTCGCCGGTGTGATCCTGGCGCAGCTGACCATCAGCCTCGGCGGCGCCACCCTGCCCTCCGAGAACGCGTTCAAGGTCGTCATGGCGGTCGGTGCGGGCGCGGCCGTGCTGGCCTTCGTCCTCGCCTCCTTCCTGCCCGGCCGCCGGCCTGTGGACGCGGAGCCCGCGCCGGCCGAGCCCGCGGCCGAGTCGGTGCACTGAGCGACCGGGCAGGGAGCGGGCCGTGTCTTCGGGGGCGGCCCGCTCCACGGGCCCCGTCCGGCGCACCCGCACACCCCCGCACATCCACCGGGCGATGACCAGGCCGGACGGCGACCGGGCCCAACTCGTGGTGATGGCCCGCCGGACGGGGCTGGTGCGGCTGCCGCCCCCGGCGAGCGGCCCCTGACGGCTGTTCGGGGGAACCGGCGCCACGGGACGCGTGCCGCTGCCGTACACGGTTCACATCTTCTGCCGTGACCACCGCCCTGCCGCTGATCCCGCCCATGCTCGCCACGCCCGGCAGGCTGCCGCCCGCCGCGCAGGACGCCCGGTGGGCGTACGAGACCAAGCAGGACGGCCAGCGCGCGGTCGTCTATCTGCCCGGTGACGGCGGTCTGCAGCTGCGCGCCCGGTCCGGTGAGGACATCACCGCCGCGTATCCCGAACTGCGCCCGCTGGGCGGGATGCTGGGAAGGGTTCCGGCGGTCCTGGACGGCGAGGTGCTGGCCCTCGACGAGCGCGGGCGCGCCGACTTCCAACTGCTGCAGAGCCGGATGGGTCTGGCCCACGCCCCGGCCCGGGCAGCGCGGATGGCGGCCCGGGTCCCGGTCCATCTGGTGCTGTTCGACGTGCTGCACCTGGAGGGCGGCCCGCTGCTGCGGGTGCCCTACACGCAGCGGCGGACCCGGCTGGAGTCGCTGGGACTCGACGGCCCCTACTGGTCGACGCCCGGGGCCGTCGTCGGACACGGCGCCGAGGCGCTGCGGGCCACCCGGGAGCACGGCCTTGAGGGCCTGGTCTGCAAGCGGCTGGACTCGCTGTACGAGCCGGGGGTGCGGTCCCGCGCCTGGATCAAGATCCGGAACATGCGCGCCGAGGACGTGATCGTCGGCGGCTGGCTGCCGGGCAAGGGGCGGCTGACCGGGCTGCCGGGCGCGGTACTGGTCGGCCAGCGGTCCGCCGACGGACGGCTGCGGTACGTCGGCGGGGTGGGCACCGGCTGGAGCGAGGCGGAACGGACCGAACTGGCCGCGCTGCTGCGGGTCGCCGGAACCGACGCATGCCCCTTCGACCCTGTCCCGCCGGTCCCGGGCGCGCACTGGGTGCTGCCCCGGCTGGTCGGCGAGGTCAACTACAGCACCCGTACCCGGGCCGGACTGCTGCGCCAGCCGTCCTGGCTGCGGCTGCGCCCGGACCTCACGCCTGAGGAGTCCGCGGCGGACCTGCCGGCCGGCATCGACTGACCGTCGCCGGCGCTGATCCAGCGCACACCGACCGACTGTTGGGCGGGGCTTCACCGGCGGGACGCCCAGGCCGTCTTGGCAAAGTCTTGACCGAAGGGGAAGCTGAACGTCCCTTCCCCCCCACAGCAGTTGGAGGCCCCCGTGTCGTCACGGACGTTCCGCATCGGTCGCCGCAGATGGCTGACCGGACTCGCCGGTGCCGCCGCCCTGGTCGTCGCCTTCCCCGCCGCCGCCTTCGCCGCCCCGCCGCAGGCGCTGCCCGCCAACGCCGAGACGGTCGAGAAGACCTACCAGCCGGCCTTCGACTACGACACCGACGGCTGCTATTCGACGCCCGCGATAGGCCCCGACGGCACGGTCAACGGCGGCCTCAACCCGACCGGCGCGCTCAACGGTTCGTGCCGGGACGCCTCCGACCTCGACAACACCAACAGCTACTCGCGCTACAAGTGCAACAGCGGCTGGTGCGCCTACCTGTACGGCCTGTACTTCGAGAAGGACCAGGCGATCGCGGGCAGCAGCATCGGCGGGCACCGGCACGACTGGGAACACGTCGTGGTGTGGGTGCAGAGCGGCCAGATCAAGTACGTGTCGACGTCCAACCACGGCTCGTTCACCGTGCACGCGGCGTCCGAGGTCCGCTTCGACGGCACCCACGCGAAGATCGTCTATCACAAGGACGGCGTCAGCACGCACTGCTTCCGGCTGGCCAACTCCAACGACGAGCCGCCGGAGAACCACAAGGGCACCTGGCAGTACCCGCCGCTGGTCGGCTGGAACGGCTATCCGGCAGGCCTGCGCGACAAGCTGAGCGCCTACGACTTCGGCAGCGCCAACTTCGGCCTCAAGGACGCGAGTTTCGCCTCCCACCTCAGCTCGGCGAAGCCGTCGGGAATCACCTTCGACCCGGCCGCGGTGGCCGTGCGCGGCGGCCGACAGCATGTCGGAATCCGTGGTCGGCACGAAGGTCTATCGTGTCCCCATGTCCGTGCCAGAGTTGATCCGTATCGTCTCCCGCGACTCTCCGATGGCGCTCGCTCAGGTGGCCCGTGTCCGGGCCGAGTTGGCCGCCCTTCATCCGCAGGTGCGCACCGAGGTCGTGCCGGTCAAGACGACCGGCGACAAGTGGCTGGGCGACCTGTCCCAGGTGGAGGGGAAGGGGGCGTTCACCAAGGAGGTGGACGCCGCGCTGCTGGCCGGCAAGGCGGATCTCGCCGTGCACTGTGTGAAGGACGTGCCGGCGGACCGGCCGCTGCCCGCCGGGACCGTGTTCGCGGCGTTCCTGAAGCGGGACGACATCCGTGACGCTCTGGTCCACCCTGGCGGCCTGACGCTGGACGAGCTGCCGCCGGGTACCCGGATCGGCACCTCCTCGGTCCGCCGGATCGCCCAGCTGGCCGCCACCCACCCGCACCTGGAGTGCGTGCCGTTCCGGGGCAACGCCAACCGGCGCCTGGAGAAGCTCGCCGCCGGGGACGCCGACGCGCTGCTGCTCGCGGCGGCGGGCCTGGAGCGGATCGACCGCACGGACGTGATCACCGAGGTGCTGGACCCGGAGACGATGATGCCGCCCATCGGCGCGGGCATCCTCGCGCTGCAGTGCCGGGAGGGCGACACCGACCTGATCGACGTGGTGAGCGGGCTCGGTGACCCGGACACCTACCGGGAGGCCACCGCCGAGCGGATGTTCCTGCACGTCCTCCAGGGGCACTGCAACAGCCCCATCGCCGGATACGCCCGGGTCGACGGCGGCGGCGAACTGTCACTGCGCGCCTGTGTGTTCACTCCGGACGGCAAGACCCGGCTGAACGCGCACGAGTGGGCGGGCCGGCTCGACCCGGCCACGCTCGGCACCTCGGTCGCCGTGGCCCTGCTGCGCCAGGGCGCCCGCGAGATCATCGACGGCATCCCGCACTAGGCGCTGCGCTGGTAGCGCCGGGATGTGTCGTCGTTCGTCCGCGGCGCCGTCGTGGCTGGTCGCGCCCGCGGGGCGGTAGCCGCAAATCGGATACAGCCCCGCGCCCCTTCGAGGCGCCGCCGAACAGCATGCGGACTTCACCCGGCCTGCTCAGGAAGCGGTGGGGCCCGGTTCCGTCTGGTCCTTGAGGAAGGCGGTCACCTGGTGGGCCAGGCTGCCCGGTGCGGCGCTCTGGCAGGCCGTGGCGGTGGTCGACTCCAGCACGCCGATGCCGCCCGCCCACAGCCGGCGTTCCGTCCACTCCTCGTCGACACGCAGGTGGACCTGGATGTCCACCTGGGTCAGAGCGGCCTCCGGGCCGGCGGCGTAGAGGACGGCGGTGACGCGGCGCAGCGGGTAGACGTCGAAGCCCTCGATGAACTCGGAGTTGCGCCAGTCGATGAAGGCGCCCTCGCCGTCGGGGCCGACCCGGACGTCGATCTGGCCGTCCTCCAGCTGGACGCCGAGGTGGCGGGAGCCACGGTTCTCGATGGTCACCCGGGCACTGAAGTACGTCAGCCCGGCCGCGGCGTCGTCCCGGCCGCGTGGCGGCTCGGACTCCTCCAGGCGGTGGACGCGGACCCGCAGACCGGCATGCTCGTCGTACTCGTGCCAGTCCCCGACCACGTTCGGCTCGTACACAGTGCCCCTCTCGACCCCCGCTGTTTATCTGTGCGCTCAGCGCACTGTCAAATGAGCGGAATGCACTGTGGCCAGGGGGTTCGCCCGCTTTGATCGCTGATCAAGCGTTGCGCAGCGGTTATCCCGCCCCGGGGTCCGGGGCGGGTCGCGGCCGCGTGCCGCACATCACGTCGGCGTCCGTCCCGCCTGCGACCGGCTCAGCGGGCCAGCCGGCCGAGCAGCGAGGAGGCAGCGGTGATGCCGAGGGCGGCGGCGACCGCCAGCACGCCGAAGTCGAGGCCGAGGTGCGAGGGCGTGCCGAGCAGCAGCCCGCGCAGGGCGTCGACCTGGTAGCTCAGCGGGTTGATCTTGCTGACCACCTGGAGCCACCCGGGCATGATCGCCACCGGGTAGAGAGCGTTGGAGCCGAAGAACAGCGGCATGGTGATCGCCTGCCCGATGCCCATCAGCCGGTCGCGGCTGAGGACGATGCCCGCGATGCTCATCGACAGGCAGGAGAAGAACGCGGAGGCGAGGACGACGGCCAGCCCGACCCCGAGCAGCTTCAGCGGGTTCCAGGTGAGCGAGACCCCGAGGATCGCGGCGATGACGATCACCACGACCGCCTGGATCAGGGACTTCACCCCGGCCGCGAAGGCCTTGCCGGTGATGAGGGCCGAGCGCGGGGTGGGGGTGACGAGGAGCTTGTTGAGGATGCCGGCGTCGCGCTCCCAGATGATCTGGATGCCGTAGAAGATGGCGATGAACATCGCGGACTGGGCGATGATGCCGGGCGCGAGGTAGTCGATGTAGGGGATGCCGCCGGTGGGTATCGCCTTGATCCGGGTGAAGGTCTGACCGAAGATCAGCAGCCACAGGGCCGGCTGTATCGCCCGGGTGTAGAGCTCGGTGCGGTCGTGGCGGAGCTTCTGCAGCTCGACGGCGCACATGGCGACGACCCGGGCCGGCAGCAGCCGCCACCCGGAGCGCGGCTGGGGCGGCGTCAGCAGCAGGGATGCCGCCGCCGTGCGCTCAGCCGACGCGCTTCGCGGTGCGGCGGGTGCTTCGGACATCGCGGAAACCTCCTGACTGGTCGTCGAGGCCGCTGCCGGCCACGTCGCGGAAGACGTCTTCGAGGGTGGGCAGGGTGTCGGTGCCCCGGCGTTCGGCGAGGCCGCGCCTGAGCTCGTCGGGGGTGCCTAGGGCGCGGATCCGGCCCCGGTGCATCAGCCCGACCCGGCCGCAGTGCTGGTCGGCCTCGTCCATGTAGTGGGTGGTGACCAGGACGGTCATGCCGGTGGCTTCGCGCACGGCGTTGATCTGGTCCCACACGCTGGTGCGGGCGATCGGGTCGAGGCCGATGGTCGGCTCGTCGAGGATCAGCAGCCGCGGCGCGCTGACCAGGGCCTGGGCCAGTTCCAGCCGGCGGACCATACCGCCGGAGTAGGTGCCGGCGAGCCGGTCGGCGGCGTCGGCGAGGTCGACGGCCTCCAGCGCCTGCGCGACCCGCTCGGCGCGCTCGCGCCGGGAGACGTCGAAGACCCGGGCGAACAGGGCGACGTTCTCGCGTCCGGTGAGCCCGCTGTCGGCGGACAGCTGCTGCGGGACGTAGCCGAGCAGTCTGCGGACGGCCATCCGCTCCCGGCCGGTGTCATGACCGAAGACGCGGACCATCCCGGCGGGGACCGGAAGCAGGGTGGTGATGCAGCGGATGGCGGTGGTCTTGCCGGCGCCGTTGGGGCCGAGCAGTCCGAAGACCTCACCCGCGCCGACGGTCAGGTCGAGCCCGTCCACGGCCCTGGTCTCCCCGAAGGTGTAGGAGAGCCCTGTGCAGGCGACTGCGGCGGTGTCCGACGTCATGATTCCTCGGCCTCCTCGTGCAGGGTGACGGCCAGCTTGCGCAGCGCCGGAAGCGCGGCCTCGAGCGCCGCCCGGTCCGCCTCGTCGAGCCGCGACACATGGCTCACGACGAGGTCCGCACGGCGCCGCTGCCAGTCGGCGAGCCGCTTCTCGGCGGCCTCGGTCAGCAGCAGCCGGGCGGCCCGGCGGTCGGCGGGGTCGGTCTCGCGGAGCAGGTAGCCGTCCTTGGCCAGCTGGTTGACGAGGGTCGACACCGAGTTGCTCGCCAGGTACAGCTCCTTGGCCGCGTCCGAGATGCCGATCCCGGGCCGCGACTCGACCAGGCGCAGCAGCTCCACCTCGGCACCGCGCAGCCGGGGCAGCGCGAGCCCGCGGCGTAGTCGGCGGCGGACCAGCCGCTGGATCCCGACGAGCGCGTCGGCCAGCTCTTCCGGGAAGGTCTCCGATTTCACACCTGGAAGATTACCTCTGCTACAGAGGTAATCCCACCCAAGGAACGGTCAAGAGCCAGGGCGCGAAGAAGTGAGAATAACCTCACCCTTTCGGATGAATTGTTTGGGTTTACCCCATTCAGGGCATTCGCTGTTCAGTGCTTCGGACCGGAGGCACGTGCGTGGGAGCCGCCTTCCGCCGGTGCCCCCCGTGTTCTCCCCGGGGTCCGAGGTGCGTTCCTCCCACGGTGTCCGTCCACACAGCACCCGTTGAGGGAGGTGCGCCCCATGCGTGCCACCACCGCCACCACCAAGCCCCATCCACACGACGACGCCCCCGACACGGCAGCGGACTTCGTGCGGCTGGCCGGGCTGCCCGAGGGCCCGGAGCGCCGGGCCCTGCGGGACGAACTGGTCGAGCTCTGGCTGCCCATGGCCGAGCGGATCGCCGTACGGTTCCGCGGCCGCGGGGAGGCCCTGGAGGACCTCTGCCAGGTCGCCGCACTGGGGCTGGTCAAGGCCGTCGACCACTACGACCCGGCGCGCGGGCGGGCCTTCGAGGCGTACGCCGTGCCGACGATCACCGGCGAGATCAAGCGCCACTTCCGTGACCACATGTGGACCCTGCACGTGCCGCGCCGGGTCCAGGAGCTGCGCAACCGGGTCCGGGTCGCCCTCAAGGAGCTCGACCAGACCTCCCCGGGCGGCGTGCCCACCGTCGCCGAGATCGCGGAGCGGGCCCAGCTCACCGAGAGCGAGGTGCGGACCGGGATGGAGGCTCTGGACTGCTTCTCGGCGCTGTCGCTGGACGCCGAGGTGTCCGGCACCGACGGCTACGCGCTCGGCGACACGCTGGGCGGCCCCGACCCCGGCTACGACCTGGTCGTCGACCGCACCGCGGCCGAGCCCTGCCTGCAGAGCCTTCCCGAGCGCGACCGGCTCATCCTCTACCTGCGGTTCTTCCGCGGGATGACGCAGAGCCGGATCGCCGAGCAGCTGGGCGTGTCGCAGATGCACGTGTCCCGTCTGCTCACCGCCTGCTTCGAGCGGCTGCGCGAGGAGCTGCTCGCCGAGGCGGGCTGAGTCTCACCCGGGCGGTGCACCGGGGATCTGCGCAGGCCCGTACCGGTCGAGCGCGTCCTCCAGTTCGGCACGGATCTCGGCGGGCATGTCCCCGGTGCGCCCCCAGAGGAGAATCAGCTCCGCGATGTTGCGGAGCTTGATGTTGGTGTGCTGGGAGACCTCCTTGAGCACCTCCCACCCCTCGTCGGGGGTGACCCGGCCGAGCGCGACCACCATCCCGATCGCCTGGTCCACCACGGCATGGGAGGCGACGGCTTCCTTGAGCTGGTCGATCTCCTCCTGGAGGTGGAGGACCGAGTCCGCCTCGCTCTCGCTCACTCCCCCATCGTCGTCACTCGCCTGGCGGAGTGCCACCGGGGTACTCGGCAGGCACCCCGGCCGCTTCCGGTTGGAGACTGGTGTCAGACCGGTTCCCCCGCCGGCCCCGACCCCAGGACGCGAGTGCCATGAACAACGACACGCCTGCCCCCGGCCCCGTGAAGAAGCAGCGAGACATCGTCTCCACGCACTCGGTCTTCGGCGCCCCGTGCTGGGTGAGCCTGACCAGCCGCGACCTGCAGACGACCGAGGACTTCTACAGCGCCGTGCTCGGCTGGCGATGGCGCAGTGTCCGGCTCGGCGACCACTTCCGGATCGCCCTGGCGGACGGGGTGCCGGTCGCGGGCATCGCCGCGGTCGCCGCGATGTGGCAGATGGCGGTGGCCTGGACGCCGTACTTCGCCGTCGAGAACGCGGATGAGGCGGTGGCCCGGGCCCGTGAGCGCGGCGGCACGCCGGCGGTGGGGCCGCTGTCCTTCCCGCCCGGCCGTGCGGCGCTGCTCGCGGACCGGGACGGGGCGATCTTCGGCATCTGGGAGGGCCAGCTGGTCTCCAACTGGGAGATCTGGCGGCAGGCCGCACCCACCTTCATCCGCCTGCACACCCGCAACGCCTTCGACTCTGCGATCTTCTACGGCGAGGTGCTCGGCTGGGCCTCCGACAAACAGGGCTGCTGCGAGGTCGAGTACGACGGCGGCGAGGTCGTACTGCGCAGCCGGGGCGATGCCGTGGCCCGGATCGACTCCGGGGCGGTGGAGGCGGCCCCCGATCCGACGGTACGGCCGCACTGGCAGATCCACTTCGCGGCCAACGACGTCGGCGAGTGTGCCAGGGCGGCCGAGAAGCACGGCGGCAGCGTCCTGCAGGAGAAGGACACCGAGGCCATCCTGCGCGACCCGGACGGGGCACAGTTCACCGTGACCGCGCGCCCCTTGCTCCCCTGAGCCCTCCGGTTCCTCAGTCCTTGCCCCGGGAGGGCCGGGACAGCAGGACCAGACTGCGGGCCTCGGCACGCAGCCTGGTCCCCGCCTTGCGCTCGCGTTCGTCGGGGATGCCGTCGGGTTCGGCGGTGTCGATGAGGGCCGTCCAGCGCTCGCCGTAGGAGTCGTCGGGCAGCCGGAAGTCGACCGGTTCCCAGAAGCTGTTGAGGAGCAGCAGGAACGAGTCGTCGACCAGGCGCCGGCCGTAGGGGTCGCGTTCGGCGATGGCGTCGCCGTTGAGGAAGACACCGACCGAGTGCGCGTCGGGACGCTGCCAGTCCCGGTCGGTCATCTCACTGGCGTCGGGCAGCAGCCAGACCAGGTCGGGCAGCGGCTGTCCGCGGTGCACGGCGGTCTCGCCGCGGAAGAAGCCGCGCCGGCGCAGCACCGGGTGGGCGGCGCGCAGCCCGATGACGTACCGGCTGAAGTCGCTGAGGGTCCGCTGTTCCTCGGTGAGTTCCCAGTCGGTCCAGGAGACCTCGTTGTCCTGGCAGTAGGCGTTGTTGTTGCCGCCCTGGGTGCGGCCGAGTTCGTCGCCGTGGCTGAGCATCGGGATGCCCTGGGACAGCAACAGGGTGGCGAGGAAGTTGCGCTGCTGACGGGCCCGGAGTTCGAGGACGGCCGGGTCCTTGGTGTCGCCCTCGGCGCCGCAGTTCCAGGACCGGTTGTGGCTCTCGCCGTCCCGGTTGTTCTCTCCGTTGGCCTGGTTGTGCTTGTCGTTGTACGACACCAGGTCGCGCAGGGTGAAACCGTCGTGCGCGGTGACGAAGTTGACGCTCGCGCGCGGTCGGCGCCCCCGGTGCTGGTACAGGTCGGAGGAGCCGGTGAGCCGGGAGGCGAACTCGCCGAGCGAACCCGGCTCGGCCCGCCAGAAGTCCCGTACGGCGTCCCGGTACTTGCCGTTCCACTCCGACCACAGCGGCGGGAAGTTGCCGACCTGGTAGCCACCCTCCCCTACGTCCCAGGGCTCGGCGATGAGCTTCACCCGGCTGATCACCGGGTCCTGCTGGATCAGGTCGAAGAACGCCGAAAGCCGGTCCACCTCGTGGAACTGCCGCGCCAGGGTGGCCGCGAGGTCGAAGCGGAAGCCGTCGACATGCATCTCGGTCACCCAGTACCGCAGCGAGTCCATGATCAGCTGGAGGACGTAGGGGTGGCGCATCAGCAGGCTGTTGCCGGTGCCGGTGGTGTCGTAGTAGTGCGCCCAGTCGCCGTCGACCAGCCGGTAGTAGGAGGCGTTGTCGATGCCCCGGAAGGACAGCGTGGGGCCCATCTCGTTGCCCTCGGCGGTGTGGTTGTAGACCACGTCGAGGATCACCTCGAGGCCGGCCGCGTGCAGCGCCTTGACCATCGCCTTGAACTCGTTGACCTGCTGGCCCCGGCTGCCGAAGGCGGCGTAGGCGTGGTGCGGGGCGAAGAAGCCGATGGTGTTGTAGCCCCAGTAGTTGGACAGGCCCCGGTCCTGCAACACCCCGTCCTGCACGAACTGGTGGACCGGCATCAGCTCGACCGCCGTGACGCCGAGCGAGGTCAGGTGCTCGATGACCGCCGGGTGTGCGAGACCGGCGTAGCTGCCCCGGAGCCGTTCGGGCACCTCCGGATGGGTGCGGGTGAGACCGCGGACATGGGCCTCGTAGATCACCGAGTCGGAGTAGGCCCGCCGGGGCGGGCGGTCGTCGCCCCAGTCGAAGTAGGGGTCGGTGACCACGCCGAGCATGGAGTGCCCGGCGCTGTCGGCCGGGGCCGGCCCGCCCGGTGTGCGCTCGTACAGGGACGCGTGGTTGTCGATCTGGCCGTCGACCGCCCGGGCGTACGGGTCCAGGAGCAGCTTCGCCGGATTGCACCGGTGGCCGACCTCCGGGTCCCAGGGGCCGGTCACCCGGTAGCCGTAGCGCTGCCCGGGCCCGACGCCGGGCAGGTAGGCGTGCCACACGAAGCCGTCGACCTCGGTCATCGGCACCGGCCGCTGGGTGCCGGCTTCGTTCACCAGGACCAGCTCGACCCGCTCGGCGACCTCGCTGAACAGGGCGAAGTTGGTGCCCTGTCCGTCGAAGGAGGCACCCAACGGGTAGGGGTGCCCGCTCCACACGGGCACCCCTTTCCGGGACTTCCGAGCCGTCACCGGGCGCCCTCCAGGACGCCTTCGGCGGATGCGGCCAATTGGGCGACGGGGACGGCGCGGGGCACCCGGAGCGTCCGGCGCAGGCTGGGCGCCGGCGCGGTCTTGACCAGCGGGACGCGCTCACCGGACCGGGCTCGCTGCGAGAACCAGATGATCTTGCTGCCGGTCTCCGGGGCACAGCACCCCCAGCCGTCGCTGGTGGCGGCGAGGTGCGCCAGGCACGACCGCAGGTCCTGATCGGGGCGCAGATCACGGTCGTCGTCACCGATGGCGGTGATGAGGTGCTGCCCGTTCCACCACATCTCGATGGACGTGTGCTTGTCCGTCGCGTGCTGGTAGATGGCGGTCAGCAGCAGTTCGGCACCGCGGCAGACGGGGTCCACGAGGTTGTCGAGATCCCAGTAGCGCAGATGGGCGGCCAAGATGCGGCTGACCTGTCCCACCCGTTCCGGGCTGACCTCCACGTCGAGGTGGTAGTAGCAGGGCACTGCGGTCTTCATTGTCGCTGGCTCCTCACCCGGCGCGGCTCCCGCTCCCCTCACCCCTCCGGAAATCCGTTCCGGACGCTCAGCGTGAGCACTCATCGCTTCTGAGTCACCTCCCACAGTGCGGTCGCTACGCCATTCGTGCAACCTGAGAGAAGCATGAGGTTGTTGAAGATCCAACAAGACGCTCCGTCGTCCTCCGTGCACCATGAGTGAAAGCCTCGATTCGCCGTAACGGCTCCGTGCCCTTCCGTGCCCGGACGCTCCCCGACCGTCGGGGACACGTGCCCACTCGAGAGCGTCGGAAGGAACGACACGGCCATGCTGCTACCCGCGAAGGCCGAGGTGGCCCGGCAGCTGCGGCGCTACCGGGCGTGGGAGCGCGTCATGCTCGCCTCGCCGCAGGACCGCGAGGTGCGGTCCACCTTCGAGGACTCGGGCTACACGCTGTGTGTGCTGATGGGCAAGCGCTGCGCCCGGGAGGCGGTGGACGCGGCCGAGCGCTATCTGCGCACCAGCCTCGTCACCTATCTGCGGGAACAGGGCGGGCGGGCCCAGCTGAGCGGGAAGGTCCGGCGGGGTCCGCCCTCGGACCGGAGTTCCGCGCGGCAGTGATCCGCAGGCGGACCCCGCGGGAGGACACCTGGTCCGCCCGCGCACTACGGACCGCGGAGCCGGGCCACGGGCCCGGCTCCGCGCATGGCGGAGGTGAGACCCATGAAGGCGACAGAGGCCATCGGCCGTGTTCCGGTGCGTGACGTGCAACCGGCCGTGGACGGCGGCGGGCGTCCGGCGAAGGCGGTCCCCGGCGAGACCTTCCCGGTCACCGCCACCGTCTTCCGCGAGGGTCATGACGCCGTCGGCGCCAATGTGGTGCTGTGCGACCCCGAGGGCCGGCCCGGTCCCTGGACGCCGATGCGGGAGCTGGTCCGCGGTACCGACCGCTGGGGCGCCGAGGTCACCGTCGAGGGGAAACCGGGCCCGTGGACGTATCACGTCGAGGCCTGGAGCGCCCCGCTCACCACCTGGCGGCGGCACGCGCGGGTGAAGATCCCGGCGGGCATCGACACCGGCCTGGTGCTGGAGGAGGGCGCCGAGTTGTACGCGCGCGCGGCCGCCCGGATGCCCGCGGGACCGGAGCGCGAGCGGGTCGTGGCGGCGGCCCGGGCCCTGGGCGACGACACTCTCCCCCTGCACACCCGTCTGGCGAGCGCGCTGGCTGCCGAGGTGGACGAGATCCTGACCCGGTATCCGCTGCGGGAACTGGTCACCTGCTCCGAGCCGTTGCCGCTGCTCGTCGAGCGCGAGCGGGCCCTGTACGGCTCCTGGTACGAGTTCTTCCCACGCTCCGAGGGCACCCCCGAGCGCCCGCACGGCACGTTCCGGACAGCGGCCCGGCGGCTGCCGGCGATCGCGGAGATGGGCTTCGACGTCGTCTACCTCCCGCCCATCCACCCCATCGGCACCACCTTCCGCAAAGGCCCCAACAACACCCTGAGCGCCGGAACGGAGGACGTCGGGGTTCCCTGGGCGATCGGCTCCCCCGAGGGCGGGCACGACGCCGTCCACCCGGACCTGGGGACCCTGGAGGACTTCCGGTGGTTCGT
>NZ_JBSHAF010000030.1:0-127503 GCF_053611365.1 Streptomyces sp. NPDC054813 | reverse complement strand
CTCTGAGGCGAGGCTGGAGTCAGGCCTGTGATAGTGGTTGTCTGGGGGAGCGACACGGGCTTAGTCGCAGGGGCAGTTCGGCGGCCGGGCGGCGGGGCGGGGCGCGCCGCCCCGCCCCCCCCTTCTGGGACCGTCGGTCGGGGTCAGTCCTCGCTCGGCGCCGCCGGGAGCTTCGCCTGGATGAGGTCCATGACCGTCGAATCCGTCAGTGTGGTCACGTCACCGAGCTGGCGGTTCTCGGCGACGTCGCGCAGCAGCCGGCGCATGATCTTGCCGGAGCGGGTCTTCGGCAGCTCCGCCACCGGCAGGACCCGCTTGGGCTTGGCGATCGGGCCGAGCGTGGCACCGACGTGGTTGCGCAGCTCGTTGACGAGGCCCTCGTCCTCGGCGTTCGCCGTGCCGCGCAGGATCACGAAGGCGACGATCGCCTGCCCGGTCGTCTCGTCCGCCGCGCCGACCACGGCCGCCTCGGCGACCGACGGGTGCGACACCAGCGCCGACTCCACCTCGGTCGTCGAGATGTTGTGCCCGGAGACCAGCATGACGTCGTCCACCCGGCCGAGCAGCCAGATGTCGCCGTCGTCGTCCTTCTTCGCCCCGTCACCGGCGAAGTACTTGCCCTCGAAACGCGACCAGTAGGTGTCCAGGAACCGCTGGTCGTCGCCCCAGATGGTGCGCAGCATCGACGGCCACGGCTCGGTCAGCACCAGGTAGCCGCCACCCCCGTGGGGTACCTCGTGCGCCTCGTCGTCCACCACCGTGGCCGAGATGCCGGGCAGTGGGGTCTGCGCGGAGCCGGGCTTGGTAGCGGTGACACCCGGCAGTGGCGAGATCATCATCGCGCCGGTCTCGGTCTGCCACCAGGTGTCCACGATGGGGGTCCGGTCGGCACCGATGTGCTTGCGGTACCAGATCCAGGCCTCGGGGTTGATGGGCTCGCCCACCGAACCCAGCACCCGCAGGGAGGACAGGTCGAACTTCGCGGGGATGTCGTCGCCCCACTTCATGAACGTCCGGATCGCGGTGGGCGCCGTGTACAGGATCGTCACCCCGTACTTCTGCACGATCTCCCAGAACCGGCCCTGGTGCGGGGTGTCCGGAGTGCCCTCGTACATCACCTGCGTCGCGCCGTTGGCCAGCGGCCCGTACACGATGTACGAGTGGCCGGTCACCCAGCCGACGTCGGCCGTGCACCAGTACACGTCCGTCTCCGGCTTGAGGTCGAACACCGCCCAGTGCGTGTACGACGCCTGGGTGAGGTAGCCGCCCGAGGTGTGCAGGATGCCCTTCGGCTTACCCGTCGTACCGGACGTGTAGAGGATGAACAGCGGGTGCTCGGCGTCGAAGGCCTCCGGCGTGTGCTCGGCCGACTGCCGCTCGACGATCTCGTGCCACCACACGTCCCGGGTGTCGTCCCAGGCCACTTCCTGCCCGGTGCGCCGGACGACCAGCACATGCTCGACGTTGCCGGCCTTGCCGGCCGCCTCGTCCACGGCCGGCTTGAGCGCGGACGGCTTGCCCCGCCGGTAGCCGCCGTCGGAGGTGATGACCACCTTGGCGTCCGCGTCCTGGATACGGGTGGCGAGCGCGTCCGCCGAGAAGCCGCCGAAGACCACGGAGTGCGCGGCGCCGATCCGGGCGCAGGCGAGCATCGCGATCGCCGTCTCCGGGATCATCGGCATGTAGACCGCGACCCGGTCGCCCTTGCGGACTCCCAGCTCCAGCAGGGCGTTCGCCGCCTTGGAGACCTCGTCCTTCAGCTCGGCATAGGTGATCGCGCGGCTGTCGCCGGGCTCGCCCTCGAAGTGGATGGCGACCCGGTCGCCGTGGCCGGCTTCCACATGCCGGTCCACGCAGTTGTACGCGACATTGAGTTCGCCGTCCTTGAACCACTTCGCGAACGGCGGGTTCGACCAGTCCAGCGTCTCGGTCGGCTCCTTGGCCCAGGTCAGCCGGCGGGCCTGCTCGGCCCAGAAGCCGAGCCTGTCAGCCTTGGCCTGTTCGTACGCCTCGGCCGTGACATTGGCGTTCTCGACCAGGTCAGCGGGCGGCGCGAAGCGTCGCTCCTCCTTCAAGAGGTTGGCCAGGCTTTCGTTGCTCACGACATCTCCCTTTCCAAGGGTGTCCGTTGTGTCCCAGGCCACAGCTCATCAGACCCGGGGGCCCGGTGACAAGGGCCGTCGAAAAATTGGTTTAGACCTGTTCGGTGCGGTGGGACGCGCAGGGCCCGCCGGTGCCGGCCTGGACGGCGCCGACAGGTCCCCGCCGCCTACTCAGGCCGGGCTGCGCAGCTCCTCCGCGCCCGGTACCCCCTCGAACACCTCTCCCTCTTCGTCGCCTTCGGGCCGGCCCAGCAGATACGCCTGCGCCTCGCCCACATGGAAGTACATCCCGTGCAGCTCCAGCTCACCGGCTGCCAGCGCCCGTGCCACCGAGTCGTGCGACCGCAGATGCTCCAGCTGCTGGACCACATTGGTCAGGCAGAGCCGCTCCGCCGTGTCCGCCGCCCGGCCGGCCAGCCGGACCCCCGGACGGCCGTCGTCGGCCAGCCGCGCCAGGCTCGGCAGCCCGTGCCGCAGCCAGCGTCCGAGCGGACTCGTGCCGCCCTCGGCCCCGGAACTCAGCAGCGCCTGCATCGCCCCGCACCCGGAGTGCCCGCACACCGTGATGGACCGCACCTTCAGTACGTCCACCGCGTATTCGATCGCGGCCGCCACCGAGTCGTCGCCGTTCTCCTCACCCGGAAGGGGGACCAGGTTACCGACGTTGCGGACCACGAACAGGTCACCCGGACCACTGGAGGTGATCATCGACGTGACGAGCCGGGAGTCGGCGCAGGTGAGGAAGAGCTGCGACGGCCGCTGCCCCTCGCGCGCCAGCCGGGCCAGCTCCTCCCGCACCAGGGGCGCGGTGTCGCGCTGGAACAGGCCGATCCCCTGCACGAGTTCATGACCGGCTCCGTCCGCCCTGCCGCCGTCCCAGCGGGCGAGGCCCGACCTGACGAGGCCCGGTCCATGTCCGTGACCGGCACGGGGCTCGGGGCGAGGCCCGTGCTCCGTGCCGTGGCCGTACTCCGGTGAGCGCACGCCCACCCGGCAGCCGGTCAGCTCGGCGGAGCCGCCCTGTGCGATGTGGGCCCGGCGCCAGTCCCGCAGTGACTCGTACGCCGCGTGGTCCATGAACGAGCCGTGCAACTCCACCACGGCGGCCGCGCCTTGGGGCACGAGATGCAGGGTTCTGCTGAGCCGGGGCACCGCCAGGAACGTCAGCTGTCCTCTTACATGTACGCGATGGACTCCTCCCTGCTCTTCATGGGTGATGCGGGTGCGGGCGAGGCGGTGCAGGGCGACGGCGACGGCCACGGCGACCCCGAGGAGCACACCCTCCAGGACGCCGAGGACCACTACGCCGAGTGTGGTGACGGTGTACACCGCGACCTCACGGTGGCGGGTCACCGTGCGGATGTGGTGCAGGGACACCATCTGGATGCCGACGGCCATCACCAGGGCGGCGAGCGAGGCGAGCGGGATGAGATCCAGGACCGGGACCATCAGCAGCGCGGCGACTACTACGAAAACGCCGTGCAGCATCGTGGAGTTCCGGCTGACGGCACCGGATTGCACATTCGCCGAACTGCGCACCGCGACCCCCGCGACCGGCAGACCACCGAGCGCCCCGGAGACGATGTTGGCCGCGCCCTGACCGAGCAGTTCGCGGTCCAGGTCGGACCGGCCGACCCGGGACTGGGCTCCGGGGCGGCCGGCCACCAGCTTGTCCACGGCGACCGCGCCGAGCAGCGACTGCACACTGCACACCAGCGTGGTGGTGAGCACGGCGGCCACGATGCCGAGTACCGGCCCCTCGGGCAGCCCCGCCAGGGCATGGCTGCTCCAGGACGGCAGGTCGACCCGGGGCAGGGTGAGCCCGGTGAGCGAGGCGGTCGCGGTGGCACCGGCGACGGCGACCAGGGCCGCCGGGACCGTGCGCAGCAGGCGGCCCGCTCTGCCGGGGATCCGGGGCCAGCCGAACAGCAGGGCCAGGGTCAGTGCGCTCATCGCCACGGCGGCCGGGTGCAGGTTCGCCAACTGGGCGGGCAGCGCACGGATGTTGGCGAGGACCGAACTCTGCGGGTTGCCGCCGAGCACGATGTGCAGCTGGGCGACGGCGATGGTGACACCGATGCCGGCGAGCATGCCGTGCACCACGGCCGGGCTGACGGCGAGCGCGGTGCGGGCCACCCGCAGGCAGCCGAGGCCGAGTTGGGCCAGCCCGGCGAGGACGGTGATGCCGCAGGTGGCCTGCCAGCCGTAGCGGTGGATCAGATCGGCGGTGACCACGGTGAGTCCGGCGGCCGGCCCGCTGACCTGGAGTGGGCAGCCGCCGAGCCGCCCGGCGACCAGTCCGCCGACGGCCGCCGCGACCAGCCCGGCCTGCAGCGGGGCGCCGGTGGCGAGGGCGATGCCGAGGGAGAGCGGCAGGGCGATCAGGAAGACCGAGACGGACGCGGACAGGTCGGCGCCCTCGATCCGGAAACGGCGGCGTGGGGGCATGGGCGGGCTCGGTGGCCGGTCGGCGCCCTTGGTGCGCTGGGGACTTGTGGCTCCGGCCCGGGCTCCGGCCTGGGCCAGGCCGAGGCTCTCGGGGTGGGTGGGTACGCAGGCTGATGACATGTTTCCCGTCTCCTCCGGGGCAGCGCGGTCGCGGAACAGGGGGACCCCTCGCCAGAGGGCTGGGGCTTGGTCGCGGCCGTGGGTCACGGCGTGCAGTGGCGGGATGAATCAACATTCGGTAAACGAATCGTAATGCAGAGTAAAGGTCAGGCATGGATTTTCTGCGCAAATGGGGCACCTCTTCACCTCCATGGGTGAAGTGAGCAGTTCATCGGCTTGTCGTATTAATCCCTCTCTCGGTCCTATGCGACCTTGGCGGCGCTGTCGGCACATACCCGGCACACCGCCAGAAAACGCCGTGATCGGCGTTTGCCGAGAGAAGGAAGAAGGTGGGCGGAATTGGCCGCCACCCAGAGGATTGCCGTCGGCGCCGTGGCCGCCGCGGCCTGTGCCGCGTCGCTGGCGGGTTGCGCGACCGGCACCAACACCAAAGAAGGGGCGTCCGGGCCGCAGAAGGGGGCACCGGCGCCGCAGAGCATGGTCCGTCTGATCGGCGACGGTTCCACCGCGTACACCGGGGCGCAGCCCCATCTGCCCCGGCCGGAGAAGCTCCAGCCGGGCGAGAAGCCCCCGCAGTTCGTGGTGTTCTCCTGGGACGGAGCGGGCGAGGACAGCCAGAAGCTGTTCTCGCACTTCCGCAAGGTCTCCAAGGAGAACAACGCGACCATGACGTACTTCCTCAGCGGCGTCTACATGCTGCCCGAGGAGAAACGTGACCTCTACCGGCCCCCGCAGCACTCGCCCGGCCGCTCCGAGATCGGCTTCAACGACGAGCAGGGCATCTCCGACACCGTCAAGCAGCTGCGGCTGGCCTGGCTGGAGGGCAACGAGATCGGCACCCACTTCAACGGGCACTTCTGCGGCCCCGACGGGGGTGTCGGTGAGTGGTCGGTGGCGGAGTGGAAGAGCGAGATCGCCCAGGCCAAGCAGTTCGTGAAGAGCTGGAAGACCAACACGGGCATGAAGAACGCCGCACCGCTGCCCTTCGACTACGACAAGGAGCTCATCGGCGCCCGCACCCCCTGCCTGGAGGGGCAGAAGAACTTCATGAAGGCGGCGAGCCAGTTGGGCTTCCGCTACGACACCAGTGGTGTCAACGACCAGGTCTGGCCCAAGAGGAAGGAAGGGCTGTGGGACCTGTCGATGCAGCTCGTCCCCTTCCCCGGTCACTCCTTCGAGCAGCTGACCATGGACTACAACTTCATGGTCAACCAGTCCGGCACCTCGACCCAGGGCGACCCCGACAAGTACGACTACTGGGGCGACCAGATGCGTGACGGGCTGATCCAGGGCTTCAACCGCGCCTACAACGGCAACCGTGCACCGCTCGTCATCGGCAACCACTTCGAGTCCTGGAACGGCGGCACCTACATGCGGGCCATCGACGAGGTCGTCGAGAACGTCTGCAACAAGCCAGAGGTGCGCTGTGTCTCCTTCCACCAGCTGGCCGACTGGCTGGATGCCCAGGACCCGAAGGTCCTGGCGAGGCTGCGCACCCTGAACGTGGGCGAGGCCCCGCGGCAGGGCTGGGCATCCTTCCTTTCCGGCCGCCCCGCCCCGGCACCGAAGGGGGTGCCCGGGGCGCCGGCGGTCAAGCAGTAGGCGGCGGGCGGGAGTCGGAGCCCCGTCGGCGGAGTGCCCACCTCCGTCAGACGGGCGCCGCCACTCCCTCGCCGAGCACGAAGCCGGGGTCGATCTGCGCCGCCAGGTCGGCCCCGGTGCGCTCGTTGCCCCACGACTGGGCGTTCTTCAGGTGGAAGTGGACCATCTGCCGGGTGTAGCGCTCCCAGTCCCGCAGGTCGTACGTCGCGTCGGCGGCGACCTTGAGGGTGTGCAGGGCGCGGGAGTTGGCGTCCTCCAGGAGCTCGAACCGGGGCGGGCGGCCCTTCTCCATGGCGCGCACCCAGTCCGAATGCCCGACCGTGACCAGCAGGTCGTCCCCGACCTCCGCGCGGAGGAAGTCGATGTCGTCCTGCCCCTGCACCTTGTTGCCGACGACCTTCAGCACGACGCCGAAGTCCCGGGCGTACTCCTTGTACTGGCGATAGACGGAGACCCCCTTCCGGGTCGGCTCGGCGACGAGGAACGTGATGTCGAAGCGGGTGAACATGCCGGAGGCGAAGGAGTCCGAACCCGCCGTCATGTCGACCACGACGTACTCGTCGGGGCCGTCGACGAGGTGGTTCAGGAACAACTCGACCGCTCCTGTCTTGGAGTGGTAGCAGGAGACCCCCAGGTCCGCGTCCGTGAAGGGCCCGGTGACCATCAAACGGACGGCGCCGCCGTCGAGTTCCACCGGGCGCGCACAGGCGTCGTACACCGGATTGGGTTCCCGTACCCGGACCAGCCGCGAGCCCTCGCCGGGCGGGGTGGTCTTGATCATCGTCGCGGCGGAGGCGATGCGCGGGTTGTTGCCGCGCAGGTAGTCCTTGATCACGGAGAGCTGCTCGCCCATCGCGGGCAGCGCCGCCGACTCCCGCTCGTCGAGGCCGAGCGCGGGGCCCAGGTGCTGGTTGATGTCGGCGTCGACGGCGACGACCGGCGCACCGGCGGCCGCGAGATGGCGGATGAACAGGGAGGAGAGCGTGGTCTTGCCGCTGCCGCCCTTCCCGACGAAAGCAATTTTCATGTTCACGAAGGGTAGTCGGCTGGTAGCTGTCTGTGTCTGGCGAAGTGAAGAAGACCACTCCTTCGTGGAGTGGCGGGCCGGGGTGCGTAGGGTCGTACTCATGAGTACGACACGTGCGACCGCCGATCCGCTCGCGGCCCTGGGCTCGCTGCCCGGAGTGGCCGAGTCCGTGGAGTCCGTGCGCAAGGCCGTGGACCGGGTCTACGGGCACCGGGTCATGCGGCGCCGCAGCAACGCAGTCACGTCCGAGGCCGCCCTGCGTGGCGCCCGGGGCAGTGCGGCGCTGTCCGGCGCCGACTGGGCACTGGAGGAGGTCCGGCGGCGCTCCGACTTCGGTGTCGACGACGACGCGCGCGTGGTGGGTGCGGCCCTGCGGCTGACCGCCGAGGCGGGCCAACTGCTTTCCATCTGGCGGCAGTCGCCGCTGCGCGTACTGGCCCGGCTGCATCTGGTGGCGGCCGCGACCGGGGACGACGAGGTGGGCCGGCCGCGCCGGGCCGGTGAAGAGGTCGACGAGCCGCTGATCGAGCTGCCGCTGCCGGGTGCCGACGAGGTGTCGGGGCGCCTCGACGGGCTCTCCGAGCTGATCATCGCGGGAAGTTCCGCGCCGGCGCTGGTGACGGCTGCCGTGGTGCACGGCGAGCTGCTCGCGCTGCGGCCCTTCACCTCGCACAACGGGCTGGTCGCGCGCGCGGCCGAGCGGATCGTGCTGATCGGCAGCGGCCTCGACCCCAAGTCGATCTGCCCCGCCGAGGTCGGCCACGCCGAGCTGGGCCGCGCCTCCTATCTGGCGGCCTTGGACGGCTATGTCTCGGGCACCCCGGACGGCATGGCGGCCTGGATCGCGCACTGCGGCCGCGCGGTCGAGCTGGGTGTCCGGGAGTCGACCGCGGTCTGCGAGGCGCTGCAGCGCGGCGCGGCGTAAAAGGCCACGAGCAGCCGGGAAGGCTGCCCGAACGGGTTGCGGCGGTACGAGTTCTCGTACCGCCGCTGGCATGTTCACCGGGTTACCAGGCGTCCTCGAAATGTCGCCCATCAGGTCGGGTACTTTGCCCGTCACCTGGTGCGGCTGGCCCGTAATCGACGGGTCGACGTCGCGTGGGTGCTCGGTGTCCATGCGGGGTCCGTGGGGCCAAATGCGTTTAAAAAGGTGATCCTCTCGGATGTCCTTCGGTCTCGCGGGCCGCTAACCCCTTTGTACTGCAAGCCCGGAGCAAGCGGAACCCCTACCTGCAGTTCTTTACTTTTACCTTCAAAGACGCACTAAGGGGAGGAAAAGGGGCATCGATAGGCCGAACGGGTGAAAGAGGGTGTGGTGCGCCGGTTCAGGCAACCGGGTTCCGGCGCCTGCTCGCGTACCAGACCAGGCCCGCGGTGGCGGCCGCCGCTCCGATCGCGGCCGCGGCGACCAGGGCCGGGCGCGGGGGCGCGGAGATCCGCTGCTTGAGCCGGACCGGGCGGTGGAAGTCCAGGATCGGCCAGCCACGCCCGAGTGCCTCGCGGCGCAGCGTCCGGTCCGGGTTCACCGCGTGCGGATGCCCGACGGCCCGGAGCATCGGCAGGTCGGTCGCCGAGTCGCTGTACGCGTAGCAGCGGTCGAGGTCGTACCCCTCGGAGGCGGCCAGCTCCCGGACCGCCTCGGCCTTCGTCGGACCGTAGGCGTAGTACTCCACCTCGCCGGTGTAGCAGCCGTCGTCGCCGACGACCATGCGGGTGGCCACCACTCGGTCGGCGCCCAGCAGTTCGCCGATCGGCTCGACCACCTCGGCGCCCGAGGTGGAGACGATGACGACGTCCCGGCCGGCCCGGTGGTGGGCCTCGATGAGGGAGGCGGCCTCGTCGTAGATGATCGGGTCGATCAGGTCGTGCAGGGTCTCGGCGACGATCTCCTTGACCTGCTGGACATTCCAGCCACGGACCAGACCGGACAGGTATGCGCGGGTGCGCTCCATCTGGTCGTGGTCCATACCGCCGACCAGGAACACGAACTGGGAGTACGCGTTGCGCAGCGCCGCCCTGCGGTTGATCAGACCGCCTTGGTAGAACGACTTGCTGAAGGTGAGCGTGCTCGACTTCGCAATGACCGTCTTGTCCAGGTCAAAGAAGGCCGCGGTGCGGGGCAAGGAGTGGTTTTCCACGCCCCCGAGCATAGGCGCCCACCATTCGGCGTAAGGTGGGGCGCGTGGGTTTGCCTGAGAGGGCTCTCGGGTACACCATGGAAGTCACGGATCGTTCGCGACCGTGCTAACCCGGTCCGGCTCCTCCCCCCCCGAGTCGGCCGTGGAGACGACCCCCACTCTCCCCCCCGGTGGGGGTCGTCGCATGTCCGGACGGGTTTTTCCTCCCTTCTCCGGCTCCTGAGACCTTGGTCGGGCGGCTGTGGCCGCCCCTTTCGCATGCCCATGATCCGTCACGCCGCGTAGTCGCGGCGCTGCGCTGTGGAAGTGCACAGAGCCCAGAACGGGCCTCACCGGTATGGGTGACAGCGATATTCACAACCATCGAGTTGTCCACAGTTTTGGACCAAGATCCACACGATTTCCGGGTTCGCTGCACCGTGATTCCAGCGCGCTCCGGCGGCGGCGAGTTCATGGCCGGTTCCGATTGTCGGGCGCCTATGGCCGGTTTCTGTCGGCCGTGCATATGGAGGCCGCTTGCCGGTTCTTCACACGTATGGGAATCGCGTGGCCCCGGAGGCCGCGCGCAAGAACGCAGCCAAGGGGGAAGCTCACGTGGCCGGAACTGTCACCCACGAACCACCGTCCGCCGCCCCGGGACGGCCCGGACGCCCGATGATCGTCACCGAGGACGCCGAACTCCTCGACGACCTGTTGCGCCTGTGCGCGGCGGCCGGCGCCAAACCCGAGGTCCACCACGGGGTACCGGAACGCGGCGGTGGCTGGGAGTCCGCCCCGCTCGTCCTGGTCGGCGACGACGCCGCGGGCCGGGTGCGCGGGGCCGCGCGCCGACGCGGGGTGGTGCTGGTCGGTCAGGACCAGGACGACCCGGACGTGTGGAAACGCGCCGTGGAGATCGGTGCGGACCACGTCCTGATGCTGCCCGACGGCGAGCAGTGGCTCGTGGACCGGATCGCCGACGTAGTCGAGGGTGTGGGCCGCCCGGCCCTCACCGTCGGCGTGATCGGCGGCCGGGGCGGGGCCGGTGCCTCCACGCTGGCCTGTGCGCTCGCCGTCACCTCCGCACGGGAGGGACTGCGCACCCTCCTCGTGGACGCGGATCCACTGGGCGGCGGAATCGACGTACTCCTCGGCGCCGAAACCGCCGAAGGCCTGCGCTGGCCCGCGTTTGCCGCCTCACGCGGCCGGCTCGGCAGCGGCGCCCTGGAGGAGTCACTGCCGGAACTCCACTCGCTGCGGATCCTCAGCTGGGACCGCGGCGACAGCGTGGCGATCCCGCCGCCCGCCGTCCGCGCGGTGCTCGCCGCCGTCCGCAGGCGGGGCGGCACGGTCGTCGTCGACCTGCCGCGCCGCCTGGACGACGAGGTCGCCGAGGTCCTCACCCAGCTCGACCTCGCCGTCCTGGTGGTCCCCGCCGAGCTCCGTGCGATCGCGGCGGCGGCCCGGGTGGCGGCCACCGTCGGCATGGTCGTGCGCGATCTCCGGGTGGCGGTGAGGGGCCCGTACGCGCCGGGACTCGACGACCGCGAGGTGGCCCGGCTGCTCGGCCTGCCGCTGGCCGGCGAGGTGCCCGTCGAACCGGGCCTGTCCCGCCCGAACCGGAAACCGCCCGGGTCCGCCGCCCGCGGTCCGCTGGCCCGCTTCTGCAAGGGCTTCTGGGAGCGCACGCTCGTCGAGGCGGGTGGCGTGTGAGGCCCGGCACCGCGGGCGCGGAGGGCCCGGCCCTGCTCGACGGGGTCCGGCGCTGGCTCGCCGAGAGCGGCGCCGAACCGACCCCCGCGCGCGTGGCGCAGGCGCTGCGCGCACAGGGCCGGATGCTCGGCGACGCCGAGGTCCTCGGCGCGGCCGAGCGACTGCGCTCCGAACTGGTCGGCAGCGGCCCCCTGGAACCTCTGCTCGCCGACCCCACGGTCACCGACGTCCTGGTGTCCGCCCCGGACCGGGTCTGGGTGGACCGCGGCGGCGGACTGCAACTGACCCCGGTCGCCTTCCCGGACGCGGCGGCCGTACGACGACTCGCGCAGCGGCTGGCCGCGGTGGCCGGCCGGCGCCTGGACGACGCCCGGCCCTGGGCGGACGCCCGGCTGCCCGACGGCACCCGCCTGCACGCGGTGCTGCCTCCGGTGGCGGTCGGCTGCACCTGTCTGTCCCTCAGGGTGGTGCGGCCGCGGGCGTTCACGCTCGACGAACTGGTGGCGGCCGGGACCGTGCCACCGGGCGGCGACCGGATCCTGCGCGCGTTGCTGGCGGCCCGGCTCTCGTTCCTGGTCAGCGGTGGCACCGGCACCGGCAAGACGACCCTGCTGAGCGCGTTGCTCGGTCTGGTGGGCCCGGGGGAGCGGATCGTGCTCGCCGAGGACTCGGCGGAGCTCAGGCCCGAACACCCGCACGTCGTGCGGCTGGAGACCAGACCCGCCAACCAGGAGGGCGCCGGCCTGGTCACCCTGGAGGACCTGGTCCGCCAGGCGCTGCGGATGCGCCCCGACCGGCTGGTCGTCGGCGAGGTGCGCGGCCCCGAGGTCGTGCACCTGCTGGCCGCGCTCAACACCGGCCACGAGGGCGGCTGCGGCACGGTGCACGCGAACGCGGCCGCGGACGTCCCCGCCCGCCTGGAGGCACTCGGTACGGCCGCCGGGCTCGACCGGGCCGCCCTGCACAGCCAGTTGGCCGCCGCGCTGTCGGTGGTGCTGCACCTCGTCCGGGACGGCACGGGCCGACGGCGGATCGCCGAGGTGCATGTGCTGGAACGGGATCCCACGGGTCTGGTGCGGACGGTACCGGCACTGCGCTGGAGTGCGGAGGCGTTCGTCCGCGAACCGGGGTGGGAGCGGCTGCGGGGGCTGCTGCGAAGTGACGCAAGTGATCTGTGAGTTGAAAGGGGATCGTGCGATGGGTGAGACGACGGTGGGTGCGGCCGTGGTGTGCGGCGGAGTCATGGCGTGGCTCCTGGCCGAGCGGCAGCGCGAGGTACGGCGGGCGCGGCTGTTGCTCGCCGGGGTCGGGGCGGTGGCGGCCGGACCACCCTTGTGGGAGCAGACGGCCGGGGAGTTGCGGCGGCTGCGCGGCCGTTGGCGGGGCGAGTGGTGGGCCCTGACCGTCGGCATCGCGCTGGCCCTCGTCGCCGCCTCGGTGCTCCCGCTCCTCGCGGGGGCGGCCGGAGTGCCGGTGCTGCGCCGGCTGCGGCTGGCCCGCCAGGCGGGGCGGATCCGGCAGGCGCGCGCCGACGCGGTGATCGTGCTCTGCGGGGCGCTCGCCGGTGAGGTGCGCGCAGGACGGCAGCCCGGCGAGGCGCTGCTGCGGTCCGCTCGGGACTCCGGAGGGCTCGGCGAGGCCCAGGCGGCCGTGGTGGCGGCGGCACGCTTCGGCGGGGACGTGCCGGGCGCGCTCGCGACGGCCGCGCGCCAGTCGGGCGCCGACGGCCTGCTGGGGCTCGCGGCGTGCTGGCGGGTGGCCGTCGACCAGGGTGCCGGGCTTGCCGCCGGCCTCGATCGCCTGGAGGCGGCCCTGCGCGCCGAACGGGACCAGCGCGCCGACCTGCGCGCCCAGTTGTCCGGGGCCCGGGCCACCGCGGTGCTGCTCGCCGCGCTGCCCGCCCTCGGTCTTCTGCTCGGCTCGGCCATGGGCGCCGACCCGCTGCGCGTACTGCTGCACACCGGTGTCGGGCTGGGCTGCCTGGTCGTCGGAGTGGTGTTCGAGGGCACCGGGATGTGGTGGGCGGCCCGGATCGTGCGGGGAGCTGAGGCGGTATGAGCGCGGAGGTTGTCCACAGGCTGGGGGCGACGGTCGCGGTGCTGCTGGTCCTGGGCTGGTCGGCGTGGCGGCTGGAGCGGGCCCGGCGCAGGCGCCGGGCCAGGCGCAGGGTGGCCGAACTGCTGGCCCTGGAGATGCCTGAGCGGCGTTCCGACGTCGCAGGTGCCGTCCGCGGATGGCTGCCGGTGGTCGGTGTGGTGTGCGGCGGCTGGGTGCTGGTCGGTGGGGTCGCCGGAGCGCTGCTGGGCCTGGGTGTGGCCGCGGGGCTGTGGCGGTGGCGGCGCCGGCAGGGAGACGCGGGACGGGCCGCGCAGGTCGAGGCGTCTGGGGCCGCACGCCAACTCCCGCTCGCCTCCGACCTGCTGGCCGCCTGCATCGCCGCCGGGGCGGCCCCGGTGGTCGCCGCGCAGGCCGTCGGCGAGGCGCTCGGCGGTCCCGTCGGGGAAGGGCTCGCGCGGGGTGCGGCTGAGGTCCGGCTGGGCGGCGAACCGGCGGACGCCTGGCGGCGGTTGGCGGCACTGCCGGGGGCCGCCGCCCTCGCCCGGCTGCTGGAGCGCGCGGACGAGTCCGGGCTGCCGGCGGCCGCTCCGGTCGCCCGGCTCGCCGCGGACGCCCGCGCGGAGTGGGCGAGAAGCGCGACCGCGCGGGCGCGGCGGGCGGCCGTGCTGATCTCCGCGCCGGTGGGGCTGTGTTTCCTGCCCGCGTTCATCGCGGTCGGGGTGCTGCCCGTGGTGATCGGGCTGGCGGGCGGGGTGATGCGAGGGGGCGGTGGATAAAAGGGGCGATAACGGGCCGTCAACAGGAACAGATCACCGAATTCGGGATTCAAGGGAGTCGAGATGTACCGGAAGATGCGGAAGTTGCTGCGCCGGGACGCCGGAATGGTCACGTCCGAGTACGCGATGGGGATCATCGCCGCAGTCGGGTTCGCGGCGGTGCTCTACGCGGTCGTGACGAGCGGGCAGGTCAGTGCGGAGCTTCAGGACATCGTGAAACGAGCCCTCAGTGCGCGGATGTGAGCGGGGGCGCGGGATGGACCGCGGGTTCGTGACGGCGGAGGCGGCCGTGGTGCTGCCGGTGCTGGTGGCGTTCACGATGGCGCTGGTGTGGGGGCTGCTCGTGGTGGCCGCCCAGATCCGGTGCGTGGACGCCGCCCGCACCGGGGCGCGGGCCGCCGCGCGGCAGGACGCCGAGGGCGCGGTGGTCGCCGTGACGAAGGCGGCGGCACCGGACGGCGCGACGGTGACCGTCGGCCGGGAGGGCGACCAGGTCCGGGTGACGGTGGTGGCGAGGCCACCGGTGCTCGGATCGCTGCCGTTCGAAGTACGGGAGTCGGCGGTGGCGTTGGCGGAGGAGGTGGGGCCGTGAGACGCAGGTATTCGGATCGGGGGTCGGCCACCGTCTGGAGCGTCGGCGCGATCGGGGTCCTCTGCGTCGTGTTCGGGGTCCTGCTTGCGTTGGGACAGTCCGTGGCAGTCCGGCATCGGGCGGCGGGTGGTGCCGACCTGGCCGCGCTCGCGGCGGCGGAACACTGGGCCGAAGGGACCGCGGGGGCCTGCGCACAGGCCGACCGGGTGGCACGCGCACAGGGTGCGCGGCTTACGCGGTGCGTGATCGTGGGAGACGTCTCGGACGTGTCGGTGGCCTCGGGCGGCGGGCCGTTCACGGTAGAGGTCCGGGCAAGAGCCGGCCCCCGCTGCAACGCGCCCTTCGGGGGCGGGGGGAACTGCGCGACCGGCCCCCACGCGCCCGCACCCAGGCAACCACCTAGTCCGGCGCCCCCTTCAGAAGCACCGTGAGGAGCCGCACCGCCCCCCGCTTGTGCAACGGATCGTTCCCGTTCCCGCACTTGGGTGACTGGATGCAGGACGGGCACCCGGCCTCGCACTCGCACGCGGCGATCGCCTCCCGGGTGGCCGTGAGCCATGCGCGGGCCGTGTGGAAGGCGCGCTCCGCGAAGCCCGCGCCGCCCGGGTGGCCGTCGTAGACGAAGACCGTCGGCAGCAGCGTGTCGGGGTGCAGGGGGACGGACACGCCGCCGATGTCCCAGCGGTCGCAGGTCGCGAAGAGCGGGAGCAGGCCGATGGAGGCGTGTTCGGCGGCGTGCAGGGCGCCGCCGAGGATCTCCGGGGTGATCCGGGCCTCGTCGAGCTGGTCCTCGGTGACGGTCCACCACACCGCGCGGGTGCGCAGCGTCCGAGGCGGGAGATCGAGTTTCGTCTCGCCCAGCACCTCGCCGGTGATGAGCCGGCGGCGGAGGAAGGAGACCACCTGGTTGGTGACCTCGACGGAGCCGTAGCAGAGGCGGCCGTCGCCCCAGGGAACCTCGATGTCGGTCTCCAGGACGGAGATGGCCGTGGTGTCGCGGGCGACCGTGGAGTACGGCGGCTCGGCCTGTTCGACCAGCGCGACCGAGTCCTCCAGGTCCAGGGAGCGCACCAGGTAGGTGCGGCCCTGGTGCAGGTGGACCGCGCCCTCGTGGACCGTCGAGTGCGCGGCGCCGGCGTCCACCGTGCCGAGCAGCCGCCCCGTGCCCGCCTCGACGACCTGCACCGGGCGCCCGCCCTCGCCGCGGATGTCGGTCAGCTCGGCGGCCCGCTCCCGCCGGGTCCAGTGCCAGGCCTTGGTACGGCGGCGCAGCAGCTTCGCGGCCTCCAGCTGCGGCAGCAGCTCCTCGCAGGCCGGGCCGAACAGGTCGAGGTCGTCGTCGGTGAGCGGGATCTCGGCCGCGGCGGCACACAGATGCGGGGCTAGGACGTACGGGTTGTCGGGGTCGAGGACCGTCGATTCCACCGGTTGGTCGAACAGGGCCTCGGGATGATGGACGAGGAACGTGTCCAGCGGGTCGTCGCGGGCCACCAGGACCGCGAGGGCGCCCTGCCCGGAGCGGCCCGCCCGACCCGCCTGCTGCCACACAGAGGCCCTCGTACCCGGGTACCCGGCGATCAGTACGGCGTCCAGCCCGGAGACGTCCACACCCAGCTCCAGGGCCGTCGTGGCAGCAAGTCCGAGGAGCTCCCCGGAGTGCAGCGCGCGTTCCAGGGCGCGCCGCTCCTCGGGGAGGTAGCCGCCGCGATAGGCCGCGACACGCCGGGCGAGGGAACGGTCGACCTCGGCCAGCCGTTCCTGCGCGATGAGGGCGATCAGCTCGGCGCCACGCCGGGAGCGCACGAAGGCGACCGACCGCACGCCCTGCACGGCGAGGTCGGTCAGCAGATCGGCGGTCTCGGCGGTGGCGGTACGGCGGACCGGGGCACCCTTCTCGCCGTGCAGCTCGGTCAGCGGCGGCTCCCAGAGGGCGAAGACCAGCTCGCCGCGCGGGGAGGCGTCCTCGGCGATCTCCACGACCGGCAGGCCGGTGAGACGGCGGGCGGCGACGGCCGACTCGGCGGCGGTCGCGGAGGCCAGCAGGAAGACCGGGGAGGCGCCGTAGCGGGCGCACAGGCGGCGCAGCCGGCGCAGCACCTGGGCGACGTGCGAGCCGAAGACGCCCCGGTAGGTGTGGCACTCGTCGATGACGACGTACTTCAGCGACTTCAGGAAGGAGGACCAGCGGGCGTGCCCGGGAAGTATCCCGCGGTGCAGCATGTCTGGGTTGGTGAGCACGTAGTTGGCGTACTGGCGGACCCACTCCCGCTCCTCGTACGGGGTGTCGCCGTCGTACACCGCGGGCCGTACGGCGGTGCCCAGCGGTTGTGAAAGTTCCTTCACCGATCGGCACTGATCTGCCGCCAGTGCCTTGGTGGGCGCCAGGTAGAGGGCAGTGGCACCACGGCCGTTGGGTGCCTCGGAGCCGTCCAGGAGGGCGGAGAGGACCGGCACGAGATAGGCCAGCGACTTGCCGGAGGCGGTGCCGGTCGAGACCACCACCGAGGCGCCGTCCAGGGCGTGCTCGGCGGCCAGCGCCTGGTGCTCCCAGGGATGGTCGATGCCGCACGCCTGCACCGCCGCGACAACCTCCGAACGAATCCGGTCAGGCCAGACGGCATGCCGACCCGCCCGCGGGGGCAAGTGCTCCGTATGAGTGATGCGCGAAGCCCGGCTCGGCCCGGACGCGAGCCGGTCCAGGACCGTGTCCGGAGAGAACCCGGACGCGGCCGGAGCCGAGGGTCGATCGGATCGGTGATTTATGGCCATCGGGACCGAGTGTGTCACTGGCGTGACGGACAATGGGGCCAAGGCGTCGTGCACGCCTGCCGGTAAGTGATTGAATGCCATCGCGGCTGGCGTACCGTCCCGGGGGCCGCAAGCCGAGGTGTCCCAAGGGGCGACCCGCTCGATAGCAAGGTGCTGGAGGATTCGTGGACCTGTCCCTGTCGACCCGTACCGTCGGCGATCGCACGGTCGTTGAGGTCGGTGGCGAAATCGACGTATATACCGCGCCCAAGCTGCGCGAGCAGCTGGTCGAGCTGGTGAACGACGGGAATTTCCACCTCGTCGTTGACATGGAGGGCGTGGACTTCCTCGACTCCACCGGGCTCGGCGTGCTGGTCGGCGGCCTGAAGCGGGTGCGAGCTCATGAGGGCTCACTGCGCCTGGTCTGCAACCAGGAGCGCATTCTGAAGATCTTCCGAATCACCGGTCTCACCAAGGTGTTCCCGATCCACACCTCGGTCGAGGAAGCGGTGGCGGCCACCGACTGACCCGGGCCGGCCGACGTCTCCCGGACCGCCGATCGGTCCGCGCCGTCCGGTCGGCCTCCGACACGGGCTCGTACAGAGCCGTACGCAGGCCCGTGTCGCCCCCGCCCGCTCGGGCCCGCATGCCCGTGCCGGCAGCCGTTCACGGGTCGCAGGCCCGCGGCGGACGCAATTCATCGGGGGGCCGGGTTTTCGGCGATCCGGCCCCCCTACCGCACGCCTGTAGTTCCGAGGGGGACGTATGGCCACCGTTGAACTCCGCTTCAGCGCGCTGCCCGAGCACGTCCGCACCGCCCGACTGGTGGCGGCGGCGGTGGCACGCAGGGCCGGAGTGGACGAGGCCGTCCTGGACGAGGTCCGGCTGGCCGTCGGCGAGGCCTGTTCCCGCGCTGTCGGTCTGCACCAGAGCGCCGGCATCACCGAGCCGGTGCGGGTGGCGCTGATCGAGGAGGAGAAACAGTTCTCCATCGAGGTCGGCGACGAGGCACCCCGTTCCGTCCCCGTCGACCGGGCGACCGGTGCGGCGCCGGACGCGGACGTGGAGGCGGAGGAGGACGAGATGGGCCTCGCGGTCATCAGTGGTCTCGTCGACGACGTGGAGGTCACCGCCGGGGAGCACGGCGGCCTGATCCGCATGACCTGGCCGACCACCCCGCCCGGAGTCGCGCTCACCTGAGAGTCACCCGATCATGAGCAGGGCCCTGCTGAGCAGGGCCCTTCTTGTTATTTCCCTTCGGATGTCACCCGGTCGCCGAATTCGTGAAAGAATTCACGATCAATGGCCCGGCGGATCGCCCGATAATTTGATCAAGCGCCGAATAGGCCAGTGGTGATCGTCAATGCTTTTAGGGCGTTACCTCTTTCGGGTTCGTCGGCGTGACCTCGATCATTTGCTGAAGAGCACGAGAAGGCCAATTCCGCTTACCGTCCCCTGTTTAGATCACTCGCGGGTACCTAGAATCCGTCCACATCTTGAGCTCAGCCCAAGCGTCAAGGAGGACGAATGGCGGGGCTTTCTACCCCTCATCAGTTTGGTCACCCCACAACGCTGGCGGCCGCGGTCCTGACCGACGACAACCGGGTCCTGGTCGCGGTGATCGCCGTCGTGGCGCTGGCCGCGCTCGTGGTCGCCTGGATCCTGGTGCGCCAGGTACTCGCGGCCGGCGAGGGCACCGACAGCATGAAGAAGATCGCAGCGGCGGTCCAGGAAGGCGCGAACGCCTATCTGACCCGGCAGCTGCGCACCCTCGGCGTATTCGCCGTCGTGGTGTTCTTCCTGCTCCTGCTGCTGCCCGCGGACGACTGGAATCAACGCGCCGGCCGATCGATCTTCTTCTTGATCGGCGCGGCCTTCTCGGCGACCACCGGCTATATCGGCATGTGGCTCGCCGTACGCAGCAATGTCCGCGTCGCCGCGGCCGCCCGGGAAGCCACCCCGGCGGAAGGCGAACCGGAAAAGGATCTCACCGCCGTCTCGCACAAAGCCATGAAGATCGCTTTCCGTACGGGCGGCGTGGTCGGCATGTTCACGGTGGGGCTCGGCCTGTTCGGCGCCTCCTGTGTGGTGCTGGTGTACGCGGCCGACGCGCCGAAGGTGCTCGAAGGATTCGGCCTCGGCGCCGCCCTGATCGCCATGTTCATGCGTGTCGGCGGCGGCATCTTCACCAAGGCCGCCGACGTCGGCGCCGACCTGGTCGGCAAGGTCGAACAGGGCATTCCGGAGGACGACCCGCGCAATGCCGCGACCATCGCCGACAACGTGGGCGACAACGTCGGCGACTGCGCGGGCATGGCGGCCGACCTCTTCGAGTCCTACGCGGTGACCCTGGTCGCCGCGCTGATCCTCGGCAAGGCGGCCTTCGGGGACGCGGGTCTCGCCTTCCCGCTCCTGGTACCGGCCATCGGTGTGCTCACCGCGATGATCGGCATCTTCGCGGTCGCCCCGCGCCGCAGCGACCGCAGCGGCATGAGCGCCATCAACCGCGGCTTCTTCATCTCCGCGGTGATCTCGCTCGCGCTGGTCGCGATCGCGGTCTTCGTGTACCTGCCGGGGAAGTACGCCGACCTCGACGGCATCTCCGACGCGGCCATCAGGGCCAAGGACGGCGATCCGCGGATCCTCGCGCTGGTCGCGGTCGCCATCGGCATCCTGCTGGCAGCCGTCATCCAGCAGCTGACCGGCTACTTCACCGAGACCAACCGGCGTCCGGTCATGGACATCGGCAAGTCCTCGCTGACCGGACCGGCCACGGTGGTCCTCGCCGGCATCTCGATCGGCCTCGAATCGGCCGTCTACACCGCCCTGTTGATCGGCCTCGGCGTCTACGGGGCGTTCCTGCTCGGCGGTACGTCGATCATGCTGGCGCTCTTCGCGGTGGCGCTGGCCGGCACCGGCCTGCTCACCACGGTCGGTGTGATCGTCGCCATGGACACCTTCGGGCCGGTCTCCGACAACGCCCAGGGCATCGCCGAGATGTCCGGCGACGTCCAGGGCGCGGGCGCGCAGGTGCTCACCAACCTGGACGCCGTCGGCAACACCACCAAGGCCATCACCAAGGGCATCGCCATCGCCACCGCCGTCCTCGCGGCGTCGGCGCTCTTCGGGTCGTACCGGGACGCGATCACCACGAACGTGCAGGACGTGGGAGTGAAACTGACCGGTGCGGGCGCTCCGTTGACCTTGTCGATGGACATCTCACAGCCCAACAACCTCGTCGGCCTCATCGCCGGCGCGGCGGTCGTCTTCCTCTTCTCCGGACTCGCCATCAACGCGGTGTCGAGGTCGGCGGGTTCGGTGGTCTACGAGGTGCGGCGGCAGTTCCGCGAGCACCCCGGGATCATGGACTACACGGAGACGCCCGAGTACGGCAAGGTCGTCGACATCTGCACCAAGGACGCCCTGCGCGAGCTGGCCACGCCGGGACTGCTCGCCGTGATGGCGCCCATCTTCATCGGGTTCACGCTCGGCGTCGGAGCCCTCGGCTCCTACCTCGCCGGCGCGATCGGCGCGGGCACCCTGATGGCCGTCTTCCTGGCCAACTCCGGCGGTGCCTGGGACAACGCCAAGAAGCTCGTCGAGGACGGCCACCACGGCGGCAAGGGCAGTGAGGCCCACGCCGCCACGGTGATCGGCGACACGGTCGGCGACCCCTTCAAGGACACCGCGGGACCCGCGATCAACCCTCTGCTCAAGGTCATGAACCTGGTCTCGCTGCTCATCGCGCCAGCGGTGATCAAGTTCTCGTACGGCCATGACAAGAGCATCGGCGTCCGGATCATGATCGCGGTCGTCGCGCTGATCGTGATCGTCGGCTCGGTGTACATCTCCAAGCGGCGCGGTATCACCGTCGGCGACGACGAGGACAGCGCGGAACGCGTGGCCAAGTCGGCCGATCCAGCGGTGGTTTCGTAAGCGGTCTTACGACGGCCACCGGGGCTCTCGCGAGGGAGCCGGGCCAACGAGCGGGCGGATGGCGTGTGCTGACACGCCGTCCGCCCGTTTCGTGCGCCGGGGGCGCTCGCCGGTTCTCGCGCGCGGTCGTCATGAGTGGTCATGGGCGGTCGTAGGCGGCCGTGCGGTCCGGCTCCGGGTGTGCCCGTCGTCTCGTCGTGAGCCTTCTCTCTCGTGGTGCAGATCCACCTAAAAGCTCACTTAATGGATGCTCTCCATGAGGGTGCTGTCCGTGTGCCGTGTAGATTCCGGGGGCCGAGAGCCATTGAAGGGACCTATCCGGTGAACAAGAAGCTCGCGGCCGCACTGTCCGGCGGTGCGGTACTGGTAGTGGCACTGTCCGGGTGCAGCAGCAACAAGGGCACCGACCCCAAGCTGATCGCCTGGGCCAAGACCGTGTGTGACGCGGTGCCGGCGCAGGACGCGAAGATCAAGGCGGCCAACGCGGCCATCGCGCAGACGGCCTCGGACACCACGAGTTCGCCCGCGACCATCCAGAAGACCGACTCCCATGCCTTCCAGGACATGTCCGACGGCTACAAGGCGCTCGCCACGGCCATCGGGGGCGCCGGTGCGCCCCCTGGGATCGACGACGGCGCCAAGCGTCAGCAGGACGTCGTCAAGAACCTCAACAGCCTTTCCTCGTCCTACGCCGCCCTGAAGAAGAAGGTCGACGCGCTCGACACCAAGGACCAGGCGAAGTTCGCCTCCGGTCTGCACGACGTCGCCTCCCAGATGGCGGACCTGGAGACCCAGAACAAGAGCGGCACCGAGGCGCTGCAGGCCCTGGAGCAGGGCGAGGTCAAGGACGCGATCGCCGAGCAGGCCAGCTGCAAGAAGGTCTCCGTGACGGCGTCGGCGTCGGCCTCGTCGACCGCGAGCTGAAGGCGTGGGTCGACGGCGTGGGTCGACAGCCGTCGTGGGGCCACGGCGACCCCTTCGGGAGTCGTGGGGTGCCGAGAGCTGAGCGGTGCCGGGAGTCGTGGTGCCTGCGGGGTGCCGCGATTTCTGGGGCGCCCGCGGGGTGACGGGTGCCGGGAGTCGTGGGGCGCCCGCGGGGTGACGGGTGCTTACGGGTCGATCGGTGTCCTCGGGGTGACAAGCGCCGATGGGGCGACGGTCGTCCGTAAGGCCTCGGCCGACGCGAGCTGAGGCGGTGGCCGGAAGGGGGCGCGGGCCACAATGGAGGGCGTGACTGACTCCGGCCTCGCCACCCTGCCCGCCTCCGACCGCCCCGACGTCGCCGCCCGGCTGCGCACCGCCCTGCTGGGCGCCTCCTTCACCGCCGACGGGCTCCTGGAGCTGCTCGGCGCGCCCGCGTACGCGGCGCTGGCCCGCAGCGAGACGGTGCCCGCGCTCCGGGCCACCCGCGGGGACACACCGCTGGAGACGCTCGTCCGGCTGTTCCTGCTCCAGCAGCCCGTGCCGCACGCGCGCGTGGCGGACATGCTGCCCGTGGACGACCTTGTGGAGAGCGGCTGGCTGACCCGCGCGGGCGGCGACGAGGTCGCGGCCACCGTGGACGTACGGCCGTACGGCGGGCCCGACGGCGAGGACTGGTTCATCGTCTCCGACCTCGGCTGCGCGGTCGGCGGCGCCGGCGGCATCGGGCAGCGCCACGAGGGCGTCGTCCTGGGTGTCGGCGGCGCGTCCATGACGCTGGCCGGCATCACCGTCCGTACGCCCGTCTCCGCCGCCCTCGACCTCGGCACCGGCTCCGGGATCCAGGCGCTGCACGCCGCCCAGCACGCCACGCGCGTGACGGCGACCGACCTCAACCCGCGCGCGCTGCACATCACGGCGCTCACGCTGGCGCTGTCCGGCGCCCCGGCGGCCGACCTGCGCGAGGGCTCGCTGTTCGAGCCGGTCAAGGACGGGGAGTCGTACGACCTCATCGTGTCCAACCCGCCGTTCGTGATCTCGCCGGGTGCCCGGTTGACGTACCGGGACGGCGGGATGAGCGGGGACGATCTGTGCCGCTCGCTCGTTCAACAGGCCGGGGAGCGGCTGGCCGAGGGCGGGTTCGCGCAGTTCCTCGCCAACTGGCAGCACGTCGCGGGGGAGGACTGGCAGGACAGGGTCAGGTCATGGGTGCCGCGCGGCTGCGACGCGTGGATCGTGCAGCGCGAGGTGCAGGACGTCAACCAGTACGCCGAGCTGTGGCTCCGGGACTCCGGTGACCACCGCGGGGACACGGCGGACTACCAGGCGCGGTACGACGCGTGGCTCGACGAGTTCGAGGCGCGCAAGGTCAAGGGCGTGGGATTCGGCTGGATCACGCTGCGGAAGACGGCTGCAGCCGTGCCCTCGGTCACGGTGGAGGAGTGGCCGCATCCGATCGAACAGCCGCTCGGTGAGACGATCCGCGCGCACTTCGACCGCCTCGACTATCTCCGTGAGCATGACGACGCGGATCTGCTCGAAGGTCACTTCAGGCTCGCCGTCGAGGTGGTCCAGGAGCAGGTCGGGCTGCCCGGCGCCGAGGACCCGGAGCATGTGGTGCTGCGCCAGCACCGCGGGATGCGCCGCGCGACCAAGGTGGACACGGTGGGCGCCGGGTTCGCAGGGGTGTGCGACGGCTCGCTGAGCGCGGGTCGGATTCTCGACGCCATCGCTCAGCTGATGGGCGAGGACCCGGTGTTGCTGCGCGACCGCACGCCCGCACAGATCCGGTTGCTGGTGGAGCAGGGGTTCCTGGAGCCGGCGAGCTGACGAAACCGGGAGGCCGGACCGGGAGGCCCCGCCTGCGAAGGGCGCGGGTTCCGACGCGCGGCGGGGTGTGCCGGCCTGCCGACCGATCCGCGGGACACATCGAGCCGGTTGTCCGGCCCGGTTTGCCCGGTCTGCCCGGCCGTGCTGCTCCGCCTCGCCTGGCCCGCCCCGCCCCGCTCCGCCCGGCCGCGCTGCCCCGCCCCGCCCCGCCCCGGCCGGGACGCGTCGGCCTCGGCAGGGCGCTGCCCGGGCGTTCCGGCCGTCCCCCGGACACGCCGGGAAAGGAAAAGGGCCGGAAAAATGTGGCGAGAATGTTCGCCTCGTAGCTAGTCGGTCGTATGTTCGAGATGGTGAATGTGTCTCGTTCACCTCGATTTCGCCCACCGGCCTCCCGCCGTCCGTCCGTCCGTGTCAGTCTCCCGGCGCTGGGCAGTCGCGGACGGCAGGGAAGGGGCGCGCGGGTCATGGAGAACGGACCGGCGATCTTCGCGGGGGCGGTGTTCGCCCTGTTCGGAGGCGCACTGCTGGTGTGGACCGGCATCCGGGTCCGACGTGGTGAACCCGTCGCCCAAGGTGTGAGTCAGGTCGCATCGGCGACCCTCGCGAGCTTTGCCGCGGTGATCGCGCTGGGCCTCGGGGCGTACTGCCTGACCCGCCTCTGAGGATGCCGTTCCGGTAATCGGAGCATCACGCTCCGGACAGGGCCGGGAGAGCGGCCGGGGACTCCGGGCGGCAGGAATGACGGTAGTCGGGTTACCGTTCGAGTGGCCGTTGTGGGCTTTTCCCGTTTGACACGGGGGCGGGATGTACCGTCACACTCCGCAGCGTCACCAAGTGAGCGGGCATCGGTGCCTGTGCCACGACCCCGGGAGCAAGGCCTGGGGAGGCCCCAGCGTCGACCGGAGAGAAGAGCGAAGTTGTCCCCGACCAGCGAGACCGCACAGGGCGGCCGCCGACTCGTCATCGTCGAGTCGCCTGCCAAGGCGAAGACGATCAAGGGCTATCTGGGCCCCGGATACGTCGTCGAAGCGAGCGTCGGGCACATCCGTGACCTTCCCAACGGCGCCGCGGAGGTGCCCGAGAAGTACACCGGCGAGGTCCGGCGCCTCGGCGTGGACGTCGAGCACGACTTCGAGCCGATCTATGTCGTCAACGCCGACAAGAGGGCGCAGGTCAAGAAGCTCAAGGACCTGCTGAAGGACTCCGACGAGCTCTTCCTCGCCACCGATGAGGACCGCGAGGGCGAGGCCATCGCCTGGCACCTCCTGGAGGTCCTCAAGCCCAAGGTCCCGGTCAAGCGGATGGTCTTCCACGAGATCACCAAGGACGCGATCCGCGAGGCCGTCGCCAACCCGCGCGAGCTGAACCAGCGCATGGTCGACGCCCAGGAGACCCGCCGTATCCTCGACCGCCTCTACGGCTACGAGGTCTCGCCGGTCCTGTGGAAGAAGGTCATGCCGCGCCTGTCGGCCGGCCGTGTCCAGTCCGTCGCGACCCGGCTCGTGGTGGAGCGGGAACGCGACCGCATCGCATTCCGTTCCGCCGACTACTGGGACCTGACGGGCACCTTCGCGACCGGCCGCGCCGGCGACCCGTCGGACCCCTCGTCGCTCGTCGCCCGCCTGCAGGCCGTCGATGGCCGGCGCGTCGCCCAGGGCCGTGACTTCGACTCGCTGGGGCAGCTCAAGAGCGCGAACATCCTCCACCTCGACGAGGCGAACGCCCGCGCCCTCGCCGCCGCCCTGGAGAACACCCGGTTCGCGGTCCGCTCGGTCGAGTCCAAGCCGTACCGCCGCTCGCCGTACGCCCCGTTCCGTACGACGACCCTCCAGCAGGAGGCCAGCCGCAAGCTCGGCTTCGGCGCCAAGGCCACCATGCAGGTCGCGCAGAAGCTGTACGAGAACGGCTACATCACCTACATGCGTACGGACTCCACGACGCTGAGCGACACGGCCGTCGCCGCCGCCCGGGCCCAGGTCACGCAGCTGTATGGCGCCGACTACCTGCCCTCGTCCCCCCGCGTGTACGCCGGGAAGGTCAAGAACGCCCAGGAGGCGCACGAGGCGATCCGTCCCTCGGGTGATCGTTTCCGCACCCCGGCGGAGACCGGACTGACCGGCGACCAGTTCAAGCTCTACGAGCTGATCTGGAAGCGGACCGTCGCCTCCCAGATGAAGGACGCGACCGGCAACAGCGTCACCGTGAAGATCGCCGGTACCGCCGCCGACGGCCGGGACGTGGAGTTCAGCGCCTCCGGCAAGACGATCACCTTCCACGGCTTCCTCAAGGCCTACGTCGAGGGCGCCGACGACCCGAACGCCGAGCTGGACGACCGCGAGCGCCGGCTGCCCCAGGTCGGCGAGGGCGACGCGCTCTCCGCCGAGGAGATCACGGTGGACGGGCACTCCACCAAGCCCCCGGCCCGCTATACCGAGGCCTCGCTGGTCAAGGAGCTGGAAGAACGCGAGATCGGCCGCCCGTCGACGTACGCGTCGATCATCGGCACGATCCTCGACCGCGGCTATGTCTTCAAGAAGGGCACGGCCCTCGTGCCGTCCTTCCTCTCCTTCGCCGTGGTCAACCTGCTGGAGAAGCACTTCGGCCGGCTGGTCGACTACGACTTCACCGCCAGGATGGAGGACGACCTCGACCGCATCGCGGCGGGCCAGGCCCAGGCGGTGCCCTGGCTGCGGCGCTTCTACTTCGGCGAAGGCGCGGCGACGGGCGGTGCGGCCGACGCCGGCAACGGCGACGGCGACCACCTCGGCGGCCTCAAGGAGCTGGTGACCGACCTGGGCGCGATCGACGCGCGCGAGGTGTCGTCGTTCCCGGTGGGCAACGACATCGTGCTGCGGGTCGGCCGCTACGGCCCCTACGTCGAGCGCGGCGAGAAGGACTCCGAGGGCCACCAGCGCGCGGACGTGCCGGAGGACCTGGCGCCCGACGAGCTCTCCGTCGAGCTCGCGGAGGAACTGCTCGCCAAGCCGAGCGGCGACTTCGAGCTGGGCGCGGACCCGGCGACGGGCCACCAGATCATCGCCCGTGACGGCCGTTACGGCCCTTACGTCACCGAGGTGCTCCCCGAGGGCACCCCGAAGACCGGCAAGAACGCGGTCAAGCCGCGCACGGCGTCGCTCTTCAAGACCATGTCCCTGGACACGGTCACCCTGGCGGACGCGCTCAAGCTGATGTCGCTGCCGCGTGTCGTCGGCGCCGACGCCGACGGCCAGGAGATCACCGCGCAGAACGGGCGCTACGGGCCGTACCTGAAGAAGGGCACGGACTCGCGTTCGCTCACCTCCGAGGACCAGCTCTTCACGATCACCCTCGAAGAGGCGCTGGCGATCTACGCCCAGCCCAAGCAGCGGGGCCGGGCCGCCGCCAAGCCGCCGCTGAAGGAGCTGGGCACGGACCCGGTCAGCGAGAAGCCGGTCGTAGTGAAGGACGGCCGTTTCGGGCCGTACGTCACCGACGGGGAGACCAACGCGACCCTGCGCTCCGGCGACAGTGTCGAGGAGATCACCCCGGAGCGCGGCTTCGAACTGCTCGCCGAGAAGCGGGCCAAGGCGCCCGCCAAGAAGACGGCGAAGAAGGCGCCCGCGAAGAAGACGGCGGCCGCAAAGAAGGCCGCGCCCGCGAAGAAGACGGCTGCCAAGAAGACCGCCGCCAAGACGACGACGGCCGCCAAGAAGACGGCCGCCAAGAAGGCGACGGCTTCCAAGGCGGCCGCGGAGGACTGAGTCACCCTCAGGTAGTCATACCGGCTGCATCGGCTCATATCGGTCAGGTCGTTTCAAATCGGCTACACCGGTTCACACCGCCTTCGCAATGCGAACGCCCCGGCATCAACTTGGTGTCGGGGCGTGCGTACCTGTGGACGGTCGCGTCGGGCTGTCGGCGGCTGCCGATAGGCTGAAAGCATGACGCCAGCCGAGCAGCCAACGGCCCCCCAGACAGAACCGGACGACGCACTGGTAGCGGATTCCCGCGAACGCGCCGTCCGCTCGCTGCTGCGCCGACCCGAGCTGAGGCGGTTGTGGAGCGCCCAGCTAGTCAGCGGTGTGGGTGACACGCTGGCGCTTCTCGTGCTTGTCGTGCTCACGCTTCAAGCGGCGATCGCGCAGGGCTCGTTCGGCGGCGGCTACCGCGGTGTGGCGTTCGCGGTGGCGATCGTCTTCGGGGTGCGCATTCTGGCCACCCTGCTCTTCGGCGCGGTCCTGCTGGGCCCGCTGACCACGCTGACCGCTCAGGACGGCCCGCTGGACCGCCGCTGGACCATGGTCGGCGCCGACGGCCTGCGTGCCGCCCTGCTGATCATCGCGCCCCTGTGGATCGACTGGACACCGGAGAACGCCCCGGCGGTGCTGCTGGTGACGGCCTTCGTCACCGGAGTCGCCGAGCGCTTCTGGACGGTCTGCCGGGAGAGCGCAGCCCCCGCGCTGCTGCCCGCCCCGCCCCCGGAGGGCGCGACGGTACGACCGCTGCCGGACCACCAGGACGCACTGCGCCGCCTGTCGCTGCGGACGACCTTCCTGGCCGTCCCGCTCGCGGCCGCCGCGCTCGTCGTCGCCTCCCTGGTCAACAACCTGCTGGGCACGGGCATCGAGTGGTTCGCCCAGCACCAGGCGGCCCTCGGGTCGTACGTGGCGGCGGGTCTGTTCGCCGCCTCTCTCTCGGTGCTGGTCTACCTGGAGGTGCCCGGCACGCGCACCCCGCGCGCACGGTCGCCGCTGGAGGGCCTGCGTCGCCCCAAGGCCGGCGCCGGCACCGACCGGGGCCGTACCGGCGCCATCCCGCTGCTGGTGACGGCCTGCGCCGCCGTCGCCGGTGCCATCTCCGCAGCGGTCGCCGTCTCCGTGCTGCACGCCAAGGACCTGGGCGGCGGCCCGGTGCTGTACGGCCTGCTGGTGCTCGCGCTGACCGGCGGGGTCGCCGTCGGCATCCGTACGGCGCCCGCGCTGCTGCCGACGCTCTCCCGCCGTCGGCTGCTGTCGCTGGCGATCGCCTTCACCGGCATCGCGCTGCTGGCCGGCGGCCTGGTCCCGGACGTCACCACCGTGCTGCTGATCGTCGCGCTGGCCGGCATCGGCGCGGGCGTGGCCGCCAACACCGGGCACACCCTGCTCGACCAGGAGACCGAGGACTACCGCAAGGCCCGCACCACCGAGCATCTGCACGCGGTGGTCCGGGTCGCCATAGCGCTCGGCGCGGTGATCGCGCCCCTGGTGGCCGCCCTGATCGGGCCGCACCGGCTGGAGAACGGCAAGTTCGTGTTCGCGCACGGCGGCGCCGCGTTCACCCTGATGCTGGTCGGCGCGCTGCTGCTGCCGGTGGCCGCGCTGGTCCTTGCCAAGGTCGACGACCGCGCGGGCGTACCGCTCCGGCACGACCTGCGGGACGCGCTGCTCGGCGGCGACGACCCGGCGCAGGCGCCCACGACCAACGGTTTCTTCGTCGCCCTGGAGGGCGGCGACGGCGCCGGGAAGTCCACCCAGGCCGAGGCCCTCGCCGAGTGGATCCGCGCCAAGGGACACGAGGTCGTCCTCACCCGCGAGCCCGGCGCCACCCCGGTCGGCAAGCGGCTGCGCTCGATCCTGCTCGACGTCTCGTCCGCCGGCCTGTCGCACCGTGCGGAGGCGCTGCTGTACGCCGCCGACCGCGCGGAGCACGTCGACACCGTCGTCCGGCCCGCCCTGGAGCGCGGTGCGGTCGTCATCTCCGACCGGTACATCGACTCCTCGGTCGCCTACCAGGGCGCCGGCCGCGACCTGTCCCCGACCGAGGTCGCCCGCATCAACCGCTGGGCGACCGACGGACTGGTCCCGCATCTGACGGTCCTGCTGGACGTGGAGCCGGAGACCGCCCGCGAGCGGTTCACCGAGGCACCCGACCGGCTGGAGTCGGAGCCCGCCGAGTTCCACGCGCGCGTGCGGGCCGGTTTCCTGACGCTGGCCGCCTCCGACCCCGGCCGCTACCTGGTCGTCGACGCCGGCCAGGAACCCGAGTCGGTGACCACCGTCATCAGGGCCCGGCTCGACACCGTGCTGCCGCTGTCCGAGGCCGAGATCAAGGCCGCCGAGGAGGCTCGCAAGGCCGCCGAGGAGGAGGCCCGCCGCAAGGCCGAGGAAGAGGCCGCGCGCAAGGCCGAGGAGGAGCGCCTGGAGCGGGAGCGCCAGGAGCAGCTCGCCAAGCTCCGTGCCGAGGAGGAGGAGCGCAAGCGCCGCGAGCTGGAGGAGGCGCAGCGCCGCGAGGCCGAACGGCAGGCGGAGGAGGCCCGGCTGCGTGCCGAGGAGGCCCGTCGCCGCGCCGAGGAGGAGCAGGCCCGGCTGCTCGCCGAGGAGAAGGCCCGCGCGGAGGCGGAGGCCCGCCGCATGGCCGAAGAGGAGCGGCGTCGCCAGCAGGCCGAGGAGGAGGCCCGGCTGCACGCCGAGGCCGAGGAACGGCGCCTGGAGAAGCAGCGCAAGGCCGAGGAGGCCCTGCTCAAGGCCGAGCAGGCGCGGCGTGCCGCGGCGGAGGCGGCGGCCGCGGCCGACGTGGCCGCCCGGGAGTCGTCCGCGCCGCGGCCGAACGCGCCCGGTGTGACTCCGGAGGCGACGACCATGCCGACGCCGGTGGTGCGGCCGGACGACGAACCGCCGTCGGCCCCGGCGCGCGCGGTGGACGAGACGGCAGTGCTGCGCCCGGTGCGTGCGGACCGCGAGCCCGCCGCCCGGGAGTCCGAGTCCGAGGTGACGGCGCAGCTGCCGCAGCCGCCGGCGGGGGCGTCCGACGAAACTGCGGTGCTGCCTTCGGTGGCGCCGACGGCCGTGGACGAGACGGCCGTGCTGCCTTCGGTGGGTGCGGCTGACGAGACCGCCGTACTGCCTCCGGTGCGCGCGGCCGACGAGACCGCCGTACTGCCTCCGGTGCGCGACGACGCCACCGCTCCCGCCGACGCCCCGGCGGACCGGGTGCCGCCCGGTTTCTTCCGGGACGAGCGGTCGGGCGGGTCGGACGGGAACCCTGACGGCTCCGAGGGCCGTACGCGCGAGCTGCCGCAGGTCGACGACGACGGTGCGGCCCGGCGGCAGCGCCCCCGGCCCGACTGGGCCGAGGAGACCCCGCTGGACGACCTGCCGTCGCTGGCGGACGAACTGCTGGGGTCGTACGAGGAGGAGCTCGACGACGAGCGGGGCCGCCGGGGTCGCGGGCGGCGCGGCTGACCCGGTCCCGAGGGCCGGAAGCGCTCGTACGGGGGCGGTGCGGGTCGGAGTGCCGACCGGTGCCGCCCCCGTTGCCGTCGGCGCGGGACCTGTCGGTGCGGAACCCGTTGTCAGTGGGCGCCCGCACAATGGAGGGCGAGGCCACGGAACCGGTGGCCTCCGGATCCGGAATCAGGGATCAGGACGCGTGACGCACGGAAGGGCGGCGTGACCCATGACCGTATGGGACGACCTCGTCGGGCAGGAGCGGGTGAGCGAGGTGCTCACCGCCGCCGCCCGGGACGCCGACGCCCTGGTCACCGCCGCCGCGGCCGACCAGCCGCTGCCGGAGACGTCGAAGATGACGCACGCCTGGCTCTTCACGGGCCCGCCCGGCGCCGGCCGGAACCAGACGGCGCGGGCCTTCGCCGCCGCCCTGCAGTGCGTGAGCCCCGACCGCGCCCTCGGCGGAGCCCCCGGCTGCGGCTTCTGCGACGGCTGTCACACCGCCCTGATCGGCACCCACGCGGATGTCACCTCGGTCGCCGCCGTCGGCTCGGAGATCCTGGTCAAGGACATGCGCGACACGGTCCGCAAGTCCTACACGTCCCCGGCGACCGGCCGCTGGCAGATCATCTTCGTCGAGGACGCCGAGCGGCTGAACGAGAAGTCGGCCAATGCCGTCCTCAAGGCCGTCGAGGAGCCCGCCCCCCGCACGGTCTGGCTGCTGTGCGCACCGTCGATCGAGGACGTGCTGCCCACGATCCGCTCCCGCTGCCGCCACCTGAACCTCAGCACCCCCTCGGTGCAGGCGGTCGCCGACATGCTCGTACGGCGTGAGGGCATCGAGCCCGAGGCGGCCGCGGCCGCCGCCCGAGCCACCCAGGGGCATGTCGACCGGGCCCGCCGGCTGGCCACCGACCCGGCCGCCCGTGCGCGCCGTGCCGCCGTGCTGAAGCTGCCGCTGCGGCTGGACGAGATCGGCGCGTGTCTGAAGGCCGCCCAGGAGCTGGTGGACGCGGCGGCCGAGGACGCCAAGCAGCTCGCCGAGGAGATGGACGGCAAGGAGACCGAGGAGCTGAAGGCGGCGCTCGGCGCGACCGAGGGCGGGCGGCTGCCGCGCGGCACGGCGGGTGTGATGAAGGACCTGGAGGACATGCAGAAGCGCCGTCGTACCCGAACCCAGCGGGACAGCCTCGACGTCGCCCTCACCGACCTCACCGGCTTCTACCGCGACGTTCTCGCCCTCCAGCTGGGTTCCAGGGTCGCGATCGCCAACGGGGACGCCGAGGACGCCCTGGACCGGCTGGCCCGGGCCGGCTCGCCCGAGTCCACGCTGCGCCGGATCGAGGCGATCGCCGCCTGCCGGGACGCCCTCGACCGCAATGTGGCGCCGCTGCTCGCGGTGGAGGCGATGACGATGGCGCTCAGAGCGGGCTGAGCGGGGGAGACAGCCCGTGGTTGACCGGGGTCACCCGTACGAGCCACAGTCAACACGCACCGCACGGAGATCATCTCTCAGCGTTACGCTCGATTGATGCACACCAGGCGAACCCTCCGCCGTACCCGGACTCGCACCAGCGCCCTGACCGCGGCGGCTCTGCTGTCGGCCGCCGCCCTGCTCGTCTCCGCGTGCTCCTCCCCGGAAAGCGCGTCGACATCGGCCTCGGCCGGCATCGCCCAGCTGGCCGCGCTGCCCCACTCGACCCCGTCCGCGCTGGCGCCGTACTACGACCAGAAGCTCAGCTGGCGCAGCTGCGGCGTCCCCGGCTTCCAGTGCGCGACGATGAAGGCCCCGCTCGACTACGCCAAGCCCGGCGCGGGTGACGTGCGGCTGGCGGTCGCCCGGAAGACGGCGACCGGCAAGGCCAAGCCGCTCGGTTCGCTGCTGGTCAACCCGGGCGGCCCGGGCGGCTCGGCGGTGGACTACCTCCAGCAGTACGCCGGCATCGGCTACCCCTCCGAGGTGCGGGCGCACTACGACATGGTCGCGATGGACCCGCGCGGGGTCGCCCGCAGCGAGCCCGTCGAGTGCCTCGACGGACCGCAGATGGACACGTACAGCGAGACCGACGTGACGCCCGACGACCGGAAGGAGACGGCCGAACTGGTCGGGGAGTACAAGAAGTTCGCGGAGGCGTGCGGGACGCACTCGGCGGAGCTGCTGCGCCATGTCTCCACCGCCGACTCGGCGCGCGACATGGACATCCTGCGGGCGGTGCTCGGCGACCGGAAGCTGAACTATGTGGGGGCGTCGTACGGCACGTTCCTCGGCGCGACCTACGCGGGGCTGTTCCCGGAGCGGGTCGGGCGGATGGTCCTGGACGGCGCGATGGACCCCTCCCTGTCCGCGCGCCAGATGAATCTGGAGCAGACGGCGGGGTTCGAGACGGCGTTCCAGTCGTTCGCGAAGGACTGCGCGAAGCGCACGGACTGTCCGCTGGGCGCGAAGGGCAGCTCACCGGCGCAGATCGCGGACAACCTCAGTACGTTCTTCCGGAAGCTCGACGCACACCCGATCCCGACCGGCGACGCGGACGGCCGCAAGCTCACCGAGTCCCTCGGCACGACCGGGGTGATCGCGGCGATGTACGACCAGGCGGAGTGGGAAAAGTTGCGTGACGCACTGCACGCGGCGATGAAGGAGAACGACGGCGCGGGCCTGCTCGCGCTCTCCGACAGCTACTACGAGCGTGATCCCGACGGCCGTTACTCGAACCTGATGTTCGCCAACGCCGCGGTGAACTGCCTGGACCTGCCGCCCGCCTTCACCGGCCCCGAGCAGGTCGAGAAGGCGTTGCCCGAGTTCGAGAAGGCGTCGCCGGTGTTCGGGGCCAACCTGGCGTGGGCCTCGCTGAACTGCACGTACTGGCCGGTGCGGGCGACGGGTGAGCCGCACCGCATCGAGGCGAAGGGCGCCGCCCCGATCGTCGTGGTCGGCACCACCCGTGACCCGGCGACGCCGTACCCCTGGGCCCGGTCCCTGGCCCGCCAGCTCGCCTCGGCCCGGCTCCTCACGTACGTCGGCGACGGCCACACCGCATACGGCCGGGGCAGCGCCTGCATCGACTCGGCGATCGACGCCTACCTCCTCAAGGGCACCCCGCCTGCGAACGGAAAGCGCTGCTCATAGCCCTGCGCACGCCCCGGGAACCCCGCTGCCGGGGCGTGTCCCGAGCACCCCCGGAAACTGTGTAGACTTACCGACGTCGCTGATCGCACCATAGTGCGGGCGACGCGCCGCCTTAGCTCAGATGGCCAGAGCAACGCACTCGTAATGCGTAGGTCTCGGGTTCGAATCCCGAAGGCGGCTCCACCGAAGCCCAGCTCAGAACTTGTCTGAGTTGGGCTTTCTGGTTCAGCGGACGCGGCGACGCCGCTTGGCGCGCCGCACGGCTGTCGACGGTCTCAGTTCTGGTCTCAGTTGGGGGTTCCGGAGCGAGGTCCGCGCTGGCCGGGCGGGGCATGAAGTGGTCCCCCATGCGCATCGCGTCCTTCGAGAGATGCGACCGACCTTGCACGTACCACCGGGTCTGACTGATCCGGGTATGCCGCAGGATGGTTCCTTGAACCCCTCCCAGCCATGTGCTGCGTGACATCTGCACGGCTTTCCGGGTGGAGCACTGCGGCAGGCTGAGCGGGTGATCAATGAAAGGCGTGGTCATAATGTCTGTTTCCGCATCCATGTAGGAAATCCTGGGAGTCTCCGGACTGACGCCGAGGGTGTCCGCGCCGACGTCGTTCTCCGTAATCGCGCCGGCGGTGGCCGCGGCGGTCACGGCCCGTGACGTTTTTTCGGCCAGATGAATATCGGACAGGCCGTGGCGGCCGTCGTGGTGATCCTGATCCCCGGCCGGTTCGGTCTATGGCTCTACGTTCCCGCTGCGGTGTGTCTGATCGTCGGGCTGCACTTCCTTGCGCTCGCCAGGTCCTTCGCGCAGCCGTCGTCCTGTGGGCCGGCGCACGGCGTAGCCGGTCGGCCTGCGTCAGGTTCGGTCACGTCGAACGAGTGTGGCGTCTTCGGCCGGCACCTCCCACGTTCGTGATCAGCGATATCGCGAGAAGGGTGCGGCGGTCGGAGGAAGCGGATTGGATTTCCCATTTCCGCGAAAAGGGAAGGAAATTTCCCGAGTTGAATCGGTGGGGGCATCATTCGGAGTTGCGCTTGCAGATGCAGGGATCGCCGGCGGCCGGCTGCCCAGGATGAAGTCGCCCACGGACGACTCCTGCCGGTAGTCGAGGCCGAGGGTGCCCGTACGGCGCGGGACGGCCAGGTGCGGCTCCAGCTCGAAGGTCGAGCTGCCGGCGGGACAGGGGTACGAGACGATCTCTTGGCGACCGGGCTGACCAACCGCGGGCGTCGTTACCGTCTGCAAGGTGCCGGGATGAGCGTGCCGCCGCCGAGGTCCCTGATGGCCAGAGTGGCGAGGTAGTTGCGTCCGGGAGCGCCCATGGGGCAGCCCGGGTGAGGGACCGTCACAACGCCCGGCCGGGGCGGGGGTTCGTTCCGCCTGGGAAAAAATGTCGTAAAAGGACCGCAAACTAAACCGAAGCCAGGACTACGGCCCCATGTGAGGCAACATCTTGGTGAACGACGAGTGTCGCGCGGTCGGGCGCGGGCACCGCCGTCGGCCGGATGGGGTGAGGACATGGCGCAGCCGAGGCTCGCGGTAGCCGTGGTGACCATGGGCAACCGGCCCGACGAAGTCGACGCCCTGCTCAGGTCCGTCGCCAAGCAGGACCTCACCCCCGACCGCATCGTGATCGTCGGCAACGGCTGCCGGCTTCCCGAGTTCGCCCGCCGCCTCGACCTGCCCGGCGAGGTCACCACCGTCGAGGTCGAGGACAACCTCGGCTGCCCCGGCGGCCGCAACATCGCCCTCGCCAGGCTGCGCGCGTACGGCGACGTGGACGTCGTCGTCGAACTGGACGACGACGGAGTGCTCGTCGACGTCGAGGTGTTCCGGCAGGTCCGGGATCTGTTCGCCGCCGAGTCCCGCCTCGGCATCGTCGGTTTCCGCATCGCGGACGAACAGGGCAAGACCCAGCAGCGGCACGTGCCCCGCGTCGGCAACGCGGACCCGATGCGCGGGGGTTACGTCACCGGATTCCTCGGCGGCGGACACGCCCTGCGCATGACCATGCTCACGGAGACCGGCGACTGGCCTGCCGAGTTCTTCTTCGCGCACGAGGAGACGGACCTGGCCTGGCGGGCCGCCGACGCCGGCTGGAAGATCCTCTACGCGCCCGAGCTGCTCCTCCAGCACCCCCGGACCTCGCCGGCCCGGCATGCCGTCTACTTCCGGGTGACCGCCCGCAACCGGGTCTGGCTGACCCGCCGTCGGCTGCCCCTGCCGCTGATCCCGGTACACCTGGCCGTGTGGACGCTGATCACGCTCCTGCGGACCCGTTCGACCGGCGGGCTGCGGGCCTGGTTCGGGGGCTTCGTGGAGGGGATGCGCGAACCTGCCGGTGAGCGTCGGCCGATGCGCTGGCGCACGGTCTGGTGGCTCACCCGGCTGGGGCGCCCGCCCGTCATCTGAGTCCGGCGACCGTGCCGGAAACGGGACGAGGGTCCCGGTCGTTCACCTCCGCCGACCGGGGCCCTCTCGCGTCCCCGGATCCAGGCCTGCGGCGACACTCCCCCGAGTTGCGCGTTATACACGCGCGCCGTCGGGCCCGATCCGATGTGAAGATCACATCAGGGTTCGCCAACGGATCGCTAACATATGGCCAGCGCTTCCCCCGGAGGCCGCCGACCGGTTGGCGTGAAGGCGTCGTACGACTCCGGGAACAGGCCGGAAACCCTGCGGATTCCGGCCCCGACGGCACGGAGAAGGTGGCGGGAACTAGTCCTCGACGGGATCGAATTCCGCCAGGAGCCAGGTACCGGCGGGCATCCCCGCCGTGCAGCGCGGTCGGCCATGACCGTACGGGAAGGCGATGGGCGGAGTGATGCGGCGGTACGAGCTGCGGTTCGGACTGCTGGGAGCTCCGGTGCTGTATCTCCCCGGCGGCGACGTCCGGCCCATCGGCAGCCCCAAGGTGCGCGCGCTGCTCGCCGCGCTGCTCCTGGAGGCCGGGCGAATCGTCTCCGTCGACTCGGTCAAGGACGCGCTGTGGGGCGGGGCACCCCCGGTGTCCGCACAGGCCTCGCTGCACAACCACGTCACCCGGCTGCGCCGGCTCCTCGACGACCCGGAGCGGCTGCGCGCGGTACCGCCCGGGTATCTGCTGCGCGTCGACGACGGTGAGCTGGACGTCGAGGTGTTCGACGCGCGGGTGGCACAGGCGCGCGCGGCGCACGGGCGCCGGGAGTGGGCGCCGGTGCTGAGCGCGTGCGCCGAGGCGCTCGCGCTCTGGCGCGGCAGCCCGCTCTGCGGCCTCCCCGCCGAGTTCGGCGGCTACGCCTTCGTGCAGCGTCTGGAGGAGGCACGGCTGCTGCTGCTGGAGTGGCGCTACGACGCGGAGCTCGCCCTCGGCGGGCCGAGACTGGGCGGTGTCGTGCCGGAGTTGGCGGCGCTGGTCGCGGAGTACCCGTTCCGTGAGGCCTACCACCGCCAGCTGATGCTCGCCCTCCACCGCACCGGCCGCCAGGCCGAGGCCCTCGCCGTCCACCGCGACCTGCGCCACCGCCTGATCGAGGAACTCGGCGTCGAGCCGGGAGCAGCGGTACGCGAGGCCCATGTGCAGGTACTGCGGGGGAGCGGCGGAGCGGGGGAGACCGGCGGCGGGTCATACGACGGCGTGCAGGGCAACGGTGTGGCCGACAGGGGTGGGCTGGACGCGCTGGTTTCGGGCGAGGGTAGGCCGGACGCGGGCATGGCACGCGAGGGGGTGCGTGAAGGTGGTGAGGCGGGTGCGGGGTCGTCCTGGCTGGTCGCGCAGTTCCCCGCGCCCCTGACGGGCGCGTCGGCGGACCGTCGGCCGACGGGCGAGGGCGCCGGCGCCGGGGCGGGGTGCGACCCGGATGAGGAGCGGCCCCCCGGTCCCGGTTCTACGCGCGACGACTCCTCGGCGCCCCGGCCCGCCCAACTACCCCCGCCCCCGGCCTACTTCACCGGACGCGCCGCCGTCCGTGACGAGCTGGGCGGTGCCCTCGCCGCCGCGGCCGGTCCGGCCGTCGCCGTCGTCAGCGGTATGGCCGGTGTCGGCAAGAGCGCGCTCGCGCTGCATGTCGCCCATCACCTGCGGGAACGTTTCCCTGACGGCCAGCTCTACGTCAACCTGCACGGCGCCACCCCGGGCGTACCCCCGCTCGCCCCCGCCCAAGCGCTCGCCGCCCTGTTGCGGGACCTCGGTGCCGACCCCCGGCACATCCCCGAACACCCGGACGCGGCAGCCGCGTTGCTGCGCTCCCTGCTCGCGCCGACCCGCACCCTGCTGCTGTTCGACGACGCCGCGAACGCCGCCCAGGTACGACCGCTGCTCCCCGGCGGCCCCGGCTGCGCGGTGATCGTCACCAGCCGTTCTCCGCTCACCGCGCTCGACGGCGCCCGCCGGTTTCCGCTCGGGCCGCTGACCGGCGAGGACAGCGCCGCCCTGCTGCGCACGGTCAGCGGACGGGCGGAGATCGACGCCGGTCACCCGCTCGTCGGCCTCACCGGCCGGCTGCCGCTCGCCCTGCGGGTGGTCGCCGCCCGGCTGGCCGCGCGCCGCGCCCTCACCCCCGAGGTGCTGGCCGGTCAGCTCGCCGCCACCGAGGGCAGGTTGCAGCACCTCGAGTACGACGACCTGAGCGTCCGGCGCTCCCTCGCCGTCGCCCATGACGCCCTGGCCGCCTCCGACCGGGCACCCGACCGCGACGCCGCCCTCGCCCTGCGCCATATCGGCGCCCTTGACCTGCCCACCTACGGCGCCCTCCTGATCGCCCGCCTCACCGGCCTCGACGCGCGCCGCGCCGAGGCCGCCCTGGACCGGCTGGTCGAGGTGGCCCTCCTGGAGGAGACCGCCTACGGCCGCTACACCCCGCACGACCTGGTCCGGGACTTCGCACGGGAGCTGGCCGAGGGGACCGACCGCACCGAGGCCGCACTCACCGCCCTGCGCTGGTTCGCCGCCGTCGCCGAACTCGCCCTTGTCGCCATGCTCGAACCCGGCCTCGAACAGGGCGACCGCCGCCGGCCCACCGCTGCCCAGCCCGCCGAACACCAGCCGTACTCGGCCGCCTTGGCTCCCTTCGAGTGCGCCGAGCACGCCTTCGCCTGGGGCGATGTGGAGCTGGAGAACATCGTCGCCCTGGTGGAGCGGTACGCCGACACGGCCGACCCGCGCATCAGTGCCTACCTCTCCACGCTGGTCCGGCTGCTCTTCCCCTATGTCCTGCGCCGCGGACGGGTCGCCGAGATGGAGGTGCTCGGCACGGCAGGGCTGGCCGCCGCCCGGCGCCTGGACGACGAGCCCGCCGAGGCCTACGCCCTGGGCGACCTCGCCGGGCTGCACTTCCTGACCGGCCGCCAGCGGGAGGCCCTCGCCCTGACCGACCGGGCCCTCGTCATCTGGCGGCGGCTGGACGTGGTGTCCTGGATCCGGCGGTGCCTGAACAACCGGGGGCTGCTCCTCGAGGGGCTCGGACGGTACGACGAGTCGGGCGAGGCGCTGCGGCAGAGCCTGGAGTACTCCCGGCAGCTCAACGACCCCTACGGCGAGGCCGTCACCCACAGCCACCTCGGCAACCTCTACGAGCACACCGATCCCCGCGCCGCCATCGAGCAGCACCGGCGCTCGCTGGCGATCGGGGACGCGATCGGCGCCGTCATCGTGCAGCACTCGGCGCACTGCAACATCGGCTACGCCCATCTCGCCCTGGGCGAACCGGCGGCCGCCGCCCCGCACTTCGAGGAGAGCCTGCGCATCCTCGGCCACCACGGCGACTGGCACGGCGAGTCCCAGACCCGGCTCGGTCTGGTCCGTGCCCTGCGCGGCCTCGGCCACACCGACCGCGCCCACTACGAGTGCGTCGAACTCCTGCGCCGCGCCGACGCCCGCGCCGACCGCTACAGCGGCGGTCTGGCCCGCCACCAGCTCGGTCTCCTCCTGCGCGAACAGGGGCGCACGAGCGAGGCGTACGACGTCTGGCGCGCCGCTCTGGCCGCCCTGGACGGCACCGACGAGCCCGACGTCCTCGTGGAGCTGCGCGAGCTGCTGTCAGCCGCTGACTGATCACTTCGCGTCGGCATAGCACTCCACCACCGCCGTCGTGAACGGAAAGCGGACCGGCGTCTCCCCGAACGTCAGCCGTCCCGCCAGGTCGGCCGCCTCCCGGATCGCCACCACGACCGCCCCGGTCTCCTCCTCGGGACAGTGCACGATCACCTCGTCGTGCTGGAAGAAGACCAGCTCGGCCGCCAGGTCCGCGCAGGTCCGGCGCAGCGCCGCGAGCATCAGCAGAGCCCAGTCGGCGGCGCTGCCCTGAACGACGAAGTTGCGCGCGAAGCGGCCTCTGGCACGGGAGTTGGTGGACGCGTAGCCCGGCACCCAGCCCTCGGCCGCATGCTCCTCCGCTTCCTGCTGGGGCATCCCCGCCTCCTCCGCGCCGTCGCCCGCACCGGCCGCCGGCGGACAGGTCCGGCCCAGCCAGGTCCGCACCAGCCGGCCCTCCTCGCCGGCCCGCGCCGCGTCGTCGACATAGGCCACCGCCTTGGGGAAACGGCGTCTGAGCGCGGCCAGGTTCTTCAGGCCGTCACCGGAGGTCTGGCCGTAGACCGCGCCCAGGACGGCGAGCTTGGCCTGTCCGCGGTCGCCGGAGAAGGCGCGGTCGGAGACGGACTGGTAGAGGTCGGTCTCCCGCCCGGCGACCTCCATCAGCCCGGGGTCCCGGGAGATCGCCGCGAGCACCCGCGGCTCCATCTGGTCGGCGTCGGCGACGACCAGCCGCCACCCGGGGTCGGCGACCGCGGCCCGCCGGATCACCTTGGGGATCTGCAGTGCGCCCCCGCCGTTCGTCACCCAGCGCCCGGTGACCGTGCCGCCCGCCTGGAACTCGGGCCGGAACCGGCCGTCGCGCACCCAGTCCTGGAGCCAGGTCCAGCCGTGCGCCACCCAGATCCGGTACAGCTTCTTGTATTCGAGGAGCGGTTTCACCGCCGGGTGGTCGATGCCGGAGAGCTCCCAGCGGCGGGTGGACTTCACCTTGATCCCGGCCTGGGCGAAGGCCTTGATCACATCGGCCGGCAGATCCGGGCGGACCCGCCTGCCGAACGCGGCCGACACCTCGTCCGCCAGCTCGGCCAGCCGGCGGGGTTCGCCGCCGCCCGCGTACCGCTCGCCGAGCAGTTCGCGCAGCAGCTCGCGGTGGACCTCGGCGCTCCAGGGCAGGCCCGCGCGGTTCATCTCGGTGGCGATCAGCATCCCCGCCGACTCCGCGGCCGTCAGCAGCCGCATCCGGTCCGGGTGCTCGGCCCGGTCGTGCCGGCGCTGCTGGTCGGCGTAGACCGCGAGGAGTTCGTCGAGCGTCAGGCGGGCGGTGCCCTGCGGCTCGAACAGCGGGGACTGCGCGCCCGGTTCGGCCGAGCGCTGTGGTGGATCGGGTGGTACGGGGCCGCCGCGGAGGCGGGCCAGGGCGGCGGCGGCCGAGTGCGGCTCACCGGATCGTCCCTCATGGCCCAGCAGGAGTGTCTCGGCGTCCTCGATGTCATAGCACCGCTCTACTCGCACCCCCGTGGCGAGCAGACGCGGGTAGACCTCGGCGGTCGACCGCCACACCCAGCGCGTTACCTCCGGGCGGCCCCTGACCGCCCCGGCGAGATCGGACTCCCGCCGCACCGGCCCGGCGGGCAGCCCGTCCGGGCCGAGGGGGGCGACGTCCACGCCACCGTCCTCGGCCGGAGCGAGAGCCCACCGGTCGGTCATGCTGCGAGTGTGGCACCTGGCACTGACAACGGTCCTGACCTGGTGGTTCAGCGTCTCGACGGACTTTTCAGCCCGCTTCGCCCTTCTTCGGTTCGCCCGCCGACTCCGCCGCTGCGCCCGCGGCCTCCGCCGCCGCGTTCTTCTGTTCCAGCAGCAGTCCCAGCACCTTGTACATGTACTCCTCGGTCGCGGGCTTGGTGATGCCCAGTTCGCTGAGGATGCCGTCGCCGTTCTCGTGTTCCAGGAGGGCCAGCAGCAGGTGTTCGGTGCCGATGTAGTTGTGGCCGAGGCGCAGGGCCTCGCGGAAGGTGAGTTCGAGGGCTTTCTTGGCCTCCGGGCCGTAGGGGACGAGGTCCGGGACGTTCTCGGCGGCCGGCGGAAGCGCGGCCGTCGCCGCCTGGCGCACGGTGTCCAGCAGGACGCCCTGCGCGACGATCGCCTTCGCCGCAATGCCGTCCGGCTCGGACAGGAGGCCGAGGACCAGGTGCTCGGGCCGGCCCTCGGGGTTGCGTGCCGCGATCGCCTCGTTGTGGGCGGCCATGACCACGTTCTTCGCCCGCGGGGTGTAGCGGCTGAAGCCCTGGCTGGGGTCGAGGTCGGCCGACTCCTTGGGCACGAAGCGCTTCTGGGCCGCCTGCCGGGTCACGCCCATGCTCTTGCCGATCTCGGTCCAGGACGCGCCCGAGCGCCGGGCCTGGTCGACGAAGTGGCCGATCAGATGGTCGGCCACGTCGCCCAGGTGGTCGGCGGCGATCACCGCGTCCTGGAGCTGGTCGAGGGGTTCGGGGTGAACCGTCTTGATCGCCGCGATGAGGTCGTCGAGGCGTACGGATGCCGTGATGTTCGGGTTGGTCGCCATGTGTCAACCGTAGGTTGACACTCCAAGGGTGTCAACCCTGGGTTGACATTCCGGCTCCATCGTGACGGCCGGGCACCGGGCAGTTGTCCACAGGGTGTGGACGGCCGCCGACCGCTGTCCGTCGCGCGTGGCACGATCGACGTGTGACCAGCAGTGAACCCAGCACCGTCGACCGAGCCTTCCAGGCCGCCCTGTACGACGGCACCGACTCCGGCCTCGACACGGGCGCGTCCCTCCTCGCGGCCGATTCCGGCGCGGACGCGGAACTCGCGCGCCGGGGCCGGGAGTTCGTCGCCGCGGCCTGGCGGCGCGGCTGGCAGCCCGCCGACGTCGTACGACTGGTGCGGCGCGAGCTGGACGACCCGCATGTCCGGCTCGTCGCCGGGCTGATCCGGGCGCAGGCGCCGGACGACCGGTCGCGCGGCCCCCGTTGGCAGGCACAGCTGGACGCGCTGCCGGACGGCCACGCGCGCGCGGGTGACCGTTTCTCGCACGCCACCGCCGTCCTGGAGCTGTACCGGCTGCTGCTGCGGCTGCCCTCCCTGGAGCCCCTCGACGAGTCCGGACCCCGCGCGCACGGGCACCGGCCGGAGTCCCGCATGCTCACCAGGATCCGCGCGCTGCTCGCCAAAGCCGAGGCGACCGGCTATCCCGAGGAGGCGGAGGCGCTCAGCGCCAAGGCGCAGGAGCTGATGGCCCGGCACAGCGTCGACGAGGCGCTGCTCGCCGCAGGGGCGCCCGCGCCGGATGTGCCCGGAGCCTGCCGGATCGGGGTCGAGCCGCCGTACGAGCAGGCCAAGGCGGTGCTGCTGGACGCGGTCGCCACGGCCAACCACTGCCGGGCGGTGTGGAACGAGCCGCTGGCGTTCTCCACGGTCGTCGGTTTCGAGGCGGACCTGGAGGCGGTCGAGCTGCTCTACACCTCGTTGCTGGTGCAGGCCACGCACGCGATGACGAAGGCGGAGGCGGCGCAGCGGGCGGGCGGCCGGAAGCGGACGAAGACCTTCCGTCAGTCCTTCCTGGCGGCGTACGCCCACCGGGTCGGCGACCGGCTGGCGGCCGCCGCGCGGGCGGCCGTCACCGGGTCCGAGGCGCCCCAGAACCTGCTCCCGGTCCTGGCCACCAGGGAGATGGCCGTGACCGACCGCATGGAGCGGATGTTTCCGGAGACCACCACGACCCGCCTGCGCGGGGTGACCGACGAGGCGGGCTGGACGGAGGGTACGAGAGCGGCGGACCGGGCCCAGGTCCACTCACGCTCCCCACTGCCCTAGGCCGACGCGCGGCCGGGACCGACGCGCGGCCCGGGCGGACGCGCGGCTCGGCCCAACGCGTTGACCCGGGCCGACGTGCAGTCCGGGCCGCCGTGCGGTCCCCGACGTGCGGCCCGGGCCGACGTACGACCCGGCCCGGCTCGGCCGGCTGCCCCGGAAATCAGTCCCCCGCCTGCTGGAACGCCCCCACCGTCGCGTTCGGCTTGTCCGCGGAACCCTTGCCCGCCACCGGCCCGTACTTCCACGGGAAGCTCTGCGTCGCGTCGCTTCCCGGCAGGGACACCGTCATCGACGTGGCCGCGAGGCCCGCCTTGTCGCCGTCCTTGGCGCGCACATAGCTGATCGAGAACGTCGCGGAGTCGCCCTTGGCGAGCTTGAGCTTGTCGGCCTTCGCGCCCGACAGGTTGGACACCGTCGCCGACGTGCCACCCGCCTTCAGCGTGACGCCGGGGAAGCCGTCCAGCGTGCAGGGTGCGCTCTGGTTCGTGATGCTCACCGGCACTTCGCCGGTGTCGCCCGCGGCCGGCGCGACGCTCGCGGAGCCGACCTGGACGGAGACCTTGCCCACCTCGCAGGCCGAACTGTTCTTGCTGCTGGTGCCGGCGTTGCCGTCGTCGCAGGCGGTCAGGGCGAGGGCGGCGGCGAGGGCCGTGACGGTGAGCGGAATGGCGCGCATGAGCAGATCCCCATCGAGGTCGTGGCGGTGTCCCAGCATCATCACGCCCCTGCCCGGGTCCCGCGCGCCCGCCCCTGCCCCTGACCGCTTCGCGGTGCGGTCCGGCCGATCGCCGCGGAGTGGTGAAAATACGCCTCAGCCACTGAATGCGCGCCGATTGCCCCTATTTCTCCTACTGTCCGAGGCTTGCCGTCGGCAGCCCCGACGGCAACTTGCCGCCCTCCGCCTTGGTGTAGGTCTCCTCGCCGGTTTTTCCGGACCAGGTGACCTTCAAGCCGCTCTTGCTGACGGAGTCGACCATTCCGGTGACCCGGTCCTTGCTGCCGCCCGTGCAGGTGAGGTGGATCATCTGCATCCCGGCCTCCTCGCCGGCGGTTCCGCTGCAGACGGACCCGCCGGTCTCGAAGAGCCCGGCGCTCTTGCCGGTGACCACAAGGGCGACGATCTTGCCACCGCTCGTGGTGATCCAGCTGCCCTGCAGCGCGTCGGACGAGGCCGTGGTGCCGTCTGATCCTGACGTGGCGGTCGCGGCCGCGGACGACGTGCCGGGCGAGGTGGCCGAGGAGTCACCGCCGGAACTGCCGGAGCCGCCGCTGCTGCACGCGGCCAGCGCGAGCGCGCCCACCAGCCCCGCCGCGGCGGCGGCCACGATCCGCACGGCGGGTCGCGCGCCCGGCCGCCCGGCCGACGCGCCACGCGCCACGGCCGAAGTCGTCCCCGTGTGTGCCGAAGTCGCAGCCGCAGCCGTCCCTGCGTGCGCCGAAGCCGAGGCCGAAGTCGCAGCCCCAGCCGTCTCCGTGTGCGTCGTAGCCGTACTCGCCTTAGCCATGGTCACCGCAACGCTCCCAAGCTCTAGGGGGGTCGGCCGCCCGGCCGCCCGAACGACAGCGGCAAGCTACCAGGAGTCAACAGGAGGACTTGCGGACGCCAGGTAGGTATCCGCTGTGAGCCTGCCCCCGCAGATTCACGCGGGACGGACCGAATGCGCGGAAGTAGCCGCGTGGGCGGCCGTCCACCTGATCGCGGTTGCGTACGCGCGTGGCGCTCGCGGCACGCGGCTGCCTGCGCAGCTCACGCTGGGCGGCGAGCCGCTCGGCCTCCGTACCGGCCGACCGCCGGACGATCTCCTTCAGTTCGGCCCGGCGGGCCGCGTGGCGGGCGACGGTCTCCTGCCGCCGCTCGTTCTTCGCGATCTTGCTCTTCTTCGCCATATCGGTGCCTCGCCCCCGTCAGACCTTCACGCCCCGCGCGCGGATGCGCGCCACGGCCGCCGTCACGCCGATCGTGTCGACCGTCTTCACGGCGCGGGCGCTCAGCCGGAGCCGAACATGCCGGTTCTCGCCCGGCAGCCAGTAGCGCCTGGTCTGGATGTTGGGGTCGAAGCGGCGTGAGGTCCGCCGGTGGGAGTGCGAGATGCGGTTGCCGAAACCGGGCCGGGCGCCGGGTCGATCTCCCGGCGGGCTCGGCGGGGCCCGCGTCCGAGTCCCCGCTGGTCCGGGCCGCCCTCGCCGGTTTCGACGTGGAGGCGGCCGCCGCCGCGCGGACTGGCACCCGGAGCACGGCGACTGCCGCCGGCACCTGGTCTTCACGTCGCCGGGTCTGGACCGCGACGGGCTCGAACGGCTGCCGGAGTCCTGCCTGTTGACCGATGCCGAGTACGCCGGCGGGCTCGCCGCCTGGAAACGGCTGCCGCCCGCCTTCGACGCCCTCCTGGAGGTCTGACCCCGACATGCCCCGCACGACCGACCGCAAGCCGGTGAAGAACCGGCCGAACCCGCTGGACCAGGCGGGCGTGACCTGCATCGACTACAAGGGCACCGACCTGCTGCGGAAGTTCGTCTCCGACCGGGCAAGATCCGCAGCCGCCGCGTCACCCGGGTCTCCGCCCAGCAGCAGCGACTGCTGGCCGGGGCGATCAAGAACGCGCGCGAGACGGCGCTGCTGCCGTACGTAGCCACCCGCTAGGACGCCCCGTACGACCGCAGTCACTCTCCTTGTCGCCGACCGGGGGCGGGCTCTGCGCTGCTACCGGGACGTCCTCGGCTACGAGGCCACCGCCGATCCGGCCGGGTCCGCATGGACCAGTTCCTTCCGTATCCGTCTATCCGCCGGCGAAGGTCCGGAGTGCCTTCAAAGAGCCCCATCTGCTCGTGCAGTGGCAGATGCAGGGGCCGAGAACTTCCGTCTCGAGGTCGGTCACCGGTACCGGACGACCTCGGTCCCGCGCCCCAGCACCCGCTTCTCCGGCGTCGTCGACGTGCGGTTTCTCGCCTGCGACCCGGAACGGACGCTGTCCGTCCGGTGGTTCGATCCCGATCCGGCCGGTCTCGCTCACTGGACCATCACATGGACGCTGGAACACGAGGGCCGCGGTACGCGTCTCTTCCTAGTACATGAGTGGTTCGATCTCGACGACCCGGCGCGGATGATGGCGTGCACGATCACGGACGGGGGCCGGCGGTCGCATGTCTGGGCAGCTCCGGGGCAGACGCTGGAACAGCTGAGGAAAGCGGTCGTCAAAGCTGTATCCGCAGGAACACCCCCCGTGCACGTGCATCTGCTCATGCAGCTGCACGTGAACAGGGTTATGATCCGGGTCAGTTGACCACTGCATCAATGGCCACATCAGCCAGTTAGTGCACCACCGGGGAGCGACCTGTGGACCTCGACGTTGACGGCGTGTACGGGGGGTTTGACGTGTACAACGGCATGGCTGCGACGCAGCTGGACGGAGTGGCCTGGCAGAAGAGCAGGCACAGCAACTCGCAGGGTTCCTGCGTCGAGTTCGCGCGGTTGCCGGGCGGCGACGTGGCCGTCCGCAACTCGCGCTTCCCGGACGGGCCGGCGCTCGTCTACACGCGCGCGGAGATCGAGGCGATGCTCCTCGGTGTCAAGGACGGGGAGTTCGATCACCTGATAGTGAGCTGAGGCCGGGCGTATTCAGGAGGAACCCGGCGCATTCGCAGCAGGATGCACGGTAACGCGCGTAGAAACCCGGCGTCCGAAGACGCCAGGTTTCCTATTCGGCGGACTGGAGCCGGAACAGCGCCCATACCACCTTGCCGCTGAGGGTGCCCGCCAGCGGGTGCCAGCCCCAGCTGTCGCTGAAGGAGTCGACCAGGAACAGCCCGCGGCCCGACTCCGCCGAGAAGTCGTCGGAGTCCCTGGGTGCGGGGGTGTCGTGGCTGGGGTCGCGCACCGCGCACACCAGCCGCTCGGTCCACCGCATCAGGTGCAGCCGTACGGCCGGGGCCTGCGGTGCGGCGGAGTGCTCGGACTCACCGGGCACCGCGTGCCGCAGGGCGTTGGTGACGAGCTCCGAGACGACGAGACAGATGTCGTCGAATCGCTCCCCGACGTCCCACTGGTCGAGCGTTCTCCGGGTGAACAGCCGGGCCTCGCGCACCGCTTCGTAGCGGGCCGGCAGGGCGCAGGAGGCGGCGTTGGACACGGCCGCGGGATCAAGCGGCGGAAGGCCCTGCCGTAATGGCTTGAGCATGGTCGATCCATTCGTCCCCATGCGAGGCACTCCCGGGAATTCGCGGTCGTTGCGATGCAGCGGTGGCGCGGGACCATGGTTTCGGATGCGCACAGCAGATGCAAGGGCAGATGCACGTGCACGCGACCGAATTGGACCCTCCCGTACCGCTTGTTGGCCATTTTTTCCGCCAACTTGCAGCCGTTGGCTCACTATCTGCTTGCAACTTCCTGTGCTTAAACTTTGGCCGCTTTCCGTTTCCGTAACCGGACGAGTACTGCTCGAAGTGTTTTAGTGGCAGACTGCGGGCCCTGAAGACGGTTGGGGAGGCTGGCGAACGTGAGCGCGGGAGAGCCCGGATCGGTGGTGCGGCGAATGCTGCTCGGCTCGCAACTCAGGCGGCTGCGTGAGGCCCGGGGCATCACCCGCGAGGCCGCGGGGTACTCGATCCGTGCCTCCGAATCCAAGATCAGCCGTATGGAGCTCGGCCGGGTCAGCTTCAAGACGAGGGACGTGGAAGACCTGCTCACGTTGTACGGCATCACCGACGAGGTCGAGCGTGAACAGCTCGTCTCCCTCGCCCGGGAGGCCAACGTGGCGGGGTGGTGGCACAGTTACTCGGACGTCCTGCCGAGCTGGTTCCCCACCTATGTCGGCCTGGAGGGCGCGGCACATCTGATCCGCGCGTACGAGGTGCAGTTCGTGCACGGCCTCCTGCAGACCGAGGAGTACGCGCGCGCCGTGGTGCGGCGCGGCATGAAGGGGGCCAGCGAGGAGGATGTCGAGCGCCGGGTCACCCTGCGCATGGAGCGGCAGAAGTACCTGGTGGCCGAAAACGCCCCCGACTTCCACATCGTCCTCGACGAGGCGGCCCTGCGTCGGCCCTACGGCAGCCGCGAGGTGATGCGCGGTCAGCTCCAGCATCTCGTCGAGATCTCCGCGCGGCCCAACGTTCGGCTCCAGATCATGCCGTTCAGCTTCGGCGGCCACTCCGGCGAGGGCGGCTCCTTCACGATCCTGAGCTTCCCGGAGTCCGACCTGTCCGACGTGGTCTACCTGGAGCAGCTCACCAGCGCCCTCTACCTCGACAAGCGTGAGGACGTCGCCCAGTACGAGCAGGCGCTGAAGGAGCTCCAGCAGGACAGCCCCGGACCGGACGAGAGCCGGGACCTGCTGCGCGGGCTGTTGCAGCTGTCCTAGATATATCGATGCACCTGGGGATTTCCCTAGATCATCGAACTGATGCCCCAACTCCCTTGTACCGCCAGTACCATGACGCGTGATCAGACCGTGATGTGGATGTGGATCGGGTGTCTGCATCGACTGCCGACGCAGCAGGGGATCGAGGGATCACATGTCGTCCTACTTCACCGACCTGGCCCAGCAGTACATCGACGGTGAGTGGCGCCCGGGGACCGGTTCCTGGGACATCATCGACTTCAACCCGTACGACGGCGAGAAGCTGGCTTCGATCACCATAGCCGCGGTCGAGGAGATAGATCAGGCCTACCAGGCCGCCGCGCGCGCCCAGAAGCAGTGGGCCGCCACCAATCCCTACGCCCGGCGAGCCGTCTTCGAGAAGGCCCTGCGCCTCATCGAGGAGCGCGAGGCCGAGATCACCGAGGCGATCATCGCCGAACTCGGCGGCACGCACCTGAAGGCCGGCTTCGAACTGCATCTCGCCAAGGAGTTCCTGCGCGAGTCGATCCAGTGGTCGCTGCGCCCCGAGGGCAGGATCCTGCCCTCCCCGGTGGACGGCAAGGAGAACCGCGTCTACCGCGTGCCGGTCGGTGTCGTGGGCGTGATCAGCCCCTTCAACTTCCCCTTCCTGCTGTCGATCAAGTCGGTCGCGCCGGCGCTCGCGCTCGGCAACGCCGTGGTCCTCAAGCCGCACCAGAACACCCCGATCGTCGGCGGCACCCTGGTGGCGAAGCTCTTCGAGGACGCGGGCCTGCCGGGCGGCCTGCTCAACGTCGTCGTCACCGACATCGCGGAGATCGGCGACGCCTTCATCGAGCACCCCATCCCGAAGGTCATCTCCTTCACCGGCTCCGACAAGGTCGGCCGGCACGTGGCCACCGTCTGCGCCTCGCTCTTCAAGCGCTCGGTGCTCGAACTGGGCGGCAACAGCGCGGTCGTGGTCCTCGACGACGCCGACATCGACTACGCGGTCGACGCGGCGGTCTTCAGCCGCTACGTCCACCAGGGCCAGGTCTGCATGGCCGCCAACCGCGTGCTCGTGGACCGGTCGATCGCCGACGAGTTCACCGAGAAGTTCGTCGCCAAGGTGAAGACCCTCAGGGCCGGTGACCCGCAGGACCCCCGGACCGTCATCGGCCCGCTGATCAACTCCCAGCAGGCGGAGTCGATCTCGGCCACGGTCGAGCAGGCCATCGCCGAGGGCGCCACGGCCCTGGTGCACGGCACGACCACCGACAACCTGGTCGAGCCCTCGGTCCTCACCGACGTCCCGGCCGAGTCCGAACTGCTCCGCCAGGAGGTCTTCGGCCCGGTCGCCTTCCTCATCCCCTTCGACGGCGAGGAGGAGGCCGTACGCATCGTCAACGACACCCCGTACGGACTCAGCGGCGCCGTCCACACCGGTGACATCGAGCGGGGCGTCTCCTTCGCCAAGCAGATCGACACCGGCATGTTCCACGTCAACGACGGCACGGTCCACGACGAGCCGGTCGTCCCCTTCGGCGGCGAGAAGCACTCCGGCCTCGGCCGCCTGAACGGCGAGACCACGGTGGACTCCTTCACCACCCTCAAGTGGATCTCGGTCCAGCACGGCCGGAGCGGCTTCCCGTTCTGAGATCCGCCTGACCGCGGCGGGCCCTTTAGGACGAGAGCTGTCCTAAAGGGCCCGTAGCTTCGTCGTTGTCAGGGCAACACGACCCGAGGAAAGGCGACCGTCATGGTCACTCACGTTTCCGCCGAAACACAGGGCGACGAGCGCGGAGCACTGCTCTCCTTCATCGAGGAGCAGCGCGGCGGTATCCGCCGGGCACTGCTCGGTCTGACCGACGAGCAGGCGGCGAGCAGGCCGAGCGCGAGCGAGCTGACCCTGGCGGGCCTGCTCAAGCACGTCGCCGAGGTCGAGCAGAGCTGGATCGCCCGCGCCAAGCAGGAGCCGCCCGCGATCCGGCGCGACCAGTCGAACTGGCACGAGACCTTCCAGCTGGTCGGCGACGAGACGGTGGCCTCGCAGCTCGCCTACTGGGAGCAGGTCGCCGCCGAGACGGAGAAGTTCGTCCGCTCCGTCCCCAGCCTCGACGACACCTTCCCGCTCCCGCCGGACCCCTGGTTCCCGCCGGAGGGCCGGGTCTCCATGCGCTGGCTCTGCCTCCACCTGATCCGCGAACTCGCCCGGCACGCGGGCCACGCCGACATCGTCCGCGAGTCCCTGGACGGGAAGACGGCCTTCGAACTCGTGGCCCTGGAGCAGGCCTCATAGCGGCTCCTGGCCGCTCCTAGTGGTGGAAGCTGGTGGCCGCGCCCTTGTCCCTGATCAACGGATGCAACTGCCGGCGCAGTTCGGGCAGCAGCCGGGTCAGGTCCTCCAGGAACAGCTCGGCCAGGTCCTTGGAGAAGCCGTTGCGGCACACCACCCGCAGCACGGACAGGTCCTCCCGGTTCGCCGGGAAGGTGTACGCCGGCACCAGCCAGCCGCTCTCGCGCAGCCGCCGGGAGACGTCGAAGACGTCGTACGACGTCACGTGGTCGGCGGTGGTGAAGGCGAACACGGGCAGCTCGTCGCCGCGGGTGAGGAGCCGGAAGTCGCCGAGCGCCTCGATGCGCTGGGCGAGCCCGGTGGCCACGTCCCGGGAGGCCTGCTGCACCGCGCGGTAGCCGTCCCGGCCGAGGCGCAGGAACGTGTAGTACTGCGCGACCACCTGGGCGCCGGGGCGGGAGAAGTTGAGGGCGAAGGTGGGCATGTCACCGCCCAGGTAGTTGACCCGGAAGACCAGTTCCTCGGGCAGCGCCTGCTTGTCGCGCCACAGCGCCCAGCCGACGCCCGGATAGACCAGGCCGTACTTGTGCCCGGAGGTGTTGATCGACGCCACCCGCGGGAGACGGAAGTCCCACACCAGGTCCTCGTCGAGGAAGGGCGCGATCATCGCGCCGGACGCGCCGTCGACATGGACCGGGATGTCGAGGCCGGTGCGCTCCTGGAGGGCGTCAAGGGCGGCACAGAGGTCGGCGATCGGCTCGTACGACCCGTCGAAGGTGGAGCCGAGGATGCCGACCACCCCGATGGTGTTCTCGTCGCACAGATCGGCGGCGGCCTGCGGGTCCAGGTGGTAGCGGTCGCCGTCCATGGGCACGAACCGGGGCTCCACCTCCCAGAAGTTGCAGAACTTCTCCCAGCAGACCTGGACGTTGATGCCCATGATCAGGTTCGGCCGGGCGGCGCCCGGATAACGGTCGGCGTTGCGCTGCGCCCAGCGGCGCTTCATCGCCATCCCGGCCAGCATGCAGGCCTCGCTGGAGCCCGTCGTCGAACATCCGACGGTGCCGGCCGGATCCGGCGCGTTCCACAGGTCGGCGAGCATGGCCACACAGCGCTGCTCCAGCTCGGCGGTGCGCGGGTACTCGTCCTTGTCGATCATGTTCTTGTCGTCGCACTCCGCCATCAGGACACCGGCCTGCGGTTCCATCCAGGTGGTGACGAACGTGGCCAGATTCAGCCGGGCGTTGCCGTCCAGCATCAGCTCGTCGTGAACCAGCTGGTAGGCGGTCGAGGGCGGCAGCGGGCCGTCCGGCAGCCGGTGCGTGGGCGGGGCCTCGTCCATGCCGGCGACCGGGTTCGCCTCACCGAAGAACGGGTTGACGGACATGGAGCGCTCGCGGTGCTTCCCGGATCCTTTGTGGAGCGGCATGACAGGTGCCTCCTAGGGCAGTTTCACAAGGTTCAGCGCAGGGCCGTGCCGTCCGCCCGCAGTTGCATCTTCGGCCGTCCGGTCACCAGTAGCCAGGCGGGCAGCGACGCGATGCACAGCAGGGCGAGGATCGTCGTCGAGGCCACGAGTACGGCGGCCGTGAACAGGCTCACCCAGCCCTGTCTGGTGATCGCCAACAGCATGCCCAGCACGCCTGCCGCCACGCCCACCGAGGGCTGCACGGCGGGCACCAGGGCGTGGGCGCACAGCCCGAGGGCCGCGCCGATGAAAACCGACGGGAAGATCCGGCCACCGCGGAAACCGCAGGCGCCGGCCACCAGCAGCGCGGCCAGCTTGACGACCGTCATCACCGCGTACTGTCCCGCCGACCAGCCCGCCGGGTTCTTCGCCAGCTCCGCGACCTCGTCCAGCCCCTTGAAGAGCGTCAGATGGCCGCCCAGTGCGCCCAGCAGGCCGAGGACCACACCACCGGCCGGCAGGGCCACCATCGGGTGCCCGAGGCGCCGGAAGGCCCCGTGGACGTACGGAAGGGCGTAGACGGCGAGCATGCCGAGCAGCGCGGCCACGGGGGCGATCACCAGAGCCGTCAGCAGATCGGCCCAGCGCAGCCTGCCGACCGCGGGCAGCCCGAGGTCCAGGGCCGGACGGGCCACCAGGGCGGTCGTCATCGCACCCGCGCCCGCCGCCATCAGCGGCCCGAAGAGGTTGTCCCACAGCGCCCCCTTCAGCGGCTTCCCGGCCAGCGCCTCGGAGATCACCAGGGCCGCCGCCACCGGCGTACCGAACAGCGCGCCGAGGGTCGCCGCGTCGGCCAGTGCGGGCCACAGCGAGCCCGGCAGCCGGGGCATCGCGAGGCGCCCCAGCCACAGCGCCAGCCCCACGTTCACGGCGATGATCGGGTTCTCGGGACCGAGACTCGGGCCGCCGGCGAGCATCAGCACGGTCGCCAGCAGCAGCCCCGGCAGGACGACGGGCGGCAGCGCCACCGCCTCCAGGCCCAGGGTGGCCGGATCGGGGCCCGCGTGCCCGGGCACCTTCCACACCACCAGCCCGACGGCCACGCCGGTCGCGGTCAGCATCACCAGCATCCACAGCACCGAGTAGCGCCCGATGCCGAGCGCGTCCGGCAGGTTGTTCCAGAGCACGTGCTGCAACCGCTCCGCCAGTGAGCTCACCAGCAGGTACAGCAGGCTGCTGCCGACCCCGACGACCAGGGCGGGCACGATCAGGGGCAGCAGGGCACGCGCGGGGGCGGAGGGCGGGGTGGGGAGCGCCTGCCGCGCGGTGTCCTGGGCCACGGCCTCACCATAAGCGGGCAAAACCGACACAACATCCTGGAGGGAACGGACGCCGGGAGGCCCCGAACCCAGCGGACTTGCACCTCACGTGACGTGAGGACCCAAGGTGGAGCCCGGAAAGGAGCGGAAGTGAGCTACTCCGTAGGACAGGTCGCCCGATTCGCCGGCGTCACCGTGCGCACCCTGCACCACTACGACGAGATCGGTCTGCTGGTCCCGGGCGAGCGCAGCCCCGCCGGGCACCGGCGGTACGGCGACGCCGACCTCGACCGGCTGCAGCGGATCCTGTTCTACCGGGAGCTCGGCTTCCCGCTCGACGAGGTCGCGGCGCTGCTCGACGACCCGGACGCGGACCCGCGCGCGCAGCTGCGCCGCCAGCACGAACTGCTGACCGCCCGGATCGAGAAGCTGCGGAAGATGGCCGCGGCCGTGGAGCACGCCATGGAGGCACGCAGGATGGGCATCAACCTCACGCCCGAGGAACGCTTCGAGGTCTTCGGCGACAAGGACCCCGAGCAGTACGCCGAGGAGGCCGAGCAGCGCTGGGGCGGCACCGACGCCTACGCCGAGTCGCAGCGCCGGGCCGCCCGCTACACCAAGGCCGACTGGCAGCGCATGAAGGCCGAGGTCGACGACTGGGGCGAGCGTTACGCCGCCCTGGTGAACGAGGCCGAGCCGCCGACCGGCGCCCGGGCCATGGACATGGCCGAGGAACACCGGCGGCACATCTCGGCCTGGTTCTACGACTGCCCGTACGAGATGCACCGCTGCCTCGCCGGGATGTACGTGTCCGACGAGCGCTTCAAGGCGTTCTACGACTCGATGGCCCCGGGCCTGGCCGAACACCTGAAGGCGGCGATCGAGGCGAACGCGGCGCGGCACACGACGTGACCCGGCGTCCGGCCTGGCCTCGGTGAGTCAGGCCTCGGTGAGTCAGGCCTTGTCGGGCCGGCCCTCGTCGAGTCAGGCCTTGTCGGACTGGTCGAGCTTGTCGATGATGACGGCCGTGCCGTACGCGCACACCTCGGTGCCCGCGTCCGCCGCCTCGGTCACGTCGAACCGGAAGGCCAGCACGGCGTTGGCGCCACGCGCGCGTGCCTGTTCCACCAGCCGCTCCATGGCCTGGGTGCGGGTCTGGACGAGCGTTTTCGTCAGCCCCTTCAGCTCACCGCCGATCATCGACTTCAGACCCGCGCCGATCTGACTGCCCAGGTGCCGGGAGCGCACGGTCAGTCCGAAGACCTCGCCGATGACCTCCCGTACCCGGTACCCGGGAACGTCGTTCGTGGTGACCACCAGCACATCGGGACGGGGTCCCTGACCGCCGCCGTATTCTTCGATACCCATGTCCACAGCCATTCCCCAGGGCAGGCACAGTGCATCCAGGTTCCACCGGTGGAACCTGGGGTGGACACATTGCGTTGATAGTTTTGTGCGGCCGCACAAGGAACCCGCTGTGCCTTCACCCCACAGGAGCCCGGAACCGTGATGACGCTCGCCCTCGGCCCGAGCTGGCTGGATCCGAACAACCTTCTCGACTCGTTCGGCATCTGGGGCCTGCTCCTGGTGGTCTTCGCCGAGTCCGGCCTTCTGATCGGCTTCTTCCTGCCGGGTGACTCCCTCCTGTTCACCTGTGGCCTGCTGATCACCTCGAACCAGCTGGACTTCCCCCTGTGGGGCGCCATCGCCCTGATCTGCGTCGCCGCGATCCTCGGCGACCAGGCGGGCTACATGTTCGGCAAGAAGGTCGGCCCGTCGCTCTTCAACCGCCCGAACTCCCGCCTCTTCAAGCAGGAGAACGTCGCCAAGGCGCACGAGTTCTTCGAGAAGCACGGCCCGAAGTCCCTGATCCTGGCCCGCTTCGTGCCGGTGATCCGCACGTTCACGCCGATCATCGCCGGCGTCAGCGGCATGGCCTACCGCTCGTTCCTGGTGTTCAACGTCATCGGCGGTGTCCTCTGGGGCGCCGGTGTCACCCTGCTCGGCTCCTGGCTCGGCAAGATCGACGTCGTCAAGAACAACATCGAGGCGATCCTGATCCTGATCGTCCTGGTCTCGGTGGTCCCGATCGCCATCGAGTTCCTGCGGGCCCGCTCGAAGAGCAAGAAGGCGACGCCGGCGGAGCAGCCGCTCCAGCAGCACCCCGCCCCGCCGATGATGGACGACGCGACTGCCCAGCTCCGCAGGATCGAGCCGACGTACACCCCGCAGCAGCCTCCGCAGCAGCAGTACGGCCAGCCTCAGCCCCAGCAGCAGTACGGCCAGCCTCAGCCCCAGCAGCAGCAGTACGGCCAGCAGCAGCCTCAGCCGCAGTACGGCCAGCAGCAGCCTCAGCCGCAGTACGGCCAGCAGCAGCCCCAGCCGCAGTACGGCCAGCAGCCTCAGCCGCAGTACGGCCAGCAGCAGTACGGCCAGCAGCAGCCGTACTACGACCAGAACGGTTACGACCAGAACGGCTACGGCCAGCAGCAGCATCCGTACAGCGAGGACCACTACCGAGCGCCGTGAGCGGCAACGCCCTGGCATCGAGGGGCGCGGGGCGGTATCCGTGGTGCGGCTCCGCCGCAGGGCGCGACAAGCCACGATGCGCCCGCACCCGCCGACGCACCTCATCGGCCCCCACTGAACGCGCTCAGAACCCCCGCGTCCGCTTCGCCGCCCTGCGCTTCCTGGCGGAGCCCACCCGCAGCCCCAACCGCGAGATCTCCGACCCCAGGTTGACCCCGATGGCGATGGCCATGGCGAGCGACGCCGCCTTGGCCAGTGACACCAGCCCCTTGTCGACCTCGTTCTGCGCCATCGACAGCAGCCCGAAGTAGGTCGCCGAGCCCGGCAGCAGGGGCCCGATCGCCGCGGTCGTGTACGGCAGCGCGGAGGCGAACCGGTACCGCGACAGCAACTGCCCGAACAGTCCCACCAGCCCGGCCGCCGCGGCCGTGGAGGCGACCGGCGAGATCCCGCCGGCGTAGTGCATCGCGCCGTAGACGCACCACGCCACACCGCCGTTGAGGGTCACGGCCAACACGGTGGATCGTTCCTGCTGGAGCAGTACGGCGAAGGTCAGCGACAGCACCATCGACGCGGCGATCTGCAGCAGCGGCCGTTCGGAGCCGATCAGCGCCGCGTCGGGGTTGAGCCGGCCGCCCAGCTTCACGCCGAAGTACAGGACCGTCAGCACCCCGATGACGATGCCGACGAAGAAGTACATGACCTCCAGCAGCCGCGCGGAGGCGGTGATGTAGAAGCCGGTGAGCCCGTCCTGGACGCCCGCGACCAGCGCCCGCCCGGGCAGCAGCGCGAAGAGTCCACCGGTGACGACGGCGGACGCCGCGACATCCACGTGGGCGAGCGCGAACGCCACCCCGATCGCCGCCGGCGGCATTGCGGCGATCATGAACTGGTAGAACTCCGGCAGCCCCCGCCCCGCGCACAGCCACGCCAGCCGGTCGCCGAGCATCGCGCCGATCGCGGCCGCCACGAACACCAGGAAGTCACCGCCGACGAGCACCGAGGCGGCCCCGGCGAGCAGCCCGCTCGCGCCGGTCAGCGCCCAGCCGGGGTACGGGTGCCGGTTGCGGCGGATCTCCGCGAGCCGCCGGTAGGCCTCCTCCAGGGAGACATGGGTCTCGGGGTCGGTGAGGTCGTCCACGAGCCGGAAGACGGCGGCCAGCCGTGTGTAGTCGGTCCCGCGCCGCCGCACCGTCCGGGACGCCGTCACCGGGTCGTCGACCAGCGAGGGCTGGTAGGAGATCGCCAGCAGCGTGAAGGTGACGTTCGGCTCGCAGCGGTCGAGTCCGTACGACCGGCAGACCGCGAACATCGCGGCCTCCACGTCCTCCGCGCCCTCGCCGCCGGCCAGCAGCAACTCCCCGATACGCAGCGTCAGGTCGAGCACGCGCGGAACGGCAGGGCCGCCCTCCTCGGTCTTCTGCACCGGCTCCGGCGCCGGCCGCTCGGTCACCGGCATACGCAGCATCGTGCGCATCCGGTCCTGCCAGGGCGCGTCCTTGACGAGACTGACCGTGGGGAATCCGGAGGGGGGCGTGAAGGCGGCCGGGGCGTCGTAGGCGTTGTAGGTGCTCGGCATGGTGAACGCCGAGCCCTCCGGCTCGCCGGACGCCGGCTGCGGCGTCGCCAGCCCCTTCGGCACCACGAACTCGGACGTGGTCTCGGGCTCGACGCCCGCCTCGGGAGCCGCGATGCCCGCCGGAACGGCGAACTCGGACGTGATCTCCGGGTCGTACCGCGCCTCGTCCGACCGGGGCTTGCGGTCCTCCTCCTCCGTCACCGTCGTAACGCTCCCTGAACGACAATTTCACGTACGCCTCAGTATGCGCATGACCACACAGCAGCCACCAAAAACCGGCCCGCGCGGGCCGGTGGACATCCGCGAACACCCGGCGGACACGAAAAACGGGCCTCACGCGTGCGTGCGGCCCGTTTCCCGTGCGCGGACTGGCTCAGTGGCCGCCCGTCTCCTTGAAGCGCTTGTACGACCGCTCGATCTCCAACTCGGCGTCGGTGCGGCCCACCCAGTTGGCGCCCTCGACGGACTTTCCGGGCTCCAGGTCCTTGTAGACCTCGAAGAAGTGCTGGATCTCCAGGCGGTCGAACTCCGACACGTGGTGGATGTCGCGCAGGTGCTCCACGCGCGGGTCGGTGGCCGGGACGCACAGCAGCTTGTCGTCGCCGCCCGCCTCGTCCGTCATCCGGAACATGCCGATCGCGCGGCACTTGATGAGGCAGCCCGGGAACGTCGGCTCGTCAAGAATGACCAGCGCGTCCAGCGGGTCGCCGTCCTCGCCGAGGGTGTTCTCGACGAATCCGTAGTCGGTCGGGTAGGCGGTCGAGGTGAAGAGACGACGGTCCAGGCGGATCCGACCGGTCTCGTGGTCCACCTCGTACTTGTTCCGCGAACCCTTCGGGATCTCGATCGTGACGTCGAACTCCACCGGTGGCTCCTCCATGATCAACACATAGTTCTGGTGGTTAAGTGTCCCTCACGCAGGTGTGTGATCGCGAAAGGGGCTGGTGGTCGTGCCAGAGCTGAGGCCTTGGCAGTCCGCGAAACCGCGTGTGCGGAAGATCGCGGGTGCCGTGCGACCGGGTCTGGCACGCGCGGTGACCGCCACGAAACCGCAGGTCAAGCGGTTGGCGCGAGCAGTCGGACCGCAGCTGACACGCATCACGCGTGCGTGGGGACCCCGGCCGGCCACCCTGGTCCGCCCCCCTCGTCCCCGGACCCTCAGGACCTGGCAGTACACGGCGGGCGCCGCCACGGCGGGGCTCGCGCTGGCCGCCGGTGTGGTGACCGCGGCGGGCCCCTGGGACGCCAACGGTCAGCGTACGGCCGAGCGGGACCGGGCGGCCGCCCCGGAACGGACGGGTGGCGCAGATCACGGTTCCGGCACCGCCGCGGGAGAGCCGAGTCCCGCGCCCAGCGCCGGATCCGTCCTGACGGGCCTGGGCGCCGCCATGAACACCGTGAAGTCGGCGCCGAGCGGAGAACCCGCCGGAATCTCCGGAACGGCCGTCACGGACCTCCTGGGGCCCCTTCTGGACGCCTCGGCGCTCGGCGGCACCCGTACCGCCGTGGTCGTCGACGTGGCCACCGGCAGGCGCCTCTACGGCGCCGGCGCCGACACGGCCCTCACCCCCGCCTCCACCACCAAGATCGCCACCGCCGTCGCCGCCCTCTCCGCCCTCGGCTCCGACCACCGCATCACCACGCGCGTGGCCCTCGAGCCCGGCACCAGGGAGGTCGTCCTGGTCGGCGGCGGCGACCCCACCCTGACCGCCCGCAAGGACACGGGCGGCTGGGCCGATCTGCGCACCCTCGCCACCGAGACGGCGAGATCGCTGACCGCGCGGGGCATCAAACAGATCACGCTCTCGTACGACACCACGCTCTACAGCGGCCCCGACCTGCACCCCATCGGGGTCAACGACAACCTCGCGCGCGTGAGTCCCCTCATGGCCGACGAGGCCCGCACCGACGACTCCGCCAACGGCCCGGCGGTCCGGGTGAGCGACCCGGCGGCCGACGCGGCACGGAAGTTCGCCGGCTTCCTGACCGACGCCGGCATCAGGACCTCGTCGCCCGGCACCTCCAAGGCGAGCAGCCGGGCCGACACCCTCGCCACCGTCTCCTCGCCCCCGCTGTCCGCGATCGTCGAGCGCATGCTGACCAACAGCGACAACGACATCGCCGAGGCACTGGCCCGCCAGACGGCACTGGCGAGTGGCCGGCCGGCCGGCTTCGCCGGGGGAGCGGCCGCCATCCACGCCCAACTGGCCCGGCTGGGCCTGCCGATGACCGGCGCATCCTTCCACGACGGCAGCGGCCTGAACCGTGACGACCGGCTGACGGCGAACCTGCTCACCGCCCTGCTCGTCAAGGCCGCCGACGCGGACCGGCCGGGCCTGCGCCCGGTCCTCACCGGCCTGCCCGTGGCCGGCTTCACGGGCACCCTGAGCACGCGTTACACGGACGGCGCGGCAGGCGTCGTACGCGCGAAGACCGGCACCCTGACCGGGGTCAACACCCTGGCGGGCACGGTCGTCGACAAGGACGGACGCCTGCTGGCGTTCGCCTTTCTCGCGGCGGACACCACGAGTCCGCTGGAGGCCCAGGAGGCGCTGGACCGGACGGCGACGGCGCTGGCAGGCCTGTGAACCGCGGCGCCCGGCCCGCGCGGACGCACGCCCGCATCGGCCGGCGCAAGCACCACCAACCCCGCCCACCGCACAAATCGGCCGCACCTTCACCAACCTCCACGGCCTGCCCCAAGTGGGAGCGCTAACGTACGGTTGACGCATGACGAGCATCGGTGGCGCTGCTTCTTCTGGGATGGTCGACTGGAATCTCGCGGTGGCGACCGCGACCCGGCTCGTGCGGCCGGGCCCCGAGGTGAGCCGCGACGAGGCCCGGGCCATCGTCGCGGAACTGCGGCGGCACGCGAAGGCCTCGGAGGAACACGTCCGGGGCTTCACCCGTATGGGGAACGACGACATCCACGACACCCCCGTCCTGGTGGTGGACCGCCCGGGCTGGGTGAAGGCCAACGTCGCGGGCTTCCGTGAACTCCTCAAGCCGCTGCTGGACAAGATGCAGGAGCGGCGGGCCGGCAGTCCGGGCGGCGCGGTCCTCGGCGCGGTCGGCGGCAAGGTCACCGGCGTGGAACTCGGCATGCTGCTGTCGTTCCTGTCGTCCCGGGTGCTCGGGCAGTACGAGACCTTCGCCCCCGCCTCCCGTGACCTCCCCGCGGACGAGCACGGCGGCGGACGGCTGCTGCTGGTCGCCCCGAACATCGTCCACGTGGAGCGCGAACTCGACGTACAGCCCCACGACTTCCGCCTGTGGGTGTGCCTGCACGAGGAGACGCACCGCACCCAGTTCTCGGCGGTGCCCTGGCTGCGCGCCCATCTGGAGGGCGAGATCCAGGGGTTCCTGTCGGAGACCGACGTCGACCCGATGACCGTCCTCGAACGGGTCCGGGACGCCGCCCAGTCGCTCGCCGGGAGCCGCCCGGAAGCCGAGGAGGACGACGGCGGACGGTCGTTCGTCGAGCTGGTGCAGACCCCGGCCCAGCGCGAGATCCTCGGCCGGCTCACCGCCGTCATGTCCCTCCTGGAGGGCCACGCCGACTTCGTCATGGACGGGGTCGGACCGTCGGTCGTACCGAGCGTCGCCGAGATCCGCGAGAAGTTCCAGCAGCGGCGTGCCAAGGGCGCCTCCCGGCTGGACATGACCCTGCGCAAGCTGCTCGGCCTGGACGCCAAGCTCCGGCAGTACCGGGACGGCGAGCGGTTCGTGCGGGCCGTCGTCGAACAGGTCGGCATGGACGGCTTCAACCGGGTGTGGACCTCCCCCAACACCCTGCCGACGAAGGCCGAGATCGCCAAACCGGCGGACTGGGTCGCACGGGTGCATCGCAAAGCCGAGTCGTGAACCGACGCGGGTGTGGTGAATCGGATCCCACGGACGGCAGGCGAACGCCCCTCCAATCACCCGTCCGAGGGACCGTGAGCGATGGGTAGGCGTGCGATGCTCGGGGAACGGCCCGTTTCTGTCACCATCTACACACTCTGAGTGACCGATCTCGGGTTCACCCCCCGAAAACTTCATGAAGGGAACCGGACATGGGTCCCCATCCTGCGGTCGCGGCGATACGCCTGGCGGTCCGCCGCGTCCTCCACGACATCCTCACCGACAACAGTTCCTACAGCCGTACCACCGGTGAACGCGCCGGTGGGCGCATCGTCGCGCGCCTCACGCGCCCCGTCGGAGACATCCCGGAACAGTCACCGAACGAGCGGCCCCCCTCCCCGCTCGTCCTCGTGGCATGCTCCGGCGGCGCCGACTCGATGGCGCTCGCCTCCGCCCTCGCCTTCGAGGCCCCCAAACTCGGCGTCCGCGCGGGCGGCATCACCGTCGACCACGGCCTGCAGCCCGGCTCCGACCTGCGGGCCGAAGAAGTCGTCCTGAGGCTGCGTGAACTCGGCCTGGACCCGGTCGAGTCGATCACCGTGACCGTCGGCCGCGACGGCGGCCCCGAGGCCGCCGCCCGGGACGCCCGCTACGCCGCCCTGGACGCCGCCGCCGAGCGGCACGGCGCCACCGCGGTCCTGCTCGGCCACACCAGGGACGACCAGGCCGAAACCGTCCTGCTCGGCCTCGCCCGCGGCTCGGGCATCCGCTCCCTGTCCGGAATGGCCGCGGTCTCGGGGGCCGGCGGCCGTTACCGTCGCCCGTTCCTCCAGCTGGACCGGCAGACCGCCCGCAAGGCCTGCATGGTCCAGTCCCTGCCGGTCTGGGACGACCCGCACAACGCGGACCCGGCCTACACCCGCTCCCGGCTCCGCCACGAGGGACTGCCCGCCCTGGAGAAAGCTCTGGGCAAGGGCGTCGTCGAGGCCCTCGCCCGCACCGCCCAGCTCTCCCGCGACGACGCCGACGCCCTCGACACCTGGGCCAGCCAGGCCGAGGCCTCCGTACGGGACGCCGCGGGTCAGCTGGAGTGCGCCAAGCTCTACGCCCTGCCCCCCGCCGTCCGCCGCCGGATCCTGCGCCGGGCGGCCATCGAGGCGGGCGCACCGGCCGGTTCGCTCTTCGCCCGGCACATCGAGGAAGTCGACCGGCTGATCACCGGCTGGCGCGGTCAGGGAGTCATCAATCTCCCCGGCAAAGTCGTCGCCCAGCGTCAGGGTGGCAGACTGGTGATCCGGCAAGGCTGATTCCGCACCCTCCGGGGTCCGGGCTCCGCCGGTGGGACGACCGAAAGTGATGCGGGTGGACGCGAAAGACATGGGTGCCGACCTTCAGCGGGTACTCATCACCAAGGAAGAGATCGACGCCAAGCTGGTCGAGCTGGCCGCGAAGATCGACGCGGAGTACGCGGGCAAGGACCTGCTCATCGTCGGCGTCCTCAAGGGCGCCGTGATGGTCATGGCAGACCTCGCCCGGGCGCTGTCCACCCCCGTCACCATGGACTGGATGGCCGTGTCCTCCTACGGCGCGGGTACCCAGTCCTCCGGTGTGGTGCGGATCCTCAAGGACCTCGACACCGACATCAAGGGCAAGCACGTCCTGATCGTCGAGGACATCATCGACTCCGGACTGACCCTGTCCTGGCTGATCAACAACCTCGGCTCCCGCGAGCCCGAGACCCTGAAGATCTGCACCCTGCTGCGCAAGCCGGACGCGGCCAAGGTCGCCATCGACGTCGAGTGGGTCGGGTTCGACATCCCCAACGAGTTCGTCGTCGGCTACGGCCTCGACTACGCCGAGAAGTACCGCAATCTCCCGTTCGTCGGTACGCTCGCGCCCCACGTCTACGGCGGTTGAACCCCGGCTGATACGCCGGAGGGTCCACTTACGTAAGACGATCGGGAACCCCAGCGGGTTTCGCGCCGTTGGAGCATGCAGAGACGGGTTTTGCCAGCCGTCCGAGCCGCTCCGTGCGGCTTCGGGTAGTCATGCTGGGGTACCGTCAGAAGAACTGTCTTATCAAACTCACTATGGCAGGAGGGACGGGGCGACACCGCTCCGTATGGATGGACGTGAAGCGATACTTCCGTGGGCCGGTCATGTGGATCGTGCTGGCCGTCCTTGCCGTGGTCGTGTTGATGCAGGTCGTCGGCTCGTCCGGCGGCTACAAGACGGTGGACACCGGCCAGGTCGTGGCGGCGATCAACGACAACAAGGTGGAATCGGCGAAGCTGACCACCGGTGACGAGCAGACCATCAAGGTCACGCTCAAGGACGGTCAGAAGGTCGACGGCAGCTCGAAGATCCAGGCGAGCTACATCGGCGACCAGGGCGTGACCATCGCCAACACGCTGCAGACCAAGTACCAGGACAAGCAGATCCCCGACGGTTACACCGTCTCGCCGACCAAGCAGAACGCTTTCGTCGGTGTCCTGCTCTCCCTGCTCCCCTTCGTCCTCATCGTGGTCGTCTTCCTGTTCCTGATGAATCAGATGCAGGGCGGCGGCTCCCGGGTCATGAACTTCGGCAAGTCCAAGGCGAAGCTCATCACCAAGGACACCCCGAAGACGACGTTCTCGGACGTCGCGGGCTGTGACGAGGCCGTCGAGGAGCTCCACGAGATCAAGGAATTCCTCCAGGAGCCGGCCAAGTTCCAGGCGGTCGGCGCCAAGATCCCCAAGGGCGTGCTCCTCTACGGCCGTCCCGGTACCGGCAAGACGCTGCTCGCGCGTGCCGTCGCCGGCGAGGCGGGGGTGCCCTTCTACTCGATCTCCGGTTCCGACTTCGTCGAGATGTTCGTCGGTGTCGGTGCCTCCCGGGTCCGCGACCTCTTCGAGCAGGCCAAGGCGAACGCCCCGGCGATCGTCTTCGTCGACGAGATCGACGCGGTCGGCCGTCATCGCGGCGCCGGCCTCGGCGGCGGTCACGACGAGCGCGAGCAGACCCTGAACCAGCTGCTCGTCGAGATGGACGGCTTCGACGTCAAGGGCGGTGTGATTCTCATCGCCGCGACGAACCGGCCCGACATCCTCGACCCGGCGCTGCTGCGTCCCGGCCGTTTCGACCGTCAGATCGCGGTCGACCCGCCGGACCTGCAGGGCCGTCTGGAGATCCTCAAGGTCCACCAGAAGGGCAAGCCGGTCGCGCCCGACGTCGACCTCGCGGCGGTCGCCCGCCGCACGCCGGGCTTCACCGGCGCGGACCTGTCGAACGTGCTGAACGAGGCGGCGCTGCTCACGGCCCGCAGCGACCGCAAGCTCATCGACAACCAGATGCTCGACGAGGCGATCGACCGTGTGGTCGCGGGCCCGCAGAAGCGGACCCGGATCATGTCGGACAAGGAGAAGAAGATCACCGCGTACCACGAGGGCGGCCACGCCCTGGTCGCGGCGGCTTCCCCCAACTCCGACCCGGTCCACAAGATCACGATCTTGTCCCGTGGCCGGGCCCTCGGCTACACGATGGTCCTGCCGGACGAGGACAAGTACTCGACCACGCGCAACGAGATGCTCGACCAGCTCGCCTACATGCTGGGCGGCCGCGCGGCCGAGGAACTGGTCTTCCACGACCCGACCACCGGCGCCGCCAACGACATCGAGAAGGCCACGACCACCGCCCGCGCGATGGTCACGCAGTACGGCATGACCGAGCGTCTCGGCGCGATCAAGTTCGGCGGCGACAACACCGAGCCCTTCCTCGGCCGTGAGATGTCCCACCAGCGCGACTACTCGGAAGAGGTCGCCGCCCTGGTGGACGAGGAAGTCAAGAAGCTCATCGAGAACGCGCACAACGAGGCCTGGGAGATCCTGGTCGAGAACCGCGACGTCCTCGACAACCTGGTGCTCCAGCTCCTGGAGAAGGAGACCCTGGGCAAGGAGGAGATCGCCGAGATCTTCGCCGCGATCCACAAGCGGCCCGCGCGGCCCGCGTGGACCGGTTCCTCCCGCCGTACGCCGTCCACCCGCCCGCCGGTGCTCTCCCCGAAGGAGCTCGCACTGACCAACGGGGCAAACGGCGTGACGCCGGCGATCAGCACCGCGAAGTCCACGGCGGCCGAGTCCGCCCCGGCGGTCGAGAAGGCCCCGGAGGATCGTCCCGAGAGCTGAGTCACACCGGTCTCACCCGGCTCGGAATGGATGCCGCGCCCCCCAGGATCTAGCCTGGGGGGCGCGGCTTTTCGCTATGCCCGCATATGAGGCGCGTGACCCACAGGCGCCCCCCTAAGGAACGAGGCACCTCAGATGACCGACCCCGTGACGCTGGACGGCGAGGGCACCATCGGCGAATTCGACGAGAAACGTGCCGAGAACGCCGTACGCGAACTCCTGATCGCGGTCGGCGAGGACCCCGACCGTGAGGGGCTCCGGGAGACTCCGGCACGGGTGGCGCGGGCGTACCGCGAGCTGCTGGCCGGGAACCACCAGCAGCCCGAAGAGGTCCTGACGACGACCTTCGATCTCGGTCACGACGAGATGGTCCTGGTCAAGGACATCGAGATCGTCAGCCTGTGCGAGCACCACATGCTGCCGTTCCACGGCGTCGCCCACGTCGGCTACATCCCGGCGGAGACCGGCAAGATCACGGGACTGTCGAAGCTGGCCCGCCTGGTCGAGGTGTTCGCACGCCGTCTCCAGGTGCAGGAGCGGCTCACCACGCAGGTCGCCGACTCCCTGATGCGCATCCTGGAGGCCCGGGGCGTGATCGTCGTAGTCGAGGCGGAGCACATGTGCATGTCGGTCCGGGGGATCCGCAAGCCGGGTGCCAAGACGACGACGTCGGCGGTCCGCGGCCAGCTCCGGGACGCCACGACGCGCGCCGAGGCGATGAGCCTGATACTGGCCCGCTGACCTGCCCGGGCGGGGCTCAGGCGGCCGGCTCGGCCCCGCTGTGGTGGTTGTCGTCGTCCTCCGGGAGCTTGCACACCCGCTCCAGGAACATCGCCGCCGCTATGACACCGATGCCGGCGACGACCGAGAAGGCCGCGTAGAGGGCCTGGTCGCGGCGGGCGGGGAGGTCGAGGAGTTCCAGCAGGAAGGCGCCCGTGCCGCCGTACATGCCGGCGACCAGGGCCGCGACCAGGGCGCTGGCCTGGCCGAAGACGACCGCGCGAGCGGCCATCAGGGGGTCGACGCCCTTGGCGCCCGGGCGACGCTCGCGCTGGGCCCGGAGACGGGCGCGCAGCGAGAGCGCCGTGGCGAGCAGAACCACGGCGATCAGGGCGAGCACGATCGGGGCTGCCACCGGCACGCTGGGCAGGGTTCCCACCGCGTTCCACAGGCGGGCACCCGCCCAGGACAGCACCCCGGCCACGACGAACACGCCGGCCAGCACCCTGATCCGCAGCTCTTTCACTGTGTTCCTTCAGCTCCCCCGCAGCGATGTGGTCGTGTCGACCTTAACGACTACTCGGGCAGTCGGAGTTCCAGGTCCGCACGTGCTTCCACACCGTGCCGGGTGACGGCCGCCAGCAACTCGGCGACCGTGCCGCGGCCGGGTACCCGGGCCTCGGGGTCGACGTCGTACCAGGGCGCCAGCACGAAGGCACGCTCGTGGGCGCGCGGGTGCGGCAGGGTGAGCTGCGGATCGTCGGAGACGACGTCCGCGTAGGCGACGATGTCGACGTCCAGGGTGCGCGGGCCCCAGTGCTCGTCCCGCACCCGGTTGAACGCCTCCTCCACCGCGTGCGCCCGCTCCAGCAGCGAGGACGGCGGGAGGGTGGTCTTCAGCACCACGATCGCGTTGTAGTACGTCGGCTGGCTGCCGGGGTCGACGCCCCACGGCTCCGTCTCGTACACCGGCGACACGGCCTTGATGCGGACGCCCGGGGTGTCCTCCAGGGCGTCGATCGCGCCCTGCAGGGTCTCCAGGCGGTTGCCGAGATTGGAGCCGAGGGCGACCACGGCGCGTTTGGGGTTGGAGAGGGTGGTGTCGGCGGCGTCGACCTGCTCGACGACGGAGGCGGGCACCGGCTGGACGGTCGGGTCGCTGGGACCCCGCAGAGAGGATGCGGTCATACTCGGCTCCGGGTGATGGTGACGGTGACGTCGTCGAAGGGGACGGTGATGGGCGCGTCCGGCTTGTGGACCTGGACCTCGACCTCTCTTACCCCCTCGTGCTTGAGGCAGACCTGGGCGATCCGCTCGGCGAGCGTCTCGATCAGGTTCACCGGTTCCCCCTCGACCACGGCGACGACCTCTTCGGCCACCACGCCGTAGTGCACGGTCTTCGTCAGGTCGTCGTCGGCCGCCGCGGGCCGGGTGTCCAGGCCAAGGACGAGGTCCACGAGGAAGGTCTGGCCCTCCTCGCGCTCCTTGGGGAAGACACCGTGGTGCCCGCGGGCCTTGAGGCCGCGCAGCGCGACACGATCCACGCGAATCACTCCTGCAATCGTCGGTAACGGCGAGGTCGCATCGCGTGCGGGCGATCGACCGGCCTCAGACGAATCTACCTGCGGCCACTGACAGAGCCGGGTCACCGGGCGGGGGCCCGCGCCGGGGGCGCCAGGGTTCATCGCGTGTTTTCCCTGGAGAACCCGGCGGCTCACGGGCCGGTAGCCGCACCTACTGGCGAGTTCGTGATTCCAGCCACTTCTTGGGCCACGTGGACCGCACGGGCCCGGCGGACGGCGGTGGACCGGCTGGACGGCTCAGGGGGGCCGAGTCCCGGCGGGTCTCGGCGGGCGGGTCTGACGAGGGCGGGTCTCACGAGGGCGGGTCTCACGAGGGCGGGTCTCAGGAGGGCGTGTCGTCGTCCTCGTCCTCGTCGGTCTCCGACAGCACCGGGGAGGCGTGGTGGGACCAGAGCTTCCAGCCGTCCGGGGTACGCCGGAACACGTTCGTGGCGACGACCAGCTGCCCCACCAGCGGGCCGAGCTCCTGCCCGCCCGTGGGGGCCGGGCCGCCGCTGAGGATGTTCTCCGTACAGGTCACCAGGGCGGTGTCGCCGGTGACGGAGACGTGCACGTCGGTCAGGAAGAACTGGATGTAGTCGGTGTTCGCCATGATCAGCGCGTACGACCGCAGGACCTCACCGCGGCCGGTCAGCACCGGCCAGCCCGGGTGCACGCAGGAGACCACGCCGGTGTCGGCCGGATCGTGGTACTCCTCGTCGACGCCCAGGTCGGCGGGGGTGAGCCAGAGGCCGGACACCGCCTCGAAATCGGCCCGCTCCACTGCCTCGTAGAAGGCGGTGTTGGCGGCCTCGACCTGCTCGACGTCGGTGTGGGGGGCGCTCACCGGGCTCCCTCTGGGCGGTCGGGAAGGTTCTGCGGGGCGTGCGAGGCCTGCGGAGATCGAGAGGCCTGGGGGGCCTGGGGTGCCTGCGGGGCTTGCGAGGCGTGCGCGCCCGGCGTGTCCGTTCCCGAGCGCGCCCCCTCTATCGCGCGCGCGACCCGTACCGCGTCCGCCGTGGCGCGCACCTCGTGCACGCGCACCGCCCACGCGCCGGCGTGCGCCGCGAGCGCGGAGACGGCGGCCGTCGCAGCGTCGCGCTCCCGGGCCGGCGGGGGCGCCCCCTCGGGTCCGGCCAGGACCCGGCCGAGGAACCGCTTGCGGGAGGCGGCGACGAGCACCGGGTGCCCCAGGGCGTGCAGCCGGTCGAGGTGGGCGAGCAGGGTCAGGTCGTGCTCGGAGTCCTTGGAGAAGCCGAGACCGGGGTCGACGACGATGCGGTCGGGGGAGATGCCGCCGGCCAGGACGGTGTCCACGCGCGCGTGGAGTTCGTCGAGGACCTCGGCGACGACGTCGTCGTACACGCCCCTGACGTTGCCGCCGTCCAGGAAGCCGCGCCAGTGCATGACGACGAAGGGGGCGCCCGACTCGGCGACGACCGGGATCATGTCGGGGTCGGCGAGGCCGCCGCTGACGTCGTTGACGAGGGCCGCGCCGGCCGCGAGGGCCTGCTGGGCGACGGAGGCGCGCATGGTGTCGACGGAGACGACGACGCCTTCGGCGGCGAGGCCGCGGACCACGGGGATGACACGGCGCAGTTCCTCGTCCTCGTCGACGCGGGTGGCGCCGGGGCGGGTGGACTCACCGCCGACGTCGACGAGGTCGGCGCCCTCGGTGACGAGGTCGAGGCCGTGCTTGACGGCGATCGTCGTGTCGAACCAGCGGCCGCCGTCGGAGAAGGAGTCGGGGGTGACGTTCACGACCCCCATGACCGCGCACCGGTTCCATGCCGGAAGCCCTGCCACCTGGCCACGTCCGCTGTGGTTGCTCATACGTTCAGCGTAGGCCCAGGAAACGGCGGGCCTGCCGGGTGGCCTTCGGGCAGGCCCGAGCGGAGCCCCCTGGCTGGAGTGGGAGGGGCGCCCGCTCGGGCCGGTCATGGGGTCAGGCCGCTCGTATGCCCTGTTCGGCGACGCCGTGGGGGCAGGGGCGGGCGGCCGGGGTGCTGCGGCGCAGGAAGCGCGGCAGCGGAAGGGCGAGGCTGACGAAGCCCTCGGCCTGCATGGCGGCGAGGCCGATCCGCGGCAGGTCGCCGGAGGCCCGGTAGACCACGAAGCGCGGCTCCCAGCGCGGCTGGAACTTCGCGTTGAACTTGTACAGCGACTCGATCTGGAACCAGCGCGACAGGAAGACCAGCAGCCCGCGCCAGGCGCGCAGCACCGGGCCCGCGCCGATCTTCTCGCCCCGCGCGAGCGCCGAGCGGAACATCGCGAAGTTGAGCGAGATCCGGGCGATGCCGAGCTTCGGGGCCGCCTGGAGGGCGGCCACGATGAGCAGTTCGTTCATCCCGGGGTCGGCCGCCCGGTCGCGGCGCATCAGGTCCAGGGAGACACCGTCGGTGCCCCAGGGCACGAAGTGCAGGATCGCCTTGAGGTCGCCGTAGGGACCGGGTGTCTCGTCGGTCTTGTGGGCGGTGGCGATCAGGCAGTCGCCGTCGGCGGCGTCGCCGATGCGGCCCAGGGCCATCGAGAAGCCGCGCTCGGTGTCGGTGCCGCGCCAGTCCTCCGCCGCCCGGCTGATGCGGTCGAGCTCGGCCTCGCCGAGGTCACGGATGCGCCGCACCCGGGTTTCGTAGCCGGCCCGCTCGATGCGCTTGACCATCTGGCGCACGTTGCGCATCGCGCGTCCGGCGAGCGAGAAATCCGCTACGTCCACCACCGCCTCGTCGCCCAGTTCGAGGGCGTCCAGGCCGGTCTCCCGGGTCCATACCTCGCCACCCGTCTCCGAGCAGCCCATCACGGCGGGGGTCCAGGAGTGGGCCTTGGCCTCGTCCATGAAGCGTTCGATGGCGCCGGGCCAGGCCTCGACGTCGCCGATCGGGTCGCCGCTGGCGAGCATCACGCCGGAGACGACGCGGTACGTCACCGCCGCCTTGCCGCTGGGCGAGAAGACGACCGCCTTGTCGCGGCGGAGCGCGAAGTGGCCGAGGGAGTCACGGGCGCCGTGTTTCTCCAGGAGGGCGCGCAGGCCGGCCTCGTCCTCCTCGGTGAGGTGGGCGGCGGGGTGTTCGGGGCGGAAGGCGAGGTAGATGGTGGTGACCGCGGTGATCAGGCCGAGGGCGCCGAGCGAGAAGGCGACCGTCCAGGAGGTCGACCCCTCGTAGTCGACGGGGCCCTCGAAGCCGAACAGGCCGTACAGGACATGGGTGATGCGGTCGGCCAGGCTCGGGTCGCCGATCGTGCGCTTCGGGTGGGCGCTGACGACGACCAGCCCGAGCGCCAGCGAACCGGCGCTCATGAGCACGAAGTTGGCGAGCGCCCGCCACCGGCTGCGCGGGTCGGGCAGCGCCTTGAACTCACTCCGGTGGATCACCAGGGGCACGAACAGCGCCAGTGAGATCAGGGCTCCGATGACCGAGTGCCGGTACACGAACTGCGACACGGCGCCGGCCGGCAGGAGCGCGACCGCGGCCCGCCACGCCCGGCGCTTGCGCCGCTTGAGTCCGTGCGCGAGCAGCAGCAACAGCACGCCGACGCTGAGCGAGAGCGCGGCGGCGAACGGCCCCAGCGACCCGGGCAGCACCTCGGCCATGGCGTGCATGCGGCTGTGCCGGAAGCGCGGGAACACCCCCGCGGCGATGTCCAGGACGCCTACGACCGCGCACGCCCTGCCGACCAGAGCGGGGACCGCCTCAGGGCGCGGACCACGGACTATGCGCCGCGCCCGGCTTGATCGGCTCGGAACCCCGCCCGACATTTCCCCATCTATCCTGACAGACATCGCATCCCGTAGTTCTGCGAGAGACCTTGAATCCGGGCCCGATTCGGGCATCCGGCGACATTGCGCCCTCTAGGACGGTGTCTCGGGGGGAGAGGTTCACTCCCCATCGGAAAGCCGGGTCAAAGGCCAAGGAAAGTCCGGGGCAAGCCTCGCTGAAAGCGGCGGTCGTCACGGGGGAAAGCGCAGGCAGGGAGCACCTCATGGGACTCACGAGCGATAAAACGCTGGCATTGGCGATCCTGTTCGCCGTACTGCTGTTCGTCGGCACGGTGTGGCTGTGGCCCCGGCTGGCCCACCGGAACTGGCGGGCCGTCAGCGGCCGCGTCGGCCTTCTGCTGGCCACTCAGACGGTGCTCTTCGCATGCCTCGGGATAGCGGCCAACCAGGCTTTCGGTTTCTACGCCAGCTGGGCCGACCTGTTCGGCAGGGAGACGGACCAGGGTGTCGTCGTCGACCACGTGGCGGGCGGCGCCGGCGGCCCGCTCCAGGTGGTCGCCACCTCCCGCGTGCAAGGCGCCGGCGGTTCGCAGCCGCAGTCGGCCGGTCAGATCCAGCAGGTCGACATCATCGGCCGTACGACCCACATCGCCACGCCCGCCTACGTGTACCTGCCGCCGGAGTACTTCCAGCCGCAGTACCGCACCCGTACGTTCCCGGCGGCGGTCGTCCTCACCGGCTACCCGGGCACCGCGCGGGCGCTCGTCGACAAACTGCACTACCCGCGTACGGCACGGCAGCTGGCCAAGGACGGGCGGATGCAGCCGATGATCCTGGTGATGCTGCGGCCCACGGTCGCACCGCCCCGGGACACCGAGTGCGTGAACGTCCCCGGAGGCCCGCGAAGCGAGAGCTTCTTCGCCAAGGACCTGCCCGACGCCGTGACCGCGCACTACAGGGTCGGCAGGAAGCCGGGAAGCTGGGGGATCGTCGGCGACTCGACCGGCGGCTACTGCGCGCTCAAGCTCGCGATGCACCACCCCGGCGTGTACGCGGCCGGCGCGGGCCTGTCCGCGTACTACAAGGCGCCCGTCGACCCCACGACCGGTGATCTCTTCCAGGGCGACGGGAAACTCCGCGACCGCGCGAACCTGTGGTGGCTCCTCGGGCACGAACCCGCTCCGGACACGTCCCTGCTGGTCACCAGCAGCAGAATCGGAGAGACGAATTACAAGGACACGCTGAAATTCATCGCGCGCGTGCAGGCCACGAACCTGACCCGGATCTCGTCGATCATCCTCGACAGCGGCGGCCACAACTTCAACACCTGGCGCCGCGAGATCCCCGCGACGCTCCAGTGGATCAGCAGCCGACTGAGCGACCGCTGAGCGCGGCCCCAGGCGATGCAATGCGAAGACTTCGTTGTCGCCGTGTTTTTACGGCCCAGGGCACCACGATTCGCCTACGCGCGGTAAGTTTCTGGCCATGCCACGTGGACGTCACCGTCATTCCCCGCCTTTGCACAGGCTGTTGCCTCCTTCGGCGATCGCCGGTGTCTCCCTCGTCTGCGCTCTGGGCCCCTGGTTGTTCTCCCAACCGACGGTGCTGCGCACGCTGGCCGCGATAGCCGCGGCGACCGCGGCCGTCGGTGCCGCGGTCATGCGCCGCTGGGACAGCGAGGCGGGCAAGCAGGTGGCCGACCTGTCACGCGCGCGTGCGAGCGACGAGTGGCGCCACGAGGAGCGGATCGCCGAGCTGGAGACCGACCTCGAGGAGTCGCGGGAGCTGCGCACCAAGCTGGAGCAGCGGCTGCGCGCGAAGCGGTCGGAGCTGGCGGGACTGCGCAACGAGCACGCGTCCCTGCTGCGCCGCTACGCCACGGCCGAGACCGAGCGCGCGAGCGCCCTGGAGGGCCGCCGCCTGCTGGAGATCGAGGCCACCACGCCGGCGAACGCGCTGCCGGCCGCCCGGACCGCCGAAGAGGCGGAAGAGCCCGCGCAGACCGTCGAGGAGCTGGAGGTCGAGGAGACGACCCCGGCGGTCTTCTCGCCGGAGGGTTCCAAGCTGTTCCTGCGGGCCAAGGTGGCACTGGCCCGCTTCGACGAGGGCGACGCACCGGCGGTCGAGGCCGACACCGACACCGAGGGCGCGACGGAGACGGCCGCCGCACCCGAGGCGCCGAAGGGCGAGTCCGCACCGGAGGACGAGGAACAGGGGCAGCCCGAGGCGGTCGACGTGCACACGCGCGCGGCCGCCGTCACCACCGCCGAGTCGGCGGACACCACCCCGGCGCCGACGGAGGAGGACGCCCGCACCACGCCGGCACCGTCCGCCAACTCCGTGAAGCCCACCGGGCACTTCACCGTGCCGACCGCGGTGGCCGTGCTGCCGGCCGCGCCCATCCCGCGTCCGCTGGTCACCGGCGGGTTCGACTTCTTCGGCACCCAGAAGGGCTCGGCCGCCGGCGGGCTGGACTCCATGCACAACGAGGACCTCGCGGACGTCGTCGGCCAGGAGGCGCTCGCGCTCCACAAGGCCGAGTCCGAGGCCGAGTTCAAGCCCGCCGACCCGGAGACCCGGGGCGTCGGCCAGATCATCGACCTGACCGCGCACGACGAGACCGAGCAGATCAACCTCGGGGGCCTGCGCAGCGCCGCCTCCTGACGGCCGCGACACCGCCACGGAAGCCGCGCCGATACTGAGGCCGATCCTGAGCCGGGGCACCCGCCGGGTGCCCCGGCTCAGGCGTTCCCCGGGCCGCCCGCGGGCCTCCCCGGTGTCCTTCGGGCACCGTGCTCAGGCCATCCAGCGGTCGGGGCGCGCCGTCCGGCGGCCCGTCCGGGACCGCTCGGCCTGCTCCCGCAGCAGCGACGCGGCCGCCTCCGCGTCCCGCAGGCGGGCCGTCACGGTCTTGTCGGCCCCCGTGTCCACATGAACGTCCGCGAGCCGCCACAGCCGCTCCCAGGGCCCCTGCGTCAGCCGTACGCTCTGGACCTTGGCGTGCGGGACCAGCGCCAGGCGCCGGCGCAGCAACCCGTGCCGCGCGGCGAACACCGTCTCCGTGACCGCGAGCCCGTACCCGCGCCACCACAACGGCACGCACCAGCGGGCCCGCCGGGGCGGCCGGGGCAGCTCACCGGGGACCGTCACACCGGGCAGCACGCGCGCGACGACCGACTCGGCGACCGCGCGCGGCGCGACCGGCACCAGCACCGAGTTCGCCGACCCGGCCACGTCCAGCTCCACCCGCACCCAGCGCAGCGGCCGCCACAGCAGCGGCTCCACGATCCGCACGGTCTGCACCCGTCCCGGCGGCACCGTCTCGTGCGTGCGGTCGAGCAGTCCGTGATCGATGCGCAGCCCGTCCGGCGACTCTCCGACCGTCCAGTCGTACTCCCCGACGAACCTCCCCACACTGGTCGTGGCCGCCGCGCCGAGCAGCGGCAGGGCGGTGGCGAGGACCGTCCACACGCTGTGGGTGGCCAGCCACAGCACCGGCGGTACGACGAGGGCGGCGGCCAGGGAGCCCCAGGTGGCGCCCGTCAGCACGAGGGAGAGCGCGAGCTTGCCCGGGGGCACGCGCATCAGCTCGTGCGCCGGCGCCTCGCCGACTTCGTGCGCCGTCTCGGGCGCGAATCCGGCGGCGCGCGCCAGCAGCTCCGCGCGGAGCGCACGTGCCTCACCCTGCCCCAGGAAGGCCAGCTCGTCCTTCTTGTCGGTGCCGACGACGTCGATGCGCAGCTTGGCGACGCCCGCCACGCGCGCGAGCAGCGGCTGGGTCACGTCGACGGCCTGGATCCGCTCCAGCCGGATGTGCGCGGTGCGCCGGAACAACAGCCCGGTGCGTATGCGCAGCTCGCTGTCGGTCACCGCGAAGTAGGTGAACCACCAGCTCAGGAAGCCGTACAGCGCGCCCGCCGTGACCAGGACGGCGAGTCCGGCCAGGAGCATGGTCGTGGTCAGCTTCGTCAGCTGTTCCTGGGCCTGGTTCGGGTCGTGCACCGCCCAGCCGGTGAGCACCGCGACCGGCGCCCACGCCCGCCGGAACGGGGTCACGGGATGCAGCCGCCGCTCGCCCACGGCCTTGCCCGGGCGTATGGCGCCGTCCACGCCGGGCGCGGTCACAGGCCCGCCGATCGGGCTTCGCCGAGCTCGGTGAGCCGGTCGCGCAGCCGTTCCGCCTCGGCCGGGTCGAGGCCGGGGATGGCCGCGTCGGTGGCCGCGGCCGCGGTGTGCAGCTGCACGCTCGCCAGGCCGAAGTACCGCTCGACGGGCCCCGAGGTCACCTCCACCAGCTGCATGCGCCCGTACGGCACCACGGTCTCCTCGCGCCACAGCACGCCGCGGCTGATCAGCAGGTCGTCGGCGCGCTCGGCGTACCGCCAGGAACGCCAGTTGCGGCCGATCAGCACCCAGCCCCAGGCCATCAAGGCCAGCGGCAGCAGCGCGAAGGCCGCCCACACCGGCCCCGCGAGCAGGCCCGGCAGCAGGCCCACGGCGAGCGCGAGCAGCCCCAGCCACACCACCAGCAGCAGCCGCCGCATCCGCAGCAGGCCGGGCGGCAGCCCCGTCCACACCGGCTCGGTCTCCGTCGCCCCGGCACCGGCCGGGCTCCCCGTCTCCATGAGGTCAGCGTACGTACGAGAGACTGGGTTCATGACTCCTACGACGGAGACCACGGTCGGCATCGGCGGCGCCGCGGAGAGCACCGACATGGTGCTCAACATCGGCCCCCAGCACCCCTCCACGCACGGCGTGCTGCGGCTGAAGCTCGTGCTGGACGGCGAGCGGATCGTCTCCGCCGAGCCGGTGATCGGCTATATGCACCGCGGCGCGGAGAAGCTCTTCGAGGCGCGCGACTACCGGCAGATCATCATGCTCGCCAACCGCCACGACTGGCTGTCGGCCTTCTCGAACGAGCTGGGCGTGGTTCTCGCCGTCGAGCGCATGCTCGGCATGGAGGTGCCCGTCCGCGCGGTGTGGACGCGCACCCTGCTCGCCGAGCTGAACCGGGTGCTCAACCATCTGATGTTCCTCGGTTCCTACCCGCTGGAGCTGGGCGGGATCACCCCGGTCTTCCACGCGTTCCGCGAGCGCGAGGAGCTCCAGAACGTCATGGAGGAGGTCTCCGGCGGGCGCATGCACTACATGTTCAACCGTGTCGGCGGCCTCAAGGAGGACCTCCCGGCCGACTGGACCGCACGCGCGCGTGCCGCCGTTTCCGCGGTCCGCTCCCGTATGGACGTCTTCGACGGCCTGGTCCTCGGCAACGAGATCTTCCGCGGGCGCACCCGGGGCGTGGGCATCCTCGCGCCGGAGGCCGTGCACGCCTACGGCGTGAGCGGGCCCATCGCGCGTGCCTCGGGCGTCGACTTCGACCTGCGCCGCGACGAGCCCTACCTGGCCTACGGGGAGCTCCAGGACACCCTCCGGGTGGTCACCCGGGCCGAGGGCGACTGCCTGGCCCGCTTCGAGTGCCTCCTGGAGCAGACCCACAACGCCCTGGACCTGGCCGACGCCTGCCTGGACCGGGTCGCCGAGCTGCCGCCGGGACCCATCAACCAGCGGCTCCCCAAGGTCCTCAAGGCACCCGAGGGCCACACCTACGCCTGGACCGAGAACCCCCTCGGCATCAACGGCTACTACCTCGTCAGCAAGGGCGAGAAGACCCCGTACCGGCTGAAGCTGCGCTCGGCGTCGTTCAACAACATCCAGGCGCTGATGGAGCTGCTGCCGGGGACGCTGGTGGCGGACATGGTCGCGATTCTGGGGTCCATGTTCTTCGTGGTGGGGGACATCGACAAGTAGGGCGCGGGGCGCACGGGGCGTGAGGCATGGGGTTGTGCGCGCCGGGCGGGGACGTGCGGCGTGCGGGGCATGCGGCGTGGGGGCCTGCGCGGCGGACGCGCGTCAAAGCAGCGTCAGAGCAGCGGGTTCTCGATGCCCACCGGCTGCAGCAGCCACCCGAAGTCGCCGAGGCCGCCGGAGGCGGTGAGCTCGGCGGCCTCGCCGGCGCTCGCGAGGGCGCGTACGTAGGCGGCGGGGTGGGTGGAGGCGAGCGTGAGCGGGGGGCGTGCGCCGATGAGGCCCAGAGCGCGCAGGGCGTCGCGTTGTGTGCAGAAGAGCGCTTCGGGGAGGGCGTACGCCGGGTCGAGCACCGTGCACGCGTCCAGCGCGACGTGCGCTGTGATGTCGCACGACCCGTCCGGGACGGGCGCCGTCGCACGCCCCTCGCGGAAGCCGGTGAGCGTGCCGAACGGAGGGCGCGTGTCCACGGTGTGCGCGTAGTCCACGGCCACCGCGAGCCCCTCCCGCACGCAGGTGACGGCGTCCGCCCACGCCCGGTCCCGGGGCAGCCCGATCTCCGCGCGCAGCCCCGGCTCGGCGCCCAGCGGCCACCACCGCGCGAGCCACTCCGCGTCCGCGCCCCAGACACGCTCTCCGAGCAGTTCGGCGCCGTCGCGCCGGACGTGCACCAGCCGGGGCGTACCGGCCGAGTCCACCTCGGCGACGTCGACCGGGACGTTGTCGAGCCATTCGTTGGCGAAGAGCAGGCCGGTGATCGTGCGCGGCAGTTCGGTCAGCCAGGTGATGCGGTCGGGCAGGCCGGGCGGCCGGTCGGCGACCTCGACGGCGCAGGCACGCGTGCGTGCCGCCACGTCGGCGGGCAGCGCGGTGAGCACGCCGGTGACCAGCTCGCCCCGGCCGGCGCCCATGTCGACGAAGTCCAGCGTCCCGGGGCGCCCCAGCGCCTCGTCGACCCGGCACAGCAGCTCGGCCACGGCCTCGGCGAACAGCCCCGACGCATGGACCGACGTACGGAAGTGACCGGCCGGTCCCTCCGGGCGGCGGTAGAAGCCGCCAGGGCCGTACAGGGCCGCCTCGGTGGCCGCACGCCAGCCACGGACGTCGTCTGCCGTCTCTCGCGTCGCCTCATCCGTCACCGGGCCAGACTAGGCGCACAGGTGATCACCTTCTCCACCTTGCGGAGTACGTGTGCGGAACAGGGATCGGCCCTCCGGTTGACCCCTGCACCTATCACGCTTCCCTACTCTGGGTTACGTGCAGCGCCTCTATGACTTCCTCCGCAGGAACCCGACATGGGTCGACAGCTTCTGGGCCGTCGTCCTGCTCGGGGTTTCCTGCGTGAGCGTCGTGAATCTCAGCAAGGCGCTCGACCACCATGGTTCGACCGCCGCCATGCTGGCCGTTTCCGTGGTCATGGGGGTGGTGGTCGCACTGCGCCGCCGGTTCCCGGAGCAGATGCTGCTGCTGGCCGCGGCGACCGGCCTGGCCCAGCTGATCCTGGACGTCGAGACGACGGTCGCCAACTTCGCCATGCTGGTGATCGTCTGCACGGTCGCCGCGGTCGGCGAGCGCTGGGCGTCCCGGTTCGCCCTCTACGCGGGGCTGTGCGCGGCGCCGCTGGCGCAGATCCGGTGGCCGCAGGACAGGACGAGTCTCGTCGGGCACCTGGCCATAGTGGTGTTCCAGACGGTGCCGTTCGTACTCGCCTGGGTGCTCGGCGACTCCATGCGCACCCGCCGCGCCTACTTCGCACAGCTGGAGGAGCGTGCCGCCCGGCTCGAGAAGGAGCGCGAGGCGCAGGCCAAGGTCGCGGTCGCGGCCGAGCGCGCCCGGATCGCACGCGAACTGCACGACGTGGTCGCACACAACGTGTCGGTGATGGTGGTCCAGGCCGACGGCGCCGCCTATGTCCTCGACGCCGCCCCCGACCAGGCCAAGAAGGCCCTGGAGACGATCTCCTCCACCGGCCGCCAGGCCCTCGCCGAGATGCGCCGCCTGCTGGGCGTGCTGCGCACGGGCGAGCACAAGGAGGTCGGCGAGTACGTTCCGCAGCCCGACGTCGAGCAGATCGACGAGCTCATCGAGCAGTGCCGCACTTCCGGCCTGCCCGTCGACTTCAAGGTCGAGGGCACCCCGCGCCCGCTGCCCAGCGGCGTCGAGCTCACGGCGTACCGGATCGTGCAGGAGGCGCTCACCAACACCCGCAAGCACGGCGGGCCCAACACGGGCGCCAGCGTGCGGCTGGTCTACTTCGACGACGGACTCGGCCTGCTGGTCGAGGACGACGGCAAGGGCGCCCCGCACGAGATGTACGAGGAGGGTGGCGCCGACGGGCAGGGGCACGGCCTGATCGGCATGCGCGAGCGGGTCGGTATGGTCGGCGGCACGCTCGACGCGGGGCCCCGTCCCGGCGGAGGATTCCGCATCAGTGCTCTGCTGCCGCTCAAACCGGCGCATTGACACCGACGCACGCCCCCGGTTGACACCTGTCACGCCCCCGGGGAAATCCCCGCAACAAACCGACGAACGGAAACGGAAGAGGACCCGATGACGATCCGCGTGATGCTCGTCGACGACCAGGTGCTGCTGCGCACCGGGTTCCGGATGGTGCTCGCGGCCCAGCCGGACATGGAGGTCGTCGCGGAGGCGGGCGACGGCGTCGAGGCCCTCCAGGTGCTGAAGTCCACCGATGTGGACGTCGTCCTGATGGACGTGCGCATGCCCAAGCTGGACGGGGTGGAGACCACCCGCCGCATCTGCTCGGAGCCCGACCCGCCCAAGGTGCTCATCCTGACCACCTTCGACCTCGACGAGTACGCCTTCTCGGGGCTGAAGGCGGGCGCCTCCGGCTTCATGCTCAAGGACGTGCCGCCGGGCGAGCTGCTGGCCGCGATCCGCTCGGTGCACAGCGGCGACGCCGTCGTCGCGCCCTCCACCACCCGGCGGCTCCTCGACCGCTTCGCACCGATGCTGCCCTCTGCCGGCAAGGAGTCCCAGCACCAGGAGCTGAACCGGCTCACCGACCGCGAGCGCGAGGTCATGGTGCTGGTCGCGCAGGGCCTGTCGAACGGCGAGATCGCGAGCCGGCTGGTGCTCTCCGAGGCGACCGTGAAGACCCACGTGGGCCGCATCCTGACCAAGCTCGGCCTGCGCGACCGGGTCCAGGTGGTCGTGCTCGCCTACGAGACCGGACTGGTCCGCGCGGGCGGCGGCCACGGCTGACCCATGCCCGCGCCGCCGACGTACGGCCCGCGCGGCTAGCGGAGTATCCCTTCCAGGAAGTCGCTGCCGAGGCGGGCTACGACCGTGACGTCCAGCTGGTGCAGCACGTACCGGCCGCGGCGGCGCGTGGTGACCAGGCCCGCCTTCTTGAGGACGCCCAGGTGCCGGGAGACCTCGGGTGCCGACAGGCCGTGCACCTGCGCCAGTTCGCTGGTGGTGTACGCGCTGCGCGCCAGGTACCGGCACAGCCGCATCCGGACGGGATGGGACAGGGCCGCCATCCGCAGCGTGAGCGCCTCCACCGACGCGGGGGCGGCCAGCTCCGGCGAGCCGACCGGGTAGTGCAGCACCGGCTGCCAGCCGTAGCGGTGCAGGACCATCAGATGGGGCCAGCCCAGGCTCGTGGGCACCAGCAGAAGGCCGTCGGCGTCGACCACGGCATGGCCGTCGGTGAGCTTGTCCACGGTGATCCGCGCGCCCGCCTCGTCGAGCGTCACGACCGGCGAGACCGCGGCCAGCGCCTCGGCCAGCCCCTTGCGGCGCAGCAGCTCCGTCTTGTGCCGGGCATCGGCCGCCAGCTGGTGGCGCAGCCGCGACCAGGCCTCGTCGAAGAACGCCTCGGCGCAGTCCTCCAGGAACCGGCGCAGCCACGCGCGCACACTCGGCGGATCGTCGAGCAGCCGCTGCGCGAACCGGACCTGCTGCGGACCGCGTGAAGCGGCCACCTCCAGCGCTCTGCGGCGCCCGACCGGATCCGACAGAAGGGCCGGCGCCTGCGTGTCGTACGAGAGCACGCAGGTGAACTCCAGGGCCGCGTCCACGAACTGTTCGTCCGTCAGCTTGTCCAGCTGGCCCAGCTCCTCGGTCAGCGTGCCGCCCGGGACGGCGCCGGGAACGGCCGCGTACGGCAGGAACAGGTCCGAGAACGTCGACCGCCACAGAAAGTCCGCCTCGCACATGCGGTCGGCCAGATGCGGCTCCATGCGGGCGGTCACGCCGGTCACCCAGCCCTGGAGGCCGGGATGGTGCCCCGGCTCCGACAGCGCGTGCAGCGCCATGCCGAGCTCGGCCAGGGGCGAGGGCACCACGGCGACCCTCTCCGGCCGCAGCCCCGCGATGTCGATACGTACGCTCATGTCCCCATCGTGCACCCCGCCACCGACAACGCCTCCCCCGATTGACGGGCGCCGTCAATCGACACGACGGCGGCGCGGCGGGCGCGCAGGCTGGGGAGCCATGAGCATCGTCCAGCAGCACTTCCTCGACACGTACCGCGCGCAGCAGCACGGGGAGCCCGCGCCGCCCGCGCTCGGCGCGCGTGATGTGCGCGTGGCGCGCGCAGCGCGCGATTACCGGCGGTTCCGTGCGGTTGTCGCGGGACGGCCGGCGCGAGGACGGATTCGGGGCGCCGTGGTGCGGTGGGCGCGCCTGCGCGCGTCGTAGGGGGCGTGCGCGGGTCGCCCACCGGGGTGCCGGGAGCGCTCGGCGGAGCGTGCGCGCCGGTGGGGGCTGAACACACGGCTCCCCGCGCCCCTAACGCGGCGCCGTGGGCAACCGGCGCACGAATTCCGCGACCGCCGCCCTCACCTCCTCCGCCGTCCACCCCAGGCCGGCCTCCGCCACCGTCACCTCGGTCACGGACAGGCCCGGGCCCTTGGTCTCCCAGAAGCCGGCGAAGAGGTACGTGCCGGTCTCCTCGGCCTGCCGCGCCGCCGTCTCCATCAGCACATCGGCGTCGTACGGCAGCCAGACCTGGAACTCGTGGGTGTGCGGCTCCTCGGGGTGTACGCGCGTCCACGCAAGCCCCGCCTCGGCGAAGCCCTCGCGCAGGGCCGCGGCGACCACGCGCGCGTGGCGGACGTAGTCCGGGAGGCGGGGCAGCTCGCGCTCCAGGCCGATCAGGGCCGCGAGCGCCGTCGGGAACTGCTGGAAGACCATGCCGCCGTAGCGGTGGCGCCAGGTCTTCGCCTCCTCGACAAGAGGCCTCGGGCCGGCCAGTGCGGCGCCGCCGATGCCGCCCAGGGACTTGTAGAACGACACGTAGACGCTGTCCGCGAGGTCCGCGATCTCGTGCAGGGGGCGCCCGAAGCGGACGGTGCACTCCCACAGGCGCGCGCCGTCGAAGTGCACCACCGCGTCGCGCTCCCGCGCCGCCTCCACGACCTCGGTGAGCTCCTCCCAGGTGGGCAGCACGTAACCGGCGTCCCTGAGGGGCAGTTCCAGCATCAGCGCCCCGAAGGGCTCCTCGAAGTCGCGTATCTCCTGGGCGGTGGGGAGCCGGGGCTCGCCCGTGACGCGGACCGTGCGCAGGCCGGCGACCTCGCGGAAGGCGTTGCGTTCGTGGACCTCGGGGTGGGCGAGGGCGTGCAGGGCGACCGTGGGGTTGCCGGTCCGGGCCGCCCAGCAGCGCAGGGCCACCTGCTGGGCCATCGTGCCGGTCGGGAAGAACGCGGCTGCCTCCGTGCCCAGCAGGGCCGCGACCCGCTCCTCCAGCGCCGCGACGATCCCGTTGCCGTAGATGTCCCCCGGTTCGTCCAGGTCGTACACGTCGGGGGCCGCTTCGTGGAGCAGCGCGAGCCGTTCGCGCAGGGAGGCGCGCGGGCCCACGCGCGCGAGGACGCGATCGGCCTTCCGGTAGGCGGCCGTGCGCCGCTCTCGCATCCGCTGTTCCGCCGACCGGGGTTCGTTCGGCTGCTCGTCCTGGGGCGTCGTCGCCGTATCGCTCATGCCGTGGATGATGCCGTGGCGCCGGGGCGGAGGGCCTGGCATTTTCCGTACGGGGGGCCGTCCCGGGCGGTGTGACCGGTCACCCACAGCCTGTGGACAGCCAACTGGGCCCGAACCCGATAGCGTTAACATGACGAGAAATCGTCCGGTACCCAGAGCGGACTGGAACGGGAAGGCCACCGTCGCGTGAGTACAGTCCAACAGCCAGACCCCAGTGACCGCCCCGCGCGGCTCACCGTCGGCGTCGTCGGCGCCGGCCGGGTGGGGCCTGCGCTCGCCGCGTCCCTGCAGCTCGCCGGGCACCGCCCGGTGGCCGTCTCCGGGGTCTCCGACGCCTCCCGGCGGCGCGCCGAGGCGATGCTGCCCGACGTCCCGCTCGTACCCCCCGCCGAGGTCCTCCAGCGCGCCGACCTGGTGCTCCTGACCGTCCCCGACGACGCCCTGCCCGGCCTGGTCGCCGGCCTCGCCGAGACCGGCGCGGTACGGCCGGGCCAGCTGCTCGTACACACCTCCGGGCGATACGGCGCCAAGGTCCTGGACCCGGCCCTGCGCGCGGGCGCGCTGCCGCTGGCCCTGCACCCGGCCATGACCTTCACCGGGACACCGGTGGACGTGCAGCGGCTCGCGGGCTGCTCGTTCGGGGTGACCGCGCCCGAGGAGCTGCGGCTGGCCGCCGAGGCCCTCGTCATCGAGATGGGCGGCGAGCCGGAGTGGATCTCCGAGGAGAACCGCCCGCTCTACCACGCGGCCCTCGCCCTCGGCGCCAACCACCTGGTCACCCTGGTCGCCCAGTCCATGGAGCTGCTCCGCACGGCTGGGGTCGAGGCCCCGGACCGGATGCTCGGCCCGCTGCTCGGCGCCGCCCTGGACAACGCCCTGCGCTCCGGCGACGCGGCACTGACCGGGCCGGTCGCGCGCGGGGACGCGGGCACCGTCGCCGCGCACGTCACGGAGCTGCGCCGGCACGCCCCGCAGGCCGTCGACGGCTATCTGGCGATGGCCCGTGCCACGGCCGACCGGGCGCTGGCCCAGGGCCTGCTGAAGCCGGAACTCGCCGAGGACCTCCTCGGCGTCCTGGCCGGCGGCACGAACGGCACCCACGGCACCGAGGGGAACACCCGATGAGCACCACCCTGCTGCGCACCGCCGACGAACTGCACGCGCGCGTGCGACACGGCCGCCGCGCCGTCGTGATGACCATGGGCGCCCTGCACGAGGGCCACGCCACGCTGATCCGGAGCGCCCGCGAGATCGCCGGCCCGGACGGCGAGGTCGTCGTCACGGTCTTCGTCAACCCGCTGCAGTTCGGGGCCGGCGAGGACCTCGACCGCTACCCGCGCACCCTGGACGCCGACCTGAAGATCGCCGAACAGGCGGGCGCGGACGCCGTGTTCGCCCCGTCGGTCGAGGAGGTCTACCCGGGCGGGCAGCCCCAGGTACGGATCACCGCGGGTCCGATGGGCACGCTCCTGGAGGGCGCCTCGCGGCCCGGGCACTTCGACGGCGTCCTCACCGTCGTCGCCAAGCTGCTGCACCTCACCCGCCCCGACGCGGCCCTGTTCGGGCAGAAGGACGCCCAGCAGCTGGCCGTGATCCGGCGCATGGTGCGGGACCTGAACTTCGGCATCGAGATCGTCGGTGTACCGACGGTGCGCGAGGCCGACGGGCTCGCGCTCTCCAGCCGCAACCGCTATCTGTCGGCCGACGAGCGGCGCACGGCGCTCACGCTGTCGCGCGCGCTGTTCGCCGGGCGGGACCGGCACGCGGCGCAGGAGGCGTTGCGTGCGCGGGCGCGCGAAGTGCCGTCCACGCGGGCGCGTGCCGAGGCGCTCAGCGCCATAGGGGAGTCCCGCGCGGCGGCCGACGCGCACGCCGTCGCCAAGGCCGTGCCGAACGCCGCCGCCGCAGTGCGCGCCGCCGCGCGGACGGTCCTGGACGAGGCCGTCCACCACGACCCGCCGCTCGCGCTGGACTACCTCGCCCTGGTCGACCCCGCCGACTTCACCGAGATCGACGACGACTTCACCGGAGAGGCCGTCCTCGCCGTCGCCGCCCGGGTCGGGACGACCCGGCTGATCGACAACATCCCGCTCACCTTCGCCGCTCCCGGAGCCGCCTCGTGACCAGCACAGGCATACGACTGCACGCCCCCGCCCCCGGGTGGTCCATCGACGCGGACGTGGTGGTCGTCGGGTCCGGTGTCGCCGGCCTGACCGCCGCCCTGCGCTGCGAGGCCGCCGGACTGACCACGGTCGTCGTCACCAAGGCACTCCTCGACGACGGCTCCACCCGCTGGGCCCAGGGCGGCGTCGCGGCCGCCCTGGGCGAAGGCGACACCCCCGAACAGCACCTGGACGACACCCTGGTCGCGGGCGCGGGCATGTGCGACGAGGGAGCCGTACGGATCCTCGTCACCGAGGGCCCCGACGCGGTACGGCGGCTGATCTCGACCGGGGCCCACTTCGACACCGACGCGGACGGCGACATCGAGCTCGCGCGCGAGGGCGGCCACCACCGGCGCCGGATCGCGCACGCGGGCGGCGACGCGACCGGCGCGGAGATCTCTCGCGCGCTGGTGGAAGCGGCTCGCGCGCGGGGCGTGCGGATGATCGAGAACGCGCTGGTGCTCGACCTGCTGACCGACGCCGAGGGGCGCACGGCGGGCGTGACCCTGCACGTGATGGGCGAGGGCCAGCACGACGGGGTGGGCGCCGTGCACGCCCCCGCGGTCGTCCTCGCCACCGGCGGCATGGGCCAGGTCTTCTCCGCGACCACCAACCCGTCGGTGTCCACCGGAGACGGCGTGGCGCTCGCGCTGCGCGCCGGCGCGGAGGTCTCCGACCTCGAATTCGTCCAGTTCCACCCGACCGTGCTGTTCCTCGGCGCCGACGCGGAGGGCCAGCAGCCGCTGGTCTCCGAGGCGGTGCGCGGGGAGGGCGCGCACCTGGTCGACGCGGACGGCGTGCGCTTCATGGTCGGCCAGCACGAGCTGGCCGAACTGGCGCCCCGGGACATCGTCGCCAAGGGCATCATGCGGCGCATGCAGGAGCAGGACGCCGAGCACATGTTCCTGGACGCCCGGCACTTCGGCGCCGACATGTGGGAACACCGCTTCCCGACGATCCTGGCCGCCTGCCGTGCGCACGGCATCGACCCGGTCACCGAGCCCATCCCGATTGCCCCGGCCGCGCACTACGCCTCCGGGGGCGTGCGCACCGACGCGCGCGGGCGCACGACCGTGCGCGGGCTCTACGCGTGCGGCGAGGTCGCGTGCACCGGCGTGCACGGCGCGAACCGGCTGGCGTCCAACTCCCTCCTGGAGGGCCTGGTCTACGCCGAGCGCATCGTCGCCGACATCGCCGCGCGGCACGCGGAGAACCGCCTGCACGCGCGCGTGCCGGTGCCGGTCCCGCACCCCGACAAGCCCGCGCACCCGCTGCAGGCCCCCGAGGCGCGGTTCGCGATCCAGCGGATCATGACCGAGGGCGCCGGCGTGCTGCGCTCCGAGGAATCCCTGGCCAGGGCCGCCGAGCAGCTCCAGCGCCTGCACGCCGAGGCCCGTGACGCCCTCGCCGAGAACGGCAAGACCGCCGAGCCCGGCGTGGACACCTGGGAGGCCACCAACCTCCTGTGCGTCGCGCGGGTGCTCGTCGAGGCGGCCCGGCGCCGCCAGGAGACCCGCGGCTGCCACTGGCGCGAGGACCACGCCGACCGCGACGACACCGTGTGGCGCCGCCACATCGTCGTACGGCTGAATCCGGACCGCTCGCTGGCCGTGGGCACCACCGACACCGCAGACTTCCCCCCGACCCGGCCGCACCAGCCATCCCAGGAGCAGTGACAGACGTGAGCACCAACGACCTTCCCCTCGCCAACGGCGGCGGCTGCGGCGACGGCTGTGCCTGCGGCGCCGAGGGCGACGAGGAGTACCTGGAGTGCGGGCTCGACCCCGCGCTCGCCGAACTCCTCGCCGCCGCCGGACTCGACCCCGTGGAGGTCGAGGACATCGCCAACGTGGCCGTCCAGGAGGACCTGGACAACGGCGTGGACGTGACGACCGTCGCGACGATCCCCGAGGAGGCCGTGGCGACCGCCGACTTCGTCGCGCGCGAGGCGGGCGTCGTCGCCGGGCTGCGGGTCGCCGAGGCCGTGGTCTCCGTGGTCTGCACGGACGAGTTCGAGGTCGAGCGGCACGTCCAGGACGGCGACCGGGTCGAGGCCGGACAGCCGCTGCTGTCGATCACCACCCGCACCCGCGACCTGCTCACCGCCGAGCGCAGCGCGCTCAACATCCTGAACCGCCTCTCCGGCATCGCGACCGCCACGCGCGCGTGGGCGGACGCGATGGAGGGCACGACCACGCGCGTGCGGGACACCCGGAAGACCACCCCGGGGCTGCGCTCCCTGGAGAAGTTCGCGGTGCGCTGCGGCGGCGGCGTCAACCACCGCATGTCGCTCTCCGACGCGGCCCTGGTCAAGGACAACCACGTGGTCGCCGCCGGCGGCGTCGAGCAGGCCTTCAAGGCCGTCCGCGAGGCCTTCCCGGACCTGGCGATCGAGGTCGAGGTCGACACCCTGCACCAGCTGCGTGAGGCCGTCGACGCGGGCGCCGACCTGATCCTGCTGGACAACTTCACGCCGGGGGAGTGCGAGGAGGCCGTGGCGATCGTGCACGGACGCGCGCTCCTGGAGGCGTCCGGTCGGCTCACCCTGGAGAACGCGCGGGCGTACGCCGACACCGGCGTGGACTTCCTGGCCGTCGGTGCCCTGACCCACTCCTCGCCGATCCTGGACATCGGCCTGGATCTGCGCGAGGCGGAGTGACCTCATGCTCCTCACGATCGACGTCGGCAACACGCACACCGTCCTCGGGCTCTTCGACGGCGAGGACATCGTCGAGCACTGGCGCATCTCGACGGACGCGCGCCGTACCGCCGACGAGCTGGCGGTGCTCCTCCAGGGCCTGATGGGCATGCACCCGCTGCTCGGCGACGAGCTCGGCGACGGTATCGACGGCATCGCGATCTGCGCGACCGTGCCGTCCGTGCTGCACGAGCTGCGCGAGGTCACCCGGCGGTACTACGGCGACGTGCCGGCGGTGCTGGTGGAACCGGGGGTGAAGACCGGGGTGCCGATCCTCACCGACAACCCCAAGGAGGTCGGCGCGGACCGGATCATCAACGCGGTCGCCGCCGTCGAACTGTTCGGCGGCCCGGCGATCGTCGTCGACTTCGGTACGGCGACGACCTTCGACGCGGTGTCCGCGCGCGGGGAGTACGTCGGCGGTGTGATCGCGCCCGGAATCGAGATCTCCGTGGAGGCGCTGGGCGTCAGGGGCGCGCAGTTGCGGAAGATCGAGGTGGCCCGGCCGCGGAGTGTGATCGGCAAGAACACCGTGGAGGCCATGCAGGCGGGCATCGTGTACGGCTTCGCCGGGCAGGTCGACGGGGTGGTCGGCCGGATGGCGCGGGAGCTGGCGGACGATCCGGACGACGTGACGGTGATCGCGACGGGTGGGCTGGCGCCGATGGTGCTGGGGGAGTCCTCGGTGATCGACGAGCACGAGCCGTGGCTGACGCTGGTGGGGCTGCGCCTGGTGTACGAGCGGAACGTCTCGCGGCTGTGAGGTGGCGGGGGCGGGCGCATCGGTCCCCCGGCGGCCAGGTGGGTGGCCCTGATGCGCCACACCCCGCCCCCTATGTCGAGTTTGTCTGATTTACGCGTATCTTCGGTCCATGCCCACGCCATACGGATCCCGCGGCGGCATGGCGTTCGGTGCGGAGGAGCTGCGTGTGCTCCGCCGTGCTCTCGCCCTCGCCCTTCACCCCGGTCCCGCCTCCGCCGAGGACATCAAGGACTGTCATCGGCTCGCCGAGTCGTTCGACGAGGCGATGCGTGAGGGGGCCCGGTTGCGCGCCTTCCTGGTGGCCGATCTGGTCCGGTACCGCGCGGCCCTGCCCGGAACCGTCGCCGGCTATCTCACCCTCCTGGAGGAGGCGCTGGGTGCCGGACACCGGCCCACCCCGGACGATCTCGCCGCGCTGCGGGCGCTGCGCGGGAACCCCGGTGCCGCCGCGCTGCTCGACCGTTGTCAGGCGATCGCGGAGCGTGATGTACGGGCCCGGCTCGCGCAGGGCGCCCGCGAGGTGCCCGCACCGGCCGTTCCGGCGTCCAGGGTCCGTCTGACGGCCCTGCCGGGCGGTGTGGCCAAGGAGCCGGAGAAGAAGCCGAAGGAGAGGCCCGCCGAGCGGCCCGCCCCGCAGCCCGCGGCCCCCGAGCCCGTGGCGCCGAAGCGGCCCATTCCGACCCCGGGCGAGGTCTTCCCACGGCGCCGGCCCACCCCGCCGCAGCAGCAGCTCGCCGCCGGCTGACCGGAACGCCCGGCGGCACACCGCGGAAGCGGCGGGGAAAACGGCAGCTCGCGCGCGTTGCGCGACGCTTCGCCCACCCCGCACCTTTCGCCCGGTCCCCCGTGGCTACTCTGGACGCATGGACTACGTCGCCGCGCTCCTGCCCCCGGTCGTCATGGCCGTCTTCTTCATCAGTCTGGTCCGGGTGATCGTGAAGACCCAGGGCGGCGCCGCCAAGGCCAAGGAGGACGCCGCCGTGGACGCCGCCCTCGCCCGCGCGGCACGCGGGGAGGGCAACCCGAAGGTCTCCGCCCCGAGCCGCGACGCCTGATCGCGGACCACACCTCCCTGGCGTACGACTCGCCGCACGGTCACAGCCGCGCCTTCCGGGTCGTACGCCCTTTTTGTTCGCCTTTGTTGGTGAAAGTGCACGTCCGGCACGCCATTTGCGGGATCTCCCACTATTGTTCTGAGCTGTGCCTCGCCCATTGGGAGAACTCGAAGACGCGGTCATGACGCGGGTGTGGAAGTGGAACCGCCCGGTGACCGTTCGAGAAGTCCTGGAAGACCTCCAGCAGGAACGGTCCATCGCGTACACCACCGTGATGACCGTTTTGGACAATCTCCATCAGAAGGGCTGGGTGCGGCGGGAGGCCGAAGGGCGTGCCTATCGATATGAGGCCGTCTCCACACGGGCCGCCTACGCCGCCGCCCTCATGAACGACGCGTGGTCCCAGAGCGACAACCCGGCCGCCGCTCTCGTCGCCTTCTTCGGGATGATGAGCGACGAACAGCGCCAGGCCCTGCGGGACGCCGTACGGATGGTGCAGGGTCCGGATACGCCGGAACCTCAGGAAGAACGCGAAGACCGGGAAGCCCCGCAAGAGGAGAACCCCGGCTCCATGGCGGACCGCGGCGGGCGATAGCGTCCGCTCATGTCAGCGATGCGCCCCGAAGTCACCGCAAAAGCCATCACCGTCCGGCGGGCCCGGACCGGCGATGTCCCGACGGTGCGCCGACTCCTTGACGCGTACGTCCGTGACCGCATCCTCCTCGACAAAGCCACGGTGATGCTTTACGAGGACATCCAGGAGTTCTGGGTCGCGGAACGCGACGACAACGCCGAGGTGGTCGGCTGCGGCGCACTGCACGTGATGTGGGAAGACCTCGCCGAAGTGCGCACTCTCGCGGTGAAGCCGGGCCTCAAGGGAGCCGGTGTCGGTCATCAGTTGCTGGAGAAGTTGCTGGAGACCGCGCGTTGGCTCGGTGTTCGCCGAGTTTTCTGTCTGACCTTCGAAGTCGAGTTCTTCGGGAAGCACGGCTTCGTGGAGATCGGCGAGACACCCGTGGACACCGATGTCTACGCCGAGCTGTTGCGCTCCTATGACGAGGGTGTCGCTGAGTTCCTCGGACTCGAACGAGTGAAACCGAACACCTTGGGCAACAGCCGGATGCTTCTGCATCTGTGATCGCCCAGAGGGATCGGGGCGGACAAGAGGCATCGGGGCAGAGTTGGGTGGGAGATCAGGCCCCTATTCCGGGTACCTCGCCTTGCCCCGGTGCCCTATGTCCGAAACGCGCATGTTTCTGGGCGGGAGCAGGCCCCTCGGTCTCTCCCAGGGGTTTGTGTTTTTCCCGCAAAAGCGGTTTGCTTTCCGACGTACTGCAGTACTGCATATAACAGGGGGCGGCGAAACGGCGGGCGCCGCAGACCCCCGGCCCTGAAGTTATCGATGAAAGGAAATCCGGTGGCACAGAAGGTTCAGGTCCTTCTTGTCGACGACCTCGACGGCGGCGAGGCGGACGAGACCGTGACGTTCGCGCTGGACGGCAAGACGTACGAGATCGATCTCACGACTGCCAATGCGGACAAGCTGCGCGGCCTTCTCGACCCCTATGTCAAGGGCGGTCGTCGTACCGGTGGCCGTGCGTCGGGCGGACGTGGAAAGGCCCGTGCGGCTGCCGGCGGCAGCCAGGACACCGCGCAGATTCGCGCGTGGGCAAAGGAGAACGGCTACGAGGTCAACGACCGCGGCCGTGTTCCGGCGACGATTCGCCAGGCCTACGAGGACGCCAACGCCTGACGGTCCTCCGGCCCGTGGCTCGCGCGCCACAACCGGACCCGGTGGCATTCGGTGGCCACCGTGTCCACCAGCCGTACGAGATCGGGGGCGCCTCCGACGCCCCCCATGGCCGACCTCGTCGACAGCGTCGACATGCTCGGCAGCGAGGCCTCGACCTCGCACCCCGACTCGGGGGGCCGCAACCAGAAGGCGGCCCCCTGCACGGGTTCGGCACGTTCCGGGGAATCCGACGGTTCAGCGGGGCCTTCGGCGGCTTCGGGAAGCGATCGGGGCCCGGTGGAGACCGGCTCGGGCCGTACCGGAGCGTCCATCCGGCCGTGCGCGCCCAGTGCCCGCAGATCCAGGGCCAGCGCGCCCCACTCCAGCCAGTCCAGCAGCCCCGGAAGCTCCTCCGCGCTGCCCGCGGCCACCAGCAGCCGCATCCGGTCGCCCTGGAGCGCCACCGGGGAGCCCGGCCCCAGATGCCTGAGCGCCTTCGCGCCCGCCGGGGCCGGCACGTCCAGCACGTCGAAACGTACGCCCGTGACCAGCCGCAGCGGCTCTCCGGTCGCTTCGGGCACTGTCGCCCAGCCCAGATCGTTCTCGTACCAGTGCCGGAGTCGGGCCGCCCGCCCGTCCGGCCCGACGGCGCGGCCGGAACCCGGTGCGAGGGCGCAAGCGGAACCGGACGCGACGGCGGAATCGACACCGCAACCGAGCGGGGGACGGGGGTGAGGGACCGTTGAAGCGGCCAGAGGCACTGTGCCAGCCATGCCAAGCGCAACCGTCGCGAACCCGCCCAAGTTACGCTGGGTGTGCGTGTGAATGCGCCGAGTGCCGGAAGAGGGGGTCTTCGGGGGTCCGGAGAGACGCAAGGTTGTTCGCCCATAGCGGAGGGACCGGGGGCATACGGCATGGACTGTCAGTCCGGGCGGGTAAGACATCCCTAGTGGGAGGGGGCGACACGCAGGCGAGGCCGTCTCACGTTCGCCATCGGCGTACTGGAGGAAGGGGTAACTGCCTGGCCTGCGGGAACATCGTCTCGCACCATCGGGTTGGAGCATATGTCGGCGTTCGGGGTCAGGAGGCCATCGACGGTGTCGGCAGTTGGAATGAGCGGTCCCCGCTTGCGGGACTAAGCTGCGGAAGGACAGAGAGGGGAAGTTCCCCCCACTGCCTGACCGCTCTGAGGAGCGATTAACGATGTTCGAGAGGTTCACCGACCGCGCGCGGCGGGTTGTCGTCCTGGCTCAGGAAGAAGCCCGGATGCTCAACCACAACTACATCGGCACCGAGCACATCCTCCTGGGCCTGATCCACGAGGGTGAGGGTGTCGCCGCCAAGGCCCTTGAGAGCCTCGGGATTTCGCTCGAGGCGGTCCGCCAGCAGGTGGAGGAGATCATCGGCCAGGGCCAGCAGGCCCCGTCCGGGCACATCCCCTTCACCCCCCGTGCCAAGAAGGTCCTGGAGCTGTCGCTCCGCGAGGCCCTTCAGCTGGGCCACAACTACATCGGCACGGAGCACATCCTGCTCGGCCTGATCCGTGAGGGCGAGGGCGTCGCCGCCCAGGTCCTGGTCAAGCTGGGCGCAGATCTCAACCGGGTGCGGCAGCAGGTCATCCAGCTGCTCTCCGGTTACCAGGGCAAGGAGACCGCCACCGCGGGCGGCCCTGCCGAGGGCACCCCCTCGACGTCCCTGGTCCTCGACCAGTTCGGCCGGAACCTCACCCAGGCCGCTCGTGAGTCCAAGCTCGACCCGGTCATCGGGCGCGAGAAGGAGATCGAGCGGGTCATGCAGGTGCTGTCCCGCCGCACCAAGAACAACCCGGTCCTGATCGGTGAGCCCGGCGTCGGCAAGACCGCCGTCGTCGAGGGCCTCGCCCAGGCCATCGTCAAGGGCGAGGTGCCCGAGACCCTCAAGGACAAGCACCTCTACACCCTGGACCTCGGCGCCCTGGTCGCCGGCTCCCGCTACCGCGGTGACTTCGAGGAGCGCCTGAAGAAGGTGCTCAAGGAGATCCGCACCCGCGGTGACATCATCCTGTTCATCGACGAGCTGCACACGCTGGTCGGTGCGGGTGCCGCCGAGGGCGCCATCGACGCGGCTTCGATCCTGAAGCCGATGCTGGCCCGCGGTGAGCTGCAGACCATCGGCGCCACCACCCTGGACGAGTACCGCAAGCACCTGGAGAAGGACGCGGCCCTGGAGCGCCGCTTCCAGCCCATCCAGGTCGCCGAGCCGTCCCTGCCGCACACGATCGAGATCCTCAAGGGTCTGCGTGACCGGTACGAGGCCCACCACCGGGTCTCCATCACGGACGAGGCGCTGGTCCAGGCGGCCACCCTGGCCGACCGCTACATCTCGGACCGCTTCCTGCCGGACAAGGCGATCGACCTGATCGACGAGGCCGGTTCCCGGATGCGCATCCGCCGGATGACCGCTCCGCCGGACCTGCGTGAGTTCGACGAGAAGATCGCCGGCGTCCGCCGGGACAAGGAGTCCGCGATCGACTCGCAGGACTTCGAGAAGGCCGCCTCCCTCCGCGACAAGGAGAAGCAGCTCCTGGCCGCCAAGGCCAAGCGGGAGAAGGAGTGGAAGGCCGGCGACATGGACGTCGTCGCCGAGGTCGACGGCGAGCTGATCGCCGAGGTGCTGGCCACGGCCACGGGCATCCCGGTCTTCAAGCTCACCGAGGAGGAGTCCTCGCGTCTGCTGCGCATGGAGGACGAGCTCCACAAGCGGGTCATCGGCCAGGTCGACGCCGTCAAGGCGCTGTCGAAGGCGATCCGCCGTACGCGTGCCGGTCTGAAGGACCCGAAGCGCCCCGGTGGCTCGTTCATCTTCGCCGGCCCGTCCGGTGTCGGTAAGACCGAGCTGTCCAAGGCCCTCGCCGAGTTCCTCTTCGGTGACGAGGACGCGCTGATCTCCCTCGACATGTCGGAGTTCAGCGAGAAGCACACGGTGTCGCGTCTCTTCGGTTCGCCCCCCGGTTACGTGGGCTACGAAGAGGGCGGCCAGCTGACCGAGAAGGTCCGCCGCAAGCCGTTCTCCGTCGTCCTCTTCGACGAGGTCGAGAAGGCCCACCCGGACATCTTCAACAGCCTGCTGCAGATCCTGGAGGACGGTCGTCTGACCGACTCCCAGGGCCGGGTCGTGGACTTCAAGAACACGGTCATCATCATGACGACCAACCTCGGCACCCGGGACATCTCCAAGGGCTTCAACCTGGGCTTCGCGGCCACGGGCGACACGAAGTCCAACTACGAGCGCATGAAGAACAAGGTGTCGGACGAGCTCAAGCAGCACTTCCGGCCCGAGTTCCTCAACCGCGTCGACGACGTGGTCGTCTTCCCGCAGCTGACGCAGGAGGACATCCTGCGGATCGTCGACCTGATGGTCGGCAAGGTGGACGAGCGCCTCAAGGACCGGGACATGGGCATCGAGCTCTCCCAGTCCGCCAAGGAGCTGCTGTCCAAGAAGGGCTACGACCCGGTGCTGGGCGCGCGTCCGCTGCGTCGCACGATCCAGCGCGAGATCGAGGACACGCTCTCCGAGAAGATCCTCTTCGGCGAGCTGCGCCCCGGTCACATCGTGGTCGTGGACACCGAGGGCGAGGGCGACGCCAAGACCTTCACCTTCCGGGGTGAGGAGAAGTCGGCGCTCCCCGACGTCCCGCCGATCGAGCAGGCGGCCGGCGGAGCCGGTCCGAACCTGAGCAAGGAGGCGTAGCCCTTCGGGGTTCGCCGAAGAAAGGGGCCGGTGCTTTTCGAAGCACCGGCCCCTTTCGCATGCCGTCGCGCAGGCTACCTACCGCGGTGCGGGACGCGGTGCGGAACGCCGTGCGACTACGACAGCTGGCCGTTGTAGTCCGGCAGCTTGTACGTCTTCTCCGCGTGGCCGCCCGAGAGGTCGGTGGCGCTGTTGCCGATGTTCGCGATGATCGTGTAGCCGTTGTTCTCGATGTCGACCCGCTGGGCGGTCTTGTAGGCGGCGACGTCCTTGAAGAGGTCGAAGAGGCCGCGGACGTACAGGCCGGAGACGTCGTAGCCGTCGTGTTCGAGGTTGTACTCGGTCGGCAGGTAGATGATGCCCGGGCGGGCCGTGACGAAGAACAGGGAGACGCCGTGCTCCTGGGCGTACCGGGCGACGTTCAGGACCGGCTTGTTGGCCGGCTGGGGGAAGCTGAAGCCGAAGTCGGTCTCCAGGGTGGTGTTGTCGATGTCGAAGACGATCGCCTGCCGCTCGCCCGGCTTGGCGGCGGCGATGCGCTGCTTCAGGTAGGGCAGGGCCTGGTCCATCACGGACTGGCAGTCACTCTGCCAGGTGGCGTAGTCGACCGTGGTGGAGCTGCTCTCCGTCGCGGCCCGGGCCGGCGCGGCCATCCCGGCGAGCGCGGCCACGGAGACGGCGGTGACGGACATGCGGCGGGTCCAGGTGCCTGTGCTCATCGGTGGGGGTGTCCTCTCACGTCCACGGCTGTGTCAGGGGCATGGTGAGTGGAGGACGTGGCGCGGAGGGAACCGTGGGGTTACTTGCGGGTAGGTCGGGCGAGGTGTGGGTCACATCCCGACGGCTTCGGGTCCCGGCCGCCGGTGACATAGCGCACGGGCGAAATGCCTGTTACTAGCCGGGATAGTGGAGCCTGGGTGGTTGGGGAGGGGATTTTTTACCCCATGTCGCCATCGGGTGGGGACAGCGAGGCCCTGGTTGTCCGGCCAGGGGTGCTCTGTCAAGAAAGGGTCAACTTTACGTATAGGTACTAGGTGATGTCGTAGATAGCGCCATTTGAGTGGTGTGCGGCTTTCGGGTTACCAAGAGATGCCCCGTCCGGCGGCTGTCAGTGTCAGCCGGTGCCGGAGGGGGGTCCCCGTTGTCTACTCCACGAGGTTCCGATGTCCCTGCGCGCCACTCTCCGTGCCCCCCGTAGGTCCTCGCTCCGCAAGCGGGCCGCCGTTCTGGCCGCCGGTGTCGGAGTCACGGCCGTGGTGGGGTCGGGGGTCGCGTCGGCCGCCACCTCCAGTGCCGCCGCCTGGATCGACCCGGTGAAGAAGTACACCCTCTCCGCGAGCTTCGCCCAGGCCGGCGGCCTGTGGACCGCCAAGCACAGCGGCCAGGACTTCGCGGTGCCGACCGGCACCCAGGTCGTCGCCGCGCACGGCGGCACCGTCGTCAAGGCCGGCGGCAACGGCGCCGGTGACGGTCCCGCGTACGGCAACGCCATCGTCATCAAGCACGCCGGCGGGCAGTACTCGCAGTACGCGCACCTGTCCCGCGTCGACGTCAAGGTCGGCCAGATCGTCAGGACCGGCCAGCACATCGCGCTCTCCGGCAGCACCGGCAACTCCACCGGGCCGCACCTGCACTTCGAGATCCGTACGACCCCGAACTACGGCTCCGCGGTGAACCCGGTTTCCTTCCTCCGCGCCAAGGGTGTGACCGTCTGAGGCGTGTGATCGCCTAAGCGGAGCGATCCGAACCCTGGTGGGCCTGGGTCACCAGGTCCAGCGCGACCTCCAGAACGGCTTCCTGCTTCTTCTGGGGGTCGCCTTCCAGGTCCTGCATGACGAACATGCCCGCGTGCAGCGTGAACATCGCGCTGATGCAGCGGACCTGGTCGGTCAGGGGTGCGTCCGGGTCGACGAAGATGCTGCGCAGATCGCGCATCCGGTCCTTGAAGGTGTCGCCGATCCGTAGTTCCCGCACGGTCGCCTGGTTCTCCTGCATGAAGCGGAACAGCGGTCCGGCCTCGCCGAGCGCCCGGCTGTAACGCCGTACGATCTCCAGCTTGACCGTCAGGGTGTGCGGCTGGCCCGCGCCCCACTCGATCAGGTCCTGGATCGGCTGTGTCAGGTCCTCGAAGACGCTGACCAGGATCTCTTCCTTGGTCTTGAAGTGGTAGTACAGGGCTGCCTTGGTCACGTCGAGGCGCTCGGCGATCTCCCGCAGGGAGGTCTTCTCGTAGCCCTGCTCGGCGAAGAGTTCGAGGGCCACGTCCTGGATGCGCTGGCGGGTGTTGCCGCGGCGCTGCTGCTTGGTGCCGTCCATGGTGACGCCCATCCTCTTACTCCTCGCACTCCCGCGAAAACTCGCCCTGTCGGATACCGACGTCCGGTGCGGTAACTTACTTGACGACCGGCTAGTGACAGGTTTACCTTTCCAGTGTACTGAACTAGCCGGGCGGCAAGTAAGTAGCTGCCGCCAGGGGGAGTGGGAGAGATGGCGGACACCCAGGCGGCCGAGACCGGCCAGGAAACACCGGGGGCACCCGAAGCGGTCGGGAAACCGGAGAAAGAGCCGAAGAGCGTACGGGTCGTGATGCTCGCGCTCATGGTCGCGATGATGCTCGCGATGCTCGACAACATGATCGTGGGCACGGCTATGCCGACGATCGTGGGCGATCTGGGCGGCCTCGAGCATCTGTCGTGGGTCGTGACCGCGTACACCCTCGCCACCGCCGCGGCCACCCCGCTCTGGGGCAAGCTCGGCGACATGTACGGGCGCAAGGGCGCCTTCCTGACCTCCATAGTCATCTTCCTGATCGGCTCCGCGCTCAGCGGCATGGCCCAGGACATGGGCCAGCTGATCGGGTTCCGGGCCGTCCAGGGCCTCGGCGCCGGTGGTCTGATGGTCGGCGTCATGGCGATCATCGGTGATCTCGTGCCGCCCCGTGAGCGCGGCAAGTACCAGGGCATGATGGCCGGTGTCATGGCGCTCGCGATGATCGGCGGCCCGCTGGTCGGCGGCACCATCACCGACAACTGGGGCTGGCGCTGGGCCTTCTACATCAACCTGCCGCTCGGCGTGGTCGCGCTGGCCGCCGTCACCGCCGTACTGCACCTGCCGAAGAAGCGGAGCAAGGCGCGCATCGACTACCTCGGCGCCGGTCTGCTGACCCTCGGCATCACGTCGATCGTGCTGGTCACCACCTGGGGCGGTTCCCAGTACGCCTGGACGTCCGCGCGGATCATGGAACTGATCGCCATCGGCGTCGTCGCGCTGATCGGGTTCGTCTTCTGGCAGACCAAGGCCGCCGAGCCGGTGCTCCCGCTGCACATCTTCCGCAGCGGCAACTTCACCCTGATGTCGATCATCGGCTTCATCGTGGGCTTCGTGATGTTCGGCGCCACGCTCTTCCTGCCGCTGTACCAGCAGTCCGTGCAGGGCGCGTCCGCGACCAACTCCGGTCTGCTGCTGCTTCCGATGCTCGGCGCGATGCTGGTGACCTCGATGGTCGCCGGGCGGGTCACCACCAGCACCGGCCGCTACAAGATCTTCCCCCTCGTGGGCGGGGTGCTCCTCACCGTCGGGCTGTACCTGCTGTCCACGATGGACACCGACACCACGCGGTTCATCTCCGGTGTGTACATGGCCGTCGTCGGCCTCGGCATGGGCTGCCTGATGCAGATCACCATGCTGGTCGCGCAGAACAGCGTGGAGATGAAGGACATGGGTGTCGCGTCCTCGTCGACCACCCTGTTCCGTACGCTCGGCTCCTCCTTCGGTGTCGCCATCATGGGCGCGATCTTCAACAACCGGGTCCAGGACGAGATGGCCGCACGGGCCGGGGGGCTGGGCTCGAAGGTCACCGAGCAGTCGGCCTCGCTGGACGCGGCGAGCCTGGCGAAGCTGCCGGCCGCGGTGCGCGAGGCGTACCAGCACGCGGTGTCGGCCGGTACGCACTCGGCGTTCCTGCTCGGTGCCGTGATCGCCGTGGCGGTCGTGGTGGCGGCGGTGTTCGTCAAGGAGGTGCCGCTGCGGGGCGGCGCCCAGAAGGCGGGTTCCGACGAGGCGGCACCGCTGCCCGTGGTCGAGGCCGTCTGACAAACGCCTGCGGGTGGTTCCGGGGACCGAGCGTCTCCGGGGCCACCCGCTTTCGGTTGCCTTCTCGGGATCGGCGCGCGTTTGCCTTCTTGGTACGGGCGCACGGCTGTCCTTTAGGGATCGGCGCGCGGTTGCCTTCTCGGTACGGGCGCACGGCCAAGTTGTCTTCCTGGCGTCGACTTAGCATCGACGCATGGACAAACTGCGTCGGCTGCGCCTCGCGAAGGACTCCATGGACCGGGACTGGGCCGATCCGGACCTGGACCTCGACGCGGTCGCCGGGCACGCCGGCTACTCGCGGTATCACTTCGTCCGCGCCTTCAAGGAGGCGTACGGCGAGACGCCCGGCCAGTACCTGACGCACCGCAGGATCGAGCGGGCCCAGGAGATGCTCCGCGGCGCGAACCTCACCGTCACCGAGATCTGCCATCTGGTCGGCTTCAGCAGCCTGGGCACGTTCTCCAGCCGCTTCAAGGTACGTACCGGACTCAGCCCCACCGAGTACCGGACCGAGCACGTCGGCAGCGGCGCCTCCCTCATCCCCGGCTGCTACGCCATGCTCTGGGCCGGCGGCTTCCGGAACAGGAGCGCAACTTCCGAGAAGCGCCCCGCCGACCCGCCCGCCTACCGTGACGGACAGGAACAGCGACCGTCCGGCAGGAGAGCACAGCCATGATCCAGGGCCTGGCCATCACCACCGTGTGGACCTTCGACCAGCAGCGCACCAAGGCCTTCTTCACCGAGAAGCTCGGCTTCGAGGTACGCGACGACATCGCCATGGGTGACATGCACTGGGTCACCGTCGGCGCCAAGGGGCAGCCCGGCGTCGAACTCGCCCTGATGCGCGTGGACGGGCCGGGGCTCGACCCCGAGTCCGCGGCGGCGCTGCGCACGCTGGTCGCCAAGGGCGCCCTGGGCGCGGGGGCGTTCCGCACCGACGACTGCCGGGGCGACTACGAGACCTTCCGGGCGCGGGGCGTCGAGTTCGTCCAGGAGCCCAAGGAACGGCCGTACGGCATCGAGGCGATCTTCCGCGACGACAACGGCAACTGGTACTCGCTGACCGAGCGCAGCGAGGAACTCGACTTCTCCAAGGAGTTCTGACCGTGTCCGTGCAGGAGGGCCCCGATCACACCGCCGTTCGCGTCGCCCTGTGGCGGGCACTGCATCTGTGCGCCGACCCGCCGCCGTACGTGATCGAGGACGAGGCCGGGCTGCGGCTCGCCGGACCGGAGGCCGGGGACGACTGGCGGGCGCGGCCGGACATGGACGCCGAGGCCACCCGGCGGACCCGGGCGTCCATCGTGGCCAGGGCCCGGTTCGTCGAGGACCTGGTGCTGACGGCGGCCGGACGCGGAGTGGACCAGTACGTCGTGCTGGGCGCCGGTCTGGACACCTTCGCCCAGCGCCGCGCGTCCGACGCGGTGGCCGCCGGGCTGCGGGTGTTCGAGGCCGACCGGGCCGGGGCCGTGGCGTGGAAGCGGCGGCGGCTGACCGAGCTGGGGTACGGCGTGCCCGGCTGGCAGCGGCTGGTGCCGGTGGACTTCGAGGGGGACTGGTGGGGGCAGCTGGTGGACGCCGGTTTCGATCCGGGGCGGCCGGCCGTGGTCGCCTCCGCCGGGGTCACCATGTACCTCACCGAGGACGCCGTGGCCGCCACCCTCCGCCGTATCGCCGGGCTGGCCCCCGGGTCGACGCTGGTCACGACGTTCCTGCGGCCGATCGAGGACGTCGAGCCGGACCAGCGGGAGCAGTTGCGGATGGCGCAGCGGGGCGCGCGGGCCTCCGGCACGCCCTTCCTGAGCTTCTACGCACCCGAGCGGCTCGCGGCCCTGGCCAGGGAGGCCGGTTTCCGCGAGACCCGGCACGTGCCCGCCGAGGAGCTGGCCGAGCGCTACTTCGCGGACCGGACCGACGGCCTGCGCCCGTCCCGCGGCGAGGAACTCCTCGTGGCCATGACCTGACCCGGCCATGACCTGACCCGGCCATGACCTGACCGGGCCACGACCCGAGCCCGCCACGCCGAGCCTCAGCCGCTCAGCCGCTCAGCCGCTCAGTGGCTCAACGGCTCAGCCGCTCAGTGGCTCAACGGCTCGCCTGTGTCGGCCCTGGCAGCATCGGGTAGCTCCCGGTGGCCGTCGGGGCGTGCTCCGGCAGCCACAGCACGGCCACCGCGCCCTCCGCCGGGATGTGCTCGGGCGCGCCGGCCGGGCGGATGTTGCGGAAGGTCAGTCGGGCGCCCAGGACGCGCGCCTGGCCGGCCGCGATGGTCAGGCCCAGGCCGTGGCCCTGCCCCGCGCGGTCCTCGCTGCCGGTGCGGAAGCGGCTCGGGCCCTCCGCGAGCAGTTTCTCGGGGAAGCCGGGGCCGTGGTCGCGGACCCGGATGACCCGGCCCTCGACGGTCACCTCGATGGGCGGCCTGCCGTGCCGGGCCGCGTTGGCGAGCAGGTTGAACAGCACCCGCTCCAGGCGGCGCGGATCGGTGGTGACCTCCGACTCGTGCACCACCCGCACCTCGATCGCCGGGTCCTTCGCGGCCACCCGCCGGGCGACGAACTCGCCCAGCATGATGTCCTGCAGCTCGGCCCGCTCGGAGGCGCTGTCGAGCCGGGCCACCTCCAGCACGTCCTCGACGAGGGTGCGCATCGCCTTCGCCCGGTCCAGGACCAGCTCGGTCGGGCGGCCGGGCGGCAGCAGTTCGGCCGCCGTGAGCAGCCCGGTCACCGGCGTCCGCAGCTCGTGCGCGATGTCGGCCGTCACCCGCCGCTCGGCCTCAAGGCGTTGCTGCAATGCGTCCGCCATGGCGTCCACCGCGCGCGCCAGGTCGTCGGTCTCGTCTCGTACGACCCCGCCGATCGCCTCCCGCACCCGCACGTCCGGCTCGCCCTGGGCGACCTGGTTGGCCGCGGCCGCCGCCTTGCGCAGCCGCCGCGAGAGCTGCCCGCCGATCAGCACGCCGAGCGCGCTGCCGCCGAGCACGACCGCGATGGAGCCGATGACGAGGGCCTGGTCGAGGTCCTTGAGCACATCGCTGCTCCGGTTCGGGAAGGTGCCGTGCAGGGACAGCACCCGCCCGTCCTTGGCCTGTACCGCCGCCCAGATGTCCGGCGCGCCGCTGCCCGGGTCGATGACGTCGGTCGCCCGGCGTCCCGCGTCGACCCGCTCGCGCAGGGCCGGCGGCAGCTCGGGGTCGTTGACCTTGACGTCCGGGAAGTTCGCCCGCCCGTACAGCTCGTAGTTGCGCTGCGCGATCTGCAGCCGTTCGTTGGCCAGGTCGCGCGCGTTGTCCAGCATCGAGACCCGGGCGGCGTTGTGCACCACCAGGCTCAGTGCGATCGCGACGAGCGCGCCGACCAGCGCGATCGCCGCGCTGAGCTTCCACCGGAGCCCGGTGCGCAAACTCGGACCTCGGTGCCGAATGGATCTCCGGATGGATCTGATGAGCCCCCGCATGACCGCCCCGCTCAGGCCTTCAGCTTGTAACCGAAACCGCGGACCGTCTCGATCCGGTCCTGGCCGATCTTCGTACGCAGCCGCTGCACATGGACGTCGACGACCCGGGTGTCCCCGCCCCAGCCGTAGTCCCAGACGCGTTCCAGCAGCTTGTCGCGGGAGAGTACGGTCCCCGGTGCGGAGGAGAACTCCAGGAGCAGCCGCATCTCGGTCGGGGTGAGCGCGACCGGCTGTCCGGCCCGGCGCACCTCCATGCCCTCGGTGTCGATCTCCAGCTCGCCGAAGGTGAGAGGGAGACCGGTCACCGCAGCCGCGTCCTCGTGCGGCCGGTCGCCGCCGCTCGCGTGCCCGAAGCGCCGCAGCACGGCGCGGATCCGGGCGACCAGCACCGCGCCGTCGAACGGCTTGGTGACGTAGTCGTCGGCGCCCGCCTCCAGTCCCAGCACCACGTCGATGGAGTCGGCGCGCGCCGACAGCATGATCACCGGCACCGTGGACTCGTCGCGGATGCGCCGGCAGAGGCTCACCCCGTCCAGGCCCGGCACCATCACGTCCAGCAGGGCGATGTCGGGCCGGTCGGCGCGGAACGCCTCCAGGCCGGACAGCCCGTCGGGCATGGCGGTGACCGCGAAGCCGTCCCGCTCCAGGGCGAGCTGGGTGGCCTCGCGGATGACGTCGTCGTCCTCGACGAACAGGACGTGGGTCTGGTCTGCCATCCCTGCTCTCTCGTGTGGTCGGTGTGGGGTCAGTTGGCGGGGGAGGGGACCGGCGTGGCGTCGCCGCTGCCGGTCGCGTTGCCGTAGTCGGTGTGGTGGAAGTCCTCCTGGACGAAGCGTCCCGCGGCCCAGCTGTAGGTGATCACGTTCTCACCGGACGGGCTCGACACGGGGTCGCCCTTCTCGTACACCTGTTTGGTCACGCTCAGGTCGCCCCGGTCGATCTCCGCGTAGACCGGGGACTCCTCGGCCTTGAACACATTCTTGTACGTGCCGCTCTCCTCGCGGTACACGTACGCCCCCACCCCGACCGCGTCTCCGCAGGTCAGCACGTTCACGACGATGTCCTCTGCGGGGCTGCCGGTCAGATCGCCGTAGGTGACGTCGACCGGGTACTCGTCGCCCGCGCACGGCTTCAGATCCCGTTTCACCGTGGCCGAGACCGCCGGATCGGCCTTCACCAGGGCGACCGCGTCGACCTTGGCATACGTCTGGGACGGGTTGGGCGAGGGGGCGGCGGCGGCCGGGGCCTTCTCCGCCGAGTCGGCGTGCGCCGGGCCCTCGTCCCGGGCGCCGGTGCCGCCCGTGCCGCAGGCGGCGGCGAAAAGGGCGAGGGCGGCGAGCACGGCCGCCGCCGTGGTCACCGCCTGTGCACTCGCCGGGCCCCGGCTGGGCCCTGTGCCGGTCAGGCCGCGCAACGCTCCTGCTCCTCACGCTCCAGCGCGCGTGCGTCGAGGTCGCGTGACTCCAGCTCCTCGCGGAGCCGGGCGAGCGCCCGGTGCAGCGTGCTCTTGACCGTTCCGGCCGACATGCCGAGGGCGGCGGCCGTCTCCTCCGTGGACATCTGCTCCCAGTGTCGCAGCACCACGACACTGCGCTGCTTCGGTGCCAGAACCTTCATGATGTCCATGAGGAGCGCGCGGTCCGCGTGCTGCTCGGTGGAGTCCTCCACGCAGGCGTCGGGCAGCTGCTCGGTCGGGACCTCCTCCAGCTTCCGGGCCCGCCACCACTCGGTCCTCGTGTTGATCATGACCCGGCGCAGATAGGCGTCCGCGAGCCGCTTGTCCTCGATGGTCTCCCAGCGGCCGTACGTCCGTACCAGCGCGGTCTGGAGCAGGTCCTGGGCGTCCGTCGGGTCCGGGACCAGCCGGCGGGCACTGCGCAGCAGCGCGTCCTGTCGAGTGCGGACGTACTCCTCGAATCCGAGCACCTCGCCCTGCGCCATGATCAACCGCCTCCCGATCCCCGTTTTCCCCGGCCCTGTGCCTGAGTTCCTGCCGTCCCGCGGTCCTGGCGGGCACAGAAACGAAGCTACGGACCTGTTGTCACGGGGCTGTGCGGAGCAGCCTTCGGGTAGCAATCGGCTGTCCGTCGGTTGTGTAACGGATGTAGGTGCGGGGTAAGTCGGCGCAACCTTATGGTGGGTTATGGGTTGATTTGCCGTGCGGGTGGGGTCGTAACACGGCTTCTTCTCCTGTGATGTGGCTGTACGTCAGCCCAGCGGAAGCCGGTACAGACCGTCCGCGAGTGGCTCCACCAGCCCGTCCGAGACCAGCCCGTCCAGCGCGCGGGCCCGCTGTACCGGCTCGTGCCACACCCGGTCGAGCGCCGCCTGCGGTACGGGGGCGTACGCCTCGCGCAGTACGGCCAGCAGCTTGCCGCGCACCTGCCGGTCGGTACCGGCGTACGTCTGCCCGCGCCGGGGCGGCCCCTCGTGCTCCGGCTTGCCGGCCAGCCGCCAGGCGCACTCCCCGGCGATCGGGCAGCGCAGGCACGTCTCGTTCTTCGCCGTGCACACCAGCGCACCCAGCTCCATGGAGGCGGCGGCCCAGCGGGCGGCGGTCCGCTCGTCCTCGGGCAGCAGCTCACGTGCGAGCCTGCGCTCGGCGGCGGTGGTGGCGTTCGGCGGGTACTGCACACCGGTCACGGCCCGTGCGAACACCCGCCGCACATTGGTGTCGAGCACGGCGTGCCGCTGCCCGTACGCGAAGGAGGCGACGGCCGCTGCGGTGTACTCGCCGATGCCCGGCAGCGCGAGCAGCTGCGCGTGATCCGTCGGTACGTCGCCGTCGTGCCGTTCCGCTATGGCGACGGCGGCGCCGTGCAGCCGCAGGGCGCGGCGCGGGTAGCCGAGCCGGCCCCAGGCGCGCACCGCCTCGCCGGGCGCCTCGGCGGCGAGGTCGGCGGGGCGCGGCCAGCGGGCCAGCCACTGCTCGTAGACGGGCAGCACCCGGCTGACCGGGGTCTGCTGCAACATGAACTCGCTGACCATCACACCCCACGGGCCCGCCTCCGGGCGGCGCCAGGGGAGGTCACGGGCATGGGCGTCGAACCAGGCGATCACGGGGGCGTGGAGCTTCTCAGTCATGGCCCTTCCGATCCTGCCACGTCCGGCCACGGCTGGGTTGGACGTGGTTCGCGGCGGGGCCGGGCGGCGGCCGGTCCGGGGCGTGCCCTTCCGGGACCTGTCCTCGGGACCCGCCCTTGGCGCATGTCACGCGAAGAGGGGGTGTGCCGAGGGAAGTTGCCGAAATGATGATCCGGAAAAGTTGAGGTTTGAGCGGCGGGTGGGGCGAGGAAGTGCACGGATCTCTCGTACAGTTTGCGCCGTGGGATCTCTGCGCAATCCGGTCGGGCCGCTTCCCTCCTCCATCTACTGGCGACGGAGGGTCGTCATGGTGTCCGTGGTCGCCGTGCTGGCGCTGCTGATCACCTGGATCGTCACGTCGAGTGGCGGGGGCGGCAAGAAGGGCGCCGACGGGGCGGACGGCAAGAATCCCGCGTCCACGATCACGCCGGGGCCGTCCGGCAGCGGGCCGGCGATCAGCCAGGCGCCGGGCGGGCGGGACGAGTCGAGCGGAGGCGGCGGCGCGTCGTCCGGCACGGGCACCGGTTCCGGTTCGAGTTCCGGTTCCGGCGGCGGGAGTTCGGACGGGTCGGGTGGCGGATCGTCGTCCGGTTCCGGCGGATCCTCGGGGTCCTCGTCGGGCTCGGGGGACGTCACCTCGGGCTCCGGCGGTACGGTCGCCTCGCTGCCGGGGACCTCCACCCTCCCCAACTGCACGGCCGCGGCGATGTCGTTGAGCCTGAAGAGCCTGCACAACTCCTACTCGCCGGAGCAGACGCCGACCTTCGAACTCACGGCGAAGAACACGTCGTCCAGTGACTGCAAGGTCGATCTCGGGCCGAAGAACGCGGTGTTGACGATCACGCCCGCCAGTGCGGACGACAGTTACTGGTCGTCGGCAGACTGCCCGAGGTCGGCGGGGACCCTGTGGTATCGCGTGCCGGCGGCCAGCAGCATCACGTACACCCTGAAGTGGGACCGCAAGCCGAGCGCTCCCCAGTGCGCGACGCCTTCGGCGGGATCGGCCGGCTCAGGCACCTACTTGCTGGAAGCCGCCACCCCGGGCTTCACAAAGGCCCAGGCGTCCTTCGTACTGGCGGCGGATTAGCCGAGGCCGGGGGGTTTCGCTTACCGGCGCTGGCAAGGTGCCGCTGCGCCCACCCGTGCCGCCCTGGGGGCACCTCCCAGGCCCTTGAGGCACTGGGGGAGGCACGACTGCCCGCAGCTGCGACGGGCCCCGTAAGGGGCGCGGGGCTGCATCGATTTGCGGCTACCGCCGCGCGGGCGCGGTCGGCCCCCACCGGCCGGCAGCCGAAATATCGGCCCCCCGCGGAGCTACACGTACCGCTCGAGGATCGACGACTCCGCCAGCCTCGACAGGCCCTCCCGGACGCTGCGTGCGCGGGCCTCGCCGACCCCGTCGACGGTCTGCAGGTCGTCGACGCTCGCGGCGAGCAGCTTCTGCAGGCCCCCGAAATGCTCCACCAGCCGGTCGATGATCGCCCCGGGCAGCCGCGGAACCTTCGCCAGCAGCCGGAAGCCGCGCGGCGACACCGCCGAGTCCAGCGCCTCCGGGGAACCCGTGTAACCGAGCGCCCGCGCCACCGTCAGCAGTTCCAGCAGCTCCGCGTGGCTCAGCGCGTCCAGCTCGGAGAGCGCCTCGTCGACCGTGCGGGAGCGTTTGGCCGTGGGCTCGGGGACGTAGTCCCGGACCACCAGCTCGCGCTCGGGTTCGACGCCCGCGATCAGCTCGTCCAGCTGGAGCGCGAGCAGCCGCCCGTCGGTGCCCAGTTCGACGACGTACTCGGCGATCTCCGTGGCGATACGGCGGACCATCTCCAGCCGCTGGGCGACGGCCGAGACGTCGCGGACCGTCACCAGGTCCTCGATCTCCAGCGCTGACAACGTTCCCGCGACCTCGTCCAGGCGGAGCTTGTACCGCTCCAGGGTCGCGAGCGCCTGGTTCGCACGGGAGAGGATCGCCGCCGAGTCCTCCAGGACACGGCGCTGCCCGTCGACGTAGAGCGCGATCAGCCGCATCGACTGGGATACCGAGACCACCGGGAAGCCGACCTGTTTGGAGACCCGGTCCGCCGTACGGTGCCGCGTGCCCGTCTCCTCCGTGGGGATCGTCGCGTCCGGCACGAACTGGACGCCGGCCCGGAGGATCTTCGACAGGTCGGAGGAGATCACGATGCCGCCGTCGAGCTTGCACAGCTCGCGCAGCCGGGTTGCCGTGAACTCGACATCAAGGACGAAACCGCCCGTGCACATCGTCTCGACCGTCTTGTCGAAGCCGAGGACGATGAGCCCGCCGGTGTTGCCGCGGAGGACCCGCTCCAGGCCGTCACGCATCGACGTGCCCGGAGCCACAGCGCTCAGCGAGGCGCGCATCAGGCCATCGGAACCGGCACTCCCACCGGATTTTCCGGGAGCCGCTGCCCGGTCGTTGGCTGCCACTGCACTCCTCCGGTCGCAGGTTCTGAGGCGCTCCCGCACCCGCACGCGGTTCGTACGGACGGGCGAGACCAGGGCAAAGTCTACCGGCGCTCCTCCGCCTCCCGTGGGGCCTCTCGGCGACGCGAGCGCGGCAGCACCCGCAGCGCGTCCCCCATGTCCGCGACTTCCAGGACCTTCATACCCGCCGGGATCCTGCCGGGATCGCCCGGTACGAGCGCGTGCGTGAAGCCCAGGCGGTACGCCTCCGCGAGCCTGCGCTGGACGCCGGTGACCCGTCTGACCTCGCCCGCGAGGCCGACCTCGCCGATGGCGACCAGGTTCTTGGGGAGCGGGGTGTCGCTCGCGGCGGAGGCCAGGGCGAGGGCGATCGCCAGGTCGGCCGCGGGCTCGGAGAGCTTCACGCCGCCCACGGTCGCGGAGTAGATGTCCCGCTTGCCGAGCGCGCTGATCCGCCCGCGCTGCTCCAGCACCGCCAGCATCATCGAGACCCGGGAGGTCTCCAGGCCGGAGGTGGTGCGGCGCGGGGAGGGGATCTGGGATTCCACGGTCAGCGCCTGGACCTCGGCGACCAGCGGGCGGCGACCCTCCAGGGTCACCGTCAGACAGGTACCCGGGACCGGTTCGTCACGACGTGTCAGGAAAAGTCCGCTCGGGTCGGCGAGGCCCGTGATGCCCTCGTCGTGCAGTTCGAAGCAGCCGACCTCGTCCGTGGTGCCGTAGCGGTTCTTGACGCCCCGGACGAGCCGCAGGCGCGCGTGCCGGTCGCCCTCGAAGTGCAGCACGACGTCCACCAGGTGTTCGAGGAGACGGGGGCCCGCGATCGCGCCGTCCTTGGTGACATGTCCCACCAGGAGAGTCGACATGCCCCGGTCCTTGGAGGCGCGGATGAGCGCCCCGGCCACCTCCCGCACCTGGGCCATGCCACCGGGCGCGCCGTCGATCTCGGGCGACGCGACCGTCTGCACGGAGTCCAGGATCAGCAGCGACGGCTTGACCGCGTCCAAATGGCCGAGGACGGCGGCCAGATCGGTCTCGGCGGCGAGATAGAGGTTGTCGTCGATGGCGCCGATGCGGTCGGCGCGCAACCGGACCTGGCTCGCGGACTCCTCGCCGGTGACATAGAGCGTGCGGTGCTGGTCACTGGCCGACTTGGCCGCCACGTCGAGCAGGAGGGTGGACTTGCCGACGCCGGGCTCGCCGGCCACCAGGACGACCGCGCCGGGGACCAGGCCGCCGCCCAGCACCCGGTCCAGCTCGGGCACGCCGGTCGTGCGCGCGGTGGCCTGGCGGCCGTCGACCTCGCCGATGGGCACCGCGGAGGTGGTGACCCGGCCGGGCGCCGTCGTGCGGACCGCGGGCGTGCCGTACTCCTCGACCGTCCCCCAGGCCTGGCACTCGGGGCAGCGGCCGAGCCACTTGGCCGTCTGCCAGCCGCACTCGGTGCAGCGGTACGAGGGACGGTCTTTCGCGGTCTTGGTACGGGCAGCCATGCGGAAACCGTAGCCCCCGCCACTGACAGCGGGGCCACGGTGGCGCCCGTGACGGATGTGGGTGGACGGGTCCTGGCCAGGCCTGATCGGGGACGAGCCACCGAATATCGGGTCAGTGTCCCCTTATGAGGGATCGTTTCACCCGTACGGATTAAAAGTGCTCAAGGCGCAAGAAGAGACGTTACGCCGCCGCCTACGGTCGCACGGGTGATGAGCAGCAGCCCGGAAACCTCGACCCGCATGACCGGCGCGCACCGGGCACACCGGGGAGCGCGCGCGGCGCGCGACCGTACGGCGGCGCGTGCGCTGGCGCAGCGGCCGGCGGCGCGCTACGAGCCGTACCTGGACGGGCTGTTCACGTACTGCCTCTCCGTGCTGTGCGACCACGACGCGGCCACCACCGCCCTCGGGGACGTCCTCGTCCTCGCCGAGCGGCGTGGCCAGCGCGTCCTGGAAGCCGCCGGGGACCGCAGGGCCTGGCTGTACGCGCTGGCCCGCTGGGCCTGTCTGCGCGGGCTGGCCGAGGCCAAGCAGAAACGTCAGGCCACCCACGCGGCGGGACGGCACATCGCCCCCGAACCGCCGGCCGCCGGGGAGACCGAGGAGCAGCGGCGCCGCGAACTCGCCCAGCTCGCCTGGCCCGAGGCCGCCGGCACCACCCCGGAGCAGCGCGAGGCGCTCGAACTCGCCGTACGCCACCACCTGACCGTCCACGAGGTCGCCGCCGTCCTCGGCATGGAGCTGCCCGGCGCCCGTGAGCTGCTCGCCTCCGCCGCCTGCGAGGTGGAACGCACCCGCGCGGCGCTCGCCGTCGTCGAGACCGGCGGCTGCCCCAGCGTGTCCCACCTCACCGGCGACAGCCAGCTGGTGCTCAGCAGCGCCCTGCGCCGCGAGCTGGTCCGGCACGTCGACGACTGCCCGCGCTGCCGCCGTACCGCGGAACGCGCGGCCCCCGGGCGGTGGCCCGGTGCGATCACCACGCCCGCCGAGCTGCCCGTCCTGGAGGCGCCCCGCGCGGCCCTGCACATGGCGATGGCGCACCCTACGCGCGCGCGTGGCGCCGCCGTGCCGCGCTTCGACCGGCGTGGATTCCCGATGGATCCCAAGGACCGCGCGGCCCGCCGTGACCGGCTACGCGCGCGTGCCGTCACGACGACCGTCGTCGCCACGGTGGTGGCGGCGCCGGTGCTGGCGCTGTGGGCCGCCTATCGGGGCTCGCCGGCGGGGGAGAGCCACGACGGCCCGTCCGCGACCGCGCGCGAGGCCTCCGGGCCCGACGCGCTGGAGGGCGACGAGGCCGGGGGCTACGAGAACGCCGGAAACGCCGGCACCAGACCCGGGCCGCGCATCGGGAAGGACGGCAAGGCCGACGTCTCGGTGGAGGTGGTCAGCGTCGTGGGCGGCGACCGGACGAAGGCCGGTGCGGGGCACCTCGCGGTGACGGCCGCGAACGACGGTGACACGACGCTGATCACGCTCGCGGCGGCCAGGGACGCGCCGATGCGGTGGTCGGTGTCCACCTCGGCGGGGTGGCTGTACTTCTCGCGGTCCTCGGGAACGCTCCGGCCGGGCGAGTCGTTCACGATCAAGGTGTACGTCGATCATCTGCGGGAGCCGGCCGGGCACTGGAGCGCGCGGGTGGCGGTGGCGCCGGCGGGGGCGGTGGTGTCGATCGACGGGTACGGGATGGCTCCGCCGGTGCGGAGGGGGCCGACGCCTCCGGGGCGGCCGACACCGACGGCGACCGAGTCGTCGTCCCCCCAACCGACACCGCCGGTCAGCGAGCCGCCGACGTCGGCTTCGCCTACGCCGACCGCATCGGACAGCGCCAGTCCGACGGAGTCGGCTTCGCCGACGGAGAGCGAGAGTGCGGGAGCGCCGGCGAGTCCGTGAAGGGTGCGGTGCCGTCGTGGTTGCTCGCGCAGTTCCCCGCGCCCCTTTCGGGGCGCTGCAGTGGGTGTCGCTCGGCAGGACCCCCCGTGCCCCCTGAAAAAAATGGCCTCAGCTCGCCGGATCCGCCGGATGCGGGGCCAGCAGCGGCAGCTGGGAAGCCAGGCGTTCCTCGCAGAGTTCTGCCAGGCGGTCGTAGCCGGCCTTGCCCATCAGTTCGGTCAGCTCCGGGCGGTAGGAGACGTAGACCGGGTCGCCCGCGCCGTGTGCCGAGGTCGCCGATGTGCACCACCAGTGCAGGTCGTGGCCGCCCGGGCCCCAGCCCCTGCGGTCGTACTCGCCGATCGAGACCTGGAGGACGCGCGTGTCGTCGGGGCGGTCGATCCAGTCGTACGTGCGGCGGATCGGGAGCTGCCAGCAGACGTCCGGCTTGGTCTCCAGCGGCTCGCGGCCCTCCCGCAGCGCCAGGATGTGCAGCGAGCAGCCCGCGCCGCCCGCGAAACCGGGACGGTTCTGGAAGATGCACGAGCCGTTGAACGGGCGGGTCTGGCGGGAGCCCTCGTCGTCCTCCGAGATCCAGCCGTTCCGGGTGCCCTCGTCGTGGTGCTGCCAGACATCCGGCGTGAGCCTCGACACATGGTCGGCGACCCGCTTCTCGTCGTCCTCGTCGGAGAAGTGCGCGCCCAGCGTGCAGCAGCCGTCGTCCGCGCGGCCCGCCTGGATGCCCTGGCAGCCGCTGCCGAAGATGCAGTTCCAGCGGGAGGTCAGCCATGTCAGATCACAGCGGAACACCTGTTCGTCGTCCGCCGGATCCGGGAATTCCACCCATGCGCGCGCGAAGTCGAGGCCCTTCTCGTCCCCTGCCGGAGGCCGCTGTGACGTCTTCGACTTCTTCGGTGGCTTCGCCCGAGAAGAACCGTCGGCGGATTTGGCGCCCTTGTGGTCCTTCGTCTTTTTCGTCTTTGGCACCTGTACAGGGTATGTCGCCCGAGCCGGCTTCGGGGACGGCTCCGACGAGGGGATACCGGCCACCTGGCAGTAGCGTTCCGTACATGAGACTCGGTGTCCTCGACGTGGGATCCAACACGGTGCATCTGCTGGTGGTGGATGCGCACCCCGGCGCACGCCCGCTGCCCGCGCACTCGCACAAGGCGGAATTGCGCCTTGCCCAACTCCTCGACGGCAACGGCGCGATCGGCCCCGACGGGGTCGAGAAACTGATCGGTGTCGTCCATGAGGCCCTGCAGGCCGCCGAGGACAAGGGCGTCGAGGATCTGCTGCCGTTCGCCACCTCCGCCGTGCGCGAGGCCAGCAACGCCGACGACGTCCTCGCGCGCGTGAAGGCCGAAACCGGCGTCGAGCTTCAGGTCCTCACCGGCGCCGAGGAGGCCCGGCTGACCTTCCTCGCGGTACGCCGCTGGTTCGGCTGGTCGGCCGGAAAGCTGCTGGTCCTGGACATCGGGGGCGGCTCCCTGGAGATCGCGTACGGCATCGACGAGGAGCCGGACACGGCCGCCTCGCTGCCGCTCGGCGCCGGCCGGCTCACCGCCGGCTGGCTCCCCGGCGACCCGCCGGCCCCGGACGACATACGGGCACTGCGCCGCCATGTACGGGCCGAGATCGCGCGTACCGTCGGCGAGTTCAGCCGCTTCGGCGCCCCCGACCATGTGGTCGCCACCTCCAAGACCTTCAAGCAGCTGGCCCGTATCGCCGGCGCGGCCCGCTCCGCCGACGGCCTCTACGTCCAGCGCGAGCTCAAGCGCAGCTCCCTGGAGACCTGGGTCCCGCGGCTGGCGGCCATGAACACGGCCCAGCGCGGCGCACTCCCCGGAGTCTCCGAGGGCCGCTCGGGCCAGCTGGTGGCGGGCGCGCTGGTGGCGGAGGCCGCGATGGACCTGTTCGAGGTGGAGACGGTGGAGGTGTGCCCGTGGGCGCTCCGGGAGGGCGTGATCCTGCGGCGACTTGATCACATGGGTTCGGCGTAGGTACCCGCGCAGGGGGCGCGGGTGATCCGCAACGGCGGGCAGGCGTCCGGACCCACCGCCGACGCGACGATCGTCACACCGGCGAAGACGTGCCCCGCCTCCACCCAACCCCACCCCGTAACCTGTCCCTCGTGGCAAAACCAAGGGACGTCGTCCGCATCCCGGATGCGAAGGTCGCGCTCTCCACGGCCTCCGTCTATCCGGAGTCGACGGCGACGGCCTTCGAGATCGCCGCGCGCCTCGGCTACGACGGCGTCGAGGTCATGGTGTGGACCGACCCGGTCAGCCAGGACATCGAGGCCCTGCGCAGGCTGAGCGACTACCACCGCATCCCGATCCTCGCCGTCCACGCGCCCTGTCTGCTCATCACCCAGCGGGTCTGGTCGACCGACCCCTGGGTCAAGCTCCAGCGGGCCCGGGCCGCCGCCGAGAAGCTGGGCGCGAGCACGGTCGTGGTGCACCCGCCGTTCCGCTGGCAGCGTCAGTACGCCCGCGACTTCGTCGAGGGGATCTGGCGCATGGCGAACGAGACGGACGTCCGGTTCGCGGTGGAGAACATGTACCCCTGGCGCTATCGCGACCGCGAGATGCTGGCGTACGCACCCGACTGGGACGTCACCAAGGACGACTACCGGCACTTCACGATCGACCTCAGCCATGCCGCGACGTCGCGCACGGACGCGCTCGCCATGCTCGACCGGATGGGCGGCCGGCTCGGCCATGTCCACCTCGCCGACGGCCGCGGCTCCGCCAAGGACGAGCACCTGGTGCCCGGCCGCGGCACCCAGCCCTGCGCCGAGCTCCTGGAGCGCCTCGCGTTCACCGGCTTCGACGGGCATGTCGTCATCGAGGTCAACACCCGGCGCGCGATGTCCGGCGCCGAGCGCGAGGCCGACCTCGCGGAGGCGCTGGCCTTCACCCGCCTGCACCTGGCCTCGGCGCTGAAGGTGCCCCGCCGGTGACCGGGGCCGAGACCGGAAGCGGTGAGAGCGGTACCGGTACCCGTCGCCGCGGCCGCCCCCCGCGTACCGAGTCGGCGGACACCCGGGACCGAATCCTCGCCGCCGCGCGCGAGGAGTTCTCCGAACTCGGGTACGACAAGACGTCCGTCCGCGGGATCGCCAAGGCCGCCGGCGTCGACTCGGCCCTCGTGCACCACTACTTCGGCACCAAGGAGCAGGTCTTCGAGGCCTCCATCGCGGTCGCCTTCGCCCCCGCGCTGAACGCGCCCGTCGCGATCGCCGACGGCCCGCTGGACGGCGTCGGCGAGCGCCTGACCCGCTTCATCTTCGGCATCTGGGAGAACCCCACCACCCGTACACCCCTGCTGGCGATCCTCCGCTCGGCCGTGAACAACGAGACGGCCGCCGCCGTCTTCCGCCGGCTGATCGCCGCCCAGCTGCTGCGCCGTCTCGCCGAACAGCTGGACCTCCCGGACGCGCAACTGCGCGCCGAGCTGGCGGCCGCGCAGCTGGTGGGGTGCGCGATGCTGCGGTACGTGATCAAGCTGGAGCCGCTGGCGTCGGCCGACCTGGAGCAGATCGTGGCGCGGGTGGCGCCGGTGGTGCAGGGGCATCTGACCGGGCCGTGAGGCCGGCACCACGAGACACTCGTCCCGCATTCCGGACACCTCGTCCCGAGGCCTGGGCAACGGGCGTAGGCTCGGTAGCAGCCCTATCTGTCTGAAGGAGCGAGCCACGATGCCCGAGCTGAGGTCCCGCACAGTCACCCACGGCCGCAACATGGCGGGCGCCCGCGCCCTTATGCGCGCCTCCGGTGTACCGGGCGCGGACATCGGCCGCAAGCCGATCATCGCGGTCGCCAACAGCTTCACCGAGTTCGTGCCGGGCCACACCCACCTCCAGCCGGTCGGCCGGATCGTCAGCGAGGCGATCAAGGAGGCGGGCGGCATCCCGCGCGAGTTCAACACGATCGCCGTGGACGACGGCATCGCGATGGGCCACGGCGGCATGCTGTACTCCCTCCCGTCCCGCGACCTGATCGCGGACTCGGTCGAGTACATGGTCGAGGCGCACTGCGCCGACGCGCTGGTCTGCATCTCCAACTGCGACAAGATCACGCCGGGCATGCTGATGGCCGCACTGCGGCTCAACATCCCCACGGTCTTTGTCTCCGGCGGCCCGATGGAGGCCGGCCGCGCCACCCTCGTCGACGGCACGGTCCGCACCCTCGACCTGATCGACGCGATGGTCGACGCGGCCAACGAGAGCATCTCCGACGAGGACGTCCTCAAGATCGAGGAGAACGCCTGTCCGACCTGCGGCTCCTGCTCCGGCATGTTCACCGCCAACTCGATGAACTGCCTGACCGAGGCCATCGGTCTCTCCCTCCCCGGCAACGGTTCGGTGCTGGCCACCCACACGGCCCGTAAGCAGCTGTACGTCGACGCGGCCCGCACGGTCATGGACATCACCCGCCGCTACTACGAGCAGGACGACGACACGGTCCTGCCCCTCAACATCGCGACCTTCGCCGCGTTCGAGAACGCGATGGCCCTGGACATCGCGATGGGCGGCTCCACCAACACGATCCTGCACCTGCTGGCCGCCGCCCAGGAGGCGGGCGTCCCCTTCGGCCTGGAGGAGATCAACGAGGTCTCGCGCCGGGTGCCCTGCCTGGCCAAGGTGGCCCCGAACGTCGCGAAGACCCGCACGTACTACATGGAGGACGTGCACCGGGCCGGCGGTATCCCCGCCCTCCTCGGCGAACTGCACCGCGGCGGCCTCCTCAACGAGGACGTCCACTCCGTGCACAGCCCGTCCCTGTCGGACTGGCTGAAGACCTGGGACGTGCGCGGCGGCTCCCCGTCCCCCGAGGCGGTGGAACTGTGGCACGCGGCCCCGGGCTGCGTCCGCTCCTCCGAGGCCTTCTCCCAGTCCGAGCGCTGGGAGGCCCTGGACGAGGACGCGGCGGAGGGCTGCATCCGCAGCGTCGAGCACGCGTACTCCAAGGACGGCGGCCTCGCGGTCCTCAAGGGCAACCTCGCCGTCGACGGCTGTGTGGTGAAGACGGCCGGCGTCGACGAGTCGATCTGGACCTTCGAGGGCCCGGCGGTCGTCTGCGAGTCGCAGGAAGAGGCCGTCGAGAAGATCCTCAATAAGCAGGTCACCCACGGCGACGTGGTCGTCATCCGCTACGAGGGCCCCAAGGGCGGCCCCGGCATGCAGGAGATGCTCTACCCGACGTCCTTCCTCAAGGGCCGCGGCCTCGGCAAGACCTGCGCGCTGATCACGGACGGCCGCTTCTCCGGCGGCACGTCGGGCCTGTCGATCGGCCACGCCTCCCCGGAGGCGGCCTCGGGCGGCACCATCGCCCTCGTCGAGAACGGCGACCGCATCCGCATCGACATCCCGAACCGCACGATCGAGCTCCTCGTCGACGACGCCGAGCTGACCCGCCGCGAGCAGGCCCTGAACGGCGTGTACGCCCCGAAGAACCGCGACCGCAAGGTCTCGGCGGCCCTGCGGGCCTACGCGGCGATGGCCACCAGCGCGGACCGCGGCGCGGTGCGCGACGTGAGCAAGCTCGGCTGACGCCGGGCATGTGACACATGCGACAGGGGTCGCCTCCCGCAAGGGGGCGACCCCTTCCGTCGTGTGTCATCACCAGACGGCGGGATCCTCCGCGTCCACGGCGAAGACGGTGCCGTCGGGGGCGGTGGCGTAGACGTGGTTGTCGAGGATCAGGGGGGCGGGTAGCGCGGCGGTGACCTGGTCGGCGTTGGTGCCCAGACGCGCCGGAGTCTGGCCGACGAGGGTTCCTTTGCGTGCGTCGACGGCGAGCAGACGTCCGTCGGCCGCCGTGAAGTAGACGTACTGGTCGTCGGCCGCGGGCGCCGAGCCCCTGCTCACCGAGGTCTGGAGAGCCCAGAGCCGTTTGCCGCTCTCCAGGTCCACGGCTTCCAGCGAGCCACCGGCGGACAGCAGATAGACGACATCACCGCGCACGGCGGCACTTGGCGCAAAGCGGGGAACGGGCAGCGGCACCCGGCGGGCCGCCTTCGCCTCCGGCTTGTAGCGCACCACCGCGTTCGTCGCACCGGAGGAAGTGTTCACGGACAGCAGGAATAGGGACCCGCCCGCGCTGCCGGCCGACCTGAGATCCCCCGCGAGCCGGGCTTCCCAGCGCTTGGCGCCCGTGTCCGGGTCCAGCGCGGTGACCAGGGTGTGCGTTCCGTCGGCGGAGGTACTGGTCGCGTACGCCCATGGATCTCCGGCGAACGAACTCAGGGACGGGGTGCCGCTGCCGGAGACGGGCAGGCTCCACCTGGTGTCACCGGACTTGCTGTCGAGGCCGGTGATCACCCCGTTGGCCCCGACGACCAGCAGCATGCTCTGGGTGATCTCCATGACCTGGACCGCGGGCAGGTCCTGCTTCCAGCGCGACGAACCCGAAGTGGGGTCCAGTGCCTCCACCCGCCGGCCTCCGTCTGTCGGCACCAGCATGAGCCCGCCCGACCGGGACGGCGAGCCGCTGGTACGTTCGTCCGCGACCCTGTGCCGCCAGAGCAGACGGCCGTCCACGGGGTCGAGGGCGAAGGCCAGCCCCGACCGCAAGCACAGCAGTTTCCCTGCTCCGCCGACGCATTGAGGCATCCCCGAGCCGTCCTTGGCCACTGCCGCCGTCTGCCAGGCTTCGAACGTGCCGGTGGAACTGCGCACCGTGCCGCCGACGGGGGCTGGACCGTCGTCCCCCGGCCAGAGCGCCGAGGCGAGCACACCGCCCAGGACCAGGACAGCCGTCCCGGCGGCGACGGCCATACGCCGTCTCGTCGCCCTACGTGCCTTCCTCTCCGGAACGGCGGCCGGTGCCTCCTCCTCGGGCGGGTCGTCGTGGTCGTCCTTGATCCGCTGCGCCGGTATGAACGCCTGCGTGTCGTACGACGCTGACAACGACCGCAGTTCCCGCATCATTTCGTCGGGTGTCGGCCGGTCCTCGGGCTCCTTGGCGAGACAGCGCAGCACCAGCGGAGCAAGCTCCTCCGGCATGCCGGTGAGGTCGGGCTCGTCATGCACCACCTGGTAGGCGACGACGTAAGGGCTGTCGGAGTCGAACGGCCCCCGCCCGGTCGCCGCATGCACCAGCACCGACCCGAGCGCGAAGATGTCCGCGGCCGGGCCGACCTCACGCGGCCGCCGGAACTGCTCCGGTGCCATGAACGGCGGTGTACCGATCAACTTCCCGGTCTCGGTCCGCAGTTCACTGTCCTTTGGCCGGGAAATACCGAAGTCAATGACCTTCGGACCGTCCTCGGCGAGCAGTACATTGCTCGGTTTGAGATCCCGGTGCACCACCCCGACCCGGTGAATGTCGCGCAACGCCTCCGCGAGCCCCGCCATCAGCCGGCGCAACTGGGCAGAGGGCATGGGACCGTTCCGCTTCACGTGCTCGGCCAGGGTCGGGCCGGGGATGAAGAGGGTGGCCATCCAGGGCCGCGCGGCCTCTGGGTCGGCGTCCACGACAGGCGCGGTGAATGCCCCGCTGACCTTGCGCGCGGCGGCCACCTCCTGCCGGAAACGGCCCCTGAACTCACGGTCCTTGGCGAACTCGGCGTGCACGACCTTCACGGCGAGCTTCAGCCCCGAGGTGCTGCGGGCCAGGTGCACCACCCCCATACCGCCCGAACCCAGGCAGGACTCCAGGCGGTAGTGCCCGGCGTACTCGGGAAGTTCCGCTTCCGCGCCCGCTCCGGTGTTGCGCTGTGGCGTCATGGGATCACCCCCGTGCTGTTCTTCGCGGCGCGCGACGCACGGAGCCTAGTCGATGACGCGTGCGATACAGAGGCGGCTTGCTAGCCTCCGCGTGCGAGTTACGCACATGTGTTTCGTGGCTCGATTCAGGGGAATCAACGGGACTCCATGGCGCTCATGGGTCCAGTGGGGGGAGCTACACATGTCTGTCGACCAAGTGCAGGAAGCCGAGAGCAGCGGCGAGGACGAGGCCGTCGCAACGCTGGCGGCATCTTCTGTGAAGACGTACGCGGTCGCCCCCGGCGTCCGCCTCAACGTCCGCAGTGGCCCGGGCACCAACTACAACATCACGCGGTCCCTCCCCGAGGGCACCCGCGTCCCGATCTTCTGCCAGACACCCGGTACGACGGTGTCCGGCTACTACGGCACGTCCAAGATCTGGGACAACATCGACAACGGCGAATACGTCTCGGACGCCTACGTCAACACAGGCAGCGACGGCTACGTGGCCGACCGCTGCGCCTGATCCGGTTTCGCGATTCGGTTTGACCTGATCCGGTCTTCGGACTCCGGAGGACTCGTATGACATCGCTCAGACACAGATCCACCCTCTTGGCGGCAGCCGCCGGCAGCGCCTTCCTCATGCTCCTCGGCTCCGCCGCCACGGCGAACGCCGCCGCCAGCATCCGCTACTACGACGTCGCCCCTGGCCTTCGCCTGAACGTCCGCAGCGGCCCGGGCACCAGCTACGACATCACCCGGGTCCTGCCCGAGGGAGCCAAGGTGCCGATCTACTGCCAGACACCCGGCACGACGGTGTCCGGCTACTACGGCACCTCGAACATCTGGGACAACATCAGCAACGGCGAGTTCGTCTCGGACACCAACGTCAACACAGGCAGCGACGGCTACGTGGCCGACCGCTGCGCCTGACCGGTCACCCCGACCCGGAGCCCGCGGCCCCCGGCGCCATAATCGTCCTGTGAGCGACGAACCAGGCACCCCGGACACCCCCGCGGGCTCCACCGGCGAGGCCCCGAGCGGCCCCCGCCCCGAGCCCCTCCGCTTCTTCGGCACGTCCTGGGTCAACCACGACGACGGCTACACCGTTCGTCGTATCGGCGTGGCCGTGGGCTCGCTCGCCGCCGCCGTCGTCTCCTGCCTAATCCTCCGCCTCGCCTACGAAGGCGTTCAGCTCGCCGACACCGGCGCCTTCGTGACCGTTCTGGTCGTCGCGATGTTCGCCATCTGCAGCGCACTGGCCTTCCGAAACACCTGGGAGTCCTTCGGCAAGCGCCCCGACCCCGAACGCCAGGCCTCCCTGCGCGGCCTCCTCGCCATCGGTTTCGTCGGCTCCCTCCTCGCCTACTTCTTCCGCTCCCTGACGGAGGCCCCCGGCGAGCGACTCCACCGCGCCGAGTACGAGACCGCCGTCCAGGAACACGAACGCCGCACCACGCGCCGCACGGGCAACCCGTCGAAGAAGAAGCGGAAGCGCTGAGACCGCCCGGTACGGCACCGGGCGTCTCCGCCCGCCTGCCGATATTCCCTGTCGCCTCCCGCCCCGCCCTCGGGACCATGGCCGTATGACCACAAGCCAGTCGCGCCCCCCGAACCCCACCCCTGTCCCCTCGCACGCGACCCGCGCGCACTCCTTCAACGCCGCCGCGGCCCAGTACGCCGCGAACCGCCCCTCCTACCCGCCCGCCCTCCTCGACGCCGTCGAGGAAGAGGCCGGCCGCTCCCTCACCGGCGCGCGGGTGGTCGACGTCGGCGCGGGCACCGGCATCGCGACCGCCGTCCTGCACGCGCGCGGCGCCGACGTGGTCGCGGTGGAGCCGGGCGAGGGCATGGCGGCGCAGTTCCACCGCACGCTCCCCGGTGTCCCGCTCGTCCGCGGCAACGGCAACGCCCTCCCGCTCGCCGACGACACCGCCGACTTCCTCACCTACGCCCAGGCCTGGCACTGGACCGACCCGGCCCGTTCCGTGCCGGAGGCGCTCCGGGTGCTGCGTCCCGGCGGCGCGATCGCGCTGTGGTGGAACACCGACGCCGTCGACATCGAGTGGATCGCCGGGCAGAACGAGCGGATGAGCCGCTTCTTCGGCGAGGACATCGCCACCGTGAAGCGCAAGACTGCCGAACGCACGGATCTCGCCGATCCCAGCGGCCGCCTCCGCTTCAACCGCCGCGAGGTCCGCTGGAGCCGCCGCATCCCGCTCGACACCCACCTCGCCAACATCGGCAGCCACTCGGCATTCCTGGTCGCCCCCGAGGACCGTCGCACCGCCTTCTTCGCGGACGAGCGTGCCCACCTTCTGAAGGCCTTCCCGGAAGGGATCGTCGAGGAGACCTACGACGTCCTCCTCCTGGTCGCCCTCAACACCTGAACCCCACACGCGCGCCGGCCCGCAGCTGCGATGCGGCTGCGGGCCGACGGGGGCCAGTCGCACCCCGCGGCGGAGCCGCGGACCGGTACAGCCCAGCGCTCCTTACGGAGCGCTGCCCCGCCGTGTCCTTCATCCCGCACCAGAAGAGCGCCCCTCACCCCTCCCCTTGACGCCCCACCCCCTCCCGAGCATTATTCATCGCATGGTGAATTACTCGCCGGAGCCGACCGAGGCCCCCGGCAACTCCGCCCTGCCCCCCGCCGTCCAGGCCACCGGCCTCACCGCAGTCCGCGGCCCCCGAACCGTCCTGCGCGGCCTCGACTTCACCGTCCCCCGCGGCCAGATCACCGGCCTGCTCGGGCCCTCCGGATGCGGCAAGTCGACCCTGATGCGTGCCATCGTCGGCAGCCAGGCCAAGGTCACCGGCACCCTGAACGTCCTCGGCCGCCCCGCAGGCCACCCCACCCTCCGGACCCGCATCGGCTACGTCACCCAAGCCCCCTCCGTCTACGACGACCTGACCATCCGCCAGAACCTCGACTACTTCGGCTCGATCCTCGACCCCACCCGCCCCGCCCCCGACCGCCGCGCCGACGTCGAACGCGTCCTCGGCGAAGTCGACCTCACCAGCCACGCCGACTCCCTCGCCGGTAACCTCTCCGGCGGCCAGCGCAGCCGCGTCTCCCTCGCCGTCGCCCTGCTCGGCACCCCCGAACTCCTCGTCCTCGACGAACCCACCGTCGGCCTCGACCCCGTCCTGCGCCGCGACCTCTGGCAGCTCTTCCACTCCATCACCGCCACCCGCGGCGCCACCCTCCTCATCTCCTCCCACGTCATGGACGAGGCCGAGCGCTGTCACCGCCTCCTCCTCATGCGCGAGGGCGAGATCCTCGCCGACGACACCCCCGAGGCACTCCGCACCCGCACCGGCTCCGACACGGTCGAGGCAGCCTTCCTCCACCTCGTCGACGACGCGGCCGCCAAGTCCAAGTCCCGCACGAAGGAAGGCGCACGATGACCACTCAGACGGCCACCACCCGGACGGCGACCACCGCGACCGCACCTGTCAGCGCCCTGAACCTCTCCCGCACCACGGCCACCGCGGCCCGCGTCCTGCGCCAGCTCCGTCACGACCCCCGCACGATCGCGCTGCTGCTCCTCATCCCCTGCCTGATGCTGGTCCTGCTCCGCTATGTCTTCGACGGCAGCCCGCGCACCTTCGACAACATCGGCGCCTCGCTCCTCGGCATCTTCCCGCTCATCACGATGTTCCTGGTGACCTCCATCGCCACCCTCCGCGAACGCACCTCCGGCACCCTCGAACGCCTCCTCGCCATGCCGCTGGGCAAAGCCGACCTCATCGCCGGCTACGCCCTCGCCTTCGGCATCCTCGCGATCATCCAGTCGGCCCTCGCCACCGGCCTGGCCGTCTGGTTCCTGGGCCTCGACGTCACCGGCTCCCCCTGGCTCCTGCTCCTGGTCGCCCTGCTCGACGCCCTGCTCGGCACAGCCCTCGGTCTTTTCGTCTCGGCCTTCGCAGCCTCGGAATTCCAGGCGGTCCAGTTCATGCCCGCGGTGATCTTTCCCCAGCTCCTCCTCTGCGGCCTCTTCACACCCCGCTCCGAGATGCACCCCGCCCTCGAAGCCCTCTCCGACGTCCTCCCCATGTCCTACGCGGTCGACGGCATGAACCAGGTCCTCCACCACACCGACATGACCGCCACCTTCGTCAGGGACATCCTGATCGTCGCCGGCTGCGCCTTGCTGGTGCTGACCCTGGGCGCGGCCACCCTCAGGCGACGGACGGCATAGCCGCCGCCGACGTCCGCACAGCGGACAACCGCCCCCCGCCCGCCACACCCGGTGCCAGACTGAACCGTATGAGTCAGAAAGTCGCAGTCCTCGGTACCGGCAAGATCGGCGAAGCCCTGCTCAGCGGAATGATCCGGGCCGGCTGGGCACCCGCCGACCTCCTGGTCACCGCCCGCCGCCCCGAACGGGCCGAAGAACTCCGCGCCCGCCACGGAGTCACCCCGGTCACCAACGCCGAGGCCGCGAAGACCGCCGACACCCTGATCCTCACGGTCAAGCCGCAGGACATGGGCACCCTGCTCGACGAACTCGCCCCGCACATCCCCGCCGACCGCCTCGTCATCAGCGGTGCGGCGGGCATCCCCACCTCCTTCTTCGAGGAGCGCCTCGTCGCCGGCACCCCGGTCGTCCGTGTCATGACGAACACCCCCGCCCTCGTCGACGAGGCGATGTCCGTCATCTCCGCCGGCAGCCACGCCACCGCCGCCCACCTCGCCACCGCCGAGGAGATCTTCGGTGCCGTCGGCAAGACCCTCCAGGTCCCCGAGTCCCAGCAGGACGCCTGCACCGCCCTGTCGGGCTCGGGCCCGGCGTACTTCTTCTACCTGGTCGAGGCCATGACCGACGCCGGCATCCTGCTCGGCCTGCCCCGCGACAAGGCACACGACCTCATCGTCCAGTCCGCGATCGGCGCCGCCGTGATGCTCCGCGACAGCGGCGAACACCCCGTCAAGCTCCGCGAGAACGTCACCTCGCCCGCCGGCACCACCATCAACGCCATCCGCGAACTGGAGAACCACGGCGTACGGGCCGCCCTCATCGCCGCCCTCGAAGCCGCCCGCGACCGCAGCCGCGAACTCGCCACCGGCAAGAAGGACTGAGGCCAGAAGGACCAAGGCGAGAAGGACCGAGCGGGGCCACGGGGGACTGCCGTGCGCCTAGCGCGCCGCGTTCAACACGGGCTGGGCCGCGGCAGCCTCCGAGAAGGCGCCCGGCGGCAACAGCCCGATCGCCCGATAGGCGGTATCGACGATCGGCCGGGCGATCGCCCGAGCCTTCTCCGCTCCATGCCGCAGCACCTCCTCCACATATCCCGGATCGACACACAACTCCTTGTGCCTGGCCTGCACGGGACTGAGCACGTCCAACACCGCCTCCGCGGTGGCCTGCTTCAGAGCGCCGTACGAATCGTGAACGGTTGCCAGTGACTCAGGGTTCCCGCCCGTGCACGCAGCGAGAATCTCCAGCAGATTCGCGACCCCGGGCTGCTCCTCCCGGTCGTAGACGACCTCCTGCCCACTGTCCGTCACGGCCCGCATGATCTTCTTCCGGATCACCTCCGGTTCGTCGAGCAGATAGACGATGCCCGCTCCGGAGTCGTCGCTCTTGCCCATCTTCGACGTCGGATCCTGCAGGTTCATCACCCGCGCGGCCACGCTCGGCACGGTCGCCTTCGGCACCACGAACGTATGCCCGTACCGCTGGTTGAACCGCACCGCGAGATCCCGCGTCAGCTCCACGTGCTGCGCCTGGTCGTCCCCCACCGGCACCTCGTCCGCCCCGTACGCCAGGATGTCCGCCGCCATCAGCGCCGGATACGTCAGCAGGGACAGCCGCACACTCCGCCCGCGCACCGCCTCGCTCGCGACCTTCTCCTTGTACTGGATCATGCGCCGCATCTCCCCGTCGGTCGCCACGCACTCCATGAGGTACGACAGCCGGGTGTGCTCGTCGACATGACTCTGTACGAACACGGTGCACAGCTGCGGATCCAGCCCGGCCGCCAGCAACAGGGTCGCCGCCTGCCGGGTGAGCCGGCGCAGCCGGGCCGGATCGTGGTCCACGGTCATCCCGTGCAGATCGACGATGCAGAACAAGGAGTCGGCCTGGTGCTGATCCACGGCAGCCCACTGCCGCATGGCCCCGAGGTAGTTGCCCAGCGTCAGGTGCCCGGTCGGCTTGATCCCGCTGAAGACCCGTGTCATTCCTTCTCCACCTCCTGGTCGGAGCCGCCGTCCCGAGCGGCCGACCCTCAGAGGTTCCGGAGGGAGATACACGAACGGCCGCCGAAGCGGCGGCCGTTGAATGCGTACGTGAACGCGGCCGCCGTCAGGCGGCCCACCACTGCTGGGTGCACGTACGCGTAGTCATGTCGTCCACCATACGCTCCGGGGTGCCGTCCCGCCGCGAGTTGACACACCCCAACCGGCTACGTAATGTTCTCCGAGTTGTTCGACGTGAGCGCCGACTCCGGTCGGTCCCCGGACAGCCATTTCGCAAGTACCTACCAGCAGCCGACGACCCGTCGTCGTTTTGCTTCGGCATGCGTATGTGCGAAATGAAGGAATCCACGTTCGAAAGGACGCGGCCCCCCGATTAGCTCGGAGGCTGGGAATCCGCTAAAGTCTCACTCGTCGGAACGGCCCAACAGCCGCGAAGACAACACCCGCTGACTGGGAATCAGACGCCGAAAGGATCTGATAGAGTCGGAACCGCCGGAAAGGGAAACGCGAGAGCGGAAACCTGGAAAGCACCGAGGAAATCGGATCGGAAGAAGATCTGATAGAGTCGGAAACGCAAGAACGAAGGGAAGCCCGGAGGAAAGCCCGAGAGGGTGAGTACAAAGGAAGCGACCGTTCCTTGAGAACTCA
>NZ_JBSHAF010000029.1:135707-136746 GCF_053611365.1 Streptomyces sp. NPDC054813 | reverse complement strand
GTGTCGGTCTCGACAACGACGACATGCAGGGGCGAGGACACGGAACCGACAGGGTTTGCTTGAATCGTGTGCTCGGACGAAGGGCCAGCACGGTTACCTTCTCGCGGTTCTTCGATCCCTTCTGCTTGCGGGACAGCTCCCGCTGCGCCTTTTTGAGTTTCTTCTCCGCGCGGCGCAGAAACCGCGGGGAGTCGACCTTCGTGCCGTCGGACAGCACCGCGAAGTGGGCCAGGCCCAGGTCGATACCGATGTCCTGCTCGGCGTCCGGCATCCGCTGAAGGTCTGCGGCCGGGTCGGTGTCGATGACGAAGGAGGCGAAGTACCGTCCGGCCACGTCCCTGATCACGGTGACCGACGACGGCGTGGTGGGCAGGGCGCGGGACCACTTCACCTTCACCTCGCCGATCTTCGGGAGGTTCGGCCGGTCTTCGTCCGTGATCGACCAGCGGGCGTTGGCAGTGACCCGGATCGACTGCCGTTTGTCCTTGCGGGACTTGAAACGGGGCGGGCCCAGCTGCGGCCCTTTGCGAGTTCCCTTGAGAGAGGCGAAGAAGTTCTCGTACGCGGTATCGGCGTCGCGCAGGGACTGCTGGAGAACGACCGAGGAGACCGCGCCCAGCCAGGACCGTTCCACGGTCCGCTTCGCCTCGGTGATCAACTTCCTCGACAGCTCGCCCGCACTCGGGAACGCCTCACCCGCCGCGCGGCCGTCCTCGCGGGCGCGCACCGCGTCATTGAACACGACGCGGGCGCACCCGAACGCGATGGCCAACGCGGTGCGTTGGACCCTGTTCGGGTACAGGCGGAACCGGGATGCCCTGGCGTTCGCAGATCCGGATGATGCGGTGGGTACCGGCCGCCCTTCGCACACCTCACCCAACAGCACGGGAGCCTCGTGCGTAGCGCGTCCTGACTCCGTCCCCCTATCAGTGGCCACGCTGAAAGACCGCAGTGAGCGGCGCGGAGAAGAGGGCTCCGGCTGAAGCAGTCCACCGGTTTCCGGGGTTTTGGCCCCAGCCGCCCGGGGGGGGGCAACACC
>NZ_JBSHAF010000029.1:121887-135697 GCF_053611365.1 Streptomyces sp. NPDC054813 | reverse complement strand
CGCGCCCCCGCCACCCACCTTCCCCGAGAGATACGTCACCCCCCGGCGCCGCCGGCCCACCCACACCCCCCCAAAAAAGGTCGGTCAGCCGTTGCCCCTGTGCCGGCGTTCGAGCATCAGGAAGATCAGGAAGCCGGCGACGAACAGAAGTGCTCCGACGACCAGGAACGGCACCGGCGCGTACTCGTCGGTGCAGGTGCTCCCACCAGCCGTCGCGTGACACACGTTCCCGGGGCCTCCCCTGTTCAGGTAGGCGAGATAGAAGGCCGGCAGGGCCAGGCCCGCGACACCTCCGACGATGGCGGCCCTGGGCCCCATCCGGAGCAGGAACACCGCGGCCACGGCGGCAAGGGCGATCAGGGCGATGCCCACCGTCAGCAAGGCCGCCAGTCCGAGGGCCAGACACCCCCCGACCGCGAGCCATGCGAGGAACCAACCCCACTCAGTCGCACGACTCTGGTCAACCGGGTCTGCGACAACACCCTTACCTTGCACGGCGCCCCCTGTTTCGAGGTGAGACTACGACGAACGGTCAGGCGAAGAGCAATTCAGCTTAGCGCCGCGGTGTGATCGCGACACAGACCGCGACGGCGGTACGAGAGACGGACGATCCGGCAACGATGATCCTCGTCCGTACTCACTGAGGTCTTTCAGCGTGGCCACTGATAGGGGGACGGAGTCAGGACGCGCAACGCACGAGGCTCCCGTGCTGTTTTCGGGGATTGAGCCCGGCCGAGCTGCTGGCGGTACGACGGCAACTCGTCGAGTTGCCCGCGACCTTGTCGTCTCTTCTCGCCGAAGTGCGTCAGCGTGACGCCGACGCACGCGGCATTCGGGTTGCCGAACTACGGGTGATCTGGCTGCCTCGCTCAGGACCCAGGACTGGTATCGCGCCCATCGCGCTGCTCGCAGGCTGCGTTGTCATCTCGGATATCTATCTGGCGATTTGGTACGCAGTGCTCACCTTCAACTCGTGATCAGCCGATTCGGAGGGGGGAGGCGGCCGGCGGGCACACAGGTACGGGTCCGCGTCGCACATACCGGACGAGCCCGCAGCCGTAGATATTCTGCTGGCAATTGCCAATACGGCTGCCCGTTGCTCACCCGCCGTTCACGACACCCCTGAACAGTCGGCGCGAATCCATGTAGCGACCACACACCATGATGAGGGCACATGTGTCTTGACGGACATTGCGAACACGACGTGGACGTCCTCCGCGTCGGGCAGACCGGCGAAGCGACTGGTGCGCCCGGCCGCCGCCGCTTCCTGGCCGCGGCTGCCGCCGGTGCCGCGGCGCTCACCCTGGAGTCGGTCTCCTTCGCGCAGAGTGCCGACGCGGCGGTGCAGAGCACGCCGCCGCAGACAGGCGAAGTGACCCGCACCATCAGCGGACATCTGGACACCGGCGTAGCGGACTTCGTCTACCTGCCGGTCGAAGTACCGCAGGGCGTGCAGAAGATCTCCGTGTCGTATTCCTACGACAAGCCGGCCGTCCCCTCCGGCACGCCGGGCAACTCGTGTGACATCGGCATCTTCGACGAGCGCGGTATCGCGCTCGGCGGCCGCGGCTTCCGCGGCTGGTCCGGTGGCGCCCGGACCTCGTTCGAGATCAGCAACAGCGAGGCCACACCGGGATATCTCCCCGGACCCGTCGGCCACGGCACCTGGCACATCGTGCTGGGTCCCTACCAGGTGGCACCGCAGGGACTGAACTACCAGGTGCAGATCACCCTGACGTACGGCCCGGCCGGCCCCGCCGCCCCGCGCCACTACCCGCCGCAGCGTGCCAAGGGACGCGGCCGTGCCTGGTACCGCGGAGACTGCCACCTCCACACGGTCCACTCCGACGGCAAGCGCCAGCCCGCCGAGGTGGCGACGGGAGCACGCGCCGCCGGCCTGGACTTCATGGTCTCCACCGACCACAACACCTCGTCCGCCCACGCCGTATGGGGCGACTACGCCGATTCGGACCTTCTGATCATCACCGGTGAGGAGGTCACCACCCGCAACGGACACTGGCTGGCTCTGGGCCTGCCTCCCGGCGACTGGATCGACTGGCGCTACCGCACCCGTGACGACGCGTTCCCCCGCTTCGCGCGCAAGGTGCGCCGCGGCGGCGGTCTCGTGGTTCCGGCTCACATGTACTGCGCCTATGTCGCGAGCCAGTGGAAGTTCGGCTTCGACGACGCCGACGCCACCGAGGTGTGGACCGGCCCGTGGACGTACGACGACGAGCACGCCATCAGCACCTGGGACCAGAAGATCGGCGAGGCCGTCCGCTCGGGCGGGCGGTGGATCCCCGCCATGGGCAACAGCGACGCGCACAGCGAACCGCAGGTGATCGGCCTGCCGCACAATGTCGTCCTCGCCGAGGACTTGAGCACCGACGCCGTCATGGACGGTATCCGCGCGGGACACAGCTGGATCGCGGAGTCCTCGGCCGTCCAGCTCACGTTTACCGCCAGCGGGAACGCGCGCCAGGCCGGTATCGGTGAAACGCTGACGGTACCCGCCGAAAGTCCCGTGGACATCCGGCTGGACGTCAAGGGCGTCCCCAACGGCACCGTCCGCTTCATCACGGACGAGGGCCAGATGCACCAGGAGTCCGTGAACGCCGCGGGCGAGGGCACGGTGGTGTGGCGTACGACGGCCTCCCTGGCCGCCTACGTCCGAGCAGAAGTACGTCATCCGATGGCGAACGGGTCGCCGGGACAGGGCAACACGATGGGCGACGCCCTGATGTTCGGCCCCATGGCCGCCCTGACCAATCCCATCTTCCTCACGCCGACCCGTCACTGACGGGCCAAGCGGGACGCGGCGGTCGCCGGTGGGCTCCTTCATGCGGGCCTACCGCTTGACGGTGTTCAGGGCGGCATCGTGGCGGCGGGCGCATTCGAGCAGGCCGACGCCTTGACCGAGCAAATTGCAGACCCGCTGCCTACTGCGCTCGCGGGTGGTCTGCTCGCGTCCGTCCCCGGGCCGGGCGGGGTTCACAGCGGTGGCCCAGCAGGCGGCGTGGCAGCGGACCTCAGTCAGGACCTTGCCGTACAGGTTGGACCAGAGATGCCGCCTGTCGCCGGCCTGCACCGCTTCGGGGAGAGCCTGGCGGATCGCCTCGCCATAGGAGCCGGACCCATCCCGGCAGACGTACGCGGCCCCGGGGTACTCGCGCAGCCACGCGACCAGGGTCTGGGCGGTGCGGTCAGGCAGGACGTCGATCCGCTCGCCGGTCTCCGTGTCGGTGATCACGGTGGCGTAGCGGTGCCGGCGCTTGCGGGCGAAGTCGTCGATGCCGAGCACGCGCGGGACGCGCAGCGGCAGTACCGCCTGGCGCATGAGGATGCGCGGGGCGGTTCGAGCGGGAGATCGTGCAGGCCAGGACGCGGGAGAGGCGGGAGAACCGCCTGGCCCGCTAACTCCATGACCACGGAGCCGAGTTGGCAGGCCAGGCGGTTGGTGCGACGCCGGTAGCGCTCCACGACGCCGGGAACCTGCTCGCGGCACGTCTGCCGCGGGCAGCCGAGCACCGGGCAGACCTGACGCCGGACCCGCACCGACGCCACGACCCGCCGTCCGTCCACCGGCACGTCCGCGGCCACCCACCCGTGGAAGCCATGCACCCGCCCCGTCTGCTGCCCGCACACCGAGCACCGCACCGGATCGTCCCGGGTCCGTGCCGACTCCCGGATGACCTCGCCCTCATCCGTCACGCCCTCGACGACGAGGCCCGTTGCGGGCGACGAGCTTGATCGCGCGGTTGATCCCTTCGCTCTTGGCGTTGTTGTGTCCGGTGTCGATGAACGCGGCGGCCTCGGGCCACCAGCGGTCGACGGTGGTGGCGAGCCGGCGGACTTCGGGGATGTCGGAGTCCGCGCACCAGGCGAGGAACTTCCCGCGGGCGTGACCGACTTGGTGGCGGTCGGCTCCGGTGCGGGCCAGGGCGAGGAGGGTGCGCAGGTTCTCCTTGGCTATCCAGGCCGTCAGCAGCGTCTGCCCGATCTTCCCTTCGCCCAGGAGCGTGTTCCACATGGTGGCGAACTGGTCGTTGGTGAGGTCCTCGCGGTAGCGCAGGAGGCGTCGCCTGGCTTTCCATTCCGGATCACTGGCGCGTCCGCGCCGGCCGCGGGTCTCGGCGGTGGTGCGGCGCCTGACCATGGACAGCATCTTGTTGGCGAGCTGGACCACACCGTCCGCGCCGGGTCTCGTCGATGCCCAGGACTGCGACCTGCGGCAGAGGTGCCTCGGCGACGTCGCGGGCCTGCGTGCGGAAGGCATCCATCACGGTCGGCCAGGACAGGTACAGATCCCGCGCAGCCTGGACGACCGTGGAACCGGCATCCCGTATGCGGCGCCCGGCCGCACCCCGCAGCCGGGCGGTCAGCCGGGCACCGGCCGGGATCCGCGGGATCTGCTCGGTGAAGGACCGGCGAGGGCAGCAGGCCTCGCGGCACCACCAGCGGCGCTTGTGCCGGCGCAACTCCAATCCGCTCTTGCCGTAAGAAGGATCGCGCGGCCGGGTCACCGCCGAGCCCTTCACCCTGGTGGCGAACACCCCGCAGGCCGGGCAGGCCCTGGCTGCCTCGTCGGCCGTGACCAGGTGAACTCGGCGCCCTCCGTCAGCCAGCCACTCAACCCGCGCGACGCACACCCCGTCGAGGTCGAGCAGCAACGTCGTATCGTTGAGCAAGCCCATGGCTCCTGCATGATCGGTCTGCGTCGAGAACAGAGATGATCACGCAGGTCCACGGGCATCCTGCATCCGGCGCCGTGCCCGAATGCGTCATGGCAATCGGCCGGGTGTGGTTCGCTGCTGGGGTGACTCAGGACTTGGAGATCGTCGCATTCGAATCCGCCGAGGCATTCCAGGCATGGCTCGGCGAGAACCACGCCGCCTCGTCCGGCATCTGGCTCAAGCTTCGCAAGAAGGGCCCCGGAATCGTCGCGCTGGACTACGCCCAGGCGCTCGACGTGGCACTCTGCTACGGCTGGATCGACGGCCAGAAGGCCAAGTTCGACGACCAGTGGTGGCTCCAGCGGTTCACCCCACGCAAGCCGCGCAGCAAGTGGTCCAAGGTCAACCGGGACAAGGTGGCCGCCCTGATCGAGCAGGGCCGGATGCATCCCCCGGGGCAGGCCGAGGTCGACCGCGCCAAGGCAGACGGCCGCTGGGAGGCGGCCTACGACGGCGCGAAGACCGCCACGGTGCCGGACGACCTCACGGCGGCCCTGACCGCCGACCCGGCCGCGGCGGAGTTCTTCGAGACACTGGACCGGCAGAACCGCTACGCGATCCTGTACCGGGTCCAAGACGCCAAGAAGCCCGAGACCCGGGCGCGCCGGATCGAGAAGTACGTAGCGATGCTGGCGAAGGGCGAGAAGCTGTACCCGTAGCCACGGAGAGGGACCGTGGCCGTGTGGTGCCCTCGGATCCCGGCGCGCCTGCGGCCCCGGCAGCAGGCGCCAATTGCTCTCACTGAGCGTAACGAAACGTCAGAGGCCCTGAGCAGGCGCACCGCTCAAGATCGAAGACCCGGATTTCGTTCATAGTGGGGGCTGAGGCGGCGGTAGCCGGACAGCGAGCACATGGTGCGCTCAATAACCCAGCGGCGGCGCCCTGAAGTTCAGTGGGCTCGATGCCTTTGCGGGCGATGCGTACTGCGATGGGGCTTGAAGTGTCGGCCGCGGTGGGGGTCGTGTGTCGTTTGCGGTCGCCGGAACCGCACACCCCGACAACGCGTGAGCTGCTGCGATCACGGCTCCGTCTGCTCATTCAGGCCTTCCAGCGGGTCCTTGACCAGACGGGCTGGTTCCGCGAGTGCGTCCTCGTAGCGGTCACGGGCGAAAACATAGGGCCCCATGGAGAGCTCGCCCCACTCCTTACGGAAGGGCTGTCGGAACGATGACCAGGTGACGGTCGCCGGAGTAGTGGTGATGCGTGCCAGTAGGGGCCAGCAGCCCCAGATACCGCAGGAGCAGCCAAGGACCGGGGTGGTACCGGCTGCGTCAGCGAACTCCGGGGCCGGATCCCCGAGAAAATGGCGCATGCGGTCATCGATCTCCTGGACAGGAAGGCCGTCGTGTTGAGACAGCAGAAAGCGTTCCTGCTCCGACGGGGTCTCCTCCTCGTGCTCCCGGCTCCAAAGGGCGCGAGTGGCCCCGGCGACATGAACGCGCAGATCCTTGCCGTCGATCCGGAAGCCCCATAGAAGGACGGAGAAGTCTTCGGAGCGCGGGTAGTGCCAGAATTCGATGCTCTGCATGGCCGTGATCCTCATGGGCGAGGACTGCCTGCGCGACCGGTTTTGGTTGCTGCAGTGGTCCCCTCGGCCTGCGCCAGCGCCTTGCCGGTCAGCTTCGACGGGCTGCCGGTGCGGCGGGCTCGCCGAGGTGTCTGGCCGCCGTCCTCCACGCGGCCGTCACCGCGCCGTGAGCCTGTGCGGTAGACGCTGCCCGGTCACCGGTCAGTGTGATCGGTGCCCCGACGTGGACGTGCAGGGACGGGCGGCGCAGTGGCGCGGTGACCAGCCCGGCGATCTGCTTGCCGGTCTTGCCCGAGGTAATCCGCCGGGCTCCTGCCTGGCCGACGGGTACGACGGGGGCACCGGTGCGTTCGGCCAGCCGCGCCAGGCCGCTTCGGAAGGCGGCGGGCGCGGCTTCGTCAGCATCGGTACGGAGCGGGAGTCTGCCTTCGCCGTAGATGAGGACCATGCGTCCTTCGCCCAGGGCGGCTGCGGAGAGGTCGAGGCAGCGAGCAGCACGGCGGTCGTTGCGGTGTACCGGGATGTGGCCTTCGCGGGCGAGCGCGCGGCCCAGCAAGGGGATGCGCCACAGGCCCGCGGCCGCCATGACGGCCGGCTCGGCGCCCAGGCGGCGCAGCGCGGCGAGAACGATGGCCGGATCGGCGAGGGAGGTGTGGTTGACGACGATGATGCTGCCGGGCGCGAAGGCGGCACCGGTGTCGGCGGTCACGGTGAGTCGGCCGACGGCCGGAAGCAGGACGTCGGCAAGGCGGCTGAGCATGAGGTCTCCCGGTCTCAATGATGAGGTCTTCATCCTTGAGGGCCAGAGGGGCCGGGGCGTGAGCGCATCTACTCAGCTCCACCGGTGCCCGGTACTCAACGGCCCAACAGCCGTCGCCGCGGACACCTCCACCGTCCCCGTGGGGTCTACGACGCCCTGTAGGGCGCGTCCGCCGTTCCGGCTACGCACCCGTCTCGGCCGCCGCCTCGTCGTCATGGGATTCCGCCACGTGCGGAACCACGGGGCGGTGCACCGTCAGGTTCTCGACACGGTAGGACAGTTCGGTGGTCTTGGTGTCGGGGCGTGGGTGGTACCGGCCGGCGCAGACGGAGAGGTTGACGATGAGGTACGCGTACCAGCCGGGTCCGACGCCCCGTCCGTCGGCGAAGACCTGGGTGCCGTTCAGCGTCCAGACGACACTGCGCCGGCCGAAGGTCACCCCCAGGTCGACGGCCCCGCCCGGACGCACCGCCGGGTGGTGGAGATAGGTATGTCCCTGGCGAACGTGGTTGGTGAGCTCCAGCAGATCGGGGTTGTCGGGGTGGTACTCGAAGACGTCGACCTCGTTGCCTCCGTCCCGCCAGGTCCAGATCGCCGGCCAGGCACCCAGCCCACTGGGCAGGCGGACTCGGGCCCGGAGCTGGTCACCGGTGCGGACCGAGAAGCCCTCATCGCTTCCCTCGGTGGTCAGCAGACCGGTGTCCCACCAGCCGTCGGTCCTGCGGGTGGCGCGGAACGTGCCGGTGCGCGAGTAGGCCGGATCCGAAGTGAGGTAGTCCAGCTTGTTGTCGCCCGGATTGGTGGGACCGCCGTCGGGATAGGCCCAGGAACGTCCGGCTACCCATTGGTGGGCGGAGGTGAAATCGGCAGTGAAGACGACATCGCTCACGTGCGTGCTCCCTCGATGGCAGACACGGCGTCGGATGCCACAGTGCTGCCCTGCCCGGCGGCCGGCCATGCGGTGGCCACCGGACCCTCGGCGATCCTCGCGCCTGCGGGTGATGGACCCATCGCCGACACTCGAACGAACGTTTGGAGCACGAACGCGCACAACACCCGTACCCGGCGCCGGTGTTCCATTCAGGCGAACCGTCCCGCGATACAGCCCATCAGAACCTCTGATCGCCCGGAACTTGAGCCAGGCGGCGATAGCCGTCGCAAGGGCAGCGCTGGTTGTCGGTCTTGCCCGCGCCGCCGAGGGTCGCCACATCGCTGACGGAAGTGACGTCGCCGGCGTCGCCCTGGTGTAGGTAGCCATGGAGGGGCGTTGGTGAGCGTCACGGTCCCGCCCTGGGACAGAGGGAGTTCGGCCGCTGCGGTCGGCCCGGGAACGGGAAGGGCGGGCATCGCCGCATGGCGGCGACGGCGACGCCCTCGGATCTGAGTCTCATGGAGGTCTCTGCGGATGCGTCGGGAAGGAAGGAGCCAGTAAGGCACCACGGCGGGGTGCGTCAAGGACGCTCCGGTGGCGCTTAGTTCATGACTTGATTTAATTCATGAGTTTCGACGCTCGGCAAGTCTTCTGAAGTTGAAATCTTTCCTGGCCCTCTTCTGCCGGATCCCTTGACACCTTGATGACATGCCCTCAACACTCCTCGGCGGGAGAGCGCTCTCCCGAACGTCTCCCGGCGCCCCCACGTCAGCTCGCCTGACGTCACGTCATGGGGACTCCTGGCGACGACCTCTGACACCCCCACCGTTCAGGAGGAGGTCTCCATGCCACGGAGATCGAAAGGCCTGTCAGCCACGCTGATCACCGGCGCGCTCCTGCTGACCTCGCTCGGCCTCGGCGGCATCGCCGTCAGCGCCGGGCCGCCCGCACCGCACAGCGCCGCCGCGCAGTCGTTCGCGGCCACCCACTCCGGTCATGCGATGGCCGCGTCCACGGCCAACTCCCCGGAGGATCCGGACGGCGACGGCTACATCCCCGCGAACCCGCCCGTCACCGGCGTGACGCCGTCCACCCAGGACCCGCCGCACCGCTACTTCCACGAGTTCCAGGCCAACTGCTCGGTCACCCACACCAAGCCGGACGACCCCATCGTCTACCCGCAGCAGCCGGGCAAGTCCCACGACCACACCTTCATGGGCAACACTACGACCGACGCCGACAGCACCACCGCCTCGCTGTCGGCCGGCGGCACCACGTGCAAGGCCCCCGGCGACCTGTCCGGCTACTGGATACCCACCCTCTACGACGGCGACCAGCAGATCCTGCCCGTAGGCCCGCAGGTCATCTACTACAAGGCCGGTGTCACCGACTACACCAGCGTCCGGCCCTTCCCCAAGGGCCTGCGCTTCGTCGTCGGCAGCCCCATGCAGAGCGCCGACGAGTTCCGGCACCACCCCGGCTTCGTCGAGGGCTGGGAGTGCGGTGACAGCTACTTCAACACCGAGTTCCCCGCGACCTGCCCCGACCGCGCGGATGTTCAGCTCAACATCCGTTTCCAGGCGCCCAGTTGCTGGGACGGCAAGTACCTCGACACCCCCGACCACAAGAGCCACATGGCCTACCCCGTGGTCAAGCCCGGCACGAACGACAACATGTGCCCGGCCGACCACCCGGTGGCGCTGCCGATGATCGAGTTCAAGATGGCCTTCCCGGTCAACGGCGACATGTCGAAGGTGCGGCTGTCCAGCGGAACGGGTCACAGCTTCCACTACGACTTCTTCAACGCCTGGGACGCGCCCACGCTCAAGGCCCTGGTCGACCACTGCGTCGTCGGCGGGCTCCAGTGCGACGCGCGCGGCTACGACGAGACCCACCCGGAGGCGGGCGCCGCGCTCGACGAGCACTACCGACTGCCCTGAGGAGTTCGCGAATGACCCCACGCACCCGCACCCGCACCCGCCGCATCGCGGCACCCCTCACAGCCGGCGTGCTGGCAGCCGGATTCCTCGCCGCTCTGCCCGCCGCCCAGGCCCACGCCGCGGGCAGCGTCGTCAAGGTCACCGGCAGCCAGGGCGCCTGGCAGCTGACGGTGGACGGGCAGCCGTACCAGATCAAAGGCCTGACCTGGGGCCCGAGCGTCGCGGACGCCGAGAAGTACCTGCCGGACCTCAAGTCCATGGGCGTCAACACGATCCGCACCTGGGGCACCGACGCCACCAGCAAGCCGCTGTTCGACTCCGCGGCCGCCCACGGCATCAAGGTCGTCGCGGGCTTCTGGATGCAGCCGGGCGGCGGACCCGGCAGCGGCGGCTGTGTCAACTACCTGACCGACACCGCCTACAAGAACCAGGTGCTCGACGAGTTCCCCAAGTGGGTCCAGACCTACAAGGACAACCCCGGCGTGCTCATGTGGGACGTCGGCAACGAGTCGGTCCTCGGGCTGCAGAACTGCTACAGCGGCGACGAACTGGAGAGACAGCGCGACGCCTACACCACCCTCGTCAACGACATCACCAGGAAGATCCACGCCGTCGACCCCAACCACCCGGTCACGTCCACCGACGCCTGGGTAGGCGCCTGGCCCTACTTCAAGAAGAACGCGCCGGACCTCGACCTGTACGCCGTGAACTCCTACAGCGCGGTCTGCGACATCAAGTCCGCCTGGCAGCAAGGGGGTTACACCAAGCCCTACATCGTCACCGAGACCGGGCCGGCCGGCGAGTGGGAGGTCCCCGACGACGCCAACGGCGTTCCGTCGGAGCCCTCCGACCAGGCCAAGGCCGACGGCTACACCCGGGCCTGGGGGTGCGTCACCGGACACAGGGGGGTCGCGCTCGGCGCCACGATGTTCCACTACGGCACCGAGTACGACTTCGGCGGCATCTGGTTCAACCTGCTGCCCGCCGGCCAGAAGCGTCTGTCGTACTACGCCGTGAAGAAGGCCTACGGCGGCGACACCAGCCACGACAACACCCCGCCCGTCATCTCCGACCTGACCGTGGAGGGCGGCGCGGGTCAGGTACAGGCCGGACGTGACCTCGTCCTGGCCGTGAAGGCCACCGACCCCGACGGCGACCGGATCTCCTACGAGGTCCTCGACAACAGCAACTACATCGACCAGAGCAAGAACCTGGCCTCGCTGCCCTCCACCGACCTCGGCGGCGGTCGCCTCGAGATCACGGCGCCCGACCGCCCGGGCGTCTGGAAGGTCTACGTCAAGGCGACGGACGGCCGGGGCAACGTCGGCGTCGAGACCCGCTCGGTCCGAGTCGTCCCGCCGATTCCGTCCGGGACCGATGTGGCACGGGGCAAACCCGCCACCGCCTCGTCCTACCAGGCGAGTTACGGTGACTGCCCGTGCACCGCGGCCAACGCGGTCGACGGCAATCAGGCCACGCGCTGGGCCAGTGACTGGAGCGACCCCCAGTGGCTCCAGGTCGACCTCGGCACCCGCACCACGTTCCGGCACGTCCAGCTGTCCTGGGAGGCCTCGTACGCCAAGGCCTACACCATCCAGACCTCCGACGACGGCCAGAACTGGCAGACCGTACACACCGTGTCCGACGGCAACGGCGGGATCGACGACTTCGACGTCACCGGGACCGGCCGCTACGTCCGCATCAACGGCACGGCGCGGGGCACCGGTTGGGGCTACTCGCTCTACGAGTTCGGCGTCTACGCCTGACGGACGGGCCTCCCCCGGAGTGCACGACCCGCTCCGGGAGAGCGCTCTATTGCCGGATTCGCAGGTCCGTTAGGGTGCCTGCATGAGCAGACGGGCCCCGACGCTGGAGGACGTCGCCCGGGAGGCCGGTGTCTCCCGGGCGACCGTGTCCCGGGTCGTCAACGGCATCCGCAACGTGGATCCCGAGATACAGGAGGTGGTCCGCGGGGCCATCGAGCGGACGGGTTACGCGCCCAACCGGGCCGCCCGTTCCCTGGTGATCCGACGGGCCGAGACCGTCGCCCTGGTGATGTCCGGCGCCGGGGACACCAGCGACGCCGGCCAGGACGCCTTCGCCGCATCGGTGTTCGCGGACCCCTTCTTCGGACGGGTCGTCAGCGGGATCGTCGGCTTCCTGCGCCCCCGCTCGATGCACCCCGTCCTCATGTTCGCCGAGTCCGCCCAGGCGCGGGAGGAGGTGCTGACCTACCTGCGCCAGGGCCGTGCCGACGGCGCCCTCGTGGTCTCCACCCACGCGGACGACCCGCTGCCCGCCCTTCTCGCCGACGCCCGCCTTCCCGCGGTGCTCTTCGCTCGTCCCTCCCGTCCGGTCCCGCTCAGCTACGTGGACCTGGCGCACCGGGACGGCGGGCGCCTCGCCGCGGAGCACCTCCTCGAGCGCGGCTGTCGCCGACCCGCCACGGTCTGCGGCCCCCTGGACGTGGCGGCGAGCCAGGAGCGCCTGGCCGGGTTCCGTGACACGCTCGCCCGCCACGGCCACCCCTACGTCCCGGTCGCCGAGGGGGGGTTCACCCTGGACAGCGGTCTCGCGGCCATGTCGGACCTGCTGGACCGCCACCCCGACACGGACGGCGTGTTCGCCGCCAACGACCTCATGGCGCAGGGCGCCTGCCAGGTCGTACGGGAGCGCGGACGCCGAGTGCCCGAGGACGTCGCGGTCGTCGGCTTCGACGACTCCAGCGTCGCCGTGACCTGCCGGCCCCGGCTGACCACGATCCGTCAGCCGGTCGAGGAGATGGCGGCGGAGATGGCCCGCCTGCTCGACGAGCACATCCACGGCGGCCGCACCGATGCGACGTCGGTCATCTTCGACCCGGAGCTGGTGGTCCGCGACTCGGCCTAGCTGTGCTCTTCGGACAGGCACGGCGACGCGGCCGGCTGATGTCTGCCCGCCCATGCCGGTGTGAGGTCGGTGGAAGTCGTACCGGTCCGGCCAGCCGGGGAACGCCGCCTGGCGTGCGGTGTCCGAGGTGCAGGGCCACTGGTGGCCCCATTCCTCGAGCAGGGTGCCGTGAAGGCGTTCGACCTTGCCATTGGTCCGGGGCCGCCACGACCTGGTCCAGCGGGGGCCGCTGCCCAGTTGGCGGCAGGTCTGTTGCCAGGTGTCGTTGGTGTGGGCCCAGGCGTTGTCGGTCAGGATGCGTTCGACGGTGACGCCTTCAGCGGCGGGCCCAGGATCCGGTGGGCGGTGAAGGCGGCGAGGCCGCAGCGGGCGGTCAGACGCACGGGTCCGATCCGGTGTTCACGGCGCAGGCTCACCACCTGTGCCTCCAGGGCGGGCGAGGTACGGCATGGCTGGTGGCGCGGGCGGCCGGACCGGTCGTGCATGCCCTCGGTGCCCAGTTACCGGTAGCGGCCGGCCCAGCGTGCCGCGGCGGTGTGGCCGACCTGGAAGCGTTCCGCGGCCAGCCGCGCAAGCCGGCCAGCGCCGACACACACCGGGCCAGACGCAGCCTGCCGGTCGGCGTCAGCGGGGCATTCCGGTGGAATGCGAGGGCCTCCTGCGGCCGGCGTGCAGATGTCGCAATCCACACCGAAGCCAGAAGGCCCTCACCTGTTCAAGCACTCAGCACGCGTGTCACCGACGTCCCTCGTCAACACCCGTGATCTACACCTGGCGCGCAGGGGACGTGATGCGGGCCGTCGCCCGGACCGGGCCCCCGTCGGCGCCGGCGAGGCGCATCGGAAACAGGAAGACCTCGACCGGACATCTCTCGGCCTGCGCGTCCGCGACGCGTCCGAGCCCGGTCAGGTTCTCGGCGATCACACCCCCCGCTCCGCACAGCACCCGGTGCGCGGGCAGATCCGCGGGACCGGTCGGGGGGGGGGGGGGCGCCACCCGATCCAACGGCTGAGAGTCCGGCGGCCCCCCCGACGCAGCACCCCCCCGCCCGCAGCCCACGAGGGGAGAGGGTAAAAACGCGGAGGACGC
>NZ_JBSHAF010000029.1:47307-121877 GCF_053611365.1 Streptomyces sp. NPDC054813 | reverse complement strand
CACGCCTCGTGGGCGTCTTTGATACGCCCGGAACCCCCCCCCGCGGCGCAACCCCGGGGGGGGCGCGGCAACTCCCGGCCGACGGGGGGGCCCCCCGCCCCCCGCCCCCCCCCCGACGGTGAGGCAGTCGGCCGCGACCACGGCCTGCGCCGCCTCGGGCGTGAGCCAGGGATGGGCGAGGTAGTCCTCGGTTCCCCAGTGCCGCGACCACCCGGTGGCCAGCAACAGGATCGAGCCGGGCCGCAGCCGCAGCAGGCCCAGGGCGGAGGTGAGCAGGCCGGAAGTGATCGGCGCCCGCGCGGGCAGACCGCGGACATCGGCGACGACCGCCGGTCCCGTGAACCGCTCCAGCGGCAGATCGTCCAGCGTGGGCCACGCCTCGTCCACGTGGTACGGCGCGTCGACATGCGTTCCGGACTGCGACCCCATGTGCAGCCTGAGGACGTTCACCCCGTGCTCGGCGACCCGCAACGCCCTGGAGACCTCCACCTCCGGGTCACCGGGGTAGACGGGCATCCCGGTGACCACGGGCACGGACAGGTCGAGCCAGCTCTCCATCAGCGCGTCAACTGCCTTCGACGGCAAGGGCGGGCGCGCCCTCGCTCTCCGTACCAGGACCGGTGATCGGCGGCACCGGAACATCGATCGTACGGGCCAGCCGGGGGCCGTCGGGCCCGTACACCGCCCGCGGCTCGGGGAACAGCCGCAGCAGCGCCAGGTACAGCACAGCGGCAACAGCCAGCGACAGCGGCAGGCTGATGTCGATGCCGTTGACGAGATCGCCCAGCGGTCCGACGAACTGGCCGGGGATGTCGGTGAACAGCACACCGACCACGGCACCCACCCACCAGGCCGTCATGCCGCGCCAGTTCCAGCCGTGTGTGAACCAGTAACGGCCGCCGCGCTGGCGGCGGTTGAAGACCTGGAGCGCGTCCGGGTCGTACCAGCCGCGCCGGGTGTAGAACCCGAGCATCATCACGACCATCCACGGAGTGGTGCAGGTGATGATCATCGTGGCGAACGTCGAGATGGACTGCACCAGGTTGAACCCGAAGCGGCCGATGAAGATGAACGCGATCGACAGGACTCCGACCAGGACCGTCGCCTGGACCCGCGACAGCCTCGGGAACACCGACGAGAAGTCGAGCCCCGTGCCGTACAAGGACGTCGTACCGGTCGACATGCCGCCGATCAGGGCGAGCAGGCACACCGGCAGGAAGAACCAGCTCGGTGAGATGGCGAGCAGACCGCCCACGAAGTCCGGAGCCGCCGGGTCGACGTACTTCGGTGCCTCGGTCGCGATGATGCTCGCGGTCGCGAGCCCGAACACGAACGGCAGCAGGGTCGCGATCTGCGACAGGAACGCGGCGCCGACGACCTTGCGCCGCGGTGTGTCCGCCGGGATGTAGCGCGACCAGTCGCCGAGGAACGCGCCGAAGGACACCGGGTTCGACAGCACGATCAGCGCCGAGCCGATGAAGGAGGGCCAGAACAGCGCCTGCGTCGCCGAGTCGGCCGAGGCCGTGAAGGCACCGGCGTACGAGGGATCGAAATCACCGGCGAAAGCGATCGCGCCGAGCAGGAAGAGCAGGGTCGCCGAGGTCACCGCGATCTTGTTGACGAACAGCATGAACCGGAACCCGTACACGCACACCGCGAGCACCAGGCAGCCAAAGAGCCCGTACGCGACCACGTACGACAGATTGTTCTGCTCCAGTCCGAACAGCCGGTGCGCGCCGCCGACCAGGGCGTCTCCGGAGCTCCACACCGAGATCGAGAAGAACGCGACGGCCGTGAGCAGCGACAGGAACGACCCGACGACCCGGCCGTGCACACCCAGGTGCGCCGAGGAGGCAACGGCGTTGTTGGTGCCGTTGACCGGGCCGAACACCGCCATCGGGCACAGGATCAGCGCGCCGACGACGACTCCGAGGAGAGTGGCCGCGAGTCCCTGCCAGAAGGAGAGGCCGAAGAGAATCGGGAAGGCCCCGAGGACACAGGTGGAGAAGGTGTTCGCACCGCCGAAGGCGACTCTGAACAGGTCGAGCGGCGACGCGGTGCGGTCCGCGTCGGGGATGCGCTCGACGCCGTAGGTCTCCACCTCGGTGAGAGACGGCGACGACGTGGCGGGAGAATTCTCGGACAAGGGTGTGCTCCAGCGAAGTGCCTGGGCCCGGACGCGGGCGATGGAGCGCGTGATGGCGCGAGGGGAGAACGGTCTCGCCTTCGCCGCAGGGGTGTGAGGCGGGAGCGGGAGCCGTCCTTGGAGGGTGTGCCGACGCTAAGGCCGGGCCGGTGATCTGCGCCAGAAGGTAAAACATCCATTTTGCGCGCCAGAGATGGAGCATTCATCCATTGCGGGGACTGCCCGCCGGCTCAGCTCTCCGGCCTCGGGTACCGCGCGGCGCGCCGGCCCTGCCACCAGTGGACGGTGACAGCGATCACCGAGCCGTCGGGCAGCCGCTGCTGCTGCCGCCAGTACTCACAACCTCACCCGCGGTTGAGCTGCGGGCGTGTTGACCTTGCGGTTCGGCTGGTGGGTGATCAGCGGACGAAGTGCGTGGCCACCGTCATGTCACGGCCGACCTGCATCGACTGCGCGAGCTGGGCTGTTACCAGAGCATCGCCGTGAAATCGATGGGGCGGGGCTGCAGTTCGCGGGTACGCGCCGCCAGCCGCCGCAGCCGCTGGCCCATGTCGTCGGCGGAACGGCGCTGGCGGTCGCCGTGGCCCGGAAGCAGCCACTCGAAGCGCAGCCGGTCGGCGGTCCGCGCCAAGGATGCGGCCAGTTCACTGATGGAGTACCAGGTGACACTGTCGGCCACCTCAATGTCCGCTGTGGTGCGTGACCAGTAGAAGCTGTCGCCGCTGAAGCAGTACCGCTCGTCCGCGAGGAACAGCACGCTGCCTCGGGTGTGCCCGGGGAAGGGAAAGGCGACCACCCCTTCGGCGATCTGCGCCGGGTCGGTGCCGCGAAGCACACGGTCGGCGTCCGGGGCGGCATCGAGGTCGCCCTCGTGGATCCACAGCCGGGCGCCGAAGCGGTCGGCGTAGCGGCGGCCGTGCGCGGCGTGGTCGCGGTGGGTGAGCAGGACATCTGTGACAGGGCCCAGCCCCTCGTAGCGCGCGGCCAACGATGTGCTCCAGCGCGGCGTGTCCACCATCATCGCGGTGCCGCCGGGGCGGCGCAGCAGGTAGGAGTTGGCTCCCGCGGTGTGCGTGGAGTTATGCCCGCACAGGTGCACGGTGTCGTCCAGGGCCATCGGGAAGGGGTCCAGGGCCACCTCCAGCCGCCCGGCCGGGGGACGGATCGACCGGGAGGGGCAGGCATGCGCCGCCGCGTTCAGCTGCCGGACCTCGGTTCGGTCGCGCGGCTGGCGCAGAACGACCGAGTGGCCGTCGACCTCGCCGATCAGGCCGGGGGCGAGCTGCCGGGCGACGTCGCAGTTCACACACCGCTCGTCCACCCGCCAGCCGTCCTCGAACCGTCCCTCGCCCATAGCCGCTCCCTTCCGCACTGCGCCCGCCGACCTGCCGCTCGATGTCCAGGGGTATCCCGCGCCGCGCGGATAAAGGAAGGGGGACCGGATCTTGTATTTACAGCATCGAGCCGCTCTGAAGGTCCGTGCGATTCGCACGGCTGCGGCGGCACGGATCCGCCGGCAGCCCCTCAGCCTGCCCGGGATCCATCGCGGGTCAGACCTTTAAAGAGGGAGCGTTCTGTTCCGTATCGGATGTTTGATCGCGGGTGGTGTGGCCGTGTCTATGCGCTCACAGCATTAGCCAGCCGAACTGACCAAGGCCTCGAAGACTGCGCTGTCGCAGTAGGACACTGCACGCCCCTCAGCCCCCACGTCGCCGCCAACCGCGTTGACGGTGTCATCGAGGATGTGGTTGCCACCGTGTTCCAGTCCTGCCCGGTCAAGCCTTTTGGAGGCCTCGATGACCGCACGCCCTGCCCATTCGGTGTTGTCGGGCTCGGGCGACTGGACACTCTGCCCGTCACCGGTATCGGCGTCTACGGCGCTGGGGATGCCGCATTGCGCCCTGACACCTCGTCGGCGGCAGACCCCGCCACGGGCCCTATGCTGCCGAGACGATCAACCCTATTGAAATGCTGATATTCGATTGCGACGGGGTGCTGATCGACAGCGAACGCATCGCCGTAAGTGTCCAGGCCGCCCTCGGCGCCGCCTTGGGATGGCCGCTCACGTCAGAAGAGGTGATCGCCCGGTTCATCGGGCGTTCGCACGCCGACAACCGCGCGCAGGTCGCCGCTCAGCTGGGTGCGGAGACGGCAGCGGTCTGGTCGGAGCAGTTCGAGGAACTCCGCCGCGCGGCCGCGGATTCCGAGCTCGTTCCCGTCGAGGGGATATCCGAGGTGCTCAGCAGCATCACCCTGCCGACACTCACCCCGGCCGAGCAGCTTGAAGGCCTGGACACCATCGTCTTCCACGACATGCGCAGACTGCCCACCCTGCTCCGCGAGCAGTAGCCTTCCGTCAGCCCTCGATCGTGACGATGGAGGTGGGCGAGGGCCGCGTGCCGTGAACCGGCACGGCCTTTTCGAGAAGGGTGAACGACTTGCGTATGCCGCCCGGTTGGGGCTTGCCGGCCTTGTGGCCGACGACCTGATAGCCGGCGTTCAGGTAGTAGGAGTTCAGGCGCGCGTTTCCGGCGAGACAGTCCAGGCGCACCAACGCCCGCCCTGCCGCGGCTACACGACGCTCGGCGGCCTGAAGCAGCAGCTGCCCCGTTCCCGGTGCGGCACTGGTCCGGTCCACCATGAGGCGGTGGACGTAACCGGCCAGGGGCGGTTGTGGCCCCCAGGCGTCTTCATCGGCCCACCACAGCTCCCAAGCCCCAACCAGACGCTCGGCAGCTTCCGCGACCCAAACCTCTCCGCTCGTCATGACTTGGCGGAAGTGACCCTCGTCCAGTTCACCCGGCTGCCATTGACCGGTGACCCCCTGAGCGAGCATCCATCGAGCAGCATCGTCACGTAGACGAACGATGGAAGCCAAGTCGGCGTCAGTGGCGAGGCGAAATCGTATGCCGTTCACATCGCGATCTTCGCACGGAAGCGAACCGCCCTGGTGGTGTCGCTCACGCGATGTCGTACTGGCTGCCACGGGAGTTCCTACCGGATGGCGTCGGGCATCGCCAGCAGATGAGTGCGCACCCGAGATGAGGAACGCTTCGTGGACGTCGTCCCGGATCTCCCAGCGGATGCGTAGGCGGCGGAACCAGTGCAGGTGGGCAGACGCACGTGCCACGCCCCAGCATCGGGCGCCCGGCCAGAGCCGTGTTCGGTGCCCCGGGATCAATGGCACCACTCATGACGTGCTGGCCTGCTGTTTCGGCGAGGACCGCGCCACCATCACGCGCGCCACCTCCTCGTCCCCGGACGGGCCGAGGAACTGGAGCGCCACCAGACCCTCATGGACACGCTCCTGGCCCAGCCCGCCGCATGACCGCCGCCAGGGGGACCGGCCGTACGCGCCCGTGTGAAAAGGCGATGCGGGCCCACCCGTAGCGCTTCACCACGGGTTTCACACCACAAAGTCCGCCAGCCCGCGGCACCTGGCTTCCCGTCCTGTCCGCTCGGGGTCCTGCGGCCACGGCGGCGGACCCAGCCTGATCGGAGTCACCGGGTGCGGCGGGCGGTGCTGAAGCGGCGCTGGTAGGCGGCGGGGGCGATGGAGAGCTCCCGGGCGAAGACGCGGCGGAGGCTTTCGTAGCTCGGGAACCCGGCCAGGGAGGCCGCCTGGGTCGCGGTGTGCCCCTGATCGAGCAGGGACTTGGCGATGTCGAAGCGGATCGACTCGACGTACCGGGCCGGTGTGGTGGACAGCTCCTCCCGGAACAGGCGTGTGAGATGGCGGGGGCTGAGGTGGAGATGTCCGGCGAGCTCGTCGAGCGAGTGGTTGCCTCCGGGATCCGCAGTCACCAGGTCGACGACCGTGCGCAGGGCCGGGGACCGGGGCGGTGGGCCCTGCAGCGGCGCGGAGAACTGCGACTGGCCGCCCGCGCGTTGCAGATAGACGACCAGGGCGCGGGCGACGTCCCGGCTGACGTCGGCGCCGTGGTCCTCCTCGACGAGGGCCAGCGCCAGGTCGATGCCGGCGGTGACGCCCGCCGAGGTGTAGGTGGTGCCGTCGCGCACGTAGATGGCGTCGGGTTCGACGCGGATCTTCGGGTGGCGCTCGGCGAGTTCGCGCGCGATCTTCCAGTGGGTGGTCGCGCGCTTGCCGTCCAGGAGGCCGGTGGCGCCCAGGACGAACGCCCCTGAGCAGACGGACGCCAGCCGGCCGGAGCGGCCCGCCAGTTCCCTGGTGGCGTCGGTCAGGTCGCGGGTGACGGGCGCCCGGGGATAGACGACCCCGCCCGGCATCACGAAGGTGTCGGGGTCCGGTTCGGAGGCGGGGCTGCCGTCGACGGCGATCCGGATGCCGGTCGAGGAGGTGACGGCGGCGCCGGTCGCCGACAGCACGGCGATCCGGTAGTCGGCGCCCAGCCGGTTCGCCTCGCCGAACACCTCCGCGGGGCCGGCGACGTCCAGGAGTGCGACCCCGTCGTAGACGAGGATCGCGACCCGATGCGGTGCGGAGCTCACAGTCCCGTTCCCCAGGTGTCCGGATTCGAGTGGTTCATGGCCGTGCCGAGGTGGCGGCAGAGGCCGCGCGATCGGCACCGTGGAGATGAGGCGAACAGCCCGCTCCGCACGACCACACCGAAAGCACGGACATCATGACCGACATCATCGCAGCAGTGGAAATTCCCGAAACGGCAGCTGTGACGGAGGCCACCGCATTTCTTCGCGAAACGGCCGGCCCGCTGATCTTCCACCACTCCCGGCGGGTATTCTTCTTCGGTTCTCTGCAAGCCCGCGCGCTCGGTATACAGCCCGATCCGGAGCTGCTCTACATATCCGCGATGTTCCACGACACGGGGCTTTCGACGCCGTTCTCCGAGGTGGAGCAGCGCTTCGAGCTCGACGGCGCCGACCACGCACGCAGGTTCCTGCTCGACCGCGGCTTCTCGAAGAGTGCCGCGGAAGTCGTCTGGACGGCGATCGCACTGCACACGACCCCCGGGATCCCCGGCCGGATGGGCCCGGAGGCGGCTGCCACGAACTACGGCGTCCTGACCGACGCGGTCGGCTGGGGGCTGGAGCGCCTCGACGGCGGCCGGGTGGACGAGATCATCGCCGCCCATCCGCGCGGACAATTCAAGGAGGGATTCCTGCAGGCGTTCGTCGACGGACTGAAGAATCGTCCCGACACGACGTACGGGACCGTCAACGCGGACGTGCTGGAACATTTCATTCCGGGTTTCCGCAGCACGACGATGGTCGAGCGCGTGATGGGCGCACCCTGGCCGAATTGAGGTCGGGGAACAGCGGAAGCCAGAGGAAGCGAGCGAAATCAAGAGGATTCCAGAGGCATGCATTCCGATGACATCGGTGCTTCCGGCCATGGCCGTGGTCGTCTCGGGCGGCCCGCCATGTGGGACACGGTACGCAGTCCGTTGGGGCTCTGCCCTGATCGGGGAGAACGGGGACAACGGAGGGAATCGGACGAACCGGTCCCGGCGCGCTGCGCGTCGTGGCGGAGAAGGCCATGGGCGGTGGTACGAGCACGTCGGCGGGACCGCCACCGGGACGGTCCGCACGCGCACGAGCCGTCAGAGCCCCTCCTCGACCGGCGCGTTGGCCGGGCGGCGGCCGGTCAGGATGTCTGCGGCAGAGCCCGCCCCGTCGCCTCGGCATCCTTCGGCGCGGCGGGACCCGTCCGCTCGGGGCCCCGGCCCCGCCCTCGGCTGAGCTGCACCCCGACCGCCGAGGTCACCAGGCTCAGCGCCGTGGCCGTGTACCACACGACCCGGAAGTCGTGGTGCGAGGTGGCGTCGACATAGGAGCCGATGACCGCGACCAGGACGGCGACGCCGATCGTGGCCGAGAGCTGGCGCACCGAGTTGACCAGTGCAGACCCGGTCGCCGCACGGTGTCCCGGTACCGCGTGCACGCCGGCGGCCACCAGTGTGCCCAGGGCCAGGCCCACTCCCGTACCGGTCAGCAGCTGGCTGGGCAGCAGCTCACTCGCGTAGTCCGGTGTGACCGACGCGAAGATCGCGAACCAGGCCATTCCACCGGCGAACAGCACGCCGCCCGCCGCGATGAGCGGTCCCTGCCCGAAGCGCTGCGCGGCGCGGGTGGTCAGCACGGTGACGACGGGCACGAGCGCGGGGCCGGGGGCCAGAGCGAGACCGGTGCGCAGCGCGCTCCAGTGCCAGACCTCCTGACACCACAGCACGTTCGACAGCAGCATGATCGAGAAGGCCACGCCGAACAGGAGGCTGCCCACGTTGGCCGCACCGAAGCGCGGCAGCCGCAGCAGGTCCAACTCGAACAGCGGACGGGGGTGGCGCAGGGACCGGAGCACGAACGCGGCGCCGCTGATCACGGCGACGGCCAGCAGCAGTATCGTCTGGCCGCTCGTCCAGCCCTGGTCGGGTGCCTGCACCAGCGCCCCGGACAGCGACGCGATCGAGACGATGACCAGCAGGGCGCCGAGAAGGTCGGGCAGCGGCCCGGTCTCCCGCGCGGCCGGCTTCGGCAGTGCGGTTCGGCCGGCGACGAGCGCCGCGATACCGATGGGCAGGTTGACGGCGAAGACCCACCGCCAGTCCACCTCCGTCAGCAGGCCACCTGCGACGGGTCCGGCGGCCGCGGCGAGTCCGCCGACCCCGGCCCAGCCGCGGGTGGCCTGGGTGCGGCGCTCGGCCGGCACCGCCGCCAGCAGCAGGGCCAGCGAGGTCGGGATCTGGGCCGACGCCCCTACGGCCTGCACCACCCGGGCCACGATGAGGGTTCCCAGGTTCGGGGCCAGGGCACAGCCCAGCGACGCGAGCGTGAAGACGGCGATCCCGGCGAGGAAGACCGGCCGCTGCCCGATGCGGTCACCGGCGCGCCCGGCCACCACCAGCAGCGCGGCGAAGGTGATCGCGTAGGCGTTGAGGACCCAGGACAGCGATCCGAGGCCCGCTGCGCCGCCACCACCGGAGAAGTCCTCTCCCACGGCGGGCAGCGCGACGTTGACGATCAGCAGATCCAGGTTGGTCATGAAGACGGCCACCAGGACGACTGCGGCGGCCGCCCGAGGGTGATTTGAAAACCGAAGCAGCGTGGACATGGCGCAACCCAAACACAGGGTGGTTTGGAAATCAAACCCTGCCGGGTGATACTGGGAAAATGACCACGCCCATCGACCCCCGGGACATGGCGGGGCGCCCGTGCTCCCTCGCCGCGGCCCTCCAGATCATCGGTGACCGCTGGGCCCTGCCGGCGATCCGTGAGGTCATGCTCGGCAACCACCGCTTCCGGCAGATCGCCAGGAACACCGGCGCTCCCACGGACCGGCTCGCCGCGCGCCTGAAGGCGCTGGTGGAGAGCGGCGTCCTCGAACGGCGCCCGCTGCCGGACGACGCCCGCTACAGCGGCTACTACCTGACGGAGGCCGGGCGCGATCTGGGGGCCATCACCCGCGAGCTGATCGGCTGGGGCGACCGCTGGGTCGTCACCGCACCGCCCGCCCGGATCCGGCACCGGGATCACGAACTCGTCACCCACACGGTGTGCGAGACCTGCGGCGAGCGGGTCCACGGGGAAGATGTCCACCGGGACGACCTCGTGCCCGGCTGGGACCAGTCGGGCCCGGTGACGACCCCGTAGACCCAACGGCCCCATCTCGGCGAAACGAAGGACCGGCATGATCAACGGCGCCCACGTCATCCTCTACAGCCAGGACGCGGAGGCCGACCGCGCCTTCATCCGCGACGTCCTCGCCTTCCCCGGTGTCGACGCGGGCGGCGGATGGCTGATCTTCAAACTGCCCCCGGCAGAGATCGCCGTACACCCCACCGAGGGCGCCTCCCAGCACGAGTTCTATCTGATGTGCGACGACCTCGACGCCCAGCTCGGGGAGCTGCGTGCGCGGGGCGTCGAGATCACCCGCCCGGTCAGCGAACAGCGCTGGGGCAGGCTGACGGCGGTGCGTCTGCCCAGTGGCGCCGAACTGCCGCTCTACGAACCTCGCCACCCCGTGGCCCACAGTCTGTGACACTCGAGCGGCCCCGCCCGGGGGCCACCGGATGTGCCGACGGCACCGCCCCGTCACGGTGAACCGGATCGCCCGTGAAAGCCGTCGTGGTGCCTGGTCGCGGGGGCTGATGGAATCACCGCCGGGACGACCGCGTTCCCCCCACGGGAACCCAGGCGGAGGCGGCCCGGATGGTGAGAAAGGTGGCGACATGCTGGAGACGGTGGGCCTGACGGCCGACGAGAGCGAGGTGTACCGCCTTCTGGTCGCCACCGGGACGGCGTCCGCTCAGGACATCTCCGGCCGCTCGGACCTCGACGTCGTGACCGCGCGGCTGCTGCTGCGCGCGCTGGAGCACAAGGGCCTGGCGTCGGCGGTCGAGGACAGTCCCGAATGGTTCACGGCCGTGCCGCCGCAGGTGGCCCTCATGCCCCGGCTCCAACGCCGCTTCGACGCCCTGGAACAGACCCGGGCCGCCGTCTACGAACTGGCGGAGACACACCGCCGCAGCGCATGGGCCCGGAGCACGGGCGAGGCCGTCGAGATCATCACCGGCGCGGCGGCACTGCGCCAGCATCTGCGCCAGCTCCAGCACGGCGCCGACCGCGAGATGATGTGGTTCGTGAAGGCCCAGTACGTGGCCATGTCCCCGGAGAGCAATCAGGAGGAGTACGACGCGCTGGACCGGGGCGTGCTCTACCGGGCCCTGTACGAGCAGGCGTACTTCGACGACCCCGACGCGGTGGACTACGTCGTCAAGGGCGTGTGCGCCGGAGAGGTCGCCCGGGCGGCGCCCCTGCTGCCGCTGCGGATGGCGATCGCCGACCGCTCGGTGGCCATCCTGCCGCTGGCCTCCTCCGGCACATCCCGCAACCCCCGGGAACTGCGGGCCGCGGTGGTGCGGGAGAGCAGCCTGCTGGACGCGCTCATCGCCCTGTTCGAACATCACTGGGAGATCGGAGCCCCGCTCCGGGTGACCGAGGAGGGCCAGATCGGCGGCGCCGGCACCACGGATGCCGCCTCGCCGGTCGGAGAGGACCGGCACCTGCTCTCCCTGATGGTCGCCGGTATGACGGACGAGGCGATAGCCGGACAGCTGCGGGTCAGCAAGCGCACCGTCCAGCGGCGCATCCAAGGCCTGATGAGCCTGGCGGGCGTCGCGACCCGTATGCAGCTGGGCTGGCACGCGGCCCGCCGCGACTGGCTCTGAGAGTACGGCGGACGCCGCCACGCACACGAACAGGGCCCACCGGACGTGTCCGGCGGGCCCTGTCCCCGTTCGTCCGGCCGCTGCGGCCGGGCTGCGCTGCTCGCGGAAGCAGTTGCCCGAGGACGTGACTACTCCGCGGAAGCAACTACCCGAGGACGTGACTACTCCGCACAGGCGGCTACTTGAGCAGGTAGCCCTTGATGACGGTCTCCTTGAAGGAGTTGCCCGCCGCGTCCTCGACGTGGACGCGCAGGCTGACCGAGCCGCCCGCGGCGTGGCGAGGGTGCTCCACGGTCACGGTGCGCTCCATGCCGGAGCCCTTGACCCGCACCGACTGCCAGGTCTTCCCCTCGTCGAAGGAGACCTCGGTGGTGAAGACGCGGACGGGCGACGCCGGGGCGCCGGCCGTCCGCTGGATCAGGACCGGGATGTCGAGCTTACGGCCGGCCTCGGCCCGGTTCCACTCGTCCAGCTTCGGCGACATACGGACCGCGTACAGCGGCAGCGCCTGCCGGGTCGCCGTGGTCTGCGACCGGAAGCGCCATTCGGCCGACACGTGGGTGGAGACCGAGCTGGGGGCGAGGTCGCGGTCGTGCTCGACCGTCAGGCGGTAGTCGGCGGGGGTCGTGTCGGCGGGTACGTCGCTCATGCTCCAGTCCTCGGAGACGAGTTCGCCGTTGCGCCGCAGCTCCACCGTGGGCAGGCCGGCCGTCGTGTCGGCCACCAGGTCGAGGTTTCCGTTCGCGGCCGACTGGAAGGGGCGGTAGATGGTGTCGCCCTCGCGGAAGGCGGCCATCGAGGACGCGAGGCCCACGGCCTGGATCCCGCCGTTCCAGCGCTCCTCGACCTTGGCGCCGGCCTTGTAGCTGTGCAGGTCGCCGAGGTAGCTCTGTCCGCGGGTGTCCGGGTCGAAGATGTTGTTCTGGTCGAAGGCCGTCTGCCAGCGTAGGCCCTCGGCCGACGAGAAGTAGTCGACCCGCCGGGTCGGCACCGGCAGCCCCGCCATCGACGGTGCGCTGAAGCGGACGTTGTCGACGTACATCCAGACGAGGCGGGCAGCGGTGGTTCCCGGGGTGGTGGCGGCGAAGGTGGTGTCCACCTTCGCCAGTTCCGACGTGCGGGGACGGTACCCCGGATCGGCCGGGATGGCGCCGTGCACCGGCCGGGAGAGGTAGTAGACCGACGAGGGGTTGCCGTCCGCGCCGGCGGGGTCACCCCAGACGGTGCTGACGAGGTAGGTGAACTTCGAGTCCTTGTCCCGCGCCGTCGGCACCGCGTACACGCCGTCGATGTGGTCGGTGCCGATCGCGTTGTACATGGTGACCGAGAGAAGCTGGTCGGCCATGCTGATCGTGCCGATCTCGGCCGACATGATGCGCGCGGAACGGCTCGGTGCGGACACCGTGACGGGCTTCGCCTTGCGGGCGTCGATGGTCACCTGCCGGTCGGCGCTCATCACGACCTTCGGCACGCCGACGATGGTGCCCTCGGTGAAGGAGGCGTCGAAGTAGAAGCCGCTCACCGAGTACGTGTCCTTCGGCAGTCGCACCACCGTGCTGCTCTTGCCGAGCGCCTCGACCTCGTACGCCTTGCCGTCGGCGGAGTTGACCAGCAGGTAGGCGTTGTGGGGGGCGGCGCCCGTGCGGCTCTTCATGCCGATGCGCAGGTCGTAGGACGGCTGCTCGACGTCCATGCCGAGCGGGACGCGCACCGACACCTGGTCGTCCGTGGTGCTCGCGGTCACCACACCGCTGTAGGCGGCGTACGTCGTGGTGGCTTCCGGGGTCGCGGTGAGGGTGACGGCCGCGGTTCCGTGCGCGGGCACGGTGACCGTGTCGGCGCTGAGCCGGAACAGCCCGGCGGGAGCGGGCACGTCCTTCTTCCCGCTGCTCGGGTTGTCCTTCAGCTGAAGGGTGACCGGCGCGGCGCCCGGGTTGCGGTAGGTGATGGTCTTGGTCACCGGAGGCCGCTTGCCGTCCGTCCAGCGGATCAGCCCGAAGTCCAGTGCGGTGGTGTCGGCGGTGACGTCCTGGTCGACCGCCCGGGCGACGTCGACGCGTCCTGCGCCCTGGAAGTAGGCGCCGTGCTCCTTGGCGCCGGTCGCCGACTGCATCAGCTGGCGCTTGACCTGCTCCGCCGTCCAGTCCGGGTGCTGCTGGAACAGGATGGCGGCGGCTCCGGTCACATGGGGCGTGGCCATGGACGTGCCGCTCATCGCGACATAGCCGTCGTCGGCGGTGGTGCCGCCCGCCCTCGCGGCGACGACGTTGACGCCGGGGGCGATGATGTCCGGCTTGAGGCCGGAGTCGCCCACCCGCGGGCCGACCGAGCTGAAGACGGCGAGGTCGTCGTCGTCCTCGGCCGCGCCGACGGCCAGCGCCCGGTCGTCGGAGGCGGGCGAGGAGACCTTGTCGGGACCGCTGTTGCCGGCCGCGGCCACGACCAGCGTGCCGTAGTCACGGGTCACGGTGTCGACCATGGCCTCGAGGGCGTCGGTCTCCGGAGTGTCCGTGTCGCCCAGGCTGAGGTTGATCACCTTGGCGCCGTGCTGGGCGGCCCAGGCCAGGCCCTCGACGATGTCGGAGTTGTCGCAGTTGCCGTCCGCGGTGCACACCTTGCCTGACAGGATCTGCACACCGGGTGCCACACCCTTGTAGCGGCCGTCGGAGGCCGCGCCGGAACCGGCGACCGTGGAGGTCACATGGGTGCCGTGACCGTTCAGGTCGTCGGTGTTCGGCTCGGTGGTGAAGTTCGCGGACTCGGTGACGAGGCCCTTGAGGTCCGGGTGGTTGGGGTCGTAACCGGTGTCGAGCACGGCGACCTTGACGCCGGTGCCGGTGTAGCCCTTCTCCCAGGCGTGCGGGGCCCCGATGCGCGGCACCGTCCTGTCAAGCTGGATCCTTGAGTGGCCGTCCAGCCAGACCCGGCGCACACCCGCCCCGAAGGACGTGACGTCCGCCCGGCCGGGGGCGATGCCCTTCCAGAACCCGGCTGCGTCCGCACGGTGTTCGCCGAGGGTAGCGAAGGGGGTCCCGCCGATGGGGTGGACGGTGTCGGCACCGGCGGCGGTCAGCTGCCGCCGGGCGGTGCCCGCGTCCCCGGCGTACTCCACGATCAGCGGCAGGCTCGACCGCTGCGCGTACTTGCCCCGGACCAGGGCGGAGACGTTGAACAGCGCCTTGTCGAGCCGGCCCGTCGCGAGCAGCGGGAGCGTGTCGGCGGGTATGACCGTCCAGTCGCGGCCGGACTGACGCTTGATGAACGCGACTCGTTCGCGGCCCTCGGCGGGCTCGACCGACACACTCTGCTTGCCCGAGGTGTCCGTCTCCAGCGTGACGCGGTCGCCGGTGATCAGGGTGAGCTGATGCCGGGAGGTGATCGGCGACCGGGCCGCTCCGGTCTGCGCGGCGGCTTCCGTTCGCCCGGTGCGCGGGCCGAGGTCCTGAGCTGCGCCGGGGGCGGCGGTCAGACCGGCCACGAGCGCCACGAGGGCGGCAGCCGCCGCCGTATGGCGAGGCCGGGGAGGGCGGATCCCCCGGCGCCACCTGTTGTTCATGTCTCTCATGGGAGGACAGCGTGGTGCCGTCAAGTGCCGAGGTCAGCACTTTGCCCTGTCCACCAGGCGTCAAGTCACCTTTACGCCAGCCCCCACACCCCACAAAGAGGGCAGAAGTGGCCAGTTTGGCGGCTCTTGGACGAACCGTCCATGCCGCTCCCCCGGTGGTGTCAGGCCGGCCGCCGGAGATCACGCACGGGCCTTCCTTCCGGGCTCGACCGGAGGCCCTTCGGCTGCCCTCGGCGGCGAGTACCGTGCCGTAGCCCAGAGCCCAGCGTGGCGGAGCAGTCGAGGACATCTCGTGCAGCTGGCGGGTCGAGTTGAGCCGGCTGGCATGCCCCGGCCGAAGGTTGCTCCTGGCCGGTTGCGTGCCTGGGCGACGCGGTAGCGTCCTGGGCCTGCTGGATGGTCCTGATGTGTCGGTCACACTGGGAGACGGGGTAGGCAATCGCTCGCAGGTCTGGGACTTTGTGCGCTGGTTCAGTGGTGAGTGGTTCGACCGTCCTCTGCGGCCCGAGGGCCAGACCGTCTCCACCGCCTCGCGCAGGCCTGTGAGGCCGTCGCAGACCAGCATCAGTACGTCGCCGACGCCGCGGTTCTTGATCTCGGTGAGGGTGTGCAGCCAGTGCTCGCCGCCCTCGCCACCGTCGCCGGCCCAGTAGTCCCAGGATCTCCCCGGGCCCTCCACCGTGACGGCCGGTGCCACGTGGATGGGCCGGTTGGCGACCGCGCCGTCGCGGATCTTCACGTGGACGGCGTCGATGAAGACGACCGGACAGACGGGTCGGGCCGGAGGCTCTGCCATTTCGACCATGCCCTCAAGGACCTGGTCGGTGATGGTCGAGATCGTCTGACGGAAGACCTCGCCGCCATAGGCGTCGGCCAGGTGGGCCTGCACCTCGCCGGTGGTCAGGCCTTGGTGGCCGGCGAGATGACCGACTCGTCGTTCAACGGGCCGCCTCCGCGCTGGCGGCGTAGACCGTCCCCTGGTGCAGAACGCTCCCGTACAGCTCCGACAACGCCCCATCCGCCTCACCCGCGTCAGCGCCGGTCAGAGCCCGCAGCAGATCGGGAACGTCCTCCGCACTGCCGTACGCATGGGAGAGGGAGGACCAAAGGCGGGTGTCCAGGCCGTCGAGCAGGCATGCGAGATCCATGCGGAGCATCGTGCCAGCCACCTCTGACATGCTGGGGCACCCACGTCCCTCGCACGAGCCGACGAGAACGCTCACGGGCCCGATCGGCGCTCAGGCACCGCGGTTGAGACTGTGCATCTCAGTCGGCACTTGAGTACCTGACGGGCACCGCAGCATCAGAGTTGGCGCGTCAGGGTACTCCCGAAGGCTGCTGGGCCCGCTACGAGCCCGCCGCCCGCTACGGCAGGGCCGCCTCTCGGCGTCCGGGACTCGCGGGTCCAGCGTCAGCGCGGTGAGTCGGGCAACGTGGCGAGCAACTGCTTGTCCGTCACCACGGCCAGCGACAGGGTGCGATAGCCGACCGACTCGAACAGGATGGTGATCTTGCCGTCGCCCTCGCTCATGACCTCGCCGTGGCCCCACCGGTCATGGCGCACGCGGACGCCCGGCAGGTAGGCGTGGTCGTCCGCCGCGGGGCGTGCGACCGTCTCCGCCGCCCGGACGGCACCCGCGGAGGCGCCCGCGCGCTCACCGGCCCGGATCCACCGGCGCTGCCGCGTGGCCGCCTTGTACGGCCGTCCGTCTCCGGACCGCTCGCGCCTCAGCCTGCTCGCAGGCTTGGCCACCGTGCCTGTGCAATTGCCGCACGCCCCGCACGGGATGGGGACGGACTCGCCGAAGTATCCAAGGAGGAACCGCCGTCGGCAGTCGGTCGTCTCGGAGTACCCGCGCATCATGTCGACCCGGGACTGTTCGAGCTTGCGGTGCGTGGCGTGGACGGCGAGGGCGCTCTGCACAGCGGCGTCGACGTCGTCATCCGCGGAGGCGCCGGCAGCGCCGGTGAAGCGGCTGCCGTCCCGTCCGGTACGGACGGCCCCGGCCTCCTCCAGCAGGTTCAGCACGGCGGACAGTGCCGTCGCGTCGAGTTCGCAGTCGGCCCGGAGCCGGGTCGCGCTCACGGCGCCCTCCTCGCCGCGCAGGCACTTGGCGACGCGGCGCACCGCGTCGGCGTCGGGAGCGCCGGCGGCGAAGAAGCGTTGCAGGCCCAGATCCTGTGGACGGTAGGCGAGGATCGCCCTGGCCGGTGCCCCGTCGCGGCCGGCCCGGCCGATCTCCTGGTAGTAGGCGTCGAGCGAGCCGGGGACGGACGCATGGAGGACGAACCGTACGTTCGCCTTGTCGATGCCCATCCCGAACGCCGAGGTCGCCACGACCACGTCGAGTTCACCGGAGCTGAACCGGTCCTGGGTTCGGCCGCGTTCGGCGGCGGACCGGCCCGCGTGGTAGCTCGCCGCGGACAGTCCGAGGCCGCTCAACTGCGCGGCGTAGCTGTCCGCGGCCCGCCGCGTCCCCGCGTAAACGATTCCCGGCTTCTCCTCGACGGCCGCCCGCTCCACGACGAACCGCTCCTTGGCGGCTCCGTCCTGAAAGGTGGACACCTCCAGATGGATGTTGGGACGGTCGAAGCCGGCCACTATCTCCACCGGGTCGTCCATGCCAAGACGTTCGGCGATGTCCCGGCGGACCGGGGCCGCCGCGTTCGCGGTCAGGGCGAGCACCGGCGGATTGCCAAGCCGCTCGCGCGCGTGGCGCAGCCGCAGGTAGTCCGGCCGGAAGTCGTGTCCCCAGGACGACACGCAGTGTGCCTCGTCCACCACCAGCAGCCGGGGCCGGACGGCAGCGAGCCGGTCAGTGACGTCCGGCTTGGCGAGCTGCTCAGGAGCGAGGAAGACCACGTCGACCGAGGAGGCGCTGATGCGGGCCCATGCCGTCTCGTTGTCGCTTCGGCGCTGCGCAGAGTTGATGGCGGCGGCGCGCAACGCGCCGGATCCGAGCAGGCTCTGCATCTGGTCCCGCTGCAGCGCGATCAGCGGCGAGACGACCACGACCGGACCGCCGAGCAAGACCGCGGGCACCTGGTACACGGCGGACTTGCCCGCGCCGGTCGGCATGACGGCGAGTACGTCACGCTCCTTCATCACGGCCTTCATCGCTGTGAGTTGGGCCGGACGCAACTGCTGCCAGCCGAAGACCCGACGGGCGATGCCGCGCAGACGACGGGACGTGAGTGCGAACATGGTTCTCCTTGAAGGGTGGGCCAACCGCCGTGTGTGGCGGCTACCCCGGTTCACCGGGATATCGCCTCACGCGATTCGGTCGCCCATATCAAGATCCCCACGGCGCGTTCGCAGCGCCCGGTATCTGACCGTGGATGCGATTCGGATGCGTTCGTGCTGCGGCCGCCATGACCGTGCGCCGAACGATTCCGTCCGGCCCCGCCCACCCCGTCGTTCTGCCGCGCCACCGGCGACTGCCCCGGCGTGACTGAGCGCTTCAGCCGGCCAACGAGACGGCGCAGACCGTGGCGGTCTTACCGTGGTTGCCGGAGCCGCTGACCATGATTCCCGAGAGTGTCGGGTCGTCCTGCCCCCACCTGCGCCGGCCCTGAGCCGCCGCCGACTCCGTACCCTGGCGGCATGCGCATGCGCCCCACCCTGAGCTGGACCCCCGCCGCGGATCTGCCGCCGGGGACCACCGACCTGCAACCGGTCGTCGACGCGTTGAGCACCGGCGGTGTGCTGGTGCTCAGCGGCGCGGGCATCTCCACGGAGTCAGGCATCCCGGACTACCGGGGCAAGGGCGGGAGCCTGAGCCGGCACACCCCGATGACCTACCAGGACTTCACCGGCAGCGCCCACGCGCGGCGCCGCTACTGGGCGCGCAGCCACCTCGGCTGGCGCACCTTCGGCCGCGCCCTCCCCAACGCTGGGCACCGGGCCGTGGCCGCTTTCGCACGGCACGCCCACGTCTCGGGTGTGATCACCCAGAACGTCGACGGCCTGCACCAGGCCGCCGGCAGCGAGGGCGTCGTGGAACTCCACGGCAGCCTCGACCGGGTCGTCTGCCTCTCCTGCGGCGCCTTCAGCCCGCGCCGCGAACTCGCCCGGCGGCTGGAGGCCGAGAACCCCGGCTTCGACCCGGTGGCCGCCGGGATCAACCCGGATGGTGACGCCGACCTCACCGACGCGCAGGTCGGGGATTTCCGCATCGTGCCCTGCGCCGACTGCGGCGGCGTACTCAAACCGGACGTGGTGTTCTTCGGCGAGGCGGTTCCGCCACAGCGCGTCGAGCACTGCCGACGGCTGGTACGTGAAGCGTCCTCACTGCTGGTCCTGGGCTCCTCGCTGACGGTGATGTCCGGGCTCCGGTTCGTCCGCCAGGCGCACCAGGAGGGAAAGCCGGTGTTGATCGTCAACCAGGACCCGACCCGCGGCGACCCGCACGCCCTCACCCGGGTCGCGCTCCCCCTGGGGTCGGCCCTGATCACCGTGGCCCACCGGCTGGGCATCCCGGTCGGCGGCGGGTCTGCGGACTGAGGCGCCCTCCGGCGGGTGTCCGCAGCCGTTTCCCCTGGATGGCAGGCAATGATCAGCAGGCCACGACTGCCCTGGCGATGCCGCACCAGCGCCGGTGCTACAGCTTCCAGCTCCGCAGCTGATCGGCGACGTCCTGGACGCTGATACGGGTGTCGCGGACCTTGCGGACCAGGTCGGACAGGGCGCCGTAGGGAGGATCGATGCCTTCGCCGGCCTGCGCCATGTACTGGGCGGCGATGAACGCGGCGTACAGGCTGTTGCGGTGCGGGAGCGGCTCCAGGCGCACGATGGTGTGCAGCAGGGCCGCGGCGCGCCAGGCCGTGTCCGGGTCGGCTGTCGCGAGGGTGGGCATCCGGGTCTTGTGGCGGGCGACGGCGGCGACCAGCGCGGAGTAGTCCGCCACGGTCAGGTCATCGTGGCCGAGCGCGTTCTCCTGGACGTCCAGCAGCCAGGAGACGTCGATGTAGAGAGGCGGCATCAGGCGGCAGCGGCCCCGTTGCCGCGTTCGGCGGGCGGCACTTCGTCGGGGAAGGCCTCGTCGAACTCGCCGCGCAGCCGCTCGGCCCATTCGGTGGCGCCGGCGACGAACTGTTTGCGCTGCATCTCGCGGATTCCGAGGTCGTGCAGGTACTGCTTGAGGCTCTTGCCCTCGGCGGCGGCCGCGGCCCGCACGCCTTCGAGTTCCTCTTCAGTGAACGACACGTTCAGGGATGGCATACCCGTGATGGTACCTAGTAGGTGCCTGTCCGTGAAGCGGGATACCGGACCTGCACTCCGGCACCCATTGCGGATCGTGATCCTGTGCACGGTCAGCGCGGAACGCAACGGTCGGACCTGGTCCTGAGCTCTGGACCTGACAGGCGGCAGACCCTGTCCAACCGTTCGCGCACGATGCGTTCGCGTTGGCCGTGCTCTCCGTTCCTGGTCCTGTCTACTTGTTGACAGCGCCGCCTTGGGACTTCGGACGACCGCGACTTCCACAGGCCACCGTCATCACGGTGCTTGCGTCTCACGATGATGGCCTTCGGCCTGCAGCTCAAACCACATGGTCTTGCCGGTGGCCGTCCGGACACTGCCCCAGGCGTCCGCGAGCAGGTCGAGGAGCTCGATGCCCCGGCCGTTCTCCGCATCCGGGTCGGCGACGTTGCGTGCGGGGCTGGAGGACTCCGTGTCCTCGACCTCGCACAGCAGGCGGGAGTCGCGCAGCTGCAGGTTGAGCCTGAGCGGACCGCGCGTGTGACGCAGAGCATTGGTGACCAGTTCACTGACCAGTAGCTCAGCGGTGTCGGCGAGTTCACCCACAGCCCAGTCGCTCAGTTGCGCGGTCACCAGACGTCGGGCTTGGCGCACGGAGGTGAGTTCCCGCTGCAGGGGCCAGGAGGCATCCCAGGCGGTGGCACAGCCACGCGGCGCGTCAAACGGCCGCAGCGGTGCGAGCAGGCGGGACCACAGAGCCCACTGCCGGGCGAGCCGCGACGGTGCAGCGGCACGAGAGGACCGCTCTCCCCGGTGGGAGACGATGCGGTAACCGATGACCCAGGTGGCCACGGGGATCAGTCCCTTCGCTGACGGCCGGCCGGTCGGCCGGTGAACGTGCCAGGCATACGCCAGGCCCGAACACGTAGCGGTCGCTACATCTCAAATATAGACGTAACTGCCGCTACAGTAAATACCCCACCAAAGGCGCAATAACGGACGGCGCGGGATCCTCGACCGCGCGCACCCAGGAGCCTCCATGCCTCGCCCACCCGATCCAGCCAAGCGACGCGACCTTCTCGACCGGGTCCGCGAGTACGTCATGCGCAACGGCATCGCGGACCTGTCCCTGCGACCTCTGGCCAAGGCCCTGGGCACCAGCGACCGCATGCTCCTGTACTACTTCGGCACCAAGGAACGAATGGTCGCCGAGGCCCTCGCCATCTACGAGCGTCGGCCCCTCCTGCGCACCCGCGAACTACTGGAGACCATCGGCTCGCCCGCGAGCCCCGCAGACCTGCGCCGCTTCGTGGAGGAACTGTGGCGACAATTCAGCGACCCCCATGTACGCGCCACACTCCCTCTCTACTTCGAGATCATGAGCGCCAGCGTGCTTCACCCTGGCCGCTACGGGCCCGTCATGCGCGACATCGTCACCGAATGGACCCTCCTGTACACCTCCGTCTTCCGCGACCTCGGCATGACCCAAGAGCGAGCGCGCACACAGGCCACCCTCCTGACCGACGCCGCCCTCGGCCTGCTGATCACCCCGCTGGCCGACGGCCACTGGGACCGGGCCCACAAAGCCTTCCACGCCCTACTCGACAGCCTGGAGCCCGGATGGCACACCACGGCGTGACACCGCTCCGCAGGCACGCTCCGCCCCAGGCCGCGAGATCTGGCGCGCCATGGTGCGCGGCACCTACAGGAGCGAGGCCGACCAGCTCACCATCGGCGTACCGGCGGGACGGGACGGTGTCCTGACGCGCCGGCCGTGGGCCGGGCCGCCCTCACGTCCGGCAGTGGTGGAAAGCGGCGCATGCGGACAGAATTGTGATCAGTAGGACCGCACGCTCACAGCCACACGCCACAAGGCCGGTGTCCCGCCCACGGAAGGTGGAAGACATGCGGCACTACGATCTCGTCATCCTGGGAGCAGGCAGCGGCAACATGCTGCTGTCCGAGGAATTCGATCGCCTGCGGACCGCCATCGTCGAACCGGACCGTTTCGGCGGCACGTGTCTGAACCGGGGGTGCATACCGAGCAAGATGTTCGTCGTCGCCGCGGACGCCGCCGAGGGCGCGCGGGCGGCACGGCGCCTCGGCGTCCACGCGAGTGTCGCGCACGTCGACTGGAAGTCCGTCCGGGACCGCGTGTTCGACCGCATCGATCCGCTGCACGAGAGTGCCGTGGAGTACCGCAGAGGCCAGGGCGTCGACGTGTTCACCGAGGCGGCCCGATTCGTCGCCCCGAAGGTGCTGGAGGTCGGGACGGAGCGGATCACCGCCGAGACGTTCGTCGTCGCGGTCGGGTCGCGGCCGGTGGTGCCGGACATCCCCGGCCTCGACACCGTCGCCTTCCACACCTCGGACACGATCATGCGGATCGACGCCCTGCCCGCGTCCATGCTGGTGCTCGGCGGCGGCTTCATCGCGGCCGAGTTCGGCCACGTGTTCGCGTCGTTCGGCGTGGACATCACGATCGTGCAGCGCGGGCCACGCCTGCTCATGGCGGAGGACGAGCAGGTGTCGCAGCGCTTCACCGAGCTCGCCTCACTGCGGCACCGTGTGCTGCTCGGCGCCAAGGTCACCTCGGTCGCACCGAAGGGGGACGGTGTGGCGGCGCTGGTGGCATGTCCGGACGGTGAGCACGCCGTCGAGGCCGACATGCTGCTGGTGTGCGTCGGCCGCAGACCCAACACGGACCGGCTGCGGGCCGTCGACGGCGGGCTGGAGCTGGACGAACACGGTCACATCGTCACCGACGACGCCTACCGAACGTCCGTGCCCGGGGTGTGGGCACTCGGCGACGCGGTGAACCACTTCCAGCTCAAGCACGTGGCGAACGCGGAATCGCGGCTGGTGCGGCACAACATCCTCCATCCGCAGGACGTGCGGACGCTGCCGAACAAGGTGGCGCCGCATGCGGTGTTCACCAGCCCGCAGATCGCCAGTGTCGGTCTCACGGAACAGGAGGCGCGGCGGCGCGGCATCGACTGCCTGGTGAGCGTTCGCGACTACGCACAGACCGCCTACGGATGGGCCCTGGAGGACACCACCAGTTTCGTCAAACTCCTCGCGAGTCCGGCCGATCGTATGCTCCTGGGCGCGCACACCATCGGGCCCCAGGCCGCGACGCTCATCCAGCCCCTGATCCAGGCCATGTCCCTGGGACTGACGGTGGACCGGATCGGGCACGACGTCCTGTACATCCACCCGGCTCTGACGGAGGCCGTCGAGCAGGCGCTGCTGGACCTGTAGTCAGGCGCAGCGGACGGGACACACCGAGGGAACGGGACGCCGTGCCCGCGGACGGCCTGTGTGCGGGCGTGTCGCGGGTGGTCGCTGGGTGAGGTTGAAGGTGACGGGGGGTTCGGTGGCGCCCACGGGGACGGTGCGGACGTACCCTCCGACGTTGCCGTGTCCGTTGGCGGCCCCTGACGACCCCTCCGGGGCCCGCGCCCCAGGGGCGCACGTCCCGACCGCTCGCGGAGCCGGACCGCCGTGACCGTGCGGCCCACGCACGAGGGGTGAGCCGGGTCCGGCGGTGACGGCGAGGACGATCAGGCGGCGACGTCGAGGACGACGCGGAACCGCGCCTTGCCGGAGAGCATCCGCTCGTAGGCGTCCATGGCCCGCTCGAAGGGCATCGTCTCGATGGACGGGCGGATGCCGTGGGCCAGGCTGAAGCCGAGGTTGTCCTCGTTCTCGATCGACGAGCCGGTCAGGCTGCCGACGATGCTCCGGGTGCCGAAGATCAGGTCGGCGGTGTCCACCGACAGCGGGTCGGGCGCGGCACCCACGACGACGAGCTTCCCACCGGGGGCAAGACCGCGCAGCAGCGGGTTCATGGACGCGCCGCTCGCCGCCGTGGCGATGACGAGCGAGGCGCCACCCAGGTCGGCCAGCGCCGCGCCGGGGTCGGTCTCCGAGCTGTCGATGTACTCATGAGCGCCCAGCTCACGGGCGAGCGGCTCCTTGTCCTTGCCGCGGGCGACGGCGGCGACCCGGTATCCGAGGCTGCGCGCGTACTGGAGCGCGAGGTGTCCCAGGCCGCCGATACCCTGCACGGCGACCAGGCTGCCCGCCCGGACGGAGTCCTGCTGGAGCGCGGAGAAGGTGGTCAGTCCGGCGCACAGCAGCGGGGCGGCCTCGGCCGCGGACATGCCGTCGGGGATGCGGACCAGTCCGCTGGCACGCGCGTAGGTCACCTCGGCGTAGCCGCCGTCGATGTTCGTGCCGGTCTGCCCCTGGTCGAGGCAGTTGACGAAGTCGCCCCGGCGGCACGGCTCGCACTCCCCGCAGTGTCCGTTCAGGAAGCCGACGCCGACGCGGTCGCCGGGGTGCCAGGCGGTGACGCCCGGCCCCACGGCGTCGATCACGCCGACGATCTCGTGGCCGGGCACGATCGGACTGGACGGGTCGGCACGCAGGCCCTCCACGGCAAGGACGTCGGTGTGGCAGACGCCGCAGGTCTCCACCCGGAGCCGGACGTGTCCGGGCGCCGGGTCGACCAGCTCGCGCTCGACCAGCCGGAGGTTGTGGACTCCGGTGGCTTCGAAGGCTCGGTAGGTGGTGGACATTGAGGCTCCCTTGGTACCGCCCGGCCGGCATGGACCGGCGGGCTCAGTGTGACGATGCCACTTTCAATATGACCAGTCGTCTTAGGAGACGTCAAGCCCGGGCGGGCGAAGGTGTGCGGGCCTGAGGCGCGGGCTTGACAGCGAACAAGACGACCGGACATATTGCGAGAGAGGTGATCAGAATGGCACGCGCATCGAAGCGCGAGGAGATAGCGCAGGCGGCACTGGAGCAGTTCCGTACCCGGGGCTTCAACGCCACCGGCATCAGCGACATCACCACGGCCGCCGGCGCCCCGAAGGGTTCTTTCTACAACCACTTCGCCAGCAAGGAGGACAGCGCCCTGGAGGCGCTCAACCGCTATGCCGCCGGTCTGCGCTTCGACATGCTCGACACGGCCGGGCGTCCTCCGCTGGAACGGCTGCGGGCACACTTCGACTTCATGGGCTCGGACACGGTGGACAGCGGCTTCGCCCGCGGATGCCTGGTCGGCAATTTCGGCGCCGAGGTGGCCGACCACTCGGAGGAGATCCGCTCGGCGGTCCAGCGCGGCTTCCAGCAGTGGGCCTCGCACATCGAGCGCGTGCTTGCCGAGGCCCAGGAATCGGGCGAAGTAAGCGCCTCGCTCGACGTGCCGGCGACCGCGCTCTTCGTCCTCAGCGCCTGGGAAGGTGCCCTGATCGCGGCCCGCGCCGACAAGTCCTCCGCCCCTATCGACGCGTTCTTCCAGATGGTGTTCGACGTCGTGCTGCGCTGAGCCTGCCTGCCTGTCACCGCCACGGCTGTTCTTCGAGAGGTTCGCGGGGGTCGTCCTCCCTGGGGCGCGTGTTCGCCCCGGATGTGTCGAGGTTGGTCCTCCCGGTCTGCAGCCTGTCTCGGACCGGAGGAAGAGCGAGGTGTCACCTCGCCGGCAGGCCCTGAGCGTGAGGGTGGTCTCCCCCGCGACCGATGGCGCGATCCGGCTGTGCGCTGTCCGCACAGTGCTCCCGGTCACGGGGTCGCAGCTCGGTGTTCGTAGGAGGGATGAGCGCCCGGGCAGGCTGCTCGGGCGGGGCCTGAACCACCTTGTGGCGCGGCTTGGGTGGGCAAGGCTCCTGGTCAGCCATGTCCGGCCGCCACAGGCAGCCGTTGAACTCGCCGGCGACGATCCGAGCGGCACGGGCGCCGGTGAGAGCCGCTGGAGACGATCCGCCGTATCGTCACCGGCACCGAGGCAGCCCCCGAGGAGAAGCCCGAGTCCCCGGCCCTGGCCGACGATCTGCAGTGACCCGTGGCGTTGTCGACACGGCTGATCGGAGAGTGACCCCCGACCGGGTGTGGCAGAAGCGGGTGAGTTCGCCGACCGCGCCGAGGTATGACAGGCCCTGCCGCCAAGCACGACATGCGCGGCAGGGCCTGCACGAGTACCCGCCCTTCTACTTGTACGCGATGGCCGTGGCAGCGCGGATGCTGTACGCGGGTGTGGTGATCCGCAGTACGTGGGTGTCGGCGTCCCAGTACCAGGCCGAGCGGGTCAGACGGGTGCCGCCCGCGCTTACTTGGCTCGGTGGTTCGCCGACGCCGAGGAAGGACACGGTCCAGGTGCGGCGGCTGACCTGTCCGGGGAAGGCTCCCTTGGCGGGTGCGATCTTCAGCAGGTGTGCGTCCTTGTGCTCGGTGTAGCGGATCCGGGTGGTTGCCGTACGACCGGAATGCGAGGTGGTGCCGTCGTCCTCGTAGAGAGAGAACACGCCGGATGCTCCCGGGGCCACCGTGACGCTGACCTTGTCGAGTGGGCTCTGGCTGTCGTCGGGCACGTTGTCTGACCGGGTGGTGACGATGCCGCCCGCCCGGACGAAGACCGGCATGGTGTCCAGGGTGGTCGTGATGTCCTGCGTGGCTCCGCCGGCGGGTGCAGTGTAGGTGCGGCCGGTGAAGTAGTCCGTCCACTGGCCAGGAGGGAACCACATCGACGTGGTGGTGTCGGTGCCGGGTGTGGTGACGGGTGCGATCAGCATGTCGGGGCCGTAGAGGTACTCGCTGTCCGCCTTGGTGTACGCGTTCTCCTCCTCCAGGTACTGCAGGTACAACGGGCGGACGATCGGGGTGCCGGTGGTGTTGGCCTCGTGCGCCAGGGTGTACGTGTACGGCACGAGCGCCTCGCGCAGCCGGAGGAACTTCTCCGCGGACTTCTGTGCTTCGGGGCCGTACTGCCACGGCAGGCGGTCGCTGTGGTTGCTGTGCAGACGGTCGACGGGCTGGAAGGTGCCGAACTGCACCCACCGTGCGTACAGGTCGTCGGGCAGCTTGGTGGTGCGGTGGGTCTGGCCGTTCGAGGTGTACGTCTCGGCTCCGGGGATGCCGTATCCGTCGTTGTGGCCGCCGATGTCGTGGCTGACGGCGGCAAGGCCGGTGGCGGCCGACTCCCCCGGCGTATAGCCGATTTCGGCGCGCAGGGTGCCCCAGTTCGAGGTCGTGTCACCGGTGAAGTGGAGCGTACTGCGCTTGTCGGCCCAGGGGCCGGTGGGCAGGCCTACGCCGCCGCTGTAGCCGCCGGCCTGGAGGGAGCCGTAGGCGCGGGACAGGACGAAGCCGCGGTCGCTGGTCTCGGAGGTGAGGTCGGCGTACTTCTGGTTGATCCATGCGTCCGGGGTGGCTCCGGACTGGGAGGAGCGGGAGGCGTCGCAGCACCAGTCGAGCCACCAGAAGTCGTTGCCGGCCTGGTCCATCGGACGGTGCAGGTCGAGGTAGGCCTTGAGCTGGTCGGGATCGCCGAAGTCGAAGGTGTAGCAGTCCGAGCCGGCGCTGCCTGCACAACCGCCTTTTCTCAGCTTGCCCTTGGCCGTGCTCTGGGCCTTCGCGAACTGCGGGTCGGAGCCGAGGATGCTCGGGTGCACGTTCAGGGTGTTGTGCAGCCCTTGGCCGGTGGACCAGTCGAAGAAGGCCTTGGGGTCGGGGAACTTGGCCGGGTCGAAGTTCCAACCGCTCCAGGTGTTCGGCGACTTGAAGTCGGTGTCCGTGACGAGCACGTCCAGAGGTACGTCCGCGGCGCGGAACGCGGGCAGGATGGTGTTCTCGTAGTCGCTCGCCGTGCGGTCGATGTATTCGGAGTACCAGACGCCGTATGCCCAACGGGGCAGCAGCTGTGACGGCCCGGTCAGCGTGGCCAGGTCGGACAGGCCCTGCTGGTAGTCGTGTCCGAAGGCGAAGAGATAGCCGTCCTGGTAGGGCCGGCCGCCATGTGCAGGGCGTGGGGTGGCCTTCTTGGTGCCGGTGTCGTAGACCGCGGAAGTTGTGTCGTCGAGCAGGTACCAGCCGTCTCGGTGCAAGAGACCGGGCGTGGTCCAGGGGGTGGGTTCGGTGTCGCCGTTGAGTCCGTCGAGGCTGCGGCGGTAGCCGCCCAGGGCGAGGTGGGGTGCTGGGGCGGCCTCTCCCTGCCGGCTCAGGGCGACGGTGTCCAGGTTGACGTGGCAGCTGGTGGACTCCGGGCAGTTCAGGGTCAGTTGGTCGGTACCCGCCTTCAACTCGACCGGAACGGAGGCCGACTGCCAGGTGTCCCAGTTGTCGGTGGCCGGGAGCGAGAGGGTGCGGGAGGCGCCGTTGCCGGTGCCGACTTCGATCGTCCGTGGCTGGTGCAGGCCGTCGCTGCCGGTGCCGTTGGCGTAGCGCAGGTTCAGCAGGTAGGTGCCGTCGTCGGGTACGCCGGTGATCCGGTCCGAGATACCGGATCCCTGGTTGAGTTCGGCGGTGAAGCCGTAGCCGGTATGACTCCTGTGATCGGTGGCGATGATCGCGGAGCCCGACAGGAGGGCGTCCTCGGCCTCACAACTGGTCCCGAACCGGCAGCCGTTGACCGTGGTCTGCGCTCGGGAGGGATAGGTGGCACCGGTGGTGAGGAGGGCGAGGCTGTCGACGTTGACGCTTCCGGAGTCGGTGGCGGTGCGGTGCAGTCTGACGGTGTGGGAACCGGTGCCGAGCGTCAGCGGCAGGCGGGCCACACCCCAGGTGTTCCAGTCCGATGTCGCGGGAAGCGTGAACGTCTTGTCGGCGCCGCCGTCCACGCTGAGGCTGAGGGTGCGTGCCTCGTGGTGGCCGTCGCCGCCCACCGCGTTGGCGTAGCGCACGGCGAGGTCGTAGGTGCCGGCGGACGGTGCCTGCACGTCCGCGGCCAGGGAGTTGTTGTCGACTTCGAAACCGGCGAGGAAGCCCTTGCCGGTGAACCCGCTGTGATCCGTGGCCAGGCCCGGACCGTCGTACAGCTGGTCCTCCGCCTCGCACAAGGCACCGACGGTGCAGACGTCGTGCTGCCAGGGTGCCGCGAGCACCGGCGTCTGCCCTGTCTTGAAGGACGTCGTCAGGTTGTCGGCGTCGAAGGGTCCGGAGCCGATCCGGTAGCGCAGGGTCATGGCGCTGGTGGTGATGGTCAGGACACCGTCGCTGACGGACGAGGTGTAGGGGGGCGGGGTGAAGGAGTCCCGGCCGACGGCGTTGAAGGTGGGGCTGTCCTGGAAGCGGCCGTCCCCCGCGTACTCCGTCCGGATCAATGTCGGTGACAGGACTTCGAAGCGGGCGTCCTGCACGGTCACGGCGGCGGGGTGGCTCGTCCGGCTTCCGGTGGCCGCCGCCCCCACGCCTGGGGTGACCAGGCAGAACCCCAGTGCCGCCATGGCCACCGTCCCGACGACGACAGGGCGGCCCAGCCTGCGGCGAAATCTCGGCAAGGATGGTTTCACAGCACTCTCCGTCTCCGGCCCAGCCACGTCTGGGCAACGACCACCACGGCCAGGAAGGCTCCGCTGACGACCTGCTGGTAGGCAGAGTCGAGCGAGCCGATCTGGTTGATCACGTTCTGGATGACCTTCAGCAGCAGCACCCCGACGAGGGAGCCGCTGATGTAGCCGAAACCGCCGCTGAGCAGGGTGCCGCCGATGACCACGGCGGAGATGGCCTCCAGCTCCATGCCGCTGCCGAGAATGGTCACGCCCGACAGCAGCCAGGCCGCGTTGAGTGCGCCGGCGAGCCCGGCGCACAGGCCCGAGAGCGTGTAGACGGAGATCTTCGTACGGGCCACCGGTGCGCCCATCAGGGCTCCCGCGTCCTCGTTGCCGCCGACCGCGTAGACGTACTGGCCGAATCTGGTCCGGCGCAGCACGACGGCGCCGAGCACGAACAGCGCCACGGTGATCCACACGGGCACTCCGATGCCGCCCAGGGAGCCCTGTCCGAGGGTGGCGAAGAAGGAGTCCTTGTCGACGAGATACGTCCTCGAGCCCTCGTCGGTGATGGCCAGCAGGATGCCCCGGGCACCCAGCATCGCCGCCAGGGTGACGATGAACGGCGCCAGCCGGACACGTGCGATCAGTACTCCGTTGACCAGGCCGATCAGTCCGCAGACAGCAAGCGGCAGCAGCAGGGCCACCGCCGTGCCGTACTGCGAGCCCCAGGCGGCGAGGACGCCGCCGAGGGCGAACAGGGAGCCCACCGACAGATCGATGCCGCCGGTGACTATCACGAACGTCATGCCGAGGGCGACCACGGCGAGGAACGCGGAGGACAGCGCCATGTTCTCGAGGTTGTCGCCCGTCAGGAAGGTGTCGAAGCTCAGTGACGCCACGGCCATGGCGATCACGAGGGTGACCAGGGCGCCGTGTTGCTGCGCGAGCCCGCTCAGCCGCTCGGAGCGGTTCATACGCCCGGGACCGGCGCCCTTGCGGCTCACGGTGTCGGCCGGCATTCCGGCCTCTTCGGTCTGCGTGGTCATCGCCTGCCTCGTTCCCGGGCCGCGTAGACGGCGAGGACGATCACCACGGCCTGGGCGATCTGGGTCCACGACGGCGGCAGATCGTGCTTGATGAGGGTGGTGGTGAGCAGCTGGATGAGCGCGGCACCCGCGACGGTGCCGCCGATGCGCACCCGTCCGCCGCTGAGCGGGGTGCCGCCGACGACCACGGCGGTGATGGCGGACAGTTCCATCAGGGTGCCGAGGGAGGTGGGGTCGCTCGCGGCGAGGCGGGCGGTGGCGAGCACGCCCGCGATCGCGGCGAGGGCGCCGGAGCAGACGTAGACCACGACCAGGACCCGGCGTACCGGGAGTCCGGCGAGCCGGGCCGCCGGGCGGCTGTCGCCGATGGCCAGGACCTGCCGCCCGAAGGTGGTGCGGCGCATCACGAACGCGACCAGCACCGCGAGCGCCGCGGCGATGAGGACCAGGTAGGGCACGCCAAGGACGGCGCCGGAGCCGAGTGCCGCAAGGCCCGGATCGCGTACGTCCTTGAGCTGGGGCAGCAGGACCAGGGCCAGTCCGCGTCCGGCGACCATCAGGGCGAGGGTGGCGACGATGGGCTGGACGCCGACGGACGCGATCAGTGCGCCGTTCGCGACGCCGACCACGGCACCCGCGATCACCGCGATCAACGTGGCGATCCAGGGTCCGTAGCCGAGGTAGAGCGAGAGCAGGGAGGTGGCCAGGGCCATCACCGAGCCCACCGACAGATCGACGCCCTCGGTGCCGATCGCCAGCGCCATGCCCAGCGCGACGATCAGGACGGGGGCGACCTGGACGGCCTGGGTGCGGAAGTTCTCCGCGGAGGCGAAGTGGGGGGTGAAGGCGAAGTTGAACAGCAGCAGCACCAGGACGCCGGTGTACACGCCGTAGTCCTGGAGCAGGCGCAGCAGCCGGGCACGGTCCAGCGCGCCGCGTGCGAGGGTGAGTTCAGTCATCGCTTTCTCCAGCGGGGACGGCGGCGATGGCGCGCATCAGCTCGCCCTCGGTGACGGCGTCACCGGTCAGCTCGCGGACCACGACGCCGTCCTTGAGGACCACCACGCGGTCGCTGCCCTCGATCAGTTCCTCGGTGTCGGAGGAGATCAGCAGCACCGCGAGGCCGTCGTCGGCGAGTTCGTCGATGAGTGCCTGCACCTCGGCCTTGGCGCCGACGTCGATGCCGCGGGTCGGCTCGTCCAGGAGCAGGACCTTCGGGTGCAGGGCCAGCCAGCGGGCCAGCAGCACCTTCTGCTGGTTGCCGCCGGAGAGTTCGCCGACCTTCTGGTGCGCTCCCGCGGCCTTGATCCGGAGCCGTTTCATGAACGTCTCCACGATCCGGTCGACGCGGGCGTCGTCGACGAGGCCGAAGCGGGACAGCCCGGGCAGCGCGGCGAGCGCGATGTTCTCGCGGACCGACAACCCCGGCATGATGCCCTCGCTCTTGCGGTCCTCCGGCAGCAGGCTGATGCCGGCGCGGATCGCCGCGGCGGTCGAGCCCGCCCGTACCGGGACGCCGGCGACAACGACCCGGCCGGTGTCGGTGGGCAGGGCGCCGGCGATGGCCTTCGCGGTCTCGCTGCGGCCGGAGCCGAGCAGCCCGCCCAGGCCCACGACCTCTCCGGGCCGGACCGACAGCGACACGTTCCGCAGTCTGTGCCGGACCGTCAATTCCGTCGCGGTCAGCACCGGTTCGGCGTCGGTGTCGTGCGAGCCGGAGAACTTGGTCATGCCTTCCGCGCGCACCTCGCCGATCTCCCGGCCGAGCATCATGGCCACCAGTCGCAGCCGGTCGAGCTCGGCGAGCGGGCCGGTGTGCACGACGCGTCCGTCGCGCAGGACGGTGATCGTGTCGCAGAGTTCGTACAGCTCGTCCATGCGGTGGCTGACGTAGACGACCGCGACGCCGCGCTCGCGCAGCATGCGGATCACCTCGAACAGGGTCTGCACCTCGCGTGGTTCGAGGGAGGAGGTCGGTTCGTCCATGATGACGACGCGGGCCTCGACGGCGACGGCACGGGCGAGCGCGACCATCTGCTGGGTGCCGACGCCGAGTTCGCGCAGCGGCCGGTGTACGTCGACCCGGATGCCGAGTCCGCGCAGTGCCTCGTCGGCCTCGCGGTGCATGCGCCGGAAGTCGATCAGGCCCAGCCGGCCCAGCGGTTCGCGGCCGAGGAACAGGTTGCGGGCCACGCTCATCAGCGGGACGAGGTTGACCTCCTGGTAGATGGTGGAGATGCCGGCCTGCTGGGCCTGCAGCGGTGTGGTGAAGCGGACCGGTTCTCCGTCGTACGTCACCTCGCCGTGGTCGGGCCGGTACACCCCGGTGAGCACCTTGATGAGCGTCGACTTGCCCGCGCCGTTCTCGCCGACGAGCGCGTGCACCTCCCCGGCGCGCGCGGTGAAGTCCACGTCGGACAGCGCGCGCACGCCGGGGAAGGTCTTGGACAGCTGGGTGACCGAGAGCACGTCAGTAGGCCTTGCCGAGGTCCGACCGGGCGTTGCTCTTGTCGTAGGCGCTGTCCTTGATAACGATGTCCTGCCCGACCTTCTCGCCCTTGGTGAAGGTGTCGAGGGTCTGGAAGGCGAGCGGCCCGAAGCGCGGGTTGGACTCGATCACCGCGTAGATCCAGCCGTCCACGATGCTCTGTACGGCGTTGCGGGTTCCGTCGATGGTCACGATCTTGACGGCGCCGGCCTTCTTGCCCGCGCCCTTGAGGGCGTTGACGGCGCCGAGACCCATCTCGTCGTTCTCGGCGTAGATCCCGGTGATGCCGGGCTTGGACTGGATGAGGTTCTCGGTGACCGACTGGCCCTTCTCGCGGGCGAATTCGCCGGTCTGACGGAACACGACCTTCAGGCCGGGTGCCTTCTCCTTGATGCGGTCCTCGAAGCCCGCGGTGCGCTCGGTGGTCACGTTGTTGCCGGCCGCGCCGAGCAGGATGGCGATCTCGCCCTTGCCCCCGGTCGCTTGGATCATCTGGTCCGCGGCCCGTTTGCCCTGCTCGACGAAGTCGGAGCCGATGAAGCTCACATAGTCCTTGCAGGCCGCCGCGTTGATCTTGCGGTCGATGGTCACGATCGGGATGTGCTTGGCGGCCGCGGTGCGCAGCACCGGCTCCCAGCCGTCGGAGTTGAGCGGGGCGATGACCAGCAGGTTCGCGCCCTTGGCGATGAGGTCCTGGACGTCGCTGATCTGCTTGGAGAACTGCGACTGGGCGTTGGCTGTGAGCAGTTTGACGCCCTGTGCCTTGGCTTCGGCCTTGATGGAGGCGGTCTCCGCGATCCGGAAGGGGTTGGCCTCCTTCTCCGACTGGGAGAAGCCGACGGTGGCGCTTTTCAGATCGATCTTCCGCCCGCCGTAGGCGTCGATGGTGCAGGTCGGGCCGGAGGCGGTGCCGGGCGAGGCGACCACCTGGCCGGCGTCGTCCTGCTTCGAGGCGGAGGGCTTCGTGCCCGAGTCGTCCTCGGACTTGGTGCATCCGGTCGCGAGCGCGAGGCTCGTCACAAGGCCGGCGGCGAGAAGCGTTCGCGCGGAGGTGCGACGGACAAGTGCGGTGGGCTTCATGAGTGTCCCCAAACGGCACGGCCCCGGAGCTGAGAGCGCTCTCGGGGAGGCTTGCTCTTGCGTCAACTCGGCGTGCTCGTCGTTCAGGGGAGGTTTTTACATCGTTGGAAGAGCCGTGTAAAGCCTTCCGTCCGATATCTCGTCACCGTCGGCCCAAGGTGCTCTCCCGCTCGACGAGCTCGAACTTCGCGGTCAGTTCGCGCCCGCCGGGCTCCTCGCGGCCCGAAAGACTGCGCAGCAGCGAGGCCACGGCCATCTTCGCGATGGCCTGCTTGTCCGGCGACACCGTCGTCAGCGTGACGGCGCCGAAACGCCCCTCCGCGATGTCGTCGAAACCCACCACCGCCACGTCCCAGGGCACCCGCAGACCCCGCTCGTGCAGCACCCGCATCGCCCCGATCGCGATCAGGTCGTTGAAGGCGAAGACGGCGTCCGGACGCACGCCGGAGTCCAGCAACTCGGCCATCGCACGCGCCCCGTCGTCCCGGTCCCAGCCGCCGACCGGCACCACCAGGCTGTCCGGCGCGGGCACCCCGGCCGCCGCCAACTCCGCCCGCCAGCCGTCCAGTCGCAGGTGGGCGGGCTGGTTCACGGAATCGGTGCGCACGCCGAGGTAGGCGATCCGAGTCCGGCCACGGCCCAGCAGATGACGCACCGCGCACCGGGCCGCCGCCACGTTGTCGATCGCGATGTGGTCGAAGGGCAGGCCGTACTCGCGCTCACCGAGCAGCACCAGCGGTACGTCGCCGGAGCGGCCCTGCAGATCCTCGGCCTCCAGGGTCAGTGGGCTGAGGATCAGCCCGTCGATCACACCGCCCCGGAATCCCTGGCTGACCAGGATCTCCTGTTCGCGCTCGCCCCGCGTGTGGTCGAGCAGGACGGTGAACTCGTGCTCCGCGGCCGCGTCGATCACGGCGCCGGCCAGCTCCGCGAAGTACGGGTTGCCGAGCTCGGGAACGGCGAGCGCGATGATCCCCGTCCGGCCCTTGCGCAGATGTCGCGCGGTCAGATTGGGCCGGTAGCCCAGCTCGTCGATCGCCGCCTGCACCCTGGCGCGCGTGGCCGGGGTGACGTGCGGATAGTTGTTCACTACGTTGGACACGGTCTTGATCGAAACGCCCGCGCGTTCCGCCACGTCCCTCAGGCTGACCCGCAAGGGATCTCCTCAGCATCGATGAGTGCCCCGTACCCCGGGGATTGTCATGCCCCTGGACAGAGGTCGAGAGCCGTGCTCTCATGCCAACTGCCGTTCCTTCCAACGTTGTACAGACAGAAGCAACGAGCCGCCACCCTTCCTCACCCAAGGAGGATTCGTGCGCATCAGACCTCTCGGACAGCGCCTCGCCCTGCTGCTCGCCGCGGCACTGGGCCTTGCCGGCCTCACCGCGGCACCCGCCGCCACCGCGGCCGACGACCCCGTCGAAGTCCACGGCCTCAAGGGCGAGTACTACACCCAGTCCGCCCCCGGCGCCTTCGACTTCCACGAGCTCAAAGCCACCGGGTTCGACCCGAACCTCGACTTCGACACCCTGGAGCCGCGTCTGAACTTCGCCACCGGCCAGTCGGACGACGTCAGCGTCCGCTGGACCGGGAAGATCGTCCCGGAGAAGACCGGCCCCACAACCTTCTCCATCATCGGCGACAACGGCTTCCGGCTGTGGGTCGACGGGCAGCTCGTCATCGACCACTGGGTCGACGACTGGGACCGCGAACAGACCGGCCAGCCGGTCGTGTTGACAGCGAACAAGGCCTACGACATCAAGGTCGAGTACTTCGAGCACTACGGCGGCTCCAACCTCCACCTGCGCTGGACCCCGCCCGGCGGCACCAAGACCGCCGTACCGCAGTCCGCGTTCCGCCTGCCCGACGGCTACGACTACGACGGAGCCGTCTCCACCGCCGTGCTGGCGAGCGGCCGTACCCTCGCGCTCGAGTTCGCGCAGCCGCTCGGCGCGCCGGCGGCCGGTCTCGGCGACCACCTCGACGCCGTGATCGGGGGCGCCGCCTGGCCCCTCGGGGATGCCCGGCTGGACTCCGCCGACCCCCGGAGGCTGCTGATCACGCTGAAGGAGCCCGTCGTCGGCAACAAGACCGGCACCGCGTCAGGTCTCGCCGACGTGCGCTACGACGGTCAAGGCGGCTTGACCGGCACCGGTGGCAACGTTGTCAACTCCTTCTGGAGCAGCGGTGCCAACAGGTCGACGTACGAGTTGCGCACCAAGTGGGCCGACAAGGTCGGGCCGGGCAACGCCCACCCGGAGTATCCGAGGCCCCAGCTCACGCGTGGTGCCTGGCAGAACCTCAACGGCACCTGGCAGTTCGCCGCAGCCACGGCGGGAGAACAGCCGCCGGTCGGCAGGAAGCTCGGCGAGAAGATCCTCGTCCCGTACCCCGTCGAGTCGCAGCTGTCCGGGCTCGAACGGTACGAGGACCGCATGTGGTACCGGCGTACCTTCACCGTCCCGGCCGGCTGGAAGATCGGCTCCGGCAAGAGGCTGCAACTGAACTTCGGCGCGGTCGACTGGCGAGCGGAGGTGTATGTCAACGGCACCAAGGTGGCCGAACACCAGGGCGGATACGACAAGTTCAGCGCCGACGTCACCGACGCCCTCAAGCCCGGCCGCACCCAGGAGCTGATCGTCGGCGTCTACGACCCCACCGACGCGGCCGACGGTGAGAACCCGCCGGTCGGCAAGCAGCGCCTGGACCCCAGCGGCATCTGGTACACGCCGACCTCCGGTATCTGGCAGACGGTGTGGATGGAACCGGTGGCCGCCGACCATGTCGACCAGCTCAAGCTCACTCCGAACGTCGACGCCGGCACCCTCACCGTCGAGCCGCAGGGCGTCCGCGACGGCCTGCCGGTCACGGCGACGGCCTACGAGGGCAAGCGCAAGGTGGCCACCGTCACCGGCCGCAGCGGCACACCTCTGACCCTGCGCATCCGGAACCCGCGTCTGTGGTCGCCCGACGACCCGTTCCTCTACGACCTGAAGGTGAGCGTCGGAGCCGATCGGGTCGGCAGCTACTTCGGGATGCGGTCGATCAAGGTCGAGAAGGTGAACGGTGTCCCGCGCACCCTCCTCAACGGCAAGCCGATCTTCATGATGGCCACTCTGGACCAGGGCTTCTGGCCGGACGGCCTGTACACCTCCCCGACGGACGAGGCTCTCGCCTACGACCTGAAGATGCACAAGAGCATGGGCTTCAACGCGGTGCGCAAGCACATCAAGGTCGAGCCCGACCGCTGGTTCTACTGGGCCGACCGGCTCGGCCTGATGGTGTGGCAGGACATGCCCGCGATGACGGCCGGAGTGAACCCGTCCGCCCAGGCTCGCTCCGAGTACGAGCGCGAGATGAAGCAGATGATCGACGAGCACTTCAGCAGCCCGTCGGTCGTCATGTGGGTCACCTTCAACGAGGGCTGGGGCCAGTACGACATGGCCCGCATCGCCGACCAGGCCAAGTCCTGGGACCCGACCCGGCTGGTCAACTCCATGTCCGGGCTCAACCTCGGCGACGACGGCGGCACCGGCGACATCATGGACGAACACGGCTATCCCAGTCCGGCCCTGCCGCCCCACCCCGACGGCCGGCGTGCCCTGGTCAGCGGTGAGTACGGCGGCCTCGGCCTGGCCGTACCGGGACACGCCTGGTCCGTACAGCAGTCGTACGTCGACGTCGACCCGGCGACCTACACCGACGACTACCTGGCCAAGCTCGCCGAGGTCCACGCGCTGGCCTGCAAGGGCGGCAACGGCGCGGTGTACACCCAGATCTCGGACGTGGAGGGTGAGCTCAACGGCCTGCTGACGTACGACCGCAAGGTCGTCAAGCCCGACGTCCAGCGGCTCAGGACGGCCCAACAGGCGCTGATCTCCGACGCCTCACGGGCCACCCCGGCCGGGTGCGCCTGACACCCGCCCGGAACCGGCGAACGCCTCCCCGCGCTGCGCCGAGTGACCTGCGCCGTCCGTGAAAAGGGTGCGGTCCGCCGCCGTCCATGAGAGGGGTACGGTCCGCCGCCGTCTTTCGGACGGCGGCGGACCGCATTCCCGCCGCTGTCACCGGGTTCATCACCGGACTACTTCGGGCGGACTCCGTCCAACAGGTTGTTCACGAGTCCGATGATGAAGTCGTCGGTGACGGGTTCGTCGGGGATGAGCAGCCGGTGGTAGACGGCGCCCCAGAGCTGGTCGACGAGGATCTGCACGTCGACGTCGGTGCGGATCTGGCCGAGCTCCTGGGCTCGGTGGAGGCGTTCTCCCGCCAGCCGGCGCCGCTGCGACGAGTACAGCTTCCGGTAAGCGGTGGCCAGGTCCTGGTCCGTCTGCGACTCGCCGATGAGCTCGGCCAGTATGCGACCGCCCGGGGTCTGGGTCATGACCTGGGCGAAGGCGCGGAGCTGGGCGAGCAGGTCGGCGCGGATGTCCCCGGTGTCGGGGAAGGCGAGCGTGTCCTCGACGGCGTGGAAGTAGCCGTCCAGGGAGAGCGCACCTCTGGAGGGCCACCATTTGTAGAGGGTGGTCTTGCTGACGCCCGATGCCCGGGCGACACGTTCGAAGGTGAGGTCGCCGACGCCCTCGCTGAGCAGCAGGTCCCCGACGGTGCGCAGAACGTCTGCCCGGACCTCGTCCGCGGGCCGGCGCCCCCGTCCGCGAGCGTTGCCCTCCCCGGCAGCGGGTCGGTTCGCGTCGTTCGCCATGTGTGCTCCTGCTCGGTTGCCGGGGGTCGTGTCGAGTCGGTTTGCAGGTGGGCGCTTGCCCGCGTCGAGTCTGCGCGTGTCATGGCACGCGCGGTGTCACGGAGCGATCCGCAGGCTCGCGATCAGCCCGTCGCGCAGGCGGAAGGTCATGGGGCCGGTGCCGTTGTAGCCGTTGCCGGTCACGGTCAGGGTTGCGACATAGGTGTCGGATGACGCGCCGGGCTCGATCGCGTCCAGCGCGAAGTGTGCCTGTACGCCTATGTTGTCGGTCCGGTCCCAGGCGCGCACGCCGTCACGGCCGTGGAACTCGCGACCCCAGTCGTTGAGCTCGGCGTCGTGGGCGAACGCGGCGGCGAACGCCTCGGCGTCGCCTTGGTTGGTCGCCTCGACGAAGGTCTGGATGGCGGCGGGGATCTCGATGATGTTCATGGTAGGTGCCTCCTCCGTGAGTGGGGCGGGGGCGCAAGGCCTGACGTCCCCCCCGTCCCGGGCCAGGGGTTTTCAGCTCTGAACGGCGAGTACGTCGGCAAGGCCGATGCGGGTGAGGAAGCCGCGGCGGATACGGTCGGCGGTCTCGGAGACCTCCTTGGATCCGTCGTCGGCAGGGTCGATGTGCACGCGGTAGGGGCGCCGTCCGGCGGGCAGGGCGACGATGCGGGCGATCTCGTCGGAGACGAGCGACGCGGGCGCGTCCTCGGGGGCGAGGGCGGCGAGTTTTGTCGCCACCTGATCCATCAGTCCGGGGTACCGGCTCTCGTACTCGGCCTCGACGGTGGTGTCGTCGGGGTGGCCGGAGTGAGCGAAGTGGTTGGTGCCGTTGGTGAACGAGCCGGGGACGACGATCGAGGTCTCCACCCCCCAGCGGGCGAGTTCGCCGGCGTAGGACACCGCGAGGGAGTCCATGGCCGCCTTGGCGGCGAAGTAGGGGGCGAGGTAGGGCGGGGTGCCGCCTTTGACGCTGGTGCTGGACACCCAGAGCACCAGTCCTTGCCGGCGCCGGCGCATACCCGGCAGCACGGCGCGGTTGACGCGCTGGGTGGAGAGGACGTTCACGTTGTAGAGCTCGGCGAGCTGGTCGGGGGTGAAGGCCTCGGCCGGCCCGGTCACCATGTGTCCGGCGTTGTGGATCAGCACGTCTATGTGGCCGTGCTCGGCTTCGATCCGTGTGACGGCCTTGTCGACCGAGAGCTGGGAATTCACGTCGAGCTCGATGGACCGCAGGTCGACGTGGTGCTCGTCGGCGTAGTCGGCGGCGGCCTGGACCTGGGGAGCGTTGCGGCCGGTGGTCTGGCGCATGCCGGCGTAGACGGTGTGGCCGGCGTCCGCCAGCGCACGGGCGGTGAGTGCTCCGAAACAGCTGGAGGCGCCGGTGATGACGACGACGTTGCCGGTGGTGGACATGGACGTGGTTCCTTTCCGCAGTGACGGTGGAGGGGCACGGTGGTGCGTGTGCGGCAGGGGTCAGGCGAGTCCGCCGTTGGCGTAGAGGACCTGTCCGTTGACCCAGCGCGCGGGGCCGGCCAGGAACGAGACGACCTCGGCGATGTCCTCGGGCCGGCCCAGCCGCTCGAGCGGGGTCGCCTTGGCGAAGTTGGCGATGGTGGCATCGTCCTTGCCGTCCAGGAACAGCGGTGTGGCGGTGGGGCCGGGCGCGACGGCGTTGACGGTGATGTCCCGGCCGCGCAGCTCACGGGCCAGGATGAGGGTCAGGCCCTCGACTGCGGCCTTGCTGGCGACGTAGGCGCCGTAGCCCGGCAGCTGGGTGCGGACCACCGAGGTCGAGATGTTGACGATCGCGCCACCCGGGCGGACCCTGCGTGCCGCCTGCTGGGAGACGACGAAGGTCCCGCGGATGTTCGTGCGGTGCATCCGGTCCAGGTCGGCGAGGTCGAACGTCGCGATCGGTGCCAGCACCATGACGCCGGCGGTGTTCACGACCACGTCGATGCCGCCGAAGGCCGACTCGACCGCGTCGAACGCGGCGCTCATCGCACGTTCGTCGGCGACGTCGCCTCCCACTGCCAGGGCCCTGCCGCCGGCGGCGGTGATCGCGGCCACGGTGTCCTCGGCCCTGGTCTTGTTTCCCGCGTACTGCACGGCGACCGCGAAACCGTCCTTGGCGAGCCGCTCGGCCGCGATGCGGCCGATGCCGCCCGAGCCTCCGGTGACCAGTGCGACACGGTCGGTGGTGGGTGTGCTCATGGGGGTCTCCTTTTCAGGTGCTTCCATATGAACGGTTCGTTCATATAACCATGAAATGAACGTGCCGTCCATATCTGAGGGCGGGGGCCTTCCCGGGCACCGCCTACGCACGGCAACACGCCGCCTGAACTCAACCCCGCCTTCTCGACCGCACGGGCAGGGGCCCCCGAGCCCGGGGCACGGTGAGCGACGCGGCTTCCGGTCAGCCGTGCACGGTACGGGGAGGTCGCCGGGGCGGATGCCCGCTCACAGGGCGGCATATGAGGGTGTGTCAGATGTCAGACAGGCTTTTCCACCACGTGTCCGCCACTTCACGCAGGGGCCTTCCCGTGGGTCTGGGATGGCAGGGCGGGGCGGGTATGACAGGTGGCGCCGCACGAGCCGAGTCGTACGTCAGGAGAGGCATGTCTGTCAGAGCCGAGACGTTCGGGTACGCGGTACGGGGAGTGCGCCGGAAGGCGGGACGGGGTTTCGTGCTGGGCACCGCGCTGGCCCTGCTCGCGTTCGTTCCGCCGGCCGGCGCGAACGCGCGGACCGCGGACCCCGCCGCGGACACCGTCGCGGATGCCGTCGCGTGGACCACTCGGCACGTGGCGCCCGGGGTCGAGGTCCGTACCGGGGTGCTCAGCGACCCGCGGGCCGCCGGAGTATGGACCGTCACCGTCCAGGCTCCGGCCGTCAACCGCCTGACGGGTGCCGCCACCTGGGCCCCGCTGGGTGACCGCGGCTGGGCCGACACCGCTGTCGGGCAGTTGCGGGACGCGGGATTCGCGCCGCGCGTCGAGCGGGTGACGTGGGACCAGTACGCCGACACCCCGCACGGCACGATGGGGTGGCAGGTCAGGGTCGGCCGGTACGCCACACAGGCCGAGGCGGTGACGCGGGCCTCGGCGATGTCGGCAGCCGGATTCCGTACCTCGGTCGAGTGGACGGGCTACGACGGACGCCGCCGCGCCGACGCGGAACGCATCCATGTCGCCGTCGTCGATCCGGCCCGGCTGCGCGGCACGATCGAGGTGAGCGACGGCGGCGACACCGCCGACCGCGAGAAGACCTCCACGGTGGCCGCCCGTCTGGGCTCCCTGGTCGGCGTCAACGGCGGATTCTTCGTCACCTCCGACGCGGACGGCGTCCAGGGCACCTCGGCCGGGCTGTCCGCGGTGCGCGGCGAGTTGCAGTCCATGGCGGCCGGTTCCCGTGCCGCGCTGATCCTCGCCGACGGTGGACGGCACGTCCGGGTCGCGGACCTGTCCACCGGCGTGACCGTCCGTTCCGGTTCCGCCGTCCGCGCGGTGGAGGGCATCAACCGGGTCCCGGGCAAGGTGCGCAACTGCGGCCGCCCCGGCGCCGTGCCCACCGCACTCCCCCGCCAGGACGTCACCTGCTCGCTCGCGGCCGACCTGGTGAAGTTCACCTCCGAGTTCGGGGCGCCCCTGCCGACCGGCGCCGGTGTCCAGGTGGTCCTCGACCGGCATGGTGTCGTCGTATCCCGTGGTGTCCGGGGCGGCTCCGTGCCCGCAGGCGGCTCGGTCCTCCAGGGCACCGGGGCCGCAGGCGCCTGGCTCACCGAGCACGCCGGGACGGGCAGCCGGCTGGAGCTGCGGGAGACAGTGCGGGACGCCTCGGGCAGGCAGGTCCGGCTCGGTCCCGACGACAGCGTCGTCAGCGCGGCCCCGACCCTGGTCGAGGACGGCCGGGTCCACATCGACGCAGCCGCCGAGGGCACACTCGACCCGCTCGACCTCTCCTTCGGGTTCGCCTGGTCCAACGTGCGCCAGCCGCGCACCCTGGCCGGCGTCGACGGTCGCGGGCGGCTGCTGCTCGTGACCGTCGACGGCCGGCAGCCCGGCGTCAGCGAGGGCTTCACGCTCGCGGAGGCCGCCCGGTTCATGCGCTCACTCGGCGCGGTACAGGCACTCAACCTGGACGGCGGCGGCTCCAGCGCCATGGCCGTCGACGGCAGCCTCGTCAACGTCACGTCCGACACCACCGGCGAGCGTGCCGTCGGCGACACGGTCCAGGTCCTGCCGCGCGCCGGACGGGACTGACCGCCTGCGCGCGGCACCGTCGAGGCGCCGTGTCACCACTCCGCCGCCCCGCGACCCGCCGGGCGGCGGAGCCGCGCGCATCGGCAGTGAGGCCGCCGGCCCGGGCCGACCTGAGAATGCGAAAAGGCACTCACCCGAAAGCCGACACGACGACCACATCGGCCGCCGGCCACGACGCCGGTTCCGACAGTTGAGACCACCGATTCTCAGATCACCGAGAACAGATCACGGTGACGAGGGTGAACGAGGCGTAGAAGGAGCCCTCAGCGAGACTGGCGAACCACCGTCGGCCGCGGTCCCGCTGCACGTAACCGTCGTCGATGGCCTGCTGCATGTTGCGGCCAAGCCCCAGCGTGTGGTCCGCGTCGGCGAAATCCCGGAAGACCGGTGTCGTCGCGACCACCGTCTCCACACGGAAGCCCGCCCTCTCGGCGAACCGGCCCAAGCTGCGTCCGATGGTGGCGTTACGGACTACTTCCTCCGTGGTGTACCGGGTGAAGTCGCGGCTGGTCTGACGGTCCTCCGCATCGACGGCCAACGTGTCCCAGTCGGGCTCGACGAGCCCGACCAGAGCCCCGGATCGAGTGGCTCGGTGCAACTGAGCGAGAGCCGCGTCGGGCTCCTCGACATGCATCAGAACCCGGTCGATCTTGGCGCGATCCACCGATTCCGGATCGATGGGAAGCGCGTGTACGTCGCCCTCCCGGATCTCCACTCCGCGAAGGCCACTGGTCCGTTCACGTGCTTGGGCGAGCATGGCCGGATCGCGGTCGACGCCGATCACCGAGCCGTCCTCACCGACTCGCTCAGCCAGTGCAGGAAGGTCGGTACCCGGGCCGCAGCCGACGTCCAGCACGATCTGACCAGGCGCAATGTCCAACAGGTCGATGAGCTGCTGCTTGTAGGCACGGCCGGCGTTGCTGGCCGCGGCCCGCACCATGTACGAGGCCTGCCCCGGACGGGTCACACCAAGGGGCGTCGACATACACGCAAGTCAAGCAGGCCGACAGGTCTCCGAGCCAGCAACTCGATTCCACTGCCGCACGGTTACGGACTCCACCGCTGCGAACCGGCCAACCAGGTGGGCGGCGCCGGCGGGACGCGCATGCCGAGCACCGCGTCCACGGCCCAGCCGTACTCGGCAGCTCGCCCTCGGGGCCGGTACCGGCCCCGAGGGTTTCGAGCGCCTTTCCCACCCGGACGTATCGCTCCCTTTCGCTCCCCCCGCGAGCGGTGGTGTGACTACGTCGCCCAGCGTGCCTCACCAAGGTGCCGGGGCCGGTGGCGGGGCCACCGGGGGCCGGTCGTCGCAGGTGATGGTGTTCGGCAGTTCCCAGGACGCCAGCCAGGGGCCGGTCGTGCCACCTCCGTCGTTGCCGCCGAGGTCGTTCACCGCGAACTCGGAGCCGGAGGGGGGAAAGTTGAAGGATCCGCAGTTGTTGATGCCGACCGCGCCGACGTTACGGGCGTCCACGTTCTCGAAGGACGCCGATCCGGCGGAGCGGGCGCTGAGCACGGAGGTACCGGTGCCGTCCACGCGGATGTCCTTGAAACGGACGCCTCGGATCGCGTACTTGTCCTTCACCGGGAAGTCGGAGACCAGCATGATCGCGTTGTAGGTGTTGTCGAGGAAATGGTCGCCGGTGACCTGGATGTCGGCGTCGATGTCCCGCTCCAGGGCGTAGAACCAGATGGCTCCCAGGCCGATCTTCCAGTTGAGCTCGAACGGCCCTGAACGGACTGTGGTGTTGTCCGTGATCTTCAGCTGTCCGGTGAACGGCTGCGCGCCGAACCGGGAGCCGACCTGGATGGCGCTGCCCTCTCTGATGGGGTCGGCTATGAGGTTGCCGGTGACCGTGTTGTCGGTGCCGCCGTACAGGGCGATGCCGTTGGCGAGGACCGGGGTCTGCACGGTGTTGTGGGCGAAGACGTTGCGCGCGTCGCCCGTCTTCTCCGACCACATGGCCAGACCGTCGTCGCCGGTGTTGCGGACGAAGGTGTTGGAGACACTCGAATCGGTCACGCCGGTATGGAAGTTGAGGCCGTCGGCGATCTGGTCGGCAATCACGGTGCGGGTGACACGCAGACGGGTCATCGGGCCGTCGAACCACATGCCGACCTTGGTGTGGTGGAGGTAGAGGCCGTCGATCGTCGAGTCGCTGAGTGCCCCGCCGATGGCGTTGACCTGGTCGGTGTCGATGCGTTCGCGTACGTCGCCCTCGACGGCGAAGCCTGACAGGTGGACGTCGTGGCTGCCGCCGTCCGCGGCGTCCTTGCCGTAGAAGCCCACACCGGTGTGAACCGAGCCGTCGGGGGCGGGGGTGTCGAGGGTGACCTGGTGGCCCTTGACGATGGTGTACCAGCTGCCGGCCCCGACGATCGTCACGTCGTCCACGGTGATGTGACGGTTCACCTGGTACGTGCCCGGCGGTACGTACACCTTGAGGTGGTGTTTCCTGGCGGAGGCGATGGCCCGGTCGAAGGCGTCGCCCGCGTCACGCCTGCCGGTGGGATCGGCCCCGAACGCGATGACGTTCGCGGCGTGCTTCTCGATATGCGGCGCGCCCACGAGTTGTGTGTCGAGCAGGTCGATCACGGTCCAGGCCGCGGTGCTGTTCTTGGGCGCGGTGAGGCGGACGGTGTCGCCGGCCGCGTACCGCTTGCCGAGCAGCAGTCTCTGTTCGTCGTAGAAGTGGCTTGGCCTGAACGGCTTGTCGATGGTGGGCGTCGGGCTGGTGGCGGCGGGAACGCAACCGCATTCGGTGATCCACCAGTCGGGGTGCAGCAGGTCGCCTTGGGGGTCGTTGCTGAACGGGTACTGGTTGTAGAGCCAGGAGTACTGCGAGGTGAGGGTCATCGTGGTGCGGTGGCCGCCGCCCACGGAGACATCGAGGGGCGCGGTGATGCCGCCGCCTTCGGGTGCGTCGGGGATGCTGTACCGCACGGTGAGAGCGTTGGCCGCGCGCGGCAGGGTGAACTCGACGTACTGGCCCGGCTTCAGGCGCACCGCCGTGCGGCCGGATGCCTCCGAGGGCAGCGTGTAGGCGGTGCGGTCGGGGCCGATGACGGTGCCGTTCGTCGCCGCGTTCTCCGCCTCCTGTTCGACGAAGTCCACCGCGGCGCCCCGCCCCGCGACGAGGGCGGGATCGAGCCCGGCCCGGGTCACCGCCGGGGTGCCCTCACTGCCACCGTGCCCCGACGCCGCCGGGGCCGGAGCGCCGAGCCCGAGCACGAGTCCGGCGGCGACCGCGGTCAGCGCGACGAGGGTCCGAGCCGGTCTTCGCGCACGGCCTCTCAGCCGCTTCGCAGCCACGTGGTTGGTGTACCGCGCCATCGGATTCTCGTTTCTCTAGGAGCGGAGGTCACCGAGGGCAGCTCGGTGCACGGCAGCACGGCGGGAACGGGCCGTGCCGCTGCGTACCGGGACATTAGGCGCGGCAGGACGACCGGACAAGACGTCGGACGCTTCCTTCCATCTATCAGTACGGATCCTGCAAGCTATTGTCGATTCCTTGCGTACACGTTCCTTGCATAGATCTCGTTCTGCGGAGTGCAGGACGAGTCCCTCAACACCGAGGCATCCGGGTACGGCACGACCACCAACGCCGTCTTCGTCCACCACTCCGCCCAGACCAACACACATTCCTGCGCTGACTCTCCGGCCGTCATGCGTGGTCTGTGCGCCCTGCACCGGAACCAAGCCTGGAAGGACATCGGCTACAACTTCGTGGTCGACAAGTGCGGCACGCTCTTCGAAGGACGCAAGGCGGCATCGACCGACCGGTGATCGGTGCACAGGCCGAGGGGTTCAACACGAACACCACGGGCTTCGCCGTCATCGGTACCTGCACCAGCGAGGATGCCCCGATTGTCGCCAAGACTTCCATAGCCCACCTCGCGGCCTGGAAGCAGACCTGGGCTTCGGCCGCCAAGCACACCATCAAGATCGTCGTCAGTGCCACCAGCGGACGTCCCGCCGTCACCACCGACGGCATCGCCTACCTGCGACAGGACCGGGCAGACCGCGCTGCACATGCTCTGTCACGGCAGTAGGGGCTTGTGCTCAACTTCGAGTTGAGCACGGGCCCCTTGTGCCAGATCCTGTCTCGGAAATCCACCAAGCGGTGCCGTGTCGAGCCGGTGAGGGCCGTACGGTGCACACGTATGAAGGGCCTTGGTAGTCAGATCGCGTACTGGGACAGCGTCGGCGCGACGAAGACGTTCACCCATCCGGTGAATCTCAGCTGGTTGGCAGGGGTGGGTCCGAACGCTCGGGTTCTGGACTACGGCTGCGGATACGGCCGAGTCATGGCCGAACTGAGCGGGCACGGCTTCTCTGACGTGTCCGGCGTGGACCTGTCTCTCGCGCTGATCGAGCGGGGCCGTCAGTTGAGGCCTGACCTGCGATTCGCCGTTCTGGAGTCCCCGCCGGAGCTGGTTTGCGCGTCGGCGAGCCTCGATGTCGTCCTGCTGTTCGCGGTGCTGACGTGCGTCCCCGATGACAATGCTCAGCGGGCTCTGGTCGCCGAGCTGAGCCGTGCCCTGGCGCCCGGCGGGCTGCTCTACGTCAGCGACATGGTCCTGCAGCACGACGAACGAAACCATGGCCGCTACGCCGCCTACGCCCGGCGATTCGGCGGACCGTACGGGATCTTCGCGACCGACGACGGCGCGGTGTGCCGGCACCACGACATCGCGGAGCTTCGCGCCCTGTTTTCGGACTTCGACCTGGTGGACGAGCACCGGATCGAGGTCGCGACGATGAACGGTCACCGGTCGCAGGCAGTGCAGTTGCTGGGCCGCAAGCGGTAGCGATCACAGCCACTCGTTGATGGCCGCGATCAGTAGTCACCCGAAGCCCCGAGTGGCTCGGCCTGTCCATGGCACACGTCGAACAGTTGGCCTGTAGACACGTAGCGACCCGTGAGATCCGTGACGTCGCGGAGAGATGTCCATAACGACGGCCAGACCGGCAGGCCCTGCGCCACCGCCGCCCCTGGGGACGCCTGTAGTGCACGGCACAAGGCACTGCCTCGCCACCAGATCCCTACCGAAGGCGACCGTTCCTGGGGTCAAGTGGGACTGCGGCTGCCATACTTGGGGCCATGGGGGATTTTGTGGAGTTCACCTTCGACGACGGCCAGGCTGTGCTGCTGGAGGTGTTCCCCAGTCCGTTGGCCGGCTCCGCGGCCGCAGGGGCGACACCCGGCTCCGCTCCGCTCGTGCCCGTCGCGGGCGACGGGCAGGGACGGGTCGCCCGGGCGACTCGCGGCGCGTTGCGGCAGGTGCTCAAACCGCTGGTCCCCGTCCTTCAGTCGGTGCACGACACGGTGTTCACCATGGACCGGCGGCCCCAGCAGATCACCGTCTCCCTCGGCGTCAAGGTCGGCAACGACCTCACCCTGGGCATCGTCGCCAACAAGGGCGAGGCGAGCCTCACGGTGTCGGCGACATGGAATCTCGAAGATCCTTCCGCTCCGACGACGGCTCCTGTGCCCACGGAGTAACCTGTGCATCCAACGTACGACGACAACCCGGCTGCCGGTGTCCGCCAAGCCTGGGTCACCGTGCACGCCGGTGCATCGGAACAGGGCCTGGGCGCGGGCGTGGTCGTCACCGAGGGATACCTGCTCACCTGTGCCCATGTGATCAACGCGGTGCTGGACCGGCCCCAACTGGCCACCGCCCGGCCAAGCGCGCGGGAGATGGCGAGCGTCGCCGTCTCCCTTCCGTGGGCCGGCCCACAGCGGTACGCCGTCGAGCTGGCAGGCTGGCTGCCTCCCCTGCCGCACGCCAACCAGTGGTGGGACGGAGATCTCGCCCTGCTGAAGACCGAGTCGATGCCAGAAGGCATCGTCCCTGTGCCCATCGGAGAGACACGCGGCAGACGCCTGTGGACCTGGTACCACCACGGAGCCCCCCGCTCCCTCGTCGACGTCCAGGTCCAGGCCGAGATGGGTCCCTGGTACATCCTCGACCCCGGCCGCGCCCCCCTGAGGATCCTCCCCGGTCACAGCGGAGCCCCGCTCTGGGACCGCGAACACGGCTGTGTGACCGGCCTGATCGTGTCGACCGAACCCGACAACCCGCGCTCGTACGCCATCAGGGCCTCCGAGGTGATCAGGTTCCTCACCTCCGCCGGCGTGGTCCCCATGATGACCCCGGCGGCCTACGACGCCCGGACCAGCGCCTGCCGTGACGACCTGATCGACGCCCTCGACGACCTGCCCGGGAAGAAGCTACGCCGCTGCGGGGAACGCGTCGGCCATGCCCTTGGCTTGCGCGACGCTCCACGTACCAGCACAAAAATAGTTGACGCGGCCCTGCTCCACCAACGCGGTGTGCCGGCCCTGCTGAGCGCCCTCAAGCAACCCGAGGACCTGGTGCGGCGCGTGAGGGACGCGGCGGCCGGGCTGCGACCGGTGCGCCTTCTCACGCAGGCCGAGCACGACGATCTGATCGCGCTGCTCGGCCCCGGCGCACATCCGGAGCTCCGCGCGGCGGCCCGCCACGCCGTACCGCACTTCGTGCTGCCCGACCCCGGAACGTCGAGCATCGACACCCTGATCGAGGATCTGGAGGACCGCACCGTCGAACCCGGCGTGGTGCCGCCCCTGATCCAGGTCGTGGAGGAGGCGGCGGCGGTCCGGCGCGAGGGCGGAGCCGCCTTGCGGGACTGGTCCGAGCGGATGACCGACCGCCTCGGTGTCAGCCGTGCCGCGGCCGGACAGTGCCGCTGGTCCGCCAACTCCCGTGCGTCCGCACGCACCGTGCAGCCGGTGCTGCGCGTGTGGCTCTGGGCGCCGGAACCGACGGCGGAGTCCTTCCGCTACGAGATGCGGCTCTACGATGACCGCGGCAACGAGGGCCCGGTGTGGACCAGCGGCCAGGGCACGGGCAGCCGCGCCGAGCTGTGCGCCCGGCTCTCCGAGGCCGTCCGGGAGCTCGACCACTACGAGGACACGGCCGGCGTGGAGTTCCTGCTGGAGGAAGGCTTCTTCGGCCTGGCCGTCGACCGGCTGCCCACCGACGCAGGCCTGGAGGAGCCCCGGCACCTCGGACGGGACCGGGTGGTGGTGCTGCGCGGCCAGAGCGTACGCCGCCCCGGTGTCTGGAAGGCCCGCTGGGACCACGGGCGCAAATGCACGACTGGCCCCTACGTGATGCTCGACCACCGAACCGCGGACAGCGTCCTCACCCGCCAGGACGAGGTCGCGCTGGTCATCGCCTGCTGTCCGCCCGAGCAGCGCAACGCCGCGCTAGCCATGTGCCGCTATCTGGGCGTGCCGGTTGTCCTGTGGCACCGCGGCGCCCACGGCACGGACGCGGCGGAGAAGCTGCGCACGGTCGTACCCGAGGACTGGCCGCGCCGCCTGCGGGAAGAGGTCAGACTACGGCGCGCCGAGGCACCGCAGGACACCACCCACATGGGGGCTCATCTCGCCCTGTTGTGGGAGGACCCGAGCTGGGCGCCGCCGCGGCAACGGCTGGCTCACCCGCCGACAGGGGAAGGAGGCGTTGCGTGAGCAGCGACCGCCCGCAGGAACGGCTCTTCCGCGGCGACGGGGGGACCTACGACGACGCCGTACCGCTGCCCGAGGCCCCGCCCTGGCGACGGCCGCGGCCGGACGACGACGCGCAGCGGCGCCCGTACCTGATCGGCGCGGAGCAGGTGGAGGTGGTCAACGCCGCCCTGCGGCTGCGCCGGCCCCTGCTGGTGACCGGCGCGCCCGGTACCGGCAAGTCGTCGCTCGCCCACGCCGTCGCGGCCGAACTCGGGCTCGGACCGGTACTGGTCTGGCCTGTCAACACCCGCGCCACGCTGACCGACGCCTTGTACCGCTACGACGCCATCGGCCGGCTGCGGGAGCGGCAGGAGGGCACCGACGACATCGGCAGCTTCGTACGCCTCGGGCCGCTGGGCACCGCGCTGGCCACCCGCCACGAGGGACGGCCGCGGCTCCTACTCATCGACGAGCTCGACAAGAGCGATCTCGATCTGCCCAACGATCTGCTGTTCGTGCTGGAGGAAGGCGAGTTCACCGTCCCCGAACTGGCTCGCCTTCCCGAGCAGCAGGCCCAGGTCGACGTCCACGTCCAGGGCTCTCAGGAGAAGGTACGGGTGCGGCAGGGGACGGTCCGCTGCCAAGACTTCCCCTTTGTGGTGATCACCAGCAACGGCGAACGGGAGTTCCCGCCGGCCTTCCTGCGTCGCTGCGTCCGACTGGAACTGCCGGAGCCGGACCAGAAGCAGCTGGAACGCATCGTCCGGGCGCACTTCTCTCAGGATCTCCCGGACCTGGACGCCCAGTGGCCCCGGGTGGAGAAGCTGGTGGGCTCCTTCATCACGGACCGCGACGCCCGCGGCCTCGCCACCGACCAGTTGCTGCACGCCGTCCACCTCCTGCACCAGGGCGTCCACCCCGAGGCCGCTCACCTCCGGAAGGCGGTGCTGCGTGAGCTCAGGAGCGGCGGCGCCCGCTGAGCCCGACGAATTCCTCGTCGCCCGCCTCCACGCCATCCTGCGCGACGCCGGAGCGGAACTGTCCCCCAGAGAACTGAGCGACGTCCTGTGGCTGGCCCTACACACGCCCGGGAACCGGGCAGCCGGCGCCGTCACGGAAGCCGACACCCCGCCCACCGTCGGAGCCGAGTCCGCAGCCCCGGAGCCGCAACCGGGGCCCGCCGCGCCGACCGCGCCGGGCGACGCCCGCCGACCAGTCCACACCCTGGCCGCCACAGGCGCCGGTGGAGGACCCGGCGCGCCGATCCGCCTCCCCGGCGTCCGGGGCCTGCGTCACCCCTTGAACGTCGTCCGGGCCCTGCGCTCCCTCAAACGACGCGTGCCGTCCGCACACCGCTACGAGCTGGACGAGAGCGCAACCGCCGAGTCCATCGCCGACAGCGGAGTCCTCGACGCCGTGCTGCGGCCGGCCCAGGACCGATGGCTGCATCTCGTCCTCGCCGTCGACAACGGCCCGTCCATGCGGGTGTGGCGAGACACCGTGGCCGAGCTGACCCACGCCCTGTCGGGCTCGGGCATATTCCGCTCGGTGCGCGTCAGCCCGCTCGACGCCTCGGCTCTGCTGACCGGCGGCCCGACCGTCGTACTCGCCGTCACCGACGCGGTCGCCGACCACTGGTACACCGGCACCGCACAACGCAGCCTGGCCGCCCTGGCCCGCAGGGCACCGACCGCCGTGATCCATCTGTTCCCCACTGGGCTGTGGAGCAGAACCGGGGTGGCGGCGGAGCCCATGCTCGTCCGTACGACCGCGCCGGCACCGTTCAACAGCCTGCTGAGGACCCGTGACCCCTGGCTGCCCCCTTCCTTGAGCCCGCGCCCCGCTCTTGCCGTGCCCGTGCTGGAACTGGACGAGGCGAGCCTCCAGCCCTGGGCGGACCTCATCGCGTCGCAGGGCGGGGTCGCCACCCTGCGGGTGACGGACGCGACCGCTCTGGCCGAGGCCGTGCCTCTTGACGGCACGGAGCAGCCCGGGTCGGGCAGTGTCACCGACCGCGTCCGCCGCTTCCGGGCGAACGTCTCGCCGCACGCCTACCAACTGGCCGCCCACCTGGCGGCCGTCGATCCGCTGACGCTTCCCGTGATGCGGCTCGTCCAGGCCGCGGCACTGCCCGAGACCAGCCCGGTCTGCCTGGCCGAGGTCCTGCTGAGCGGCCTGATGCGGGTGGACGACCCGCTCGCGGGTCAGGACGTGTTCGCCTTCGCGCCGGAGACACGCGGTGTGCTCCGGGCGGTGATCAACAGCGGTTCGGCACAGCGCACGGTCGACTTGGTGAGCGAGTACATCGCACCACGCCTCGGCCGTACGCCGGATTTTCCGGCGGTGATCGCGGAGCGGACCGGCACGCTGACCCTGCCCCGCAACGGGCACCCGCTCGCGGAGCTGGCGCCGGTGAGCGGAGCTGGGGCGGGCACAGGCGGCGGGCGGGCGGACCGGGAGCCCTCGCCGTGGAAGTGGCGCACGCACAACCTGCCCCAGCGCCGTCCTACGCGCTGGCTGCCTGCCCTCGACAACGTCGTGGAAGAGATCACGGAAAGCCTGGTGCTCGGCGAGGACCCGCCCGTCGTACTGCGCGGACCGGCCGGCTCGGACAAAACCACCATCGCCCTGGAATACGCCCACCGGACGCTGAACGCCTACACGCTGGCGTGGTGGGTGGACGCTCGCAACGCCGCGACGCTGAGGACGGACCTCGGGCACCTCATGGCCGCGGTGGCACCGACGTCACAGGTCACCCCGGAGGCATCCGTCGACCGAGCACGCGGATGGCTCGGCTCCCACACGCGCTGGCTCCTCGTCCTCGACCACGTCACGGACGACCACGACGTCACCGCATTCCTGGACCAGGTCGCCACCGCACCTGGCCATGTCCTGGTGACGAGCCGTCTCGACGTCGCGTCGGCGGCGGCGACAATCCTCGACCTGACGCACGCCTACAGGGCTCGCAGCGACTCCCTGACCGGCCTGCGCCACTCCCGCACCCTGTACAAACAGCTCACCCACCTGCTGTGCTCCGATCCCGACGCCACCGCCGACCCCGGTCACCGCCATGTGCACCGTCCACCTGAGGACTCCGAAGCGGGTCAGCAGGGTCTGGCGGTGCTCCTCTGCACGCTCGACGGATGGCACAGCGTCCACGACCGGTTCGGCGCCGCAGTGAGTGACGCCGTCCTCGTCGAAGCGGCCCGCCGGCTGGTGGCCGGCGTGCGGGACGACGACACGGTGGCCCGCCTGGGCACCGAATCGTTCGCGATTCTCGTCGGCAACCTCGAACCGGTGGCAGCGCGGGCCCTGGCCGAAAGGCTGCGCTCCGACATCATCACGCCGATCAGGGTGGAAGGTCGCGCCTTTCGGGTCGGCGCCAGCTTTGAGATCCGGTGGGGCCAGTGCGGCACGGATCCCGACCAAGTCATCGCGTCGGAGCGCCAGGACGACGACCGCTCCAGGGCATTGGAGCTCCTGGGGCATCTCACGGACGCGCTGTGCGAGCTGGAGTCCCTGGACGACGCGTCGGGACGCCGCCTGTTCGCCGAGGTGCTCGGGGACACGCTGGGCCAGCCCATCACCTTGCGAGGCGCTCGACAGCGGGAGGACGTCGTCACTCTGGTGCGTGCCGCACTGGCCGCACAGAGCGGGGGGCAAGCGCTCATCGATGCCGTCACGGTGTTCGAGGGCGCTTCGGCGGGCGTGAGGTTCGCGCGGCGGCTCGCCCTCGCCGATGATCCGTCCGGCCCACCGCCACAGCGCGACGGCACGGAGCCGGACCACGACCGCCTGGCCCTGCTGAGCCCTCTCACCGACGCGCTGAGCACCATGGAGTGCATGGAGGACCCAGCGGGCCGCCGGCAGTTCGCCGACCTTCTCGGGGACCTGCTGGAGCAACCGATCGATGTGCGCGGCGTGAAGCTGCGCGAGGACGTCGTCGTCCTGCTGCGCACGGCGATGCGGGTTCACGGCTGGGCCCGCACACTCCTCGACGTGGTCCGTATCTTGGAAGGGCCCGCGGCAGCCGACGACCTGGCGTGGCTGACCGCCGCCGCCCCGACGCCCGAAGTCAGCGGAGTCCTGCCCGCCGCGGACGAGACAGGCGCACGCTCCTTGCTGCGAGCCGCCGACGCCGAGCTCTCCGCCACCGATCTCCACGAGGCGCTCTCGGCCGAACTGACCGTCGTGCGTCCGCCCACCGGGCTGCGCCCCGAGCAACTCCTCTCATGGGCGCTGAACTTCAACGCACAACCCGACGCCCTGCCGCCTGCCGTGCTGCTCATGGAGTGTGCGGCACGGCTGGTCCACTCACCGGCCCACCGAACCGCCCTGACCGCCTGGGTCGACGCCTGGACCGCGAGCGCCGGACTCACCGAGGCCCTACGGCAACGCCGTGCCGCCACCAGGAGGAAGATGTGAGGCAGACAGCCGCTCACGCCTCGCCGGACGTGCTAGCTTCGCTCGCGGGGCCGGTGTACCGGCCCGGCGGGGAAGGTCGGTGAAACCGTCGGCGACATGGACGAGTTGAAGCGGACATCGGATCCGGCCCTGCTGCTGGGCCTGACCGAGGTGCTGTGCGAACTGTCCTGCATGCAGGACCCGCAGGGGCGGTTGATGTTCGCCGATGTGCTGGGTGAGCAGCTGGGTGCCCCCGTCGACCTGCGGGGCGTACGGTTGCGTGAGGACGCCGTCGCGCTGACCCGCGCCGTTCTGCGGGTCCGCGGGGGCGAGTCGGTCCTCATTGCGGTGGTGCGGATCCTGGAGGGGATGCCGGCCGCGGACGAAGTCGAACGACTGCTCGTGTCCGGCGGTGTCAGCGGACTGGCGCAGTCCCTGCCCGGCCCGCTGTCCCAGCAGGATGTGAGCACGGCGCGCCTGCTTCTTGACCAGGCGGCGGACACCCTGCCGGGGCCCGCTGTGCGCGATGGCATCGCGGACGAACTCGGTATACACCTCCCCGTCGGCCTCACTCCTCCGCAACTCTTCTCCCACGTTCTGGAGTTGAACACCCAGCCGGACGGGCTGCCGCCCGCCGTGCTGGTCATGGAGCACGCCGCCGCCTCGGTCCAGGTTCCGAGTCGGCGCAGGGCCCTGTCCGCGTGGGCGGAGGAATGGGCTCGACGGGCCGGACTGCTGCCCGAACTGGAACGACGCCGGGCCGATCGCCTGCGCAACCGCCCCGACCCGTCCATCCCCCCTTGCCTGGTCGTGATGGTGGAACCCGCGCGCGACGGTACCGGGGAGATCGTCGTGCGGCCCTGGCTCAGCTCGGTCCCCGGCCGCTGGCACCCGCTTCCCGCAGAACCACGTACGACCACACTCGACGGCCTCGGAGCCGCCGTCGAGCAGTCCCTGCGACAGCTGGCGCGGCTGCTGTCGGCTTCGGGCGGGGACACGTCCGGCGCCGTCCATCCCCCGCCCTTCATCGAGTTCGTCCTTCCCCACGACTTGCTCAACCACGATGTGGCCGGACTCACCTACCAGGTCGGAGAAGGCCAACCACTGCCCCTGACACTCAGGTACGGGGTGCACCTGCGCAGCCTGGAGCGGATGCGCAGCAACGATCCGCTGCTGCGGAGACAGTGGCAGGAACGCTGGCGTGCCCTGCACCGTCAGGGGGTGCTGGCGTGGGAGTGGCGGCAGTCGAGTGCGGGCGGGGTGGACCGGTCGCACGCCGTACTGGCCGCCGAGCCCAACTTCACGGCGGCCGTCCTCGACGCACCGGACGGCGGAGCCTCGTCGTCCGTCCTCAAGGCGGTCATCGCCGCGGGAATCGGGCTTGCGGTCTGGGATCGCCGGGGGGCGTTCCACGCCGATCGCAGGAGCGTCATGTCGGCCGTGTTCGCCTCCGTTGCCTCGGCGGAGCAACTGCCCCACGCGATCCAACGGCTGCGGCGCTCCGCCGAACTCCGCGAGGAAGGACCCTTGTTGCTCGGCCGGCACATCGCATTTCTCTGGGACGATCCGACCCGGCTCGTCGACCAGGCAGAGCCCTGGGAGAACGGCCCGGACACCGACACCTTCGGCAGCGAGGAGAGCTGGACATGAGCGGGACGTCCCCGAAGAACGGACGGGTCTGGCATGTGTTTCACGGCACGGGTGCAGTCCCCGACGGGGGGCCCGTGGTCCTGCCGGAGGCACCGCCCTGGCGCAGGTTCCGCGGGGAGCCGACTCTTCCCCCGCCCCCGGACGACGAGGAGACCACGCGCCGCCGCCTCGGGCAGGTGGAGCCCGTGTCCCAACTCGACGAGGCGAGCACCGAGATGGTCAATGCGGCCCTGCTGCTGCGCCGTCCGCTGCTCCTCACCGGCCCGCCCGGCGTCGGCAAGTCGACTCTCGCCTATCTGGTCGCGCGCGAACTTGGCCTCGGGCGCGTCCTGGAGTGGAGCATCGTCAGCCGTACCAACCTGCGGGACGGACTGTACGCGTACGACGCCCTGGGCCGTGCGCAGGCCATCGCCGCCTGGCGGGCCGGAGGCCCCGGCTCCGCGTGGGCGGACGGCGTCGAACACGGGGCTGACGGCCAACCCCTGCCGTCGCTGGGCGACTTCATCACCCTGGGACCCCTGGGCACCGCGCTGCTGCCCTACGACCGTCCCCGGGTCCTGCTTATCGACGAACTGGACAAGAGCGACCTGGACCTGCCCAACGATCTGCTGCACGTACTGGAGAACGGAAGCTACGAAGTGCCGGAACTGGTGCGGGACTCACACGACAGCATGGTCGTGCACACCAGTGATCCCGGCCTACGAGCGATGGTGCGCAACGGCCGCGTGGAGTGCCGGGAGTTCCCCGTGGTCGTGATCACCAGCAACGGTGAGCGTGAGTTCCCCGCCGCCTTCCGCAGGCGCTGTCTGCCCCTGGAGATGACCACCCCCAGCCGGGAGCAGCTCCTCGCCATCGTGAGAAATCACTTCAGGGCACTTCCCGCGGACGCCGAGGCCCTGGTCGACCTCTTCCTCGAACGTGTCAGTTCGGGTGGTACCCACTCGCTCGACCAGTTGTTCAACGCGGTCCAGCTCACCACGGCCAGCGGCCTGCGGGACGACGGGTCGAGCCACCGCCTCCTCAACGCGCTGCTGCGCGACCTTTCGATGGGCCGCTAAATGACCGGAACCCCGCGCGAGCGCGCACCGGGGGCCGAGGAGCCCGCCGGACCGGGGCCGACCTCCTCCCCACCGCCCAGCCTGTCCCCTTCCGGAGACGACGGACCGGACTGGCAGGAAGTGGCCGACGCCCTCTGGCTGGCCGCGCACTGGGACCGGGCCGGGCGCACCGTCCGAAGGGAGTATGCTCCGCCGCCGGGCGAGCACTGGCCTCCGGAGGTGCTGCGGATTCCGCCGCCGGAGGCCTCCGCGCCGGTACCGGCGCCGTCGAGCGAGGAGCTGCCGGTCTCCCACGCGCAGGCACTGCCGACTTTCGACCCCGAGGGCCTCGGCCTCCTCCACCTCGGCTCGCCCGTACTGCCCTCGGTGCGAACCCGGGCACCGGGCCAGGGGGCACTCTCTGCGCTGCTGGCGCGTGCCCTGCACCGGCTGCAGCGGCGTGTGCCGTCCCGCGGCACGGTGCTGCTGGACGAGGAACTCACAGCTGAGCAGATGGTCGTCGACGGACTCTGGATGCCGTCGTTCAAGCCGTTCCTGGACCGCGCCTTCGACTTGGTCCTGCTCATCGACACCAGCCCCACCATGGCCTTCTGGCGGGAAGAGACGCAGGCGCTCCAGGACGCTGCCGTGCACAGCGGCGCTTTCGGGAACGTCCTCACGGCCCAGGTGGACGTGCCGGACACGGGACCGCCGGCCTTGCGCCGGGGCTCGGCACGCAGCTCCACGGACCTCGGGGAGATCGTCGGGGCCGGGGGCGGTCGTGTATTTCTCGTCGTCACGGACGGCATGGGCCACGGCTGGGCCACGGCGGCCGCCGACGCGCTGCTCCGCCGACTCGGGGCCGCGGGTCCTACCGCCGTGGTCCAACTGTTGCCGCCTCACCTGCGGCACCGCGCCTCTCTCAAGCCCCAAGCCGCCACGCTGAAGGCCGCCACCTTCGGAGCCCCCAACTCAATGCTCGACCTTTTGGAGGTGGGCAGCGAATCGGACCCTACTCGGCCGCTGCCCGGGACGGGCGGCGAGCCGCTGGTCGTCCCTGTGCTCACGCTGAAGCCCGGATCCCTCGCGGCCTGGGCCGATCTCGTCGTCGGGGACCCGGGAGTCCGTGAACTTCCCGTAGTGCTGGCCGGGTCACTGCACATCGGACGGCCCGCCCCCGGTCTCGTCCCGCCGCGACGTCCCCCGGACGCGGCCGCGGCCTTGCGCCGCTTCTTCAGCCAGGCCACGCCGACCGCCCGTCGCCTCGCCACTCGGCTCGCCGCGGCACCGTTCGAGTTCGACCTCATCCAGCAGCTGCGCCACCACCCCAGCCTGAGAGCCGACACCGAGCACCTCGCCGAGATCCTGATGGGCGGGCTCGTCGACTGGGACCACGACGGCGGGCAGGCAGCGGAGTTCGCCGCCGGGGTCCGCGAGGCGCTTCTGGCCACCACGACGCGTCAGCAGCTGGCCATGGTCGTCGACCTCCTCGGCGAGCTTCCCGCAGCGGGAGAACACGGTGTCGCCCTGCGTGCCGCGCTGCTCGATCCGGTGGCAGCCGCGCTGCCCGCCCCGAACGCCGGGCCATGGCGGCGGGCCGAGCTGGCAGTGATGCGGGCGCTGTCGGGGCCATACGCACAGCGCGCCCGGCGAATCGAGTCGGACGGTGTGCCGCACGCCCGCGGCGCTGCGGTGCTGCTGAACGCCGACAACATCATTGCTCGCGAGACCATCGCCGATCGGTCGCCCTTCCCGGACGACGAACCGACCCTGGCCGAGGTACCCGGTGAGGCCGCGACGAGCACCCCGCGCGTCGGCGTGAACCCGGACGGCCCAGAGGCCGCCGGGACACCACCCCGTTCACCCGCCGTCATGCTCAACGTCCCCGCGCGCAACGAGCGATTCGTGGGCCGGACGCCTCAACTCCGAATGGTGGCCGACCATTTCTCCGGCCACAGCCTCGTCTGTGTGCTCCCGCACCCCTTGCAGGCCGCCGGCAGTGTCGGCAAAACCGAACTCGCCCGGGAGTACGTCCACCAGCACGCGCATGAGTACGACCTCGTCTGCTGGGTCCCGGCAGCAGGCACGGGCCTGCTCCTGCCGTCGCTCGCCCACCTGGCGGCCCGGCTGGGCCTCACTCCGACGGGCGGCACACAGCTCACCGTCGAGTCGTCCATACCGGTCCTCCTCGAGGCTCTGCGCAGCGCTTCGCCGTACGACAGGTGGCTGCTGGTCCTCGACGGCGCGAATGACGTCGACGAGGCCAAGCGGCACCTCCCCGTCCAAGGCCCGGGCAAAGTCCTGGTCACGTCCCGCAACCTCGCGTGGGCACAGGTGGCACCGCCGGTGACGCTGGACGGCTTCGAACGCGAGGAGTCGGTGGCGCTGCTGCGCGCGCGCATACCTGCCCTCCCAGAGCGAGAAGCCGAACGGCTCGCCGAAGCCCTCGGCGACGTGCCCCTCGCCGTCGAGCAGGCGGGCGCCTGGCACCTGAGCACCGGGATGCCCGCCGACGCGTATCTGGGCCTGATTGACCGTCACCACCCGGCCGACGACCTTCTGGACGCGGTACCTGGACTGCCTGCCCCCCTGGCCGCGGCCTGGGACATCGCCCTCACGACGCTCGGGGAGCTGTCGTCGGACGCCCGCCGGCTGCTGGACGTGTGCGCCCATCTGGCTGCCGAGCCGATCCCGCTCGCCGTGCTGCGCGCCCAGCGACGGACGCCGCTGAGCGAACCCCCGCCCGAAACGGAGGAGCTGGCACATGCCCTCGGAGCGCTCGTCCGGCTCTCCCTGGTGAACGCCGACGAGGACAGCGACACCGTGCGCCTGGACCGGATGCTCCAGCAGGTGCTGTTGGCCGGTCTGTCGGCCGAGGAACATCAGCGGACGCGCGAGGAAGCCCACGTGCGGCTCGCGGCGGCCGGGGGCGACCCCGCCGACTCCCCTGAAGCCTGGCAGGTCCTGCGTTCACTGCTGCCGCACCTATTGGCCTCCCGAGCGGTGGACAGCAGCGACGCGACGGTTCGGTCGCTCATCCATCGGAGCGTGCTGTTCCTCGGTCGCTGCGGTGAGGTGGAGGGTGCCCTGGCCCTCGCTGAGGAGGCCAGAGCCGCCTGGCTCTCGACATCGGGTGAGGAGGACGCCGATGTTGTCGCAATGACGGGGACCTGCGCGTCCCTGCTGCGGCGCAGCGGTCGCATCGCGGAGTCGGTGCCTCTCTCCGAGCAGGCCCTGCGCATGGCCCGACGCGTCGCGTCCGAGTCCGGGAACGTGATCGCCTCCTTGTCCGAACTGGCCGTGGCCCGCCGTCACGAAGGCCGACTCCAGCAGGCGCGGGAGCTCAGCGAGGAAGCCATGGGGCTGGCTCGGCGCCTGTTCGGTGCCGAGCACCAGGTCACGCTTAACGCCGCCCACCAACTCGGTGTCGATCTGCGCTGGTGCGGCCGATTCGACGAGGCGCTGTCCGTCGACGAGGAGACCGCCCGACACCGCCAACGAACCCTGGGGGACACCGATCCCGCCACGCTCGCCAGTCTCGACTCCGTCGCCCTCGATGTGCGGGAGCGCGGCCGCTACGCGGTCGCGCGCGACACCCAGGAGGACCTCCATCGCCGCACGCGCTCCACGTTCGGCGAGGAACATCCACTCACCTGGCACGTCGCCGACAACCTTGCCGTCTGCCGGCGCCGCGACGGGGCGCTCTCGGCGGCAGCCGACCTGTCCGCCGAAACACTGTGGCGCTTCGAGGCTCTGTATGGTCCCGAGCATCCACGCACTCTGGCGGTCGCGGTCCACACGTCGGCCGACAGGCGTCTGACCGGACGGGCCGATGCCTCCCACCAGCTGGCGGCGGCCACGGCAGCGCGCCTGGCCGCTCGCCTCGGCGAGGACCATCCATACACCCTGACCGCCCAGGCGGACCTGGCCGCCGCGCTCCGCGGGCTCGGCATGCTCGATCAGGCGTTGGAGCTTGAGGAACACGTCGCCCGTCGGCTGAACGCGTCGGTGGGTCCCCGCCATCCGACGACGCTCGGTGTCGCGGTGGCCAGGGCCACCACGGCTTACGCCCGTCTGGACTTCGAGCGAGCGCGGGACATCGACGAGACCACCCTGCCCCTGCTGGTCGAGGCCATGGGTGAAAGGCACCCGCTGACGCTTGTGTGCGCCGCCAACCTGGCCCTCGATCACCGAGGTCTGGGGCACGGTGCCGAGGCCGACGCCCGGCAGCGCGTCGCCGTGGAGGGGTTCGCCGCCGTCCTGCGGCCGAACCACCCGTGGCTTCTGGCGGCGCGTCATCTGCGGCGCGTCGAGTGCGACATGGCGTGCGTGCCCCTGTGACGCAGGACGTCCGCGGGCGGGCCCGATGCGTGGCGGGGCGCCCGCGCAGCGGGACCCGGGGCGCAGTCGGTCCAGGTGTCTTCCCACCGTCGGGCTGAATGATGCCAAGCGCGAGGGTCCACTGTCTGATGGGGGCGGCGCTGTTTCGAGCGGACCCCCCAGTCGGGGCGGAGACAGCGCTGTCGCCCGGCCCTTCTGCGCAACGCATGGCCCCGGCCTTTCAGCCCCGTCCCATTCCTCGTGCATCGAAGAGGTAGGTAAAGGCTGATCGCGGTCGCTCCGGTGCGGTGAAGCTCGTTGCCGCCCCCAACACACCGATCACAGCTCCCGTGATGTCCGCCTGATGCAGTGTCCATGCCGCTCCCGCACCAGCCAGTGCCAGGGATGCGACGGGGCGGCCCCAGCCTCGACGGGCACGCCGCAGGTCCGAGGCGGAGTCCGCTATCTCCTCGCTGCGATCTCGTAGGAGGCGTTCCTGCTCAGTCGCGTCTGCTCTCTCCAGAGCAGCGACGAATTCACGAAGTCCTCGTGCGTAGTGCCGGTAGGCCTTGCCGTGCTCTCGGCGGAATCCCAGTATCTCGTCCACAGGCACCCGCGACAGGTCGATTCCCACGTCCACGATGTCCTTGTGGACAAGCCGGCCAGTCGACCCAGCGCGTGTAAGCACGGGATAGTCCTCTCGACTTACACTCTGTGCCGGGCGGCCTGCGACTAGGTGGATCCGGTGCTCGGACACTCGCTCACTTGCTCTGAGCGCCAGCGTCAGCAGGACAGCGGATCTCACGCGCGCGGGCATCTCGACCATGTCCGGGCCTAGATCTGGGCGCTTCCTGGTCACGGATCCTGAGCTGATCATCCCCTGCAGGATTCGTTCTGGGTCCTCCCGTGGCGAGATGAAGTGCTTCCTGGTCAGGGCGCTTCTCAGCCGAGGGCGTCCGTGAGGTCCAATGACCTGCTCGGCGGCCGCACGAATGGTCCTGGCGGTGTCGTGGTCGAGCCAGGTAGCCGGGTCGACATTGTGAAGCAGTCCTGCCTCGCGCAATGGGACCGCCAGACTTTCCTCGCCTGCGACGGTCTCGTTGAAGTGCTCCTCCGGGAGCAACAGGACGTATCCATCGAAGAAGAGCAGCAGGCTCTTCATGTGCTCTACGGCACCGTGGTGCCAGATCCATCCCGGGTAGTAGTGCGCCAACTCCAGTGTTGCCTCACCCCGTGCGGTCACGAATCAAGGATGGCAGTCTGCCTGAGCAGCGGTTGCGTAGACGACGAGATTGCCGATGAGTTCGCGGACGCCGCAGGGGGCGTCGGGTCCTGAGTGTTCTGCACCCGCACCTTCGGCGGCCCGGGATGAACCCGGTGCATGATCTTGTGCAGACCCTCTAGGCGTACCGACTAGTCGGTACTAGCCTCTGCCCACGCTCTCGGAGCCGGGCTCCGCGCATGCTCGTCACACCGATGCGAACACCCGGTTCCGGGTATCCCTGGGAGGAGCCGTATGTCCGCCGCCACGACACCGTCCGACGCCGACAGACCCGCGCCCGCTGCGCCCTCCGCGGACCCCCGCGGCCCGCTGGCCTGGCTGTACCGCCGCGAACTGGCGGACTACCCGCCCACCGTTCGCCGTATGGTCTATCTCGCGATCGTGGTCGTCACCACTGTCGTCCTGTACTACATGCTGTACATCCAGTACGCGGTGGCGACGTCGATCATCACGCACTTCGGTATGACGTACCGCTACTTCATCTGGGTCTCGGTGATCGGCAACGCGGTCGGGGCCTTCGCCTCGCTCGTGGCGGGTCTGGCGGACCGCTGGGGCCGGGCGAATCTGGTGGTCTACGGGCTGCTGATCGCCGCGCTGCTGGTCTTCTTCGGGTTGCCGAACGCGGCGAACAAGACCACCTATCTGGTGCTCTTCGCGCTCGTCAGCTTCATCGAGGGCATCGTGCTGGTCGCCACCCCCGCACTGATCAGGGACTTCTCCCCGCAGCTCGGCCGGGCCACCGCGATGGGGTACTGGACGATGGGCCCGGTCATCGGCTCCCTGGTGGTCACCACCGTCACCAGCAACACCCTCGACAGCGCCACCTGGCAGGACGAACTGCGCTATTCGGCGATCGCCGGGTTCGTCGTCTTCGTCGTCGCGGTCTTCGCGCTGCGCGAGCTGTCCCCGGCGCTGCGCGACCAGATCATGGTGACGCTGCGGGACCGGGCGCTGATCGAGGCCCGCGCCAAGGGGCTGGACACCGAGGCGGTACGCCGCGGCGAGTGGCGGCAGATGATGCGCCTGGACGTGCTGGGCTCGGCCTTCGCCATCGCCGTGTTCCTGCTGCTCTACTACGCGGCGGTCGGCAACTTCGTCGTCTACTTCTCGACCGTCTTCGGCTACAGCGAGCAGCGCACCAACGCGCTGGCCAACTGGTACTGGGGGGCGAACGCCATCGCCCTGGTCCTGGTCGGCCTGCTCTCGGACCGGCTGAAGGTGCGCAAGCCCTTCATGATCGTCGGTGCGGTCGGCTCCGTCGTGGTGACCTCGCTCTTCGCCACCCGCGCCACCCATCTGACGACCGACTACTACACCTTCGCCTGGCTGTTCATCGGCATCGGCGTCTTCAGCGGCATCGCCTACGCGCCCTGGATGGCGAGCTTCACCGAGACGGTGGAGAAGCACAACCCGGCTGCGACCGCGGCGGGTCTGGCGGTGTGGGGCTGGACGGTCCGCATCGTGGTCGCCGTCTCCGCGGCCTTCATCCCGGTACTGGTCACCTCCGTCACCCCGCTCGTGGAGCACGGCGCCGAGGTCAAGGTCGCCTCGGCGCAGGCGGCGCCCGCGCTGGCCATCGTCAACGCGCACCCGGATATCTTCGCCGAGTTGAACAAGTACACCCCGGCCACCGTGCCGCCCGCGTTGGGCGCCCGCGCCGCCAAGGAGGTCGGCCCGGAGAACCTCGCCGTCGTGCAGAAGGCGGCGCCGCAGCTGAAGCTGCTGCAGGAGTACGGCGCCAAGGTCCAGAAGGCGTCGAAGGACGGGCCCGGCGAATGGCGCACCTGGTGGTGGATCTGCGTCGGCGGCCAGGTGCTCTTCCTGCCCTTCGTCTTCGTGATGGCGGGCCGCTGGAGCCCGAAGAAGGCGCGCCTGGACGCTGAGGCGCACCAAGCCGCCGTCAACCGCGAGCTGGCCGCCCTCGCCGCCGCCACGGAGTGATCAGAGGCGGAGCCGGCCGTCCGTGGACAGGGCGGCCGGATGCGGAACACGACAGGTGAGATGCTGTTCCAAGCCCGTCTGAACCTGGCTGGTGGCGAGGGCGCGAGGCCTGCTGAGGCGTTGCCTCAGCAGGCGGCCCGAGCCGGGCATCTTCTGCCTTCAGGCGGAGGAGCGGCCAACAGCCCGTCGAGACCGCGCGCAGCCCCGTCACGACCTGCTCTATGTGCCCACCGGTACGGGTCGGAGCCCTCTTTGGATTCCCGACCTCTCCCGTGAAGTTACTTCTGCCAGCCTACGGTCTCCGGCAGAGGGGTGCCGAAGATCGTGGCGCCGACGTTGGCCAGGCCCTTCTTGACACCGTAGATGGACGGACCGCTGAACAGCGGCAGGAAGGCGTACTGCGCCAGTTCCTTGCGCTCGATGGCATTGGCTTGGGCAGTCTGCTTGCTGGGGTCGGTTATCTGGGACGCTGCGTGGATCTCCTTGTCCAGCTCCGGGGTTCCGGTGCCGGTCAGGTTGGAGTCACTGTCCGTGCCGTAGAACTGGTAGAGGTAGCGGGCGCCGAAGGGGTCCGTGGAACGGTTGCCGGACAAGAAGAGGTCGAAGTCACGGTCGCTGAGGATCTTGGCGAAGTCCGCTTCGTCGGCCTTCTTGATGTCGACCTGGATGCCGACCGGCTTCAGCATCGCGGCGAACGCGTTGGCCGTGGCCTTGTCCAGTGGGTCGTCGCCGAGCAGGGTGTAGCCCACCGTGAGTCTGGCGCCGTCCTTCTCGCGGATGCCGTTGCCGCCGGCCTTCCAGCCGGCGGAGTCCAGGATCTTCTTGGCGTCGTCAGGCGCGTACTTGATCACGGAAGAGACGTTGTCCGAATAGCCCTTCTGGAAGCTGTAGAGCAGTGCCGAACCGGGGAGTGGCTCGGAGTAGTCCAGGCCCTGGAACTGGATCTTGGCGATCTGTGTTCTGTCGATGCTCTCCAGCAGTGCCTTGCGTACCTGGACGTCCTTCAGGGCTGCCGATTTGGAGTTGACGTAGAGCGAGTACTCGAAGGGGCTGCCGCCACGGCGGATTTCGGTGCCGTTGACGCCGCTGATCTGCTTCACGCCCTCGGCACTGCCGGTGGAGGCGTAGTCGACCTGGCCGTTCTTGAACGCGTTGATCGCGGCGTCCGAGTCCAGGTTGACGTAGATCCGCTTGTCGAGCTTGCCCTTCTTGCCCCACCACTTCGGGTTGCGGACGAAGGTGAGGTTGCCGCTCTTCGTGTCGAAGGTGCCGACGGTGTAGGGGCCGGCGCCCCACTCGGGATGCGCCTTCTTCACGTAGGCGTCGTTGAAGTTGGCGACCGTGGCGGCCTTGGGGTTGAGGAAGGTCGTGAACAGGCTTGACCACCACGGGTCGACGCCCTTGAAGTCGATGACGGCTTGCTTGTCGTCGGCGCCGCGGGTGACGGCGGTGATGTTCCGGTAGCCCTCGGTGTTGCTGGCGTTGTAGTCCTTGTTCGAGCCGTTGTTGACCTGCCAGGTCGCCTTGACGGCCCGCCAGTCGATCGGGGTGCCGTCGTTGTAGGTGGCCTTGGGGTTGAGGGTGAGGACCACGCGCTGGTTGCCGCCGGTGACGGTGACCTTGACGTCGCTGAGGTAGTCCGGGTTGTACTGGACGTCGCCGGTGGGCGAGTAGGTGATGACGTCGGGGTTGTACCAGAACCACACGCGTGTGGCGGTGAGGGTGGCGTTGGCGTTGAACGGGTTGCCCTGGTCGTCGAAGGTGCCGGGAGTGGTGTAGGTGCCTCCGTCCTTGATGTCGCTGTACGGCTGGGGGTTGTAGTCGACCTTCGCCGAGGCGACCGAGGGTGTCGTGCCCTTGGCCGCCTTCCCGGCGTCCGGCGCATCGGTTCCGGAGGAACTGCAGGCAGTGGCGGTAAGGGCAAGAGCCACGACGAGCGCGGAGGCCGGGGCGATTCTCGGTCGCATGGGGGATCCGTTTCTCTGTGGGGCGGGGCGACGCCGCACGGCGCGGCGTCGTGCTGGGGAAGGAGCCCGTCAGCGTGCGTGACAGGCGTAGCTGTGGCCGGAGCCGGCAACCGCGGTGCCCAGGGAGGGCCGTTCGGTGCGGCATCGTTGCCGCAGCCCGTCGTCGAGCAGCCGGTGCAGCGGACAGCGGTCGACGAAGACACAGCCCTGCGGCAGACGCGACGCACTGGGCTGCTCGCCCTCCAGCACGATGTGGTCCCGGGAGCGTTCCAGCTGCGGGTCGGGTACCGGAATCGCCGACAGCAGCGCTTCGGTGTACGGGTGCCTGGCGTGCGCGAAGAGCTCTTCGGTGTCACCGGTCTCGACGATGTGTCCCAGGTACATGACGGCGATGCGGTCGGACACGTGGCGCATCACCGCGAGGTCGTGCGCGGCGATCAGATACGCCAGGCCCAGGTCACGCTTGAGCTTGCCGAGCAGGTTGATGACGCCGGCCTGCACGGATACGTCCAGGGCGGACACGGGTTCGTCCAGGACCACGATCCGCGGCTCGGTTGCCAGCGCTCGTGCGATGCCGACGCGCTGGCGCTGCCCGCCCGAGAGGGCCCCCGGAAAGCGGTCCGCCACTGATGCGTCCAGCCCTACCAGGGACAGGAGTTCGCTCACCCGGGCCCGGATCGTCTCCCGGTCCGTGCCCACGGCCTGGAGCGGTTCGGCGAGCAGCTGGAAGACGGGCAGCCGTGGGTCGAGGGAGCCCATGGGGTCCTGCATGACGAGCTGCACCGCGCGGCGCAGTGCTCGAGTCTGTTCGGCGGAGCCCGAAGCGGCCACGTTCGTGCCCGCGATCTCGATCGAGCCGCTCTCCGGCTGCCTGAGCCGCATGATCTCCAGCAGCGTGGTGGTCTTGCCACTGCCGGACTCGCCCACCAGACCGAGCGTCTCACCGGCCCGCAGTTCGAAGCTGACGTCGCTGACCGCGTGCAACGTGCCGACACGGCGTTTGAGGAGCGCTCCCTTGGTGACCGGGAACGTCTTGGCCAGGCCTGTGACCCGCAGCACTGTCTCGCCCGAGACGCTCCGACTGCGGCCGGGCCCTTCGGTGTCCGTTGCGGTCGGGAAGAGCGCGTCCGCCGCCAGCGTGCCGTCGGCGATTTCGTCGGCGCGCAGGCAGGCGACCTGCCCGTGCCCGGGGACCGTGGCGAGCACGGGTTCCTGTGTGCGGCAGCGGTCGACGACGGCGGGACAGCGATCCGCGAAGGAACACCCTGCCAAGAGCCCCACCAGTGACGGCGGCTCGCCTCCGATCGGCACCAGTGGCCGCTCCAGCCGTGCCTCGGGACGTGGCACCGCGCCCAGCAGCCCGATCGTGTACGGCATGGTCGGACGCCCGAACAGCTCTTTCGCGGTCGCCTGCTCCACGATCCGGCCCGCGTACATCACGGCGACCTCGTCCGCGTACCCGGCGACCACCCCCAGGTCATGGGTGATCAGCACCACGCCCGCACCGGTCTCGGCCTGAGCGGTCCGCAGCACGTCCAGGATCTGGGCCTGTACCGTCACATCAAGGGCGGTGGTCGGTTCGTCGGCGACGATGACCTTCGGCGAGTTCGCCATCGCCAGTGCGATCACGACGCGCTGGCGCATGCCGCCGGAGAACTCGTGCGGGAACGACCGCACACTGCGGTGCGGGTCGGGGATTCCGACCAGGTCCAGCAGCTCAACCGCCCGGATCCACGCGGCTTGCTTCGTCAGGTCCTGGTGCACCCGTAGCGCGTCGGACAGCTGCCTGCCGACCGAGAAGATCGGGGTCAGCGCGGACAGCGGATCCTGGAAGACCATGCCGATGTCCTTGCCGCGCACCGCGGACAGCTGTCTGTCGTTGAGCCCGACCAGATCACGGCCGCCCAGCAGCACCCGGCCCGACACGCGGGCGGCCTCCGGCAGCAGCCCCATGATGCCCATTGCCGTCGCGGACTTGCCCGACCCCGACTCGCCGACGATGCCGAGCGTGTGTCCGGGCAGGACGTCGAAACTCACTGTGCGTACGGCCTGGACAGGTCCGGCCTCGGAAGGAAAGGAGACGCTCAGGTCCCGCACGGACAGCACCGGCGCCGTTGCCGCGGGATCTGCCGCCGGATGCATCCCGGGGGTTGCCAACGTCATCGCCGGCCCCCGAGCGCCCCGGTGGTCGACGTGGGGTCGAAGGCGTCACGCAGTCCGTCTCCGACAAGCGTCATCGACACCGTCAGCAGCACCACCAGAGCGGCCGGGTAGCCGAACAACCACGGCGCACTGGTGATCGTGCCCGATCCGTCGGCGAGCATCGTGCCCAGTGACACGTCCGGTGGCTGCACCCCGAAACCGAGGAAGGACAGGGCGGTTTCACTGAGCACGGTGGCGACGACTCCCAGTGTCAGGTTGACGATGAGCAGGGAACCGAGGTTGGGAATGATGTGCCGCATGACGATCCGCCACGGCCCCACCCCCATGAACTCGGCAGCGAGCACGTAGTCCCTCTCGCAAAGGGATGTGGAGACGGACCAGATGACCCGCGCCGTCGACATCCAGCCGAAGACGGTCAGCACCAGGATGAGCACCCGCCAGTCCCCGGCAAGGCGATGCGAGACCAGAGCCAGGATCAAGAACGACGGCACGACGAGCAGGAAGTGGATGACCATCAAGGTCAGCTTCTCGACCCGGCCGCCGAAGTACGCCGCGCCCGAACCGATCACCGCGGCGAGCACGATCGTCAGCACCGAGACGCTGACCGCGATCACCAGGGAGCGCTGGAGGCCGTGCACGGCCTCGGCGTAGACATCGTTGCCACCCTGGTTGGTGCCGAAGTAGTGCGTCGAGCTCGGCGGTTGGGTGAGCGCGGTGAAGTCCACATCGGTGTAGGCGAAGTGCGTGAACACACCACCGAACACGCTGAAGAGCACCAGCAGCACGAAAAGCGCCACTCCGAGCAGGGCCGGACGGTTGCGGGCGAACCGCCGCAGGTACAGACGGCCGCTGCCCAGACGGGGTGTCAGCGTACGGTCCACCGCGCCGGGATCGAGCGGCTCGGGCAGAGGAGGCACCGTGGTCGTCATGTCAGCTCACCCTGACCCTGGGGTCGAGGAGGACGACCGCGATGTCGGCCAGGACCGCACCGATCGCTGTCATGGCGGCTCCGAACGCGGCAACAGCGACGGCGCCGTGCACATCGTTCTTGCCGATGGTCTGGATGAAGTACTGGCCCATACCGTTCCAGCCGAAGACGGTCTCGGTGATCACCGCGCCGGTGAAGATGGCCGGGATGCTGAATGCCACCGACGTGGCGGTCGGGATCAGCGAGGCGCGCAGCGCATGCCGGCGGATCGCCTGGGCGCGTGTCAGCCCGGTGGCGCGGGCGGTGCGTACGTAGTCCGAGTTGATGGTGTCCAGCAGCAGCGAACGCTGAGTCAGGTGATAGCCGACATAGCCCAGCAGAGTCAGGCACAGTGTCGGCAGGATGAGGTGCTGGAACCGGTCGGCGATCGTCGGCCACAGTCCGGTGACGGTCGGCGACTTCTCCCCGGCGACGTACAGGAAGCGCCATCCGAGGTGCTGGTTCAGCCAGATCCCGGCGAAGACGACTGCCAGCGCCGCGACAGCCGTCGGGACGTTGAACAGGAACACGGAGAGAAGCTGGGTGATGCGGTCCCACCACCCGTACTGGCGGGAGGCGGTGAACACGCTGAGCGCCACACCCGCCACCACGGACAGCAACGTGGCCGCGGTGACCAACTGGCCACTGACCACGACCCGGAAACCTATCTCCGAATTGACCGACGCCCCGACCGGGGACTTCCCCCAGTCGAAGTGCAGGACCACGTCGCTGAACCAGTGCCACCACCGGTCCGCCAAAGGGACCCGCGGATCCAGGTTGTACGGTGCCAGAGACCGATCAATCTGTTCCTCCGTACGGACCGGCCGCAGCCCCCGGTAGTTGGACCTCGGGTCGAGGAACCACGCGGCAAGCAGGTATGTCACATTGGTGGCGACCACGATCATGGCCAGCCACCCTGCGGCCTTGCGTATCACATGGCGGACCACGAGCCCGCCTTCCTGCAGGAACGGAATGCGGCGGCGGTAGCCGCACGCAGGGCCGGCGAAGGTGTGCCGGGTCTGGACATGGGCCTGACGCTTTCTGACGGACATGAACACACCGCCCTGGCTGAGGCGGCGGTACTTGTGTTCCGCGGCCCTGCTCTTTCCGTATCGGGTGAGTGGGCCGACCACGAATGATTCTTCGGCTGTGATCACGTTCAACGCCAGCCTTCTGGGCGGCCTGCCATGTGATCGCAATGTGCATGTCACGAACTCGGGAGACACCACCCGCAAAGCCGAGTACACCGCCCGGCCACAGGAAAGGCCGAAGTACTGCTCAGCTCGACACGTGAAACGTCAAGCTCAGTGCCTGTCTGAAATCCGCGGATGCGTTCCCTGGATCGTCCGTTCCCCGCAATCGCGTGGGTGGATCATGAGGTGATGACGACGGCTCCGTGGAGGTGCTGAGTGACGATCTCGATCCGGCCGGCCCGGGATGAGGAAGCGCGCTTCTTGTCTGATCTGGCGCTTCGTTCGAAGGCCCACTGGGGGTATGACGCCGAGTTTCTCGCATCGTGTCGGGAGGAGCTCACGCTCAGAGGGCCAGAGCTCGCCGGCCGCCGGACGGCTGTCGCGGAGCGAGACGGCAGCATCGTCGGCTTCACGACCTTCGAGGGTGAGCCGCCGCAGGGTGTCCTCGGCATGATGTTCGTCGACCCGGACGCGATCGGGCAGGGCATCGGCCGTCTGCTGTTCACTCATGCGGTCGAGACCGCCGAGGCGCTGGGATTCACCCAGTTCACCATCGACGCGGACCCGAACGCTGAGCCTTTCTACGAGGCCATGGGAGGCATCCCCGCCGGCCGTGTTCCCTCGGGGTCGATTCCTGGCCGAACCCTCACCCAGTACCTGCGCAGGATTCAGAGCTGACGTCCTGATTCTTCACGTCCGGTCCCGTTGTCAGTGGTGGACGGCAAGATGCGGGACATGACGACACCTGCAGCAGAGATCGTGGATACCGCCGCCTACGCGCAGGCGGTCGAGGAGGCCGTCGGGGCGGCGGCCGCGTACTACGCCGGCGGCACGTCGCCGCTGGACGACGACGCCTACGACCGGCTGGTGCGCTCGATCGCCGCGTACGAGGCCGGGCACCCCGAGCAGGTGCTGCCCGACTCCCCCACCGGGAAGGTGGCCGGCGGCACGGCGGAGGGCGATGTCCCGCACACGGTGGCGATGCTGAGCCTGGACAACGTGTTCTCCGCCCAGGAGTTCACCACCTGGACCGATTCGCTGGCCCGCCGTGTCGGGCACGAGGTCGCCCGCTTCCACGTCGGGCCGAAGCTCGACGGACTCGCGATCGCCGCCCGCTACACCGGCGGCCGCCTGACCCGGCTGATCACCCGTGGCGACGGGACGGCCGGGGAGGACGTCTCCCACGCGATCGGCACCATCGAAGGACTGCCCGAGCAGCTGGCCGAGCCGGTCACCGTGGAGGTGCGCGGCGAAGTCCTCATGACGACCGTCCAGTTCGAGTACGCCAACGAGGTGCGCACCCAGCATGGCGGGCTGCCGTTCGCCAACCCGCGCAACGCCGCGGCGGGCACGCTGCGGGCCAAAGAGCGCCTCTACACCGTGCCCATGACGTTCTTCGGCTACGGACTGCTGCCCCTGCCCGACACCGACCCGGTGCCGGCCGAGCAGCTGTCCGCGTCCGCGCACAGCGACCTGATGGACCTGGTCACCAAGCTCGGTGTGCACACCAGCGCCCGCACCGCCGTCCCGGACACCGTCGCCGAGACCGTGGAGCAGGTCCTCGCCCGGGTGCAGGAGATCGCCGCGGTCCGTGCCGGGCTGCCGTTCGGGATCGACGGCATCGTCATCAAGGCCGACCTCGCCGCCGACCAGCAGGCCGCGGGCTCCGGCTCGCGCGCCCCGAGATGGGCGATCGCCTACAAGCTCCCGGCCGTGGAGAAGATCACCCGACTGCTGGAGGTGGAGTGGAACGTCGGCCGCACCGGGATCATCGCTCCACGCGGCGTCCTCGAACCGGTCGTCATCGACGGCTCCACCATCACCTACGCCACCCTGCACAACCCGGCCGACATCACCCGACGCGACCTGCGCCTGGGCGATCAGGTCATGGTCCACCGCGCCGGCGACGTCATCCCCCGCATCCAGGCCCCCGTCGCCCATCTGCGAACCGGCGAGGAACAGCCCATCGCCTTCCCCGAGACCTGCCCGCGCTGCGGATCGGACATCGACAAGAGCCAGGAACGCTGGCGGTGCACGCAGGGCCGCAACTGCCACCTGGTCGCCTCCCTCGCCTACGCCGCCGGCCGCGACCAGCTCGACATCGAAGGCCTCGGCCACACCCGGGTCGTCCAGCTCGTAGACACCGGCCTCGTCACCGAGCTCGCCGACCTGTTCACCCTCACCCGCGAGCAGCTCCTCGGCCTGGAGCGGATGGGTGCCACCAGCACCGACAACCTCCTCGCCGCGATCACCAAGGCCAAACAGCAGCCGCTGTCGCGAGTCCTGTGCGCCCTCGGGGTACGCGGCACCGGCCGCTCCATGTCCCGGCGCATCGCCCGCCACTTCGCCACCATGGACAACATCCGTGCTGCCAACGCCGAGGCGATGCAGCAGGTCGACGGCATCGGTACGGAGAAAGCACCCTCGATCGTCGCCGAACTGGCCGAACTCGCCCCGCTCATCGACAAGCTCGCCGCCGCAGGCGTCAATATGACCGAGCCCGGTGCCACCCCGCCCGTCCCCGGCGAGGTGGCGAGCCCCGACGGCGACAGCGCGGCGTCCGGCGCTGCGGCGGAGGAGGGTCCCCTGGCCGGCATGACCGTGGTCGTCACCGGCGCGATGACCGGAACCCTGGAGAAGCTCTCCCGCAACGAGATGAACGAACTCATCGAAAGGGCCGGAGGACGCTCCTCCTCCAGCGTCTCCAAGAAGACCACCCTCGTCGTCGCCGGCGAGAACGCGGGCTCCAAGCGTGCCAAGGCCGAACAACTCGGCATCCGGCTCGCCACGCCCGACGAGTTCGCCGACCTCATCGGCGGCCACCTGAGTTGAACCGTCGAAGAGGGGGCCCTTACCGACGTGGTTCAGGCCGCGGACCGCTGCCGTGCATCAGGAGGGGGACCGGCAGAGCTCCTCCGGTGTCTTGGCCGAACCGTCACGCGCCACCCCCGGCACGGCGATACCGGCGCTGAGATGCTCGTGGCCGTCGGAAAGTTCGGCCGGAACAGAGAGTTGGCGGGATGTTCGTGAAGCGGGCGGAACGCCCACCAGGATGGTCATCTGACACACCCTGAACGGATACCTGTGGTCTGCCGGACAGGTGTGCGGTGGTGGGGGGGGGGGGGGGGGCCGGGGCGCCCGCCCCCCCCGCCCCCCCCCCCCCCCCACACCGCCCCCCCCCACGAAGAACCCCCGCCGCGCCCGCCCCCCCCCCGGGCGCCC